>NZ_CP121647.1:5812500-6553542 GCF_029714305.1 Bradyrhizobium sp. CB3481
CCAGCGCAGGATTTTCATCATCTTCCCTCCAGCTAGCAGATAGACCAACCGGCGCCGAACGCGCGCCATCCCGAATCTCCCGGTGAACCACAGCCTCCGCGCTCGCGCTTAGCGAGCCTTCAAGCTTGAGGCCAATCCCCAAGGACGCACCGGAAGCGCTGTTTCTCTGTGCCTACGAGCGCTATGCGAGCGAATATCTGAGCGCTCTTCAAAAGCCCCTGAGCTCCGGGGCTTTGTGGAAGCGCCTCACGGCGTTCCTCGACTTGACGATAAAGAACTTCCGTTCCGGCTCCCCGCCCAGCGGATGCCCGACTACGCGGGGATTAATGGAATTGGGATCGGTCGAAGGTGACGGGTTGGACGAGCACGCGCCAATCTTCACGGACTAGCTTAGCTAGTACCCGGAATCAGAGCTGAGTGATACGGCGGCCTTTGAAACGGCGTTGACGGACCTTTTGCTTGGTCCAGACGAAGGGCTCGGCTTTGTCGTTGTAGGCGTTGACGTAGGCATCGATGTGTTCCTGAAGCTGCTTGAGGCTTGTGAAGGAGGTGCCGCTGAGCGATTGCCCCTGCAAGATTGAGAACCATACCTCGACCTGGTTGAGCCAGGACGCACTTGTCGGCGTGAAATGGAATTGCACGTTGGGGTGGGCCTTGAGCCAGTTCTCATTCTTCTTGTGGGTGTTGAGGTTGTCGAGGATGGCGTGAAGCTTTCGGCCCGGAAAGGCCGCGGTGAGGCTGTTCATGAAATCGAGAAACTCGACACGGCGACGGCGTTTGGAATGCGTAGCGATGATCTTTCCGGTGGCGACTTCGAGCGCGGCAAACAATGTTGTGGTGCCATGCCGCTTGTAATCGTGGCTCTGGCCGGTCAAGGCGCGGCCATTGGGCACCTTCAGATAGCCCTGCGCTCGCTCCAAAGCCTGGATCGAGGGCTTCTCGTCCACGCAGAGCACAATAGCTTCGCCGGCGGGGCGACGTAAAGGCCAACGACATCGGCGGCTTTGGCCGTAAAGTTCGGGTCATTGCTCTCACACCAGGACCTGCGAGCCGCGAGGTCAATCTTGTGGCTGCGCAGGAACCGCCAGACATATTGGACGTCAACATCGCCGAGCGCTTCGGCCAGCAGAGGGCCGGTCCAGCGCGCAAATCCTTGCGGGGGCGGCTTATCCAGCAGCTTCAGAATCCGCTTGTCGGTCGTCTTCGTATAGATAGGCTGCTTGCCGGGCCGCGGCTTGTCTTGCAGCCCTTCAAGGCCTTGGTCGGCATAGCGATGCCGCCAAAGGCTGACAATCCGCGGCTGGACCCCAACTTCCTTGGCGATCGACCGGGTGCTGCGCCCGTCCGCCGCCAACGGGACTATCCGCGCCCGCTTCAAATCGCGCTGCAATGTTATCGGTGAGCGACAACACGCCTCAAGCACCTTGCGATCTTTCCTCGAAAGGTGGACTTCTCTTGCTTCGGGTATCATCCCGACCTTGAATCACGACTCACGTTCCAAGAAAAGCGGGTAGTAGTCTTACTGCGTCACAATCATGATGGCGCATGGCCCTCGATTTGGATTGCGCAACACGGACATCTTCGTAGACGCCTAACCGATGTGCTCGCGAGGCGCCGCCGCATTGTAGCGATCGAATTCGGCATGTGACGCTCGGTTCTGATGGGGAGCGCCACGAGGCTTTTGAATTTTGGAAGCGCAAATTCTTTGACGAACGCGGGCCGACGAGGTCGTGAGGGGGGGAATCGTCTCCGTTTCGGAGATCAGAAATCCGTAGGCGGCGATGCATAAACGTGGCGTGGTGATGGAAGCCGCGCCAACCGCGCCCTTCATAATGCCCGAGGCCGACCTCCTGCTTGAGCTCTTGATCGTCGCGTTCGATGCGCCATCTGAGCTTGGCCAAATCGACCAGGGCGCGGAAGGAGATGTTTCCAGGCAGCGTCGAGAGCCAGTATTTCGTCGGCTCCGATTCGTCATCAGGCCATTCGATCAACAGCCATTCTTCGGCATGCGGCTCGCTTAGCCAGTAATCGCGATGAGCGGGGCGGACCCGGAGCCGCGCAAAGCGCGACGTCAAGGAGTCAGCGCTGCCTTCCCGCCAATTGACATTCCGCCAAGCTTGTTTCGGTAGACCGAGAGCAAGTTCCTTGACCGAGCAAGGCTTATGACTTGCCGTCCCGGCGCATCAATTTCGTCGGCCGCCCATTGCCCGACCATTTCTTAGGCGGCAGCGGTCCCATGCCGGGCGGCCACGCGGACTTGTTCAGCAACATGCCCGCAACATAGCGCAATTGCAACGCCGTCACTTCCTTACGCAGCGTCGTATCCGCGCCATATCCGGCATACATAGTACCACGCCACGCTCAATGTCTGCTTCACAGGCCGATCGGATTTGCTCCAGCGCGATCTCGGGCTTGGTCTTAAAAGATAACATCCTTGGGCACACCGGCCTTCTCTCGACGTTCCTCTCCTCGGCCCAGCTCTGGGGCAAGTACAAACGATAGGCGATTGGCAAGCTCGCATGGTGATTGGCAACCGACAGCGAAACCGCCACTTGGCAATTGTCTTGCTTGCCAAGTTGCCCGCAATATTGACGCGCCACCCCGACTGAATGCCGCCCCTTCTTGGGAAAGCCAGTGTCATCGATGATCCAAGCTTCAATCGGGCCGTGCCGCTCCATCTTCGGCTGCACCATCTCCCGGACCTTGGCCAAGACCTTCTGGTCCGAGCATCCGCCCATGCCCACGAAATGAAACAGCGATTTATGCTGAGCTGCTGTGCGCTCCGGAGATGTGATCGCCGCCATCGGCTCTACGCTCTTGCGCTCACCAGGCAACATCAGGCCAACACAGTAATGGCGTAGCGGCTTCGCCGATCCGCATGCCCGATGCGCTCACCAGCCCGTCCACATAAGCCGCAAATCGCGCTTCACTTCCATCTTTGCTTCGGCTACCCATTTTAAAATCCTCTTGCCTGAGGCCTCTGGGTAGCTGATTCACCCTCAAATGCGCCCGCGACTTCTGACTGAGTAAGCCTAAGGGTCGCGTTGGTAAATCCACGCACATCCGATAGATGCCGTCTGTAGCGATCAAGAAGAGATGAGAACGGGTCTGGTGTTGAATTCTCTGAAGAGCAGCCGCCTCGCGGCGAGAAACGGTTCAACGGCGCATCGGGTGCCCTGCAATGATGGGGCGGACGGCCCCCGAACGGCATCGATGTGCCAGACTGGCGATGTGAGTCGAACCAGACAAAGGGGACCGTCCATGACGAAGATTAGCACGATTGGGTTGGATTTGGCCAAGAACGTGTTTCAGGTTCACGGGATTGATGCATCGGGAACAGTTGCGGTGAGGCGGCAGCTCAAGCGGGCAGCCGTGGAGAAGTTCTTTGCGGGGTTCGCGCCGTGCCTGGTTGGCATGGAGGCTTGCGGGAGCGCGCATCATTGGGCCCGCGTGATCAGGCGCTATGGCCATGAGGTGCGACTGATGCCGCCGGCCTATGTGAAGCCCTACATCAAGCGCAACAAGAACGACGGGCGGGATGCGGAAGGTGTCTGCGAGGCAGTGAGCCGGCCGACGATGCGCTTTGTTCCGGCGAAGAGCATTGAGCAACAGGCCACGCTGGCGGTTCATGGCACACGCCTTGCTGGTACGCCAGCGGACGATGGTGGCAAACGCCTTGCGGGCAGCGCTGGGCGAACTCGGGATCGTGGCCGCGCAAGGACATCAGGGACTGAGCGAGCTGATGGCCAAGCTCGAGGAGCCGAGCGAACAGATCCCGGAGATGATGCGGTGTGCTCTGTTGATGCTGGCCCGACACTGGCAGGCGCTCGATGCCGATGAGCGCGTGCTTGAACGGCAGATCGCGAAGGCGGCCCGGTGCGATCGGGACGCGCGCCGGCTGATGGAAGTCCCAGGTGTCGGTCCGATCATCGCCAGCACAGTGTTGGCCAAAGTGCCCGATGCGAAGGTGTTTCGGTCCGGTCGGGACTTCGCGGCCTGGATCGGGCTCACCGGCAAGGACCACGGTACTGGCGGCAAGCATCGCTCAGGACGAATATCCAAACAGGGAGACCGCGTGTTGCGAGCGCTGCTGATCAGCGGAGCCAGCTCGCATCTGCGGCAACAGAAGAGGCGTGGTGTTACCGATCCGTGGCTGCGCGATCTTTTGGCGCGGCGGCCTTACAAGGTCGCCATGGTGGCCTTCGCCGCCAAGACCGCCCGCATCCTCTGGGCCATGCTGAGCAAAGGAGAAGCTTACCGAGACCGCGCGAGCGCGCCGGCTGCTGCCTGACTGAGGGGCGACAGCCGCCGCGCTCGCGCTCATTCCTATCGGAAGGGCACTCAAGGTGTGATGGCAAATGGTCAGGAAACCGGGATCGGGAATGTCCGAAATTTTGTGTAGCGATTTCTGTGAAGGTTGAAGTTGGTATTTGAGATATTGACTGGTGGCATCGACGGCATGGCCGACCACTTTGCTTGGCCGGACCGAGCGGTCAAGCCCCGAAGCCGCGCAGCGGCGCGCCGCAGGCGCGGGGCTTGACGGCGAAGGTTCGGACCAAGCGATCATCGTCGGCGCCGTGATGTCGATTGTGCTCATCAGCGGGCGGTTCCTGGAAACCGCGCACCGAAGTGGATGGCGAACTGCCCCATGGCGGCGGTCCATTCGACCGGCCGCCGCCAATGAACGCCGGCGTTCTTGATGGCGAGATACAAGAGCTTGAGTGCCGCCTCGTCGGTCGGGAAGCTGCCGCGGGTCTTGATGATCTTGCGCAAGCTTCGGTGCAGCGCCTCAACCGCATTGGTAACCGGTATGAGATGTCTCGGTGCCAACGTTCCGCTGCGGTATTCTACATCGTAGCGTATGGTGCGACCATCGGGACAGAGGCACCGGGAGCACGATGTGCGGGCAGGCCGATACACACGATGAGCCGAGAGCTCGAGTTAGTAGCTGGCCGCCTCTGCGACTCGCCCGGTTGCGCCGAGAGCGCGAATCCGTAGTTGTCGTGTCGCCCGACAGCTCCCGTCATGTATCTGGCAGGAGGAGGTGCGAATGCGACGGGTAATTGGCATTGATGTCCACCGAACCTTCGGGGAGGTGGTGTTTTGGGAAGACGGCAGGCTCCGACATGCGGGCCGCATTGATATGACGCGGACTGCGTTGGAGGGATTTGGCAAGACCCTGCTGGCCAGTGATGAGGTGGTGGTCGAAGCGACCGCCAACAGCATGGCGGCCTCGCGAGTGCTGGCGCCGTTCGTGGCACGGGTGATTATCGCCAATCCGCTGCAGGTGAAGGCGATCGCCCAGGCTCACGTCAAGACCGACAAGATCGATGCCGGCACGCTCGCCAGTCTGCAGGCGGCCGGGTACCTGCCGCAGATCTGGACACCTGATGCGGAGACTGAACGCAAGCGTAGGCTGGTGGCGCGGCGCTACCAGGTCGTGCGGCACCGTACGCGGCTCAAGAACGAGGTGCATTCGATCCTGCACGCGCACCTGCTCCCGAAGTGCCCGCACGCCGATTTGTTCAACGCTCGCGGCCGGGCGTGGTTGGCCGCTCAACAGCTGCCAGACGATGAGCGCGCGGCGATCGATCGGCACGTCCGTGAGCTTGACCGGCTGGCGGAAGACCTGGCCCTGCTCGACCGCGAGATCGCGCAGGACGCCATCGACGATTCCGCGGTCAACCGATTGATGACGATCACCGGCGTGAATCTGGCGGTCGCCGCCGGCATCGTGGCGGCGATCGGCGACATCAGCCGGTTCAACAGCCCGCAGAAGCTGGTGAGCTATTTCGGGCTGAATCCGCGGGTGCGGCAGTCCGGGCTGGGAGCCGCCCACCACGGCCGCATCAGCAAGATCGGCCGCAGTCATGCGCGTGCCATGCTGGTTGAGGCGGCTTGGGCCGCGGCAAAGGCGCCCGGTCCACTGCATGCGTTTTTCGTTCGCATCCGCGCCCGACGCGGCCATCAGATTGCCGCGGTCGCCGTGGCTCGCAAGCTCACGGTGCTCTGCTGGCATACGAAGGGCGAGGATTACCTGTGGGCGGGCCCATCGCTGGTCGCCAACAAGACCCGCGCGATGCAGCTTCAAGCCGGGCATCCACAACAGAAAGGCAGCCGGCGCGGGCCAGCCTATGCCTACAACATCAAGGCGCTGCGCGACCGCGAGATGTTGATTGCCGCCCGGGCAGAGCAAAGCTACGAGCGCTTGGTGACGCAATGGAAACCACGGCGGCCAAAAACCGGCGCGCGGGCGCCTCAGCTCGGCAGGACAAAATAGGGCAGCCTGGTGGCGCTTGCAGCCGATGCGCCACGCTTCGCCACGAGGTCGCCCGCGCCTGACAACCATAACCGCGGCTGACGGCAAGGTCTAGCCAGGCCAGGAACGCAGTCCCGTTCCACGCCAGCGTGCCGTCGTGCTCGGGCCGGTCAAGGCCAAGCCATACGGTGGCCGCAAATGCGGCCAGCCTTGACCGCCCCTGCGCGCGGCGGCTGCGAGATCGGTGGCCGGGACGGAAGAATGGCCCGCAGCGCGACCGAACAAAAGAATGGACGTACGGCGATCTCCGCAATCGTTGCTTCGGCCATGAAGAAATCGCTTGTCCATCTCATCCGTCGTGTAGATCATCTTGCGGACGCCAGGAGCTAACGCGAAGAACGGCACGACGTGTTCCCAGGCGCGGCGCCAGGCCTGGCCGATCGCCGGATAGCGCTTGCCCCATTCGTCCTCGAACTCCTCGAGCCGGACCAGCGCCATGTCGGCATTCTCGGCCCGGTAGATTGCCTTGATGGCAGGCAGGATCGCCTTGCGATCCTTCCAGGCTACAAACGCCAGGCTATTGCGGATCAGGTGCACGATGGGGTTGTTGAAGAAGTCTGCAGACGTTGATTCACTGGTCCCGCCGGTTCTCTTTGATTCGCGAGGTGGGCAGGATGCTAGGCCGGAAAGAGCGCGATCAGCTGGAGCTGTTCATCACTGGTTCGTTGCGACAGCTCGTTCCAGACGACCACATCCTCGCTCGTGTCGATCGCGTGTTGGACCTCTCGTGGCTGCGTGACGAGGTCACCGATCTCTACTGCACAGATACCGGACGCCCGGGGATCGACCCCGAAGTGGCTGTTCGGCTCATGGTTGCCGGCTTTCTGCTGGGAATCATCCATGACCGACGGCTGCTACGCGAGGCGCAGGTCAATCTCGCGATCCGTTGGTTCGTCGGCTACGGTTTGCACGAGGTGCTACCCGACCACTCGTCGCTGACGCGCATTCGCCAGCGCTGGGGTGCCGAGCGCTTTCGCAACATCTTCAAACGCACCGTGAAGGCGTGCATAGCAGCCAAGATTGTGGCCGGCGAGATCATCCATATCGATGCATCGCTGATCCGTGCGAATGTGAGCTGGGACGCTTTGGCCGTACGCCATGTTGCCGACGTAGAGGCGGCGAATCCATCCGAGTTCGGATGGGAAGACCGTCAGAGCGGCAAATACAAAAAGATCTGCACGACCGACCCCGATGCGACTATGGCGACGAACGGTCGTAACCGTCATCTCGAACCCTCCTATAAACAACATACGGCTGTCGATGATCTGAAGGGCGTCGTTGTCGACGTCGAGGTGACGACCGGCGAACAGAACGAAGGCATGGCCCTAGAAGCTCAGCTCGATGCCATCGCCTTGACAACCGGTGTCGCTATTAAGACGGCGACCATGGATGCAGGCTACGCCTATGCTAAGGTTTTTCGGGCGTTGGAGGACCGCCAGATCGATGCCGTTGTACCAGCCAAGGCCGAACGGCAACCTGGCAAGGTCATACCGACGCGGCGCTTTAGGCTCGATGCCAAGCACAACCTGGTGCGCTGTCCAACCGGCAAGATCCTGCGGCCCAAAGGCAAGCTGCAACGGGACTCTTTCCAACACTTCCATGCGAGTGGCAAAGACTGTTCGGCCTGTCCCCTGCGGCCGCATTGCGTGAGCCCCTCCCGCCACGCTCGTGTGGTCGTGTTCAATGTCAACCACCCGTCGTTACTGAGAGCGCGGCGCAAGAGGCTCAGATGGGGGGAGCATGAACGCCATCTCTATCGGCGTCATCGTTGGCGGGTCGAGGGCGTCCATGGCGAAGCCAAGACTTGGCACGGTCTCCGTCGCGCCATACGCCGTGGCAGAGACAACATGCGTATCCAGGCTTTCCTGACCGCCGCTGCTATCAATCTGAAGCGGTTGGCCGCAGCCGCTTTAGCCATTTTGCTCGTGTTCGCTCCTCACGCTAACGATCGGCCGTTTAAGGATCGCCTCGACCTGAGGCCTCCCAACGGCGCGACTGTCATCTTGCAAGAACGCGAGTCAATCGAAGATACGGGCTTCTTCAACGACCCCACGATGCAGGTCTGCACCACGGTCTGCGGATAGACCGAGGCGATCGCCTCGGGAAAGCCCTTGAGCCCATCGACCACCGCGATCAGGATGTCGTTGACGCCGCGCGTTTTGAGCTCGTTGACGACCCGCAGCCAGAACTTGGCGCCTTCGGTCTGCTCGATCCAGAGCCCGAGCACGTCCTTCTCGCCGCCGCTGTTGTAGGCGAGCGCGACATAGACGGCCTTCTTGACCAGTCCCTCGTCGCGGATTTTGACCCGCAGCGCGTCGAAAAACACGATCGGGTACACGGCATCGAGCGGCCGGCTCTGCCATTCCCGGACCTCCTCGAGGACCGCGTCGGTCACCCGGCTGATCAGGTCGGGTGAGACCTCGGCACCGTACAGCTCGGCCAGGTGGCCCTGGATCTCCCGCACTGTCATGCCGCGGGGCGTACAGGCTCAGGATTTTGTCGTCGAAGCCATCGAACCGGGTCTGGCCTTTGGCGATCAGCTGCGGCTCGAAGCTACCGGCGCGATCGCGCGGCACGGCAATCTCGATCTCGCCGCCTCGGTCAGGATCGTCTTCGAACTCGTCCCGTTGCGATTGTTGCCAGTGCCCCGGCCGCCAGGATCACCCTTCTCGTAGCCCAGATGCTCGGTCAGTTCGGCCCCAAGCGCTCGCTCGATCAAGGCTTTCTTAAGCTGTTTGAACAACCCGTTCTCGCCCGTCAGGTCTTCGGGCTTGCTGTAGTTCGCCAGAAGCTGGTCCAGCAGTTCAGGAGTGATCGTCGAATCAGTCGGCATGTGAGTCTCCCCTCAAAGGTAAACTCACAGA
This sequence comes from Bradyrhizobium sp. CB3481, assembly GCF_029714305.1. Taxonomy (NCBI): domain Bacteria; kingdom Pseudomonadati; phylum Pseudomonadota; class Alphaproteobacteria; order Hyphomicrobiales; family Nitrobacteraceae; genus Bradyrhizobium; species Bradyrhizobium sp. CB3481. The sequence goes on from NZ_CP121647.1 coordinate 5,821,684, forward strand.
AACCTACTTACACATCGTTCCGGACACCCTCCGGGGCTTCACCCCGCGCAGGCATCGGCAAGTCCAACTCCAGTTGGTATGGCGGTCGCGATGCGGTCATGAGACGTCCGATCTACTTGCCCTTTCCTTCAACCCCTCATCGGGGACCGTTCGGGCCTTCAGCCGGCGAGCCGACCTATTACGCCCTCTGCTGACTTCTGCATCGCGGTCAGGACACCTTGCGGCGTCCTCAGTCCCGAAGGACACGATGCAGATCTCTCGGAGTAAGTCCGACAGCCTTCATCGCACACCCGCTGGATTTACAACTCTGGCCATTGATGGAGATGGACTTCGCGAATGCCTGCCCGCTCGTCCGACCAGTGCTGCCTCATATCCGATTTCTGTTCGTCGGGTCGCGACTTTGCTCCACGCTTCCTTCGGACGGTACCTCGCGGTTCCGCCCTTGCGCTTCCGCTAGTGCTTCACCTCCATCAGGTTACAGGGGACTTTCACCCCCAAGCTGTCGGACATGTCCGACACACAGGCGGGCCTGCGGCCCCCGCCTGCGGCGGCTACGGCCTTGACAGAGCTTGCTGCCCGGCCACTGTTAGCCACCATGGGATCGACGACAATGTCCGCCTGATGCAAGAAACGACTGCAATTCAACCTTCACAGAGGCCTCTTACACAAAACATTCCCGCCGACAAATCGACGAACCGGCGCGACACCGCCGACTTGGAACGGCTGTCGCCTGACTGCGCGGGGACGTCGCGCTCCGGCAACCGAACCGCGCGGCCGAACCGGCGCATCGAGACGTTCAGCAGCATCAGGTTCATCGCCCGTTTGCCGAGCCAATCCTCCGTCCGCGCGGCATCCCAGCTCGGCAAGCTCATCTCGCCACCGCCCCGTCGGCGCACGCGAGGCCGCTCAACCTCGATCATTCCGCCGTGGAAGCCCAACCGACCAGTCGTCCGCCCCGCGATGGCCGTCCTTCTGTTCCGACCGCACATGGCACGGTCCCACAGAGGCGCTCGATGTCCTCCTCCATCATCCCAGCCAGCGTGGCAATGCCCGCCGTCAGGCAAAATCGCTCAAAGCTTTCCCCAACTGTTTCCCAGGCCGACTCCACCATCGCCGTCGCGTCACTGGCATCTTTCGTGATAACCTTCTTCATGGCGTTGCTTTCCTTTCGTGGATTCGACACCCCGAGCCTAACAGCTCAAGGCAAGCAACGCCGCTCCTCCTATTCAACATCGTTCAGGACATTCCCTCGCACCTCCTGCCAGGCACATGACGACGGGAGCTGCGGGCGACCCAACAACTACGGATTCGCGCTCTCGGCGCAACCGGGCGAGTCGCAGAGGCGACCAGCTACTAACTCGAGCTCTCGGCTCGTCGTGTCTATCGGCCTGCCCGCACCTCCGTGCTCCCGGTGGCTCTGTCCCGATGGTCGCACCATACGCTACGATGTAGAATGCCGCAGCGGAACGTTGGCACCGAGATATCTCATACCGGTTACCAATCCCATTGAGAGCACCTTCGCTACCGTGCGCCACCGCACAATTCGATCGAAGGGCTGCCTGTCCAACAGGACGGCGCTCGCGATGGTCTTCAAACTGCTTGAGGCCGCGCAGAAAAGCTGGCGTCGTCTCGATGGCCACACCAGTTGCCAAAACTCGTTCTCGGTGTGACATTCAACGATGGGATCGAGGTGATCGCCAAACCGACTGACCGTCAGCCCATAACCCCCGCCGCCTGACCGGCCACGCCATCACCAAATTTAGGGATAGCTCGCCCATAAGCATCATGCACTGCTTCATAGTGAACATCTATTTGTGCTGGACATAGTGAACGTGTATTTCTCACGTAGAGGAGGAGAGGGGTCGCGCCCAATTTGGCGTTCACATCCGCCTCAACGCCTTGCATACCAAAGCGGCGGGCAATTTCGTACTCGAGCATTAGGCGGCCAGGGGCCAGTTACGGGCGCTGACCTGATGTGCGTGGTCTCGAGGTGAATCCTAGCTTGGTTCTGGAGACGATAGAGCATCTATTTGATCGAGGGAGAGCAGTGTGGACCCTGCGTATAACGACTTCTTTCGGTACCCTGCCTTTGAAGAGCGGCGGTGGGCAATGCACGATTCGGGCGACATGACTGCAGAACAAGCGAGCCTTGATCAGCATCTGGGCGGGTTGGCTCTCGGCTCCTCCGATGAGGGTGCCGGTAGGTCGCGTGATCCTCATTCCGCAGAGGCGCGCGGAAGATTCCAGTGCGCTGATGTCGGAGGATCGATGCGGATGCCCCAATCGGACCGGGAGGCGAGTTGGTTCAGCAGCGCTCGCCACAGCGTGGACCTTCCTGGTGCTCACCTCGTTGGAGCAGAGGAGTTGAGCTCTGACGGGCATTCCGGCAGCTCGCGCGACACTTCGCCGCTCGAGAGGCGGCCCGCAATCCAGATCAACGATTGCAAAAAGCGTGGACTATTGTCGCGCATGGGATCAGGGATTGCCAAGGCGCTCGGGGTAAGTCGTGGCAAAGAATCCTCCTACGGTTCGGTGTCGCAGGTGGTGAGTTCAGAGCTTCGCATGGATTTTGTCATCAGCGCTCCCGCGGTATCCGCCGAAGATGAGGCCCTCCTTGTCCGCCTCCGGGCAGCGCTGCCATATCCGCGCAAAACCATTAACAACTACATGTGGGCGTTGCGCGGCTTCTGCCGTTGGCTTCAGCTTCCGCCCAGAAATATGACGCTGCAGGGCCTGCTTGATGATCGTGCTCGATTGAATACCGTTGCGAAGGAGTATGCGAAGAGTTGCCCCAGGATTTTTCCTTCTGCATTGCAGGCATTTCTGAGTTTCGAGGACGGCAGGCGGCCCCTGTCTGAGGAAGACGTAGCCCTGCTTCAGAGCTTTTCCGAGGTCCTGCCCAAGAAAGCCGTTGCTCAGCAGACGTCCGATTTGCGCCGCTTCTGCCGTTGGCTTCAGCGTGAACCCAGAAGGTTGACACTGCAGAGCCTGCTTGATGATCCTGTTCGATTGAGGGCTTATTTAAAAGATTTTGTTGACAACGGGCCTGGCGATCACAATTCGCTTTCCGCAGTGGAAGCATTATGGAAGTTCCACTGCGGAATGCCGATTGGGCGGCGCAAGCGGCGCGACGTGGCTGCCGAACATGCGATGACTTTGAGCGATCCCCGCCCGCAGCTGGCCGACAAGGCCGTGCCTGCTCGGTCGGCAGACGCCTACCCTGGCATTATCTCTCTGGTTGATCTACCGTCCTCACCTGAGGAGCGGGGTGGTGATGCTTCGCTCGATGTTCGCAGCGGGCCGCCGCCTCTCGGCGCCGAGGAGTGGCTGAGCGATCGACACATCTGGGCGGATTACGGCCTCATGGAGCAGGAGTTGCAGAGGCGCAATCCGGATCTGGCCGCGCGGACGCGGTTCGCGGATCCCCTCACGGTTCTTCAGCTGCGCTCGCGCTCTACCCAGACTGTCGCATTCCATCGCATTGTCAATGGTCCGAACGACAACGATACCGCCGACTTCCTGTTGCTGTCATTGAACGATGCCCCTGTTGAGGGCCCTAATCGCGGCGGCGGCACCCATTGGTCGCTGCTGTTCGTTGATCGCCGCGATCGGCTCATGCCGGTTGCCTATCACTACGACTCCTACGGGGGATACAACAACCGACATGCAGCAGAGCTCGCAAAAGAGCTGGGCGCTCGCCTCGAATTTCGCAGGATGGCTCAGCAGCAGAACACTTATGATTGCGGCGTCTACCTGGTGGATGGCACGCGGGAGCTGGTCAGACAATTGGCGCAAGGGTACGAGCCAGCCGCGATAGACCTCGAAAACTTCCCCGTCAGTCGGGAGAACCTCCAACTGCGATTGAGCACCGCTCGCCGTGTTGGGCGCGCGGAGGATGCAGCGGCTCGATCGGGTCCCTCAACAACTGGCGTCGATCCGACGGAGTTTTGGCGAGATGTGGATCGAGCCGGTCAGCCTTCTGGCGATAGTTGGACTACAGCGAAGTTTTGGGCTCCGCCCGTCCAATCGCCAGCGCCAAGCGTCAACCAGCCAGAAAGCTTCAATTCGGAGCAGTTTTGGCGAGATGTGGATCGAGCCGGTCAGCCTTCTGGCGATAGTTGGACTACAGCGAACTTTTGGGCTCCGCCCGTCCAATCGCCAGCGCCAAGCGTCAACCAGCCAGAAAGCTTCAATTCGGAGCAGTTTTGGCGAGATGTGGATCGAGCCGGTCAGCCTTCTGGCGATAGTTGGACTACAGCGAACTTTTGGGCTCCGCCCGTCCAATCGCCAGCGCCAAGCGTCAACCAGCCAGAAAGCTTCAATTCGGAGCAGTTTTGGCGAGATGTGGATCGAGCCGGTCAGCCTTCTGGCGATAGTTGGACTACAGCGAACTTTTGGGCTCCGCCCGTCCAATCGCCAGCGCCAAGCGTCAACCAGCCAAGCCCACCAGCGTGGAATCAAGATCTCGGCGCCTCGATCTTTGGCCCGACATACTCTGCGCCGACGGACTTAGGACAATTCGTCCCTCCGGGCTGGCAACACGGCAACCAACAAGCGCCGGAGGACCTCATGCGAGGAATGCATTGGTACGGTATGCTGCCGAGCGCGCAGCGAGCCGAGACAAGCATCCGCATCCTTGGCGTGCCCTACAGGGCCATGTTGGGACCCTCAGGCCGGCAGAACGACGTTCTCCTCTTCCTCAATTGAGGCCCCCCATGTTAGGTTGCGAAGACCTTGTTCAGCACGGGGTGCAACGGGGCGTGCCACGTGCGGTTCTGTAAAACGGGTGGGTGAGCAATGCGAACTCGACGCTCCTCACCATCGACGAGGGCTGGCTTGTCCTCGACGATCCGGGGTTCGCCCAGCAGCTTCGCGAATGGCTGAAGACATTCAGGAAGAAATGCCTCCGTCGTCTTCGCCATGCAATCGCTCTCCGACATCGAGGGTAGCAACATCGCACCCGCGATCGTCGAAAGCTGCCCGACGCGCATCTTCCTGCCGAACGAGCGCGCTATCGACTCCTGCTCATCATTGTATGGAGGATTGCCATGCCCAAGACGTAAGCGCGAAGCCGATCTTTCAATTACCCCTAATTTTTGCCTCGATCGCGGCTCCGAGTTCGATGTCGGTTAGCCGCGACAGTCCACGCCAGATCACGGTATTTCCTGGAGGCGGATCGTTGGCTCGCGCCAAGTATCCTCCGAGCCGCGCGATCTTGACGACATAGTGCGAGAGCGTGCTTCCTCGACAGTGATCGCCACCCCTGTCTTTCACCAATGATCAAGGAGCCTGATTTCGAGATCATTCAGCGCCGTCTGCGGTGCGGCATTCGGCGAGGAACGATTGAGCATCGTCATCCAGAAGACGCGCCAACTCACAATGCAGTAAACTGCGATCAGATTGACCAAACGCTCAGCGGTTCGCAATTTAGAATCCTCCGCCTTGCAGCCCAATTTGAGGATCTTATGGAAGACTTCGACCTTCCACCTCAACGCGTACCATTCGATCTTCTCGATGGCGTCCTTGCGCGATTGGACCGGGAGGTCGGTGAGGAGCTTCCACTCGATCTTCTTTCGCCGCTTCGGCGTCCCCCGCTCTTGAGCATGGATCACGGTCAGAGTGAGTGCGGGATATTTCTTCTGCTTGCCGATCGGCGGCAGAATTCGAAGCTTGCGGAAACGAATTTCGAGCAGCGCTTCATCCGGATCGCCTTTGTCGTCCTTGAGGTTGATCCGATGTAGGCCTTTGACCGTAACCTCGTCCATTTCGTCGGCAATTGTATAATTGCCGTCCCCCGCAAGCCGATCAACACAGGTTCGCACCAGGAAATGCGTTCCAACCTCCTCGGCCAGGCAAAACAGCTCATAGATGTCGCTCTCGCGATCACCAATATGAACGCATCGTCCAGGGGCGGCGAGAAGGTCGGTCGATTACTATAATTCTCCAGCAGCGGATGCTCTCCTTCTGCTCGATCGGAACCCGTGTCGGATTAATCTTTCGCTTCAGCGCCGTCGTCCCCTTGAACTTCTTGTGTGTCCAGAACTTGATGCCGCCAGTCCGAAGGGAAGCCCCTCGGTCGTCACGGCGAGGCTCGAATGCATCAGGATGCCGCGCTGCGTGCGCCCTGCCGTCTTACCGGTAAAGCCAATCAGATCTGGCTTCTCGCGCTTGAAGCTGAACTCCGTCGCGTTATGGAGGATGAGGATCGGTCCCTCGGTCGCCGTTGCGCGCCTGCGCGTCGCCTCGAAATGACCCCAAAGAATATCCGCCTCGTTGACCCGTTCGTTGGAGAAGAAGCGATAGCCCGCCTTCGTGTTGGCCCAGTCCTGACAAACCAGCGGGATGCTCTGCCCCATGTCGCTCCCGACTTGTGCGAGCAATTTGCAGAACCGCCGGCCAAGCCGCTCATCCTTAAACTCGCATCCTGCAGCTTCCCGATCAACCCACGTCTCGACCCCGCGGGTCACTTCAAATTCCTCCCGGTGCGGTCAGTCAAATTCCTCCAAGGCAGGACAAGTTGCTTGTTAGTTTGCCTTTGTTTCACGGGCAAGAGTTTCGGCGGCCTCTTTGAGCCGATAGCTGCATCCGTCGAACTCAAGCAGATGGCAATGATGCATCAGGCGATCGAGGATCGTCGTACTCATGGTGTTGTCCCCCAGGTATGTCCCCCAATCCTGCACGACGCGATTGGAGGTGACGATGACGCTGCGGTGCAGTTTGTATCGCTGATGGATCAGGGTCTGCAGCAATGCGCCGGCGTCGTCAGGGATTGCGGATTCCGATGATCGCGCGCAGCTATTCCAATCTGATGCCGCGCAGCATTCCAATCTGATCGCGCGCATGTGAAGCCCCCGATCGTTAAAGGCAATTGGTACTATCGGTCGCCCGTGGTCAAGCGGCCGCCGAAGAGATCACGTCTGGTGTCGCTCGATGGAGCGAAGCTGACTGGACGCGCACCCCCAACAGTGCCGTAGCGGCCGGTCAGCTTCGCGGGCTGTAGTCCCTGGTCTTCATCGGGCCGACGATGTAATCAAGCCCGAGGAAGAACCGGCGTGCGACGCATGGAGTCACCGTTTAGTTCCAGCCTGTGAGCGTTGTGAAGCAACCGATCAAGTATGGCATCAGCGTAAGTTGGGTCATTTATGAGCTCATGCCATTTGGCAATTGGAAGCTGGCTGGTGACGAGTGTTGATCGACGGCCGTAGCGGTCTTCGAGGATTTCGAGCAGATGATGCCGGGCATTGGCGTCGATGGCCTGGAGGCCCCAATCGTCCAAAATTAGGAGCTCGACGGCGGCGATGCTCTTCATCCGCGAAGTGAGTCGACCGTCGCCCCGGGCAAGGTCCAGTTCTTCGAACAACGGCGGCAGCCGGGTGTAAAGTACAGAATGGTTGTCCCGGCAGGCCTTGTGACCAAGCGCACAGCCCAGCCAGCTTTTCCCGACGCCGGGTTGGCCCGACAATGGCACAATTCTCATGGTTTTTGATCCAGTCTCCCTTGAGCAGCATGTCGAACAAGCGGCGGTCGAGCCTACGGCGTGCGCGGTAGTCGATATCCTCGGGCACGGCATGATGACGCAGCTTTGCCTTGCGGAGACGAAGCGCCAGGCGCCGGTTGTTACGCCAGGTCGCTTCACGATCCAGCAGCAACGCCAACCATTCGGCGTGAGCGAGACCATGGACCTCCTCGTTGTCGGCAAGGTTCTTAAAGGCCTCGGCCATACCGGTAAGGCCGAGCTGGGTAAGCAAGTGGAGTGTAGGGTGTGTCAGCATTTTCTTCCCTTTTAGTGGTAATAGTCCGAGCCTCTGATGTTGGTGTGTAGGATCGGCTCGCGCTCGGGGGACGCGGGCGTTACAACGCGATCAAGCTCCTTCTCGAGGATCGATTTGACGCTCGGGTAGTTGCGAGTCCGGATTTCAATCGCGCGCAGCGCGGCCGCCTCGAGGCGTTCGGCGCCAAAGTGCTTCTCAAGTCGGATGATCCCCAGGCACGAACGATAGCCCTGTTCGGGATGCGGCCGATCCTCGATGATCCGGTCGACCAGCAGGCGCAGCATCGGGCCGATCCGGCTTGCCTCCTGCGGATCTTTGCCGGCGTCCACTCGCCATAGCGCCGGTGGCTGGAAGGCATGTGGGCGCTGATCGTCGTGTGATGCCCGTTGCCGCTGCCGCGCATGTGCACGGCGATACGCTCGCCCCCCAGGAAGATTTCAATCGTTCGCGCACAGATCCGCGCTTCTACCTCGCGACGGGCGAAGCGGTAGGGCACCGAGTAGTAGTGTCGTTCGATCTCGACGTGATAGTCGAGCCCAACCCGGCATCGGCGCCATTCGGCATGGACCCACGGCTCGCCGGGGAGCGGTTTAAGATTCGGCGCGTCAATTTCCTCGAACAGCTGGCGCCGTGTGCGGCCATACTGGCGTAGCACCCGCCCGTCATTGAGCTTGGCCAGCCACTCGGCAATCGCACCGTTGAGCTCGGCAAGGCCGTAAAAGGTTCGGTTGCGCAGCCGTCCCAGTAGCCAGCGCTCGATGATTCCGACGCCGGCCTCAACCTTCGCCTTGGCAAAAGTTGTCGACTGCAGGTCATGCGGGTACGACCCAGCAAAAGGTGCGGATCACGCATCCCTTCCATCCGCTTTGCGGTCGCAAGTTCGAGCTGATCTGTCGGCGCCGTCATTGGGGCGAAGACCGGGTGGTCTATGAGGGTCAGAACGGTCGACTTTGCACGATCGCGAGCGCATGGACCGATATCGATCCACCCGATGAGTTCCGGCTGATCGCTGCGGGTAGAGCAGCCTTTTGCGCGGTTGACCTGTTGGCGCTTTGTGACGCGCTGGATCAACTCGCGGAGAGCATGGGCACCCGCGATGCGTAAAGATAAATACGCCGCATATGTAAAGACAATAACGCCATGCTGTCGACGCGGCGCAGTGTATTTCCACCAAAATAGAGGCGGCAAATCTTCATATTGCGTCAACATCTCCGTTGACACCCCAACATGTAGAGGTGTATTTATATTTACGTAAGATTGAGGCCGAGCATGGCCAGGGCGAAGAAGCGGGATTCGAAGAGCGAGGCGCTGGCGCAAGACGGCGTCCTCAATTCAAATCCGGAAGCTGTCCGCGACCCCTCGTTCGTCAGCAACCCATTCTTCGATGCGAAGGACCTGGTGCAGGTGCGCTACGAGATGGTGCGACGTCACCAGGTCGACGGCATTGCGATCAGCGAGGCCGCCGAGACATTCGGCGTGACGCGCCCGACCTTCTACAAGGCGCAGAGCGCCCTGCAAACCTCCGGGCTTGCCGGCCTGTTGCCGAACCGGCGAGGCCCCAAAGGCGGCCACAAGGTCTCCGCCGAGGTCGTTGCGTTCGTCGCAGCTCTCAAAGCTGCAAGACCCGAACTGACGACGTCGCACTGCCTAGATGCGATCGAGGCGCGGTTCGGCGTCAAGGTGCACCGACGCAGCCTGGAGCGGGCGCTGGCGCGCAAAAAACGACTCAATCCAGCTTGATCGCCGCGCCTGCGGACGCAGCGGACAGCTACGAGAAGCTACGCGCCGCCGCATTGCGTGCCGAGTTCACGGCCTGCCCGGGTCTCACCATTCTTCGTCGACGGGGATTGGCAGCGTGGATCCGAGCACGCGGGCAGGAGGTCAATACCGAGGCGGCCTGCCACGACCATCGGCTCGCGCACTCGGCCCCAGACAATCCGTCGCCCGCAACAAGCGACGTCACGCGCCTCATCGCTGGCATCCTCGTCGCCATCGCAATGGAGCCCTTCCATGCCTGAGCTTAAAGTCACTGCCGACCATCTCAAGCGCGACGCTTACCTCTATGTCCGCCAATCGACCCTTCGCCAGGTCGCCGAGCACGGCGAGAGCACCGAGCGCCAATATGGGTTGCGGGATCGAGCAGTTGTGGCCGGCTGGCCGGTCGAGCGCGTTCACGTCATCGATCGCGATCTCGGCAAGTCCGGATCAAGTACGACAGCACGCGATGGCTTCCAGCAACTGGTGAGCGAGGTGGCGCTCGGCAAGGCTGGTATTGTCATGGGGCTGGAGGTCTCGCGCCTTGCGCGCAACTCGGCCGACTGGCACCGGCTCATCGAACTTTGCGCATTGACGGCGACGCTCATCCTTGACGAAGACGGTATCTACGATCCAGCCAGCTTCAACGATCGCCTCTTGCTCGGCCTCAAAGGTACGATGAGCGAGGCCGAGCTGCACATCCTTAAAGCACGCATGCGTGGTGGTCAGCTCAACAAGGCCCGTCGCGGCGAGCTCGAGATGTGCCCTCCGGTTGGGCTGGTTTACCGGAACGATCGAACGATCGGCCTCGATCCCGACCTCCAGGTGCAGAACGCAATCCGTCTCGTGTTCGATGCCTTCGAGCAGACCGGAAGTGCGATGCAGACAGTCCGCTTCTTCCGGGAGCAAGGTTTGCTGTTCCCGCGACGACTCCGGACAGGACCGAACAAGGGTGATCTCCTGTGGGCGGCGCCGCACCATGCGCGCGTTCTGCAGGTGCTCCACAATCCGCGCTACGCCGGCGCTTTTGCGTATGGCCGAACGCGTATACGGCACCGGCCCGATGGTGGCACCAGTGTCGTCAAGGTTGCCAGGGCCGATTGGCAGTTCGTTATGCCGGGGATGCACCAGGGCTACATCGACTGGGAACGCTTCGAGGCCAACCAGCGGCGGCTCGCCGACAACGCTCGTGCCTTCGGTGGCGAGCGGCGGTCGGGACCGGCGCGCGAGGGACCGGCGCTTCTCCAAGGTCGCGTGGTCTGTGGCCTGTGTGGCGAACGCATGGGTGTGCGCTACAGCCAGGAGCACGGCAGCACCGTCCCAACCTATCTGTGCCAGGCGAACGCGGTACGCCGCGCGGGATGGACCTGCCAAACGGTTCCCGGGAAGATCGTCGATGCGGGGATCGCAGACCTGATGATCGAGCTGATGACGCCGATGACGCTGGCCGTCACCCTCGAGGTGCAGCGCGAGCTCGAGACGCGCGCCGCAGAGACCGATGCAGCGCGTCGCCAGCATGTCGAGCGGATGCGCTATGAAGCCGAGCTTGCGCGTCGACGCTACATGAAGGTCGATCCCGACAACCGACTCGTCGCCGATTCACTCGAGGCCGAATGGAACGACAAGCTGCGCCGCCATGCCCATGCCGCCGAAGACTACAAGCGCCGAAGCAAACAGCAGGCTGCGGCACTCAGCGCAGAAGCCCAGCGACGCATCCTTGACCTCGCCGAGCAGCTTCCGCGGATCTGGCAAGATCCGCGAGTTGAGTCCCGCGAGCGCAAGCGCATCGTGCGTCTGCTCATCGACGACGTAACCTTAATCAAGTCGCAAACTATCACGGCCCATGTGCGCCTGTCCGGCGGCGCCACGCGTACCTTGGTGCTCGACCGGCCGCTACCCATCGCCCAGATCCGCAAGTTCAAACCTGAACTCGTCGCCGAGGTTGATCGTCTTCTTGATCATCATTGCGATCGCGAAGTCGCCGAGATTCTCAATAAGCACGGATGGCGTACATGGGAGGCAAAGGCGTTCAATCTGAAGAAGGTTGCCTTCATTCGCTGCGCCTACAAACTTGCGAGCCGATATGAGCGGCTGCGTCGGCGTGGTATGCTCACGACGCGCGAGATCGCCACCAAGTTCTGCGTCTCCGAGACAGCCGTACACACGTGGGGTCGCCAGGGGCTCATCTCAAAATGCTATACCGACAGCCTGAACCGTGGCCTGTGGGAGATCCCTCCTGGCATGACGATCCGCAAGGGCTGCGGTGGGCGCGGCGCGCGCCCGGCGCAACTCACCGCATCACCGCGCCATCACAGGAATGAGGTGCAGTATGAAGCGCTCGCCTTATCTCTCGGGCGACGCGGCCGTGCCGGCAAAATCGCCGTGCCGTAATGCTGCGCCATATCGCTGTAGCTGCGGTTGACCATAGGGTCATAGAGGCAGGCCTTGATCACCGCGACCTTGGCGTTGTCGGGCACCAGCAGTTGCGTCGCGCCGCCAAAAAAGAAGGCCGCGTTATGTCCCGCGATCCAGTCGCCGAGCTGCTCGGTCCACGTCGCCAGCGCGAACGACAAGCTGGATGCGCCCATGACCGCCACGAAGATGTGCGCGTCGCGCACCTCGCCAGTCTTACGGTCAACCACCGGCACCGTGTCGCCGGCATAGTCGACAAACAATTTCTCGCCGCCGCCGTGGTGCTGGCGCATCACCAGCGGCAGCCGGCCTTCCCAGTTGCGGAACAAGTCACAGAAACGGCTGTACCGGTACCCGTCCGGATGCTCTGCAATGTACTCGTCCCACAGCACCTGCAAGGTCACATGCTTGCGCTTGAGCTCGCGGGCAATAACGGACCAGTCCGGTTCGGCCACCTTGCGGCGACCCGGCTTCACGCCAGGCAACCCGTACAGCCGTTGCTCCAACTCGGCGTCGCTTATCGCTTCCGGGACTGGCCATGCCAGACCCGCGCGCGCAAACCGCTTCAGCGTGTCACGTACCGTCGTCGGCCCGATGCCGACGCGCTCGCCAACCACGCGCGTCGAGAGCCCAGCCTCAAGGCTCAACCTCACAATCTCGCGCACCTGGCGCATGATAACCCTCCTCGTCGGCATCCAATCCTCCCAACTGCTTCCAGCCGGAGAAATGGCCCAACGATCGGGCCTCACACCATCCGAAACTGCGCGCGATCAAATCGGAATGCTGCGCGGACAATGCTCGGAATGCTGCGCGCGATCATTTCGGAACCCTGCGCGCCATCAAGTCGGTACGTCGCGCACCATCACCTCGGAATCGGCAAGGGATGGCGCGTGCGAGGAACAGATCGTCCAGCACGAGGAGATCGCAGTCGATGATGGTTCTCAGGCGCACCTCGCGTTGCGCCGGGGAGTTCAGGGCATAGCGGTGGAAGAAGTCGTCGGTCTCAAGATACTGGACCTTGTGGTTTTGCAGGATCGCCTGATAGGCAATCGCCTTGGCGATGTGGGATTTCCCGGTGCCAGGCGGACCAGCGTCATAATGCCGGGTGTCTGGGATCTGATGTGGAGATCCTTTACCCGTTCCATCCGCGATGCGGAGCGTCAGTCGTGGTTATCGCCTGCAAGCGGATTGGGGGTGATACGCATTTTGTTATCAGACAACCTGACGCCACGTTGACGCTGCTGCCGGCATGGATGGCGGCTCCCGCCGCCGCGTCCTCCATCTCAAAGCTGATCCGCGGCTTCCGGTGGATCGTCTACTGGAGGCGCGTCTTCTTGTCGACGCGCCCTTAGCCTCCTCTTCCAGCGAATCGTCCCATTCGCGAGGAGGTGGTCATGGCGGATGGATCACGTCGTCAGGGGATCTGTTCGAGAGCCCTCCGACATACACCAGCATTCCAATCGAAACCCATCAGCAAATGCTGGAGCTCTTAAAGGAGCTTCTGACCGAAGCGCTCACCGACAGCGCAGTCGAGGCACACGACGTGAACCGGGAGGACAGCGATGAGCAAGATCACGCCTGAGCACCTTGCTCGCCACGCCGTCGTCTACATTCGTCAGTCGACGGCCGACCAGGTTATCAACAACCGCGAGAGCCAGCGCCGCCAGTACGGCTTGGCCGACCGTGCGCGGCAGCTGGGCTGGAGCGAGGTGGTCGTAATCGACGACGATCTCGGTCGCTCGGGTGGCGGCACCGCGCGTCCCGGGTTCGAGAAGCTGCTCGCCGCCATTTGCGAAGGGCGAGTTGGCGCTGTGGTCTCGATTGAGGCCTCTCGGCTGGCCCGCAACGGCAGGGATTGGCATACGCTCCTGGAGTTCTGCGGGCTCATTGGAACACTGATCGTCGATGAGGATGGCGTCTACGATCCGCGCCACCCCAACGATCGCCTTCTGCTCGGCATGAAGGGCACGATGAGCGAGATGGAGCTGTCTATCTTTCGGCAACGCTCGCTTGAAGCCTTGAAGCAGAAGGCACGTAGGGGTGAGCTCTTCCTCAACGTCGCCATCGGCTATCTCAAGGTCTCCCACGATCGGATCGAGAAGGACCCTGATCGGCGCATTCAGGAGGCGCTCGTACTCGTGTTCACCAAGTTTGCCGAGATGCAGACACTGCGCCAGGTCCACCTCTGGTTACGGCAGGAGCGAATCACTTTGCCCGCGGTCGGCCATGGCCCCGAGGGCCGCCACGTCGAATGGAAGTTACCAGTATACAATACGATCCACCACATCCTGACCAATCCCGCCTATGCTGGCGCCTATGTCTTCGGGCGCTCGGGCAGTCGGGTGACGATCGAGGCCGGCCGCAAGAGGATCGTGCGGGGCTTCCGGCGCGAGCGCAACGACTGGGAGGTTTTGATCAAGGACCACCATGAGGGCTACATTACGTGGGCGGAGTTCGAGAGGAATCAGCGCCTGATCACCGACAACGCCAACGGAAAAAGCTTCATGAATCGTGGCTCGGTCCGCCGCGGCGAAGGCCTTCTCGCGGGGCTTCTTCGTTGCGGCCACTGCGGCCGCAAACTTCACGTTGCCTACAGCGGCACGCACAGTACTGTCGGGCGCTATCATTGCCGCGGTAGCCAGATCAACCATGGTGGAGACCCGTGCATCTCATTCGGCGGTCTGCGCGCGGATCGCGCGATCAGCGCGGAGGTCATCGCGCGGCTGCAGCCGCTGGGTGTACAGGCGGCACTGGCGGCCATGGAAGCGCGCGGGCGTGAACACGCCGACAAGCTGCGTCAGCTCGAGTTGACTCTGGAGCAGGCACGCTACGAGGCAACTCGCGCTCATCGGCGATACGAGGCTGTCGATCCGGACAATCGCCTTGTTGCCGGCGAGCTGGAGCGGCGCTGGAACGAACGCCTGGTCGCTGTCCGCGAGCTTGAGGGCGAGCGCGAGACGTTGTTGGCTACGCCGGAGATGACGTTGAGCGACATCGATCGCGATCGGTTACTTGCGCTTGGTGCCGATCTCGAGAGAGCTTGGGAAAGTCCGGGTGCAACAGCTGCGACGCGCAAGAGGATCATCCGAAGCTTGATCCATGAGATCGTTGTGCGCATCCACGACGAGGTGCTGGACTTGATTGTCCACTGGCATGGTGGCGATCACACGGCATTGCAGGTGAGGAAGAACCGCACCGGCGAGCACCGCTGGAGCACCGCAGCAGATGTGGTCGATCTCGTTCGTGTCCTCGCGCGTCAGATGCCCGATAGCACCATCGCCGCGGTTCTCAACCGCGCCAGTAAGTCGACGGGGCGGGGCAACAGTTGGACCCGTGTCCGCGTTCGCAGCCTGCGCAATCAACACGCCATTGCGGCCTACCGAGAGGGCGAGCGCGCCGAGCGTGGAGAGGTCACTTTGGACGAAGCTGCAACTGCGTTGAAAGTCAGTCCTTCGACGGTTCGCCGTCTGATCGAAGAACAGAGCTTGCCTGCCCAGCAGCTGTGCAAAGGCGCACCGTGGATGATCAAAGCGGTTGATCTGGAACATCCCGATGTCAAGCGCGCCGCGCATGCGCGGCGGTTCCGGCGGCCATCGTCTGGCGATCCGGGTCAAAAAGAACTTCAACTCTAAGGGGGTAGCGAGATGCGTAGTATGAATCTGACTCGGGTTTGCCGACGAGCAGCGCGTTCTCGCCGGCAGCAATGAACGCTAGGGTGTGGAGCTGGAAGCAAGTTTGGCGCGGCAATTTGGGATTAAAGGACCAGTCGAACTCGGCGAGCGTCAGCTTTTCATCGAGCCCGGATTGCTGGTATCGCCGCTCGATAAGACGGGATTGGCGGCGATCCAGTTCGTCCTGCAAGATCAAGGAGAAGGTCTCGAGGAAGGGTTGGTTGGCGCCCTGCGCCTGCAGCACGCGCGTCTGCAGCGTGTCGCGGACGCCCGACAGGCGCAACTGTCGCAGGCAACGCTCAATTTCCGGCATGGTCATCATGTAGTTGAGTCTCCAGTTTGAGGTGAGAAGGCGCAGCGGGAGCGCTTGTGGCGCCGGAGCTGGTCGGGGTTGTGCAGGCGACACGAGCGCGGGTTACAGGGGCGCGGTCGTTGTGAGCCTCGGCCTGCCGGTCATTGTCGTTGGCGTCGCGCCGCACCGCGCGGCTGAATAGATCACCGTATTCGGCGGGGGCGCGGATCAGCGGATGATCCTGAATGAGCTGCGATGTCGGTGGTGGCGTCGTTTCAATCTGCGCGAATGCCTGTTCAAACAGCCGCTCGACGGTCGCGCGCACGTGCTTGTAACGGTAGATGCGGTTGTCGATGGCGTGCGCACAAGCCTGTTCGACCAACCGTGCCGGATACTTCCGGCTCAGCCCGACAATGCCCCACATCGCGCGTTGTCCAACGCGCCCTTCGGTGTCGAACATCTGCTGGCACAGCGCCTTGGTCTGCGGGCC
This sequence comes from Bradyrhizobium sp. CB3481, assembly GCF_029714305.1. Classification (NCBI taxonomy): domain Bacteria; kingdom Pseudomonadati; phylum Pseudomonadota; class Alphaproteobacteria; order Hyphomicrobiales; family Nitrobacteraceae; genus Bradyrhizobium; species Bradyrhizobium sp. CB3481. Next base: position 5,838,076 of record NZ_CP121647.1, read on the forward strand.
GATGCGGCCGGCGCTCGACAGCAGCAAGGCTGTTTGCCGCGACGGATTGAACGGCCGCTCGTTGGTCGGCAGGACGACAGAACCGGATGCGCCATCCGGGGATGAACGCGCAGCAGCGCATGGGTGTGGCGATCGCGGATCTCGATCGTCGAGGCGTAGATCCGCACCACGACCTGGCTGCCGATGGGCGCAGGCCGCGCGGCGTAATAGCTGCTATCAACACGCACGGTGGTATCGTCGCAGACGGTCCGAACAACCTCGGTGAAGATGCGGAAGGCAGCCACTGGCAACGGCCGCAGGTGCGGCTTCTCCTCCTGGAACATCGCCTCGACCTGACGGCGCGTGCTGCCGTGGATGCGTTTGGAAGCCCAGTTCTCCTCCCAGTGCCTCAATAACTCATTCTGTGCCTCCAGCGTCTCGAAGCGCCGTCCGGCCAGCGCGGTGCCCTGGGTATGTTGAATCGCGTTCTCGACGCTCCCCTTCCGGTTGGGATCGGCCACACGCGCGGGATCGGCGACCACGGCGTAATCAGCCAGCATCGCGCTGTAAATCGGGTTGAGCTGGGGCTCGTACAAATCCGGCTTGAGGACGCCTTCTTTCAGGTTGTCGAGCACGACATAGCTGGGGACCCCGCCAAAATACCGGAACGCTTTCTTCGTGAAGCTGCGCCCAGACCTGCTGGCTGGATTGCCAGACCACCAGCCGGAAGCTCCGCCGCGAGTAGCGCAGCGTCATCACGAACAGGCGGGGACGACGGTAACGCCCACTCTTCGGATCAACCGTCGGCGCGCCCTCGCCATAGTCGACCTGAGCTTCCTCGCCGGGGAGGAACTCAAGGCGATCAAACTGCTCAGGATCGGCGTGCCGCGACGTGCGCACAAACCGCTTGACGCTCTGATAGGTGGACGGAAAGCCAAATCGATCAACCAGGTCCTGGTAAATCGCCTGCGCATTCCGCTTCAGGCGGACCTGTTCTTCGATCCATGCCCGATGCGGTTCGCAGGCCGAGCGGGCCTGGCTGCCGGTGACCGTCGCACCCGACCCCCTAAAAGCCGGTGGTCGGGGTGGAGGAATTTGGCCGTCCACGCTCACCGGGCCGGTGGTCACCTCCCCGGGGGAATTTGCCTCCGCACCAGCCCACAGCGCCCGGTAACGCCGGATCGTCTTGCGATCGACCCCCGTCAGCCTGTGGATCTCGAGCCTGTGGATCTCGCGCTGGCTGGCGTTGCGATCAAGGAGCGTAAATACCGTGCTTTGCAGGTGTGGCTTCAAGACGTTCAACTCCTCGGTCCCCTTGCTGGCTAAAGGGACCGAAAATAAACGTCCTGCCTGACCGGCTACCGCTGTTCAGCGCCGCCGACGACGATCATCAGGTGGGGGAGCTTCAAGTGACCATACCCGGGGGATTTTGACCGACCCACGGGGGTTTCGATACCGGTCGTCAATCGCTGAGCACGCGTCTCCGCGCGTTCCTTCACCAAGCCCATCGAGCACCCCACCCCTCCGAATCAGGTGCTCAACAACGAATCACAACAGATTCTTCCGATTCAAGTTTTTGCCCGCGGCGCGTCGTCCAAATCCGATGCCAAATGTGGATAATTGAAAGCTGTTCGATGGGATGCACGAATGGGTGACCACCGAACGCGCCACACTCTCGCGCTCCTCCGAGGTTCGCGAGCCGATCGACTACATGCTCAAGCGCTGGGCTGACTTCGCCCGCTTCCTTGATGATGTCAGAATCTGCCTGACCAACAACGCTGCGGAAAGAGCGCTGCGCGGTATCGCTCTCGGAAGACGCAATTGGACCTTTGCCGGTTCTCAGCGCGGGGCAGACCGCGCCGCTGTCATGATGACGCTTCTCACCACCGCACGCCTCAACGACGTCGACCCGCAAGCCTGGCTCGCCGATGTTCCGGCCCGTATCGCCGATCTGCCTGCCTCGCGCCTGGACGAGCTGCTTCCTTGGGAATGGAAACGGCTACGCGCGGTCGAAAAACCCTCCGATCAGCGTCCCATCGCAGGCCAGCGACCATCATAACCGAGACCGTCTATGCGCGCGCGTAGTCGTTGCGCGGCCGTCCTCGGACGCGTACTCTTCAAACTGCTTGAGGCCACGCAGAAAAGCTGGCGTCGTCTCGATGGTCACAACCAGTTGCCAAAACTCGTTCTCCGTGTGACATTCAACGATGGGATCGAGGTCATCGCCAAACCGACTGACCGTCAGCCCACAACCGCCGCCGCCTGACCGGCCGCGCCGTCACCAAAATTTAGCGATAGCTCGTGCCATTACTGAAATCGCTGTCCGCGAATTACCGAAATCGGTGTTCGGGATTTGCCGAAACACGCACATAGCTCCCCGCGCAATTGATATGGCCGGTATCACGGCCCATGGGCAGTCTGAGGCGCCAGCTCTCCAACCGCCCGCAGAACCGCTGCGACCGGTTCAATCAAGTGCGACGGAATACATTCGTCGACCAGGCCGTCCTCTAAGAGCGCGCGTGCCAGCGGAACGCTTCGCATCACGGGGACCCCGGCAGCGGCCGCAGCATCGATCATTCGCCGTGCTACGAGATCAGTACCGATGGCGTCAATCAGTGGTAGGGGAGTGTGCTGCCGATCGTAATAAATCGCTATTGCAATGTGCGTTGGATTGGTGATCAAGACGGTCGCCCTGCGCGATTGGGCAATTTGGGCAAGAACTTTCTTACGTTCAGCTTTGATCAAAGGGTCTCCTTCATCTTCCTTAAGTTCTCGCTTAACCTCATCTCGCGACATCCTGTTGTTCCTCGCGAACTGCCATCGCTGGAACGCCAAGTCCGCCATTGCCAACACAAGGAAGCTCAAACCCGCACAACTCGCGACGTAGATTAACAGGCGACCTGTGAGCCAACGTAGACAGGACATACCGCAACCCGGAACCGAGATCAGCGCACCTACGCGTTCGCGGAGAACAAACATTAGAACGAGGCCGAGTATCAGCACCTTAACGACCGACTTAGCCAGTTCGACAAGGCTCTGCAGCGACAATATCCTTTTGATGTTCTGACTTGGATTTAGCCTCTTGAGCGACGGCACGACTGCCGCGGGGAAGAATAGAACTCCGTTCTGCAGGAGATTGGCTCCGACGCCGATGATCAGCACGACGCCTAGGAACGGTGCGACTATACTCTGCGCTTCATGAATATAAGACTTGAGGAGCTGCCGGCTGACAACTGCGAAATCTTCTTTGAGATGAGAAACAGGCAACAAGACCGCTGCCTCAAGTCGGTCTATCAAGTCAGGCAGTGAAGCAAAGAACAGGACGAAGAACCCAAGGGTCACTAAGGCTGATACAAAGTCCCTGCTCTGCGGGACCTGGCCTATCCTGCGCAAGTCGCGCAGCCTCTTGGGACTGGGCTTTTGGGTCTTTTCACCTGCCAAAACAGTCACTCGGCGATGCGGCTCAGAAACGCGGCCGCTGGTAGCATGTGAGTGTCGGCACACGTCAAAATAATTGTGAGCGAAAGCATCAGCAGCAGAAGAGCAACCATACTCTTGACTGATGTAGCGACATAAAAGACTTGCAATTGGGGCGCGAATCGACTGATCAAAGCCAAACCTAATTCGCTGAGGAACATGCCGACGACGGCTGGGCCGGCGAGAAGCAATGTTAGCACCATCACGACATCTGCCAGACTGAGAACCGCTCGGACGAATTCTGAACCGAGTGTAGGATAAAAACTCCACAGAGGCCAGACGTCATGGGAGCGATAGAATGCTTCCAAGAGTTTGGAGAACCCGCCGGTGACGAACAGCCATGTGGCGTAAAGCTCGCCTAGGAACGTCCCGAGCAACGACGCTTGATTGCCGCTTGCCTCATTAAGTAGGCTTGCCATCGTGGCACCCCGCTGGTCGTCAATGAACGTGCCGGATGCCTCCACGCCCCACATGGTCGCGGCAACCGGAAGGCCAAGCACAAGCCCGACCAGGAGTTCCTTGAGTCCCAGGCCCAGGATCGGCGTCAAACGCGTGATGTCCAGGTCCGCGGGCTTTGTTGCCCAAGCCCGAACCATGACGGGGAACGCCAAGGCGATGACCACACCGCCGCGCGCCATTCCCGTCACCATGCTACGTCCCAAAATAGGGACGGCCAGCATCATGCCCGTTATGCGCGCGGTCGCGAGCAAAAGAACAACGAGGGAAGTATGCAAGTCAGCCGAATCGGCAGGCAACATCAACTAGGCACACAAAATGATGGAGAGTGGGCTCCCTGCCACGCTCGCGTAGATCTCGCGTTAGGAGGACGGGCAAGCGCGCATAGCCTCAAGCCCTAGACTTACAAGCTACTGATCTTGTCGAGCATTTGCACCGTATACCTGCTAAGCTCCTCGAACCAGCTCGCGGTAGCCACCAGCATGAGGCTCACGCATATCAACTTCACTGCGAAGGGAAGCGTCTGCTCTTGAACTTGAGTCGCGGCCTGCACCATGCTGACAATTAGCCCAACTATCGTGCCCACCAGGACTGCCGGCATCGACAGGATAACTGTCAGTTTGAGCGCTTCAATGGCGAGGTTGGTGAGTGTGGCCGAATTCATCACGCGGGTCCCACGTAGGACAAGGCGAGACCGTGAATTAAGCGCTGCCACCCGTTCACGGAAACGAACAGGAACAGCTTGAATGGCAAGGATATCGGCATAGGTGAAACCATCATCATGCCCATCGCTAGAAGAATGTTAGAAATGATGAGATCAATGACGATGAAGGGCAAGAACAACAAGAAGCCAATTTTGAATGCGTCTTCCAGTTCGGACGTCATGAAGGCTGGTACTAGGATCAAAAAATCCGTGTCGGTCACGATAGCAGAATCATCCTTGCTCCACAATTGCCGAGTCGAGTTGACGAAGTCTAGGCGTTCCTCTTGTGTCGTCTTCTTAATGAGGAATTCACGAATCGGCTCAGCAGCTACGACGATCGTTTGGCCCAGGTCTCGGAAACTTTGGTAGGCGAGCGGCTTGTCTTGCAGTGCCTCATACACACGCTTGGCCACTGGTTGCATGATGTAGACCGAGAGCAAGATGGCGATTGCATTCAGCGCCATGTTAGGCGGGATGTTCTGAAGTCCGAGGGCGTTGCGAACCAGCCCTAAAACGACGATGAGCTTCACGTAAGAAGTTACTGCAATTACAACGAAGGGGATCATCGCAACGGCCCCCATCACGACGATCAGCGTAACAGGATCGGGTAATCTGGTCATCATTCGGCTCGTGATAAGCGTATGTCCAACAAGCGCACACCTGTCCGCTCGGCGATGCGCACCAGTTCACCGGTTGCGACCACCTGACCATTGACGCGCAAACAAACGTTAGCGGTTGCGTCAAAACCGAGATCCAGGACCTGGCCGACAGCAAGTTCACGAAGCTCCCTGAGCGGCATGGTGAGGCGTCCCACATCCACATTAACGGACAGAGTGATGCTATCGAAGCTTTCAGGGGGGAGCGGCTCTGGTTGGTCCATCAAACGATCCACTGCAGAAAGGACGGTAAGCCGGCAATTCCGGATTGAGGCGCGAAACCGAGTACTTCCAGAGAGGTCCATAAGGACGGTCATCGCGCCATCTTGGTCCACTGAAGGATCATCCAGCAGGATCACGTCGCCCTCGGCGAGCTGCTGCAGCTCCGCCAACGTAAGGCCGATACGGGCGATTCGCATATCCAGAATGAGCGGAAGGTCATCGACGGTGGCGCGCACCACTGGCAAAGCAGAGCAGCAGTCGGCGATCCATTGCAGTCCGTCAGCATCAAACTCCACCAGGCCGAGAACATCGTTCGGACGCTCTACTCGAAGAATCTGAATGGCGCAGGGAAACGACTCCGTGACGTCGGCCAAGGACCAGATCGGTCGATGACCGCACCAGTGCTGCACCTGCACCGCGAGATCCCGGAGCACAACGTCGAGCAGTATTTCCCGCAGGCTGGCGTCCAGAGGCAGCGCTGTGATGTTTGGCCAATGCTTGACCGCACTCGGCGGACAGACGGTCCGATCAATCGCGACGTGAATACGGTGACCACGTGCGCGCATGAGAACCCACAAGTGATCGGATGGAAGGCGTCGCACTGCGGAACCGAGCATGACGGCTTTCACGTCCATGCCAGCAAGTCCGAAAGTAACCGGCAGACGGGCAGCAAGCTGCGATGCGGCGACAGCCTCACGTGGCTCGTAGCTGGGAAGATCGATCATGAGCTCTTCTCAGCTTCATAGTGGAGTATTGGTCTAACCCGCGTGATAGCAAGGTTACTGTCTTGCTCCTCCGAGCTTGAATTGTGGGAAACCGCCGCAATGATGGCGCGCATTCCGAGCCGATCGGACAACTCGCGCGCGAAGGCATGGCCGCCTAACTGGAGGATAGGCCAAAGCCGTTCCGAGTCGATGCAAACGTTTACGGTATCATCTCTGCAACTGACGGACACACGCGCGTCTCCGAACAAAGCACCCTTCAGCACGATATGCACGGAGGTGTCGCCCTCATAGTCGCCGTTAATTGAAAAGCGCGCAAGTATCACCTCGGCCAACTCGGCCAGTTCGACCGATCGCGACTGACCTTGGGCTGCCGACGGATGCTCTACAGGAGCCAGCATGGCACGCACGGGCGAAACAGCAAGCAAGGGAGAGGAGGCGGCACTCCCGCTTTCTTCCAAATCACGCTGATCATTGCCGAGACTCTTACAGCCGGGCCCCTCCTCAAATGCCTCGCAACCGTCCAGCGTTGCCCGCTCAAGCGCTCGCGAGAAGCGCGCGCCATCTTCAATAAGCACGGGCGCCGTAGCTACAGTCGCTAACGCGACAGAGCGGTTACCTGGCGCGGTGACGGACATCGCAACACCTCTTAATAGCGCGAGCGCTCACGGAGCTAGGGTATTGGCTCGATTGATCGAGGCCAAATTCGCACCGAAGCGAGCTGAACGAAAGCGAAGAACGTCGTACCGAGCTTGTCGTAGTGGGTGGCGACGCGCCGAAACTGCTCAGCTTCCTGAAGAAGCGCTCAACGTGCCTGCGCTCGCGATAGACGCCCCTCTCCCATCGGAACCTTTTCTTCCGGTCGGATTTGTTGGCAATGTTGGGGGCCGAGCCCTGATCGAGGATGCGGGCACGAAGACGATCGGCATCATAGCCGTTGTCGGCGAAGACAGCGCGCGCATTGAGCCCGTCGAGCATGGCCCCGGCGCACGTCAGGTCGCGAGCCTCACTGGGGGCGATCAGGAGAAATACTGGGCTGACCTTTCGCGTCGAGGCACGCGTACAGTTTGGTGGTGAGGCCGCCTCGGCTTCGGCCCACACAACGATCTCCACTCTTTTTTCACGCCGGACGCACGCTGATGGACGCACACGATCGAACTGCCGACCATCTGCACCTCGCCGTCGCGCGCATTGACGACCGCACCCATCAGCCGGTCCCACATCCCGGACTTGCGCCAGCCATTGAAGCGGTTGTAAGCGGTCGCACAAGGCCTGTATCATTCGGGGAGATCGCGCCACGGCGCTCCCGCGCGCAGCACCCAGAAGATGCCGTTGAGAACGCGACGGCTGTTGCCCGGCTTGCGGCATCGACGGCCGCTCGGGAGAAGAGCCTCGACAAAACTCCACTCGAAATCCGTCAGGACGTAGCGCCTGATCCCAGCCCCGATGCTTGGCAAGCTGAATCATTGCTCGCCCTGATCCGCTAGACGAATTTGAGTACACAACGCACCTCCATTGAGATTGAAAGAAGAAATTGGAGCACCGTGACCACACGCGTGTTTAAGAGCGCAGCAAGCCATCGCAATTCAGAGTTAGATCGACCTGCCGAGCCACATTCACGCGATTGAACGAAGAAACGCTCACCGCGGCCCTCTAGGATCTGCTTAGGGCCGATCAGAGGCAAATACAATTTCGATATCGGGCAAGCTGTTGATGTTATGGTAACGGTCACATGCGTTGCGGCTTTCCTCCGGGTGTGAACCGATCTGGTCATCGGGTTGGCCGGTTGGACGACAGGAGCGACGCCAGCTGACGCAGAGCCTTCGCATAACGCAGCGTCAGATACCGGCGCAGTTGTCAGCGGAAGGCATTTTGGATGCGCTGGCGTGGCGCGCGGTGTAATGCCCTCGGGCTCTTGGCGAAAAAGCCGGCGCGGCTTGTGACCGTCGCCCTTGCCAACAAGCTGGCTCGGATCATCTGGGCAATGATGAGAACCGGAGAATGCTTCCGCACCGAGATGTTCGCCAAACCCTGAGCGTCAGTTTCGGCCAGCCGCATCCAAATCAAAGAGTTCCAAGCTTGGTAAGTGCAAGAAAGGCATGATGAAAGACAACGGTCGCCACCGAAAACCAGGAAAACCCGACCAGTCGTGTGAGCTCTAAAGCTCGCATCCTTGATGTGACCCCTTGGTTGTCGGACAGGGCCCGCGGAGATATGATCCGCGCTAAAGGCCGGACATACGATCGCAGCCGTCCAAGTCGTTCGAAGTGCCAAATTGTGCTTGCCATCAGAGGCCGTCCACATACGATGACTGGGGCCCCGATCGGCTCTCAGCCAACCAGCGGCGCGACCTTATGGAAATTGTTGAAGACCGCTACGGTGCCGGCTCGACGCTGATAACCAGCCAGCTACCGGTCGAGGCATGGCACGACGTTACGCTGACGCCATCCTCGATCGTCTCGTGCACAACGCCTACCGCCTTGAGCTCGACGGTCCGTCAATGCGCGATCCGAAGATGTCCAGGTCGGACACCGCGGGACCGGTCGCGGAAATGGCGGATGCGACGGCCGCAAAATCGGCGAAGGCCGTCAAGAAATGACAACCGTCACCGCCGCCCGCCCGCCCGCGGCGCTCCGTCTGACTCGCGGCGGTCACTCCGCGCCGCGCTCGGGCTCCACCTGAAGCTTGACCGAAACCACGAATACTGAGATCAAAACCTGCATCCAACGGCGCCATCTCGCTCATGCGCCGCCCTGGTCGTCATCGACCGGATCAAGTGGTCGCCATGCGTCGGAATCCATGGTCGCCTTCACCGGAATGCGCACTCGAGCAGCCGCTCTCGCGCCCGCGCAGATCCGCTCCCAAGAGCAGCGCCAGCGCGGATACAAGCTCTATTCCATCCATGCGCCCGAGGTCGAATGCATCGGCAAGGGCAAGGCTTCGGCGCCTTGTGAATTGGCGTCAAGGCTTCGATCGTGACCACCAACGCCCGCGCCCCGGGCGGCCAGTTCGTGCTGAACGCCAGGGCACTGCCGGGGAACCCGTATGACGGCACACGCTCGGCGACATCATCGAGGATAAAGAGAAGCTCACCGGCTGCGCGATCGAGCGGGCCTATGTCGAGAAGGGCTATCGCGGCCATACAACGGAAAACCCGCGCTGCGTCTTCATCTCCGGCCAGAAGCGTGGGGAGTTCGGCGTCATTAAACGCGAGCTCCGTCGCCGATCAGCCATCGAGCCCGTAATCGAGCACATGAAGACCGACGGGCACCTCGGCCGCTGTTATCTCAGAAGGGCCGCGACGGCGATGCCGCCAATGTCATCCTCACCGCCGCCGGCCACAATCTCCGCCTCGTCCTCGCTGGCTGGGGCTTCTGTTGCGCCTCATCCTGCTCGCCCTAGACTAAGACTAGGACGAGCATTCGCTCTCCGGCCCCGATTCAGATGGGCTTCTTAACGGACGACGAGGTAATCGAGCGGACATTGCGTACAACGCCGCCCGACGCGACGCACTGGTCAATCCGCTCGATGGTGCGGAAACTGGGTTTTCTCACACTACGATCCGCCGAATGGGGACGGCGTTCGGCTTGCAGCCGCACCGCAGCCAGACATTTAAACTGTCGAGCGATCCGCTATTCGTCAACAAGCTGCGCGACATTGTCGGGCTTTACCTGTCCCCACCGAACCGAGCCGTTGTTCTGAGCGTCGATGAGAAGAGTCAGATACAGGCACTCGATCGCGAGCAACCGGTCTTGCCGATGTGCCTGGGGTACCGGAACGTCGCACGCACAGCTACGTGCGACATGGTACGACCACGCTTTTTGCCGCGCTCGATGTCGCTTCCGGGTTTGTCATCGGCAAATGCTACAAGCGCCATCGGGCGGTCGAGTTCTTGAAGTTACTCAGAGAGGTCGACCCTCAAATCCCTGAGGGACTCGCTCTCCATATCGTCATGGACAATTACGCCACTCACAAGACATCCAAGATCAAAGCGTGGCTCGCTCGCCGGCCGCACTATCATGTCCACTTCACGCCAACTTCCGCGTCATGGATCAACCAGGTCGAGCGCTGGTTCGCTGAACTCACCAGAAAGCAAATCCAGCGAGGTGTTCACACCTCCGTCAGGCAGCTCGAGGCCGACATCCGGACCTTCATCGAACTGCACAATAACAACCCGAAGCCCTTCAAATGGACCAAATCCGCAGACCAGATCTTGGCTTCTGTCAAACGCTTCTGTCACAAAGCTCAGCAGACTTTATGTGGCGAACTTTAGATTCACGTGACTAGCACTACAGTTGCAAGTTTTTCCTGAGATGGGCTCTGCGCGCGTTGGCCTGATGAGCCCTGCGCCACAACGACCAAGCGAGCAAGTGTGCATGCGAGATGCGTCGTTGGCCAAGCTTCATGGCGATGCGCCTGATTTCCTGGATCGGCCAGCGGATCAAGAACGATGCTTCGCTCGAGGCCGCGATCGTGTTTTTTTGGGCGCGGTGTTGGCCCGAGAACGGATGACGGCCATGATGGCGAAGGCAAGAATGACGAGTGAGACATGACGATGCCAGCCATGCCAGGAGCGGGTTTCGTTGTGATCAAGACCGAGCTCGTTCTTGGTCGTTTCGAAGCTGTCCTCGATGGCCCAGCGATGGCCCTCCACTAACACCAGCTTCTGGAGGACGTGCCCTTGGGCACCACGTGGAGTAAAACGCCAAGCTGCCATCGGCAATGGTGCGGCGGATCAGAAGGCCTCGTGTCCATTCCCTGGCAAGGTCATCATTGTATTCACTACCGTCGAGATCGGCCAACTCGACATAGGCCCAGTCGTGCCAGCGCGGACCTTTGGTCCCTTCGCCGGAGCACAGGCGGCGCCAGGCCTGCTTGGGAAGGCTTTGCGCGATCGCCGAGGCGGTGCCGCTGACAGGCTGCTGCTTGCCCCAAGAGCGGAACACATGGTTGGACGCAACACCCAAAACATAGCCTTTGCCTGCGTTGCGCAGCAAGGTCTCGATCTCTCCCGTGCCATACACGCTGTCCGCCGCCACGAACGAGAACGGCACCTTTGCGGCGATCGCGCGAGCGATCATTTGACGTGCGATCTTGGGCTTCGTCGCAAAGCCCACATCGCTCGGGACATGCGCTGCCTTCAGGCGAGCGGATTTATCCGTCCATTCCTTTGGCAGGTAGAGCGCCCGGTCGATGAAGGCATGGCCATGCCGACACATAGGAGGCGAACACGCCGATCTGGCAATTGGTGATCTTGCCCGCCGAGCCAGTGTACTGGCGTGCGACCCCACACGACGCCTTGCCCTGTTTCAAAAAGCCGGTCTCATCGATGCCCAGAACCGCGTCCTCATCGCCAAGCGTCTCCAGCGCCTACCCACGGACAATGTCGCGCAGCGCGTCGGCGTCCCACTGGCCCCGGCCCAAGATCGCCTGCTGGCGCCACGGGCCTGGATCGCCGGCCGCCTCAGCCCGCATCCAACCCGTCTTGCGTGGCTCATTGCCCAACAGTCCGTCGAGAAACTGCCCCGCCGAGGCCGCGACCCGCTCCTGCGTAAACAGCGGACGAATGCGTTGCTTGGCATCTCGCAACGACGAAGCCCACAGCGTCAGCGTATCTTCAACCGACGCACCACCAATCATCAGATCCCGAATCATGGTCGCCCATGGATTCAGAACTTTCAGGAAGATGCAACTGTAGTGCTAGTTAAAATCCTTTGGCATGATGGGATCGGTCTGTCGCTTTATACCAAGCGCCTGGACCGTGGAAAGTTTCATCTGGCGTTCGGCATCGAATGGCGCAGTGTCGATCTCAGCGGCGCAGATGAATTGATTGGAGAAATCTACAGCTGACTTGGCGGCCGCAGAGCGCGGGCGGACAAGAAATTTGCGGTTGCTGGCATTTGGGGGTCACAACGCATGCAATCTGTGATTCACTGCTTCGCAATGGATGTTGAGCGCGAGCGATTCCGGATGACATTGCGGCCTTGAAAGAGGCCTTCGTCGTCGAGTGCACGAAGGCGTTGGAGATCGCGGCAGAACTCGCGATCGCCCGCGCACAGGCTTCGGAAGACAGCGCACCTGATTGCCCAGCAGCAGCTACGGATCGCCAATCTCGAGCGCCAGATCTACGGCCAGCGATCGGAGCGATCATCGCGCCTGATCGACCAGTTGGCGCTGACGTCGAAGAGTTGGAAGCCGACGCCACGACGACCTAGCGGCGGAACGGGTGGTCGCCAAGACGACGACAATGCGTGGCCGCCATAACCGTTCCTTGGCTGCTAGAGTGCGAAACATCGGCGCAGGCGACAAGATTGCCACACCTCGAACAGATTGTACTTGACCTTGTCCGCGCGCCGCCGGCAAGTGCTGAAAAGTCTTCCGGAGTTTGTCCATCCGTGCCCATGTTCGGGGTGTCGTCTTCAGAATCGGTCTTGCCCTCGAACGCATTAGCGTCCCCGAACTTTTTTCCTACCTCACGTTCCGGGCCATCCGGGTCTGCAAGGAAGCTATGTCCCGGCGAAGAAACTCAAATATCACAACTTTCGAAGACTTCATTCAGAAATACGATAAACTGATTGGTGAGCCTGTTTGAGGGCGAGTATAAGCCCTTGAAAAGATTCCTCAGTTCAAGGTTCGCAGGTATTCTATCTTGTCCCTCGTTGCAGAACGGCTCAGCGTAGTCCGCCCCTCTGAAACCAAGGCCATGACGGCGCGTGCCGCTGAACTGCGCGATCAGGGCGTCGATGTGATCACGCTAAGTGCGGGCGAACCGAATTTCGACACGCCGTCCGTTGTCCGCGAAGCCGGTATTCGGGCAATCCGCGACGGGCGGACGAAATACACGCCCGTAGCCGGGATCAAGCCGCTACGGGAGGCGATCCGCGAGAGCTTCAGCCGCGACCACGGGCTCGATTACGACGTCGACCAGATCACGGTGGGCTGTGGCGCCAAGCAGGTCGTTTTCAACGCGCTCTTCGCCAGCCTCGATTCGGGCGACGAAGTGGTGATCCCGACGCCGTGCTGGGTCTCCTATCCCGACATGGTGGCGCTCGCCGGCGGCAAGGCGGTTCTCGTCGCCTGCGATGAATTTCATGGTTTCAAACTGCGGCCCGAAGCTTTAGAGGCCGCGATCACGCCGCGCACCAAGTGGCTCATGCTTAATTCGCCGTCCAATCCGACCGGGGCGGTCTATAGCCGAGATGAGTTGCTCAGGCTCGCCGTCGTGCTGCGGCATCATGCCCGTGTTCATGTGCTCTCCGACGACATCTATGAAAAGCTCATCTATGGCGCCGGATTCGCTACCATGGCTGCGGTCGCGCCAGACCTCTATGAGCGCACGCTGACGGTCAACGGCGTGTCAAAGGCTGACGCGATGACTGGCTGGCGCGTGGGTTACGGCGCGGGGCCTCTTGCATTAATTAAGGCCATGAACCTGATCCAAAGCCAGATCTCGTCTCATACCAGCTCTATTTCGCAATATGCGGCCATCGAGGCGCTATCCGGCGGCCGGCACTATATCGAGGAATTCGCGAGCGCCTTTCTGCAGCGGCGGGACCTCGTCGTAGCCAAGCTGAATAAGGCCGAGGGGCTTGCGTGCCGCGTGCCGGATGGTGCTTTCTACGTTTTCCCGTCCTGTGCAGGCGTTATTGGCAAGCGAACGCCGGACGGCAAGCTGATCGAAAGTGACAACGATTTTGCCATGTATCTGCTTAACGGCTTTGGCGTGGCCGTCGTGCCCGGCAGCGGCTTTATGGCCTCGCCCTATATCCGCATTTCTTACGCTTCGTCGATCGAGGACCTTACTCGCGCCTGCGACCGCATCATCGCCGCCTGCGCCGCCTTGTCGTGAAAGATTTCCTGATGTCCCCTGCCAAACGCCTCCGCGCCCGCATGGCCGAGAAGCGCCTTCTCCACATCATGGCTGCTCATAGTCCGCTTTCGGCGAGGCTCGCAGGAGAAGCCGGATTCGACGGTGTGTGGGCTTCCGGTTTCGAACTTTCGGCCCTTTACGGACTGCCGGACATGAGCCTGATCTCGATGACACAGCATCTAGACATGCTGCGGGCGATCGCCGAACACACCTCTCTGCCGATTATCGCCGATATCGATACAGGCTATGGTAATGCCATCAACGTCATCCACGCCATCCGACAATACCAGCGCGCCGGCGCGGCAGCAGTTGTCATTGAGGACAAGACCTTTCCGAAGGTCACGAGCCTCATCATCGGCGGCCGTCAGGAACTACTTCGGGTGGAGGAGTTTCAGGGCAAACTTAGAGCTTCGATTGCGACGCGGACCGATCCCGATTTTCTAGTCATCGCCCGCACAGAAGCGTTGATCGCGGGACTTGGTGAAGAAGAAGCTCTAAAGCGAGCGGCGGCATATGAAGCCGCGGGCGCTGACATGATCCTCATCCACTCTAAGCAGAAGACGCCAGACGAAGTGGAAAGCTTCGTGCGCGCTTGGAACGGCAAGGCGCCGATAGTGATCATACCGACGGCCTATCCGGAAATGAACGAGCACCGCATTAAAGCACTCGGTAAGATCGCTGTCGTCATATACGGCAATCACGCGATCCGCGCATCGGTCACCGCAATGAAAGATGTTTTCGCGCGAATTATGAAGGATCGCGGCGTCCACAACATCAACCAAGACATCGTCTCAGTCGAGGAATTGTTCCGTCTGCAGCAGATGGATCAGGTCAAGGTTGACGAGCAGCTTTTCCTCGCATGAGCTTGGCGCCGGTAATAGCAGGACAAGCGATGTGGAAGCGAGGTGAGCAATTTCGGCATAGACGTTGCAGGTCTGTTCCGTAGGCGATCACCTTGGGGCTTGAGAAATTCGACATTCGTCGCCTTCGGCGGTCGGCTCGTGTGGCGCTTGGCGAAGACGGTCTCGTCGGCGCTGAGCGGGCCGGGCCAACGGATTTCGCCGATCATGCGCGGCGCGCGGATGTGCTGCCAATTGCCGTCTTGGGCACGGTCGGCGCGGGTTTGCGAGAAATCTCTGATCTCTTGTACCGCGGTAGCACCGAGCGTCTCGATGTCGACGCCAGCCAGGCGGCTCTAGAAGTAAGTGGTCGTATGCAGGTCGCTGGGCCTCGCCGTCAATCACCAAGTCGAGGCCGGCGCGTTCTAGGTCATAGAGTGGCGGCGGGCGGGCAGCATCGCGGCGGGCCGCGTCTAGGTGGCGCGACCCGCCACGCCCTGCCGTCGACGCTTGACCGTTTGGTGCAGTCGAACAGCCATTCGGCATGGAATAGCTGCCGAAAATCTAGGTGGTGAGCGGCGCGAGCATGGCACGTCTCCTTTCTCTCGGATTGCAAAGGGCTTTTGTCTTCGTTGAGGCAGCGCAGTCTCAGTGCGGCAGAGCGCGGGCGTCACGGACTATCGCGCGGAGCAGCACATTCCGATCGGCCTGCTCGATACCTGGCAGAAGCGCATTTCCTCAGCTTCACAAGCCGCGATCAATTGGTCGGTCGTGCCATAGGAACACGTCGAAAACTCCCCCTGCTGCTTTGGCCGACCGCCCGTCTGGAGGGGTCACCAATGTACCAGCCCCGATCAGGCAATCAGGGATGTCGAACATCACACGAATGACATCGAGCGCGGCTGGCGTACGAAGGGTTACCTGGATTGCGATCAGACCACCCGCCACGAGAACTTCGGCCAGTGGTCGAGCATGTCTTACATCTTCGACGATAAGCGCGGGAGAACCGAGGCCAAAGGTACGGATTTCGCTTATGCTCGTGGATTTGAATGTCATTTCGGATGGAGTTATCACTACTGCGGCAGCAGAGCCCGCACCGCTTGGGACATGGTCTTCAGCGTTTGGCCGGGCGTGGCTCTTAAGGTGGCCACTTGGCGCAGCTGGTCGATCATCAGGTCCCTGATCTGAACCGTATTAGCTCCTGGATAGCTGTACCAACCCACGAGCTGTCGGCTTCGCGCCAATCCCGCCTGATGATTGGGATTTTGGGCGTAGAAGTCGCCGAGGAATTTGGCGCCCTTCACCACTTCCGGATCGACGGGGATCGCCCCAGTTGACTTCACCACCAGGGTCTGGATTTCGGGACCGGACATAAACCGCAGGAAAGCCCAGGCCGCTGCCCGCCGCTCGGGATCCTTGGTGAAAATGACGCCCGTGCGTCCGCCGGCCGGCACGCGACCGTCGGAAGCGGTGAGCGGCCACGGGACGGTGGCAATCGCGAAGCGGCCCGCAGCCTGTTTCTCCAGCCCTGTCAGCACATTGTTGGAGGTGGCGAGCACCCCGATTGTCCCCGCGCCGAACGCCTGCAGCGCTTGGGCCTGGGTCATGTCAACCATGCCGGCCTCGCCGAAGCCACGTAGGACCTCCATCGCCGCCATGCCCACGGGCCCGTCGAAGGCAACGTCGCGCCCGTCGGGCGTCGCCATCTGCCCGCCTTGCGCGGTGATCAGCGCCTGGAAGGTCCAATCTCCGCCGCCTAGATCGAAGAACCCGCCGACGAGGCCATCACCGAGCGCGGTGATGCGCTTGGCCAAATCGAGCAGACCTGGCCAGTCTTCGGGCAGCGCCTTGGGGTTGGCGCCAGCGCGCTCGGCCAGCGCGAGGTTGACTATACACACCGGCACTGAGATCTGGAACGGCACGCCGTACAGCCGCCCGTCAACCTCGCCGAGGCGCCGGATGGCCGAATCGGCCTTGGCGCTTGCCCAGCCCGTGTCGGTGGCGGCCAGATTGTCAAGCGGCTGCGCGATGCCGTCACTGACGAGCCGGAGCACGTGGTTGTTGGCGGGAAACGAGACGTCCGGCAGGCCGCCGGTAACTGCCTGGAGTAGCGTGCGCTTCAACAGTTCATTGCTGTTGAACGGTGTGGGCTTCTGAAAGGATATGGTCGCGGTTCCGTGCTCGGCGAAGATCTCGGCGGCGCGCGCCATCAGCGCATCAAAGGCGCTGGTCGCATAGGAAGACTGCAGCTTGATCGACGACTGCGCGCGCAAGGATGTTGCTGCCAACAGGGCCGGGAAAGCCAGGAAAGCTTTTAGTAAATTGCGGCGTCGGGTGATCAGGCTCATGATGGGCTCTCTGGATTTCGGAAATTGGTAGGTGATTTTCGAAGTTCTTCACTTGACCGCCCCACACCGTTAGTTCCTCGACGAAACATTTCTGTGCGGCAAGAAAGACGACGACGAGACGCAGCACGACGAGAGTGGGCGCGGCCATAAGCAGCCCGTAACCATCGCTGCCCTCTTCGTTCTTGAAGGCCAGGATGCCGAGCGGCAGCATCAGCAACTGATCGCGCACCGCGATCAGCGGCCAGAAACGATCGTTCCAGGGACTGACCACCGAGAAGATCGAAGCGCCAGCGGCACTATTATCTTCCAGACCATAACCCGTTAAGAATTCACCATCCTGTATCAACAGCGAAACACCGCGCAGAACGGACGGCGGGCCGTAATTCTTTCTGATACTGTCAAACAATGCGGATGTCATAACCGTGACTTCCATCATGAAATCTTTGCGGAGCACGGCAATCAGATTGCCTACCCCATATGGACGTGCTCGCGGCGTCCCTTAGAGACTCCAATTACTACAGGTGGATGATTATCATCGAATTATTCGATGTTCGCTTACGTAAGTGCGATGAATAAGATCTATGGCTGAATCCTGGGGATCGCTCTTGTAAGTAAGATAGACGACTTGGAAGATCGGTGACCGCCATCTCGTAGGAGAACTATCTCGGCCAAGGCCGTGCAGCAACAGCGAATGACTGAATTCGGTCGGCACCCGCCCGCCGACACTCGTACCGCGGCTATCAGGTCGACCGCAGCACCAACCCTGACGTGCGCCTTCCGCCGTCGGTTGGTGCGCGCCTGCAGGAAAACCGCGCCCGGCGACGTACTTGTCGCAACTTTCGATCGTTCAATACAAAAATACGATGGCCGGATTTGGTGTGTCCGTCGGAGAGCGGTAGGTTTCGCCGAAAATTCTGCTTTGAACTTCGCAGGTACTCTATTTTGTCGCTAGTTGCAGAACGGCTCCACGTCGTCCGCCCCTCTGAAATCAAAGCCGCGGCCGTCCGCGCAGCCGAACTGCGCGATCGCGACGCGCCTGGGCCGGATCGGTGCCGCTGGTGATCGTACCGAACGTGTACGCCGATCTCGACTCCGGACGGGTGAAGGCACTCGGCAACGTTCGCATGATGATCTACGGCAACTATGGCATCCGCGCTTTCTGAACCTGCGATGCAGGATACCTTCCGCCGCATCATCGCCGACGGCAGCGACTTACTCGCTCCAATATACAGGTGGCACGGAGGTGCGGATCCTCATGAAAAGGAAATGAAATGTCTCTGATCCAGCGCTCCGAGAATCTTTGGGAATTTCGGGATACTTGTAACGTCTACGTTTTGAAAAGTGGCATGGAGTGCCTGCTAATCGATACTGGATCCGGGGCTATTATGCAGCATCTCGCCGCTATCGGTGTCGAGCGAGTCGAGTGGGTTCTACATACCCATCACCACAGGGATCAGTGCTGGGGAACGCCTATTGTTCAGAAGGCCGGGGCAAGAATCGCCGTGCCGGAATACGAACGCCACCTGTTCGACAATGCGGAGGCTTATTGGGAGGCTCGGCGCATCTATGACAACTACAACGATAGCAACACGTTCTTCTCGCTCGGGGAGAATCTTCTGGTTGATGCCGTTCTCGAAGACTACGGCACTTTTGTCTGGAAGGAGTACGAGTTCCACGTTCTGCCGGCAAAGGGCCATACATACGGCATGGTCAGTCTGATCGCAGATGTGGATGGCAAGAAAGTCGCCTTTACAGGCGATTTGATGACAAGCGGCGGAAAACTCTATCAGCTTCATGCAATGGAGTATCACTATGGCGATCTACTTGGCATTGAGTTTACAATGCAATCGATCCTCGCTTTAAAGAAGGAGCACGTCGAGACTGCCTATCCATCACATGGGGCTTCGATCACTGAGGTGAAGGCGGATATTGAAAGGCTTGAATCGAGGCTTGAGAAACTTGCTCGTATAGGCAGGCTTGCTACGTCGGGCAGGCGTAGCCCTTGGAAGGACTGGCAGACTATCCGTGAGAGCAGGCTGCAGCCGATTACGGAACATCTACTATGGGCCGGACCATACACGTGCTCTAATTTCTATATTCTGCTGAGTGGAAGTGGCCACGCCATGCTGATTGACTACGGGTTGGCCTCTGCGGGGCATCTCCATGCGTCCGCCGATCACGATGGATTGCAGGTCCTGCGTTTCGTCCAGCATCACATCGATCAGCTGCGGGGCGATTATGGAGTGCGCGATATTGAGCTTGTCATTCCCACACACATTCATGACGACCATACCTGCGGAATACCGTTCCTGCAACGACATTTCGGCACGCAGTGCTGGGCTCTCGATTGTGTCGCCGAGGTCATTGCCAACCCCGCTGCGTGGGCAAGCACGCCGTGCTGCTTCCACAAACCGATTGAAGTGCAACGGATCCTCCATGATGGTGAGGCATTTCACTGGAGAGGATTTGATTTTGAGGTTCATCACGCCCCAGGTCAAACCGAATACCACGCGATTGTGTTGGGGAATATCGATGGCAAACGAATCATGTTTGGAGGGGACAATCTGTTTCTCTTCAATCCTGAAGCCGACGGTATTGATCGCGAGATCGCCATCCAGTCTACCGTGATGCGCAACAGCTTTCAGTTGGAGATGCATCGCCACTGCGCGAATGTGATACGGGCGACAATGCCTGATCTCGTATGCCCCGGGCACGGAGAGCTGATCACTATGAATCACCCGAGGATCGCCGAATACACGGACTACATCGATCGTAAGGAGGCAGCCTTTCGCGATATCGTAGGTGAACCCGCAAACACTTTCATCGATCTATTCTGGGCGCGAATGCTGCCATATCTGTCGGAAGCCCGCCCGAACAGCGAGGTCACATACACGATCAGGATTCGTAATAACTTGGAACGCACGGCTGTCTACAGCGCTCGCCTCCTAACGGCATTTGGGTGGTCATCGCATCAAAAGCTCGAAAGCATCACGCTTCAACCGGGGGAGCAAGGCGAAATAGTGCTTGGGGCGACTGCACCGTCTCAGGCGGATGCGCGGCGAAGGCTTATGACCGCCGAGATTCTGATCGACGATGTATCGCAAGGGCCTGTCTGTGAAGCTCTGGTCTCAACCTTGCCAGATGAGGAGATCCTTTCGAAAGTAGTTTTGTTGTCGAGGCTCACGTGATTTCAAACGGTTTGTGGACTTGCCGGGAGCTTGTGATGTGGACCCTCCGGCCAGGGCGAACCACATAGTTCTGCGGCCGGATACCCCGAGGTGAAGGATTCCGAATGGTGCCCAGTAGCGAAGCGTCCCAATGCGTCGGAGCGCGGGTAAAGTCTTGCATTGGGTGAGCGCAGAACTGACCGCTGGCTGCACATCAATCAGATCGCTAGCCAATCGAATCGCGAGTACTCAAGTACGGCACGAGCAGAGATGACTTCCGGGAGTTTCGTTTTCACACGCTGCTTACTCGTCTGCCGGGTCACCGCTCGAAGCCATATGGATGGGCATTGCACCTCGACCTTTCGGTCGGCTCTGGTCGAGTTGCAACGAGATGCTTGCAGGTGCGCTCACTATGTCCCAACGTCGAAATTGATGAGAGCACCGAGACCCTCACTTCGCACTAAAAGAGTGCTCTGCTGGCTCGAGCAATGCTGGATTGGTGGGAATGCATCTTTATTTTTCTGAGGCCGCAGACGGCCCTTCTGAAGGGGCAGGCGGAAGGAGTAATTCAACTTGGCCGCGAAGCAGTTGGTGCAAGTTTCAGCAATGTTGGCGACTTTGACGGCCGCGCGAATCTGAGAGCGGAAGAGCTCGGCGGCCACGGCGAGTTCTTTGCTCGCGTTGGCACCGAGAGCCGCATATAGGTGCTGGCGCATTTCTCTTGTTGGTATGAGAGCGAGATCATCGATCCAATGTGTGCCGGCGGCCCGAGAGAAGCATCGGTCGGTGATCCACTAGAAACCGCCACAGCTGGGTGGGCAGAATGTCGCCGTCAACAAGGAGGGCTGGTCGTAATGCCGCACGCACCAAATCCCGAGCGTGCGGCAGACACCGTTTTGGCATTTGTCGACGCGGTCGAGATAACCTCGTCCAATCCGCGGTTACCAGCGCTTTCGGTCCTCCCGATTGGAAGCGGTATCGGCTATTAGCTGCGACTGTCGCGGGCTCCGAGAACGTGAGCTCTGTCTGGCTCCTTGACCGCCGAACATATGGGCACGGGGGAGACCCGGATTTCAGGTATCCGAACCCGATGAACGCGCCAGGGGCGACACGTTCGTTACGGTCGGGCCGCTCGTTAGCATGATGTTAGAACGCCGTTCCCTTGGAGGCAATCCGGCTTCCTCCCGAAGGTGGGTGCGACTATGGTCGACTGGGAAATTGAATCGATTCGCGTCCCTTCGAAGCGCGTGGAGTAGTTCCTAACGGGTCGGTCGTCGATGAATTCGTTGCAATAAGTTGTCGTGCCAAGGGCACAGCGCACTGCAAATAATCGTGTCTGGTTGGCTAGCGATCCGCGTTCGAGACAGTTTCGTTGCGCATGATGCTGACATATCTGCACATACCAGCGCCGTCTACGCCGAGGTCGAAGGTGATCCGAGCTTTTGCGACGGCCGACGCCGTTAGGCGATCTCATGCGCAGATCGAGGGGAATAGCTTACGTAGATAACCTGGCTCCAAGGGTGGATAGAGCTCGCCACTCACACGCTCCCCGTCATCGCCTGCGTCACCGGTTTCACCAATTCGGCGATAGTGACGAACTCATACCGGTTCACCCGTCTCACCTAGAGCGCGAGCATTGATGGGGAGAGGCCTTGACTGTTCTTAGGATACAACTACCGCAGCCAGTTCTTATCGAAGGCTTCGTGCTCGATCAGCGGTTCAAAATCGAGGCCCGTGGTGAACGGCTCGAAGCCGATGTCGTGATGCTGGTCGAGCCCGCGTCATAGTTCTCAAACTGCAGAACATCGCCGATGCACATGCGGCTAAACGAGCGCGTAGCGGCAACAGCTCGCAGGGCATCGTTATTTTTGACTGCGGGGGCCATTCCATGCCGATACCATAGCGTGCTCCTGCCCGGATTATTGATGCAAGTAGGTGGGCAGCACTCTGCAGGCGCAACGGCGAATGACAGCCCGTCGATACGGTATCGTCGCCATAGGACTTATTAAAATCGGTAAGTTCGATTGCTGGGATGAACATCCACGTAGACTGAAAGAAGCTCCTCGGCGAAGGATCGCTAAGTTACTAGCCTCTTGGTCCAGAGTAAGCCGTCACACCATATGTGTTCAACGCGTCCCCACTGGCAGGCCGCTGCCGCATCCGGGAAGAACCCGCGCCCATGGCGGTTGGCACTCGTATTGCACAGCAGCGGAATGCCCGTGAGTTTTTCGTATTCGACGAGAAGCTCAGCCACCTTATGCTGAGAGGTTCTGGAAATAGTCTGCAATCGGGCAGACCCGTCGACATGCACAACCGCGGGGATTTTCTCCCGCCATTCGGCCCGTGTCTGATGATCGAAGAGCATGTAAGGATCCGGCGTTCCCGGGCTGAAAATATCCGGCGCACGATCCTCTAGACATATTGGCGCTACTGGCCGAAAGTGTTCGCGGAGTTTGATGTCGTTGAGATAATCTTTCATTCGCGACGATGTGGCGGCTGCTAGAATGCTTCTGCCACCCAGCGCCCGTGGTCCAAGCTCGGCACGCCCGGTAAGGAATATCACGGGCTTGTCGCCGGCGAGGATGGTCGCAAGTTCACGCATATCACACGGCGTGGCCCCCCATTCGGGCGGCACTTCGCTGCCCAGCAGTCTCGGGCCACTGTAGACCGACCATTCCAGCGACACGAAACCTTTGTCCGCCGCCAGTGCAGAGCAAGCGGCACCGATTGCCGAACCACTATCGTTCGGAAATGGCGGCACCCAGACAGCATCGAACAGGCCGGTAGCACGTACTGCGCTATTCCATTTGATATTGAGACCGCAGCCGCCGGCTATACACAAGTTGCGCGATCCCGGAAAACGCGAATGGCGTCGCGAAGCAATCGCAATCTCCCGCAGGAGGAGACGCTCGACGAATACATGAAACGATGCAAGTACATCTTCGGGCCGCTTGGACCTCAAGCTGAGCCTACTGGCGTCGAAGAAGTCGTTCATAGCCGCACGTGCAGACTCTGCGTTATTGATGTCCGCACGGTAACTTCGGGCAAGCTGCGCATCGCTCGCCATGCGCTCCTCGTACAGCTCCTGAAACAGCGCCACGATATTTTCGTCAACAGTCCCGAGCGCAATGTAAGCCATCATCTTGCCGGCAACACCCGGGTCAAAAATGGTGGGGTTCGCCTGCTTATACGGTCCGAAGCGATGGCCCGCGACACCATAGGCATGGCCTCTCATCGGGAAGAGGCATTCAAGGAACCGCGCGCCGCGCCGTTCTATGGAAAATAGACGTGGAAACATACCGCCGTCCCACACCAAGCACAAGGCGGGTTGTCCGGCGCTGGCAAAGGGGCTGGTGCAATATGCGGACGCCACATGCCCTGTAACGTGGGGATAGCTTTTATAAGGGAAGAGCCTGTCGTCGAGCATTAGGCCAAAGCCATCGCGCGAAGTGAGCACACCTTCGGCGTGGGTTTCAAGATACGGCGCCGCTTTGAGCGTGATAGGAGCCGCACCACTGAGGACCTGAAATTGCGATTCGACCTCCCCGTGCCAGCCGTCGATGACGAACTGATCAACGTCCCGCGGATATAGACCATGTTCAGCCAAAGCGACAACAATTGCGTCGAGGTTGTCAATAGCTTGGTACCGCGGATTGTTGCTCCGCTTCTCCTGCTCGACACAAAAGACAAGGCGTCCGTCCTCGACAAGAGCGATTGCTCCGTCATGCGTCAGTTTCATACCGCAAATGCGCATAGTGCCTCCATGTCTAGCGCGGGCAACTCGATCGAATCGAGGATCGACCCTGCCCCTGAAAGCGTGCGAGCAAGTAGTCTTCGTTGATCGACCCCACTTTGGTGTCTGCCTCGGACACCTATGTGTCGGGAGGGTGTTCGGCGGACGCGCAACGCGTGCACGCGCCCTTGCACCGGTCCTCTTACGCAACTCATCACGCTCGAGGGTGGTTCAAGGAAGCCCCGTCCCCACTCTGTGTCGGAGCATTCTCTTGTTTGAGCTGGGTGTCATGCGCACCGCAACTCACTGTGAGAGCACGCTCGCACGACGGCGAGATGATGGCCCTCGCACATCCCGCTCAGCTGACCTATAGGCTGCAATTCCATTCGGAACCGATCCTTACACAATAACGCTTATGAAATTCCTGCGAGTCGCAGAGGCTTTCTGAGCGTGCCCCCGGTAATGGATTTCAGTCTGTTCCAAGGGCGCCTAGGCTATGGCTTGGTAGACGAGACTGGCAGGGAAGACGAAGCCACATCGCCTCGCCATGTGTGGGTCAGTCTGGCTGCAGATTACTGCAAGCAGCGAGCGCGCGCGTAGCAGCAGCGTCCGCATCCGACAGCTCTCCTTCAGATTTGCGAACGCGCTAGATGACATTCGCGGGCGGCTGCTTGATGAGCTTGACACGCGTTACACTGCACCGGCCGTCGACGCTGACGGGGACCTCGCCCTCGATGGCCGCGCGACGAACGACGCGACGCTGGTCGCCGTAATCCTTGGCCGCATAATGCACCGTGGCGCGGTTATCCCAGATAGCGACATCGCCCTGCTTCCAGTTCCAGCGTACAGTGTTTTCCGGCGCGGTGATATGAGACTCGAATAAATCGAATAGCCTCTGGCCGTCATACTTCGGGACATCAACAAAATGTTTCACATAAGAGCCGAGCACCAGCGTGCGCTCGCCTGTCTTGGGGTGGACACGTACGACGGGATGCTCGGTTTCGACCCTCGCTCTGGTCAGGATCTCGCCATAAAGCTTCTTATCGGCTTCGCTAGGGCAGGCCATTACGGCGAAGTCGAACAGGTTGCTATGAACAGCCCAGAGGTCGTTGGCAAGCCGTTGCAGCGGCGGCGGCAAGTCGAGATATGCGGCCGCGGTGTTTGACCACACCGTGTCGCCGCCGACTGGTGGGATCACAACTCCTCGCAGCACCGCAATCTTGGGATAGGCATCCAGGCAGGACGAATCGATGTGCCAATTGTCAGTCCGGATACCTCCACGTGCGGAATCAATCTCGAGGATCGACATCGTTCCCTTGGTAGTACCGAGCACCAGAGGCGGCACAGGCTTTCCAAAACGAAGAGCAAAGCGCTCCTGCTCGGCGTCGTCGAGATGATCCTGGTCGCGGAAGAAGATAACCTTGTGCTCAAGCAGCAGACGGTTGATCGCAGCGATGGTCTGGTCCGACAAATCGCTCGACAGTTTGAAATTCCTGACTTCGGCGCCGATGCGCGCCGCACGTTTGACGACATCTGTGCGCGGAATGACATTATCGATCAACGCCATTTCACTCATGGCGCCATTCTCCTATGTCGCGTTTTTTCGCCTGACAAGGCAATTCAGCTGTTGCACGAAACGCATTGATGGCGTTGTAACTGATCGATCGAACATGAAATTCGGCTATCGTGTGTCGCCAGCCTCTTGAGCGTCTTACTGAATGTCGCACGGATGATCGACCTCCGAAATCTGCACTCAGAATAGAAACGTGATCGCGCTGAGTGAGAGCAGTTGCCTGTAAGAATGCCATTCAGGAGCCCAGACAACGCAGCCCACATTCTTGATAACCGAAACTCTTTCTTGTGCTGACAACGAACGTCTCTGCTGCCCCAAGCAGCCGCGGGATCGATGATCGCGGACGGATTTATTCTTAGCAGACGGGCGACAACTCGAATTTGCCAGCACTTCCAAAATTTTCCAACGTATAGCCTTTGGTCGGGCATCAAGGTCAGCGCCTCTCGCTGGCTCGTGGTCGATCGTTATGGCTTGCTTCATATCGTCTCTGTTCGCTGGCGGCTGGTGTTACATGTCTCCATTGCCTGCGCACCTACCTTTCTCGGTGGGTTGATCTCACTTGATCCTAGGTCGGCGCGACGTCACAGCTGGAAAATAGTCTTGATGCCGAACTCATAAGGCTGACGCCCCTGCCCTTGCTGATGGCTCTCGACTTCGGGCACGAAGGAAAGACCGTGCATCCGCGCTGGCCCTGCTCTTGGGACCGGATCTGCGCGCGAAAGACGCTGGTTGAATACAGCCTAAAGCTTGCCCTGGCCTTCGTCTTCGAGCTGATGTCCAAGATACCACCGTCGATGGCGAGCAGATCTTCACCTTCACGCGACGGCCGCCAAACCAGCGGAAGAGCGTTCGAAACGACGAATGTCATCAACCGACTGCACGAAGAGTTTAAGTGGCGTATCGCGCAGACCTGCTGCCGTCGTTCTGCGATAATGTTCTGGCCTTTATAGCGTCGGAACAAATAACTGGAATTCCACGGCTGGAAGACCTTCCGCACTGCGGTCAATCAGCCGATTGACGTCGCGGCATGAGGCGAGAACATCATGTTCCCTGTGACTCCATCACGTCCAATTTCCTGGCCACGGCGTCGTCAATCAAGGAATGTACTTCGCCCGGGCATGGGGACCGAGCCCGACCAGTATGAGATCTTCTCTCATGCCTTCTGACATTCTCAGCTTCTGCCTCGATCTGAACTTCAGACACGACCACGGCAGACACGGACCCGGCCCGACAGGTTCCGGCAAGGCGGGAGGCTGCCTCATCCAGCATCGAGAGCCGAAATATGGGGACGGCTTCGGTTCGTGCATCACCGGATCATGCGCAGGCAAGCGCACGATTCTCGACATTCTTCAGGAGGGAAATCTGCGTCGGGCATTGCACGCAGCCGCTGTTCGCCTGGTATTTCGAGAGCTGGCGAGGTTCGCCAAGCAGTATCCAGGTCGAATCCTGGCGATCGGATGTCGGCGGCTGTGAGAAGTTTTTTGGGCAGTTGCCGCCGTGCCTAGTTGGAATGGATCCCTGCGGCAACGCGCATCATTGGGTCCGAGTGATCAGGTGCTATGGCTATGAGGCGCGGCTGATGCCGTCGGCTTATGTGAAGCCCTACGTCAAGCTCAACAAGACCGACGGCCGAGATGCAGAAGTGGTTTGCGAGGCGGTGAGCGGGCCGACGTGCGCTTTGTTCCAGTGAAGAGCATCGAGCAACAGGCAAATGCTGGCGGTTCATAATACGCGTACCACCTTGCTGGTATGGCAGCGGACGATGGCGGCGAACTTCTTGCGGGCAGCGCTGAGTGAAACTTGGGATCTGGCACCGCAAGGATGTGAGGGGCTGTGCGAGCTGACGGCGTTACCGACCCAGGCTGCGCGATCTGCCGGCGCGAAGGCGCTACTAGTCTTACTGTGTCATAAATTTCGATAGCCACTTTGACTTGAGATTACCCTGATGCAACAAGGGCATCGAGATAGTGTGACGACGAGCGCAGCGCTCAATCTTCGTCGGACGGTCGCAATCGAATTCGGAACGTGCCGTTCAGGCCGCAATGGCGGATCCCCTCGGCCGATAGGTTTCGGGAATAGCAGCTTCCTTGAAGAGCTTGGTGGCGGCTGTTTCTGAGGGGGGAATCGTCTCTCGCTCGGAGACTAGAATCCGTAGGCGGCAATGCACAACGTTGCGTGGTGGTGGAAGCCACGCCAGCTTCGCCCCTCGAAGTGACCAAGGCCAACCTCCTGTTTGAGTTCGTGGTAGTCGCGCTCGATGCGCCAGCGCAGCTTGGCAATATCGACCAGCTGACGAAATCCAATGTTGGCCGCAAGCGTTGAAAACCAATATTTGGTTGGTGCTGCCTCGCCCTCTGGCCATTCGATCAGCAGCCATTCCTCGGGCCGGCTTTCGGCGAGCCAGTAATCTCGATGTGCCGGACGGACGCGCACACGGGCAAAACGCGAAGACAACGGTTCTGCCGTACCCTCACGCCACGTGATCTTGTGCCAAGCATGCGTTGGCAGAACGATCGCAAGCTCCTTGACCGAAATCGGTCGGTGTTTGCTATTACGCCGTAGCAGCTTTGGAGGTCGTCCTTTCCCCGACCATTTCTTCGCTGGCCGCGGTCCAGTTCCGGGCGCCCATACCGAGGTTTGTGGCAAGATGACGGCCACATAGCTCAGGCCCAATTCGGTAATACTCCCACGCAGAGCGGTGTCGGTGCCGTAGCCGCCGTCCATCAGTACCACACCGCGCGGCATGCCCACCGCACAGGCCCAGCGCAAGTGATCAAGTGCAATTTCCGGCTTGGTCCTGAAGGTGATTTCCTTGGGAACTCCGGCTTTGCGCCGACGTGCACGGTCCGTCACCCACTCCTTTGGGAGATAGAGCCGATAGGCCACCGGCAAGCTCGCATGATGGTTCGCAAGCGAAAGAGATACGGCCACCTGACAATTGTCTTGCTTGCCCAACTGGCCGCAATATTGCCGCGCAACGCCGACCGAATGCCGCCCCTTCTTGGGAAAGCCCGTATCATCGATGATCCACGCTTCGATCGGCCCGCAGCGTTCGATGCCCGGCAGCACTAACTCACGGACCTTGGCCAACACTTGCTGGTCCGACCAGTCACCTTGACCGACAAAATGCAACAACGACTGATGTTGCGCTGCTGTCCGCTCAGGAGCCGTGATCGCCGCCATCGGCTCGACACTCTTGCGATCGCAAGGCATCATCAGACCGGTGCAATAATCGCGAAGCGGTTTGGCTCGGCCCGCGTGCCCGATCACGCTCGCAAGGCCCTCAACATATGCCGAAAACCGCGACGCTACCCCCCCCCCCGATTTGGTCAGACCCATCTCAGCCTCTCCACGCTGAAAAGTGAGTCTTCTCAAATATATGATTCCTGTCGACAAAGGCCGCGACACTCTGACTCAGTAAGACTAGGTCTCCGTTTCCGGGCTCGTACCCATCATTCTTTTCGACACTCCTAAAATTTGTAGGACATCTGAAGGAACGTACCAAGCCGTTCGGCGCGGATCGGGAGGTTTGCGGCGGCATCGGACTGCCAATGAGCCTAGTGAGGATATCGGTAGCCCACATCGACCAGAAGCGGCCGCCGACGCCGACGGTGAAGCGCTCGGTCACGTCATAGGTCAGCACGGCTTCGAGCTGCATGCCGTGCCCGGTGCCGCTTTCCGGAACCGCGCTTGCCGCTGATGGTGGGTATCGAGCCCGGAAACGGAGACGTAGGGCAAATAGGCCATATCGGCCGTGAGCCTGAGCCCGGGAGCAATCGTGATCATGCCGTTCACGCCGATGCGCAGGGAATGCCAGTCTTCGGATTGCGATAGTGCAAGCTCGGTGGTCGGCTCTGGAGAGGCGCAAGCCGCCAAGCCGGGATAGCAATCTGGGCGCATCCATAGGCGTCCTTGCGATCGCGATAGAAATTATAGCCTGCGAACGCCCCTAGTGCCGCGCCCGCATCTCCGGCAGGGTGGATCCGATGTCCAGTGGCGTAGGAAATCGTTGGCTTGACCCTGCCCTGGTATGTGTTGGAGTACCCCATGGGGGAGGCAAGCCAATCCTCATCGTTCATATGACCAGATGTCAGCCTGCCACCGCCGGCGAAGCCTTTCAGGAACACCTCGGCCGGACTATCGACCCGGCCGAACACCTCGCCAGAGTGCCCGTGCTCACATAGGTAAGGCGTGAATTCCGCGCGGTATCCAGCCAATGATTGGTGCGCCGGAGATCGTTGTGAAACCGACCGCTGCTGTACCCGTAGCGCGTACCGAGGTCCGCCGACCACCCCGCCAACGGCGCCGTCGGTGACGCGACGGGCTGGTTGTCCCAACCGCGCGATGCGCACCAGGGCGATAGTTTACGCCCAGTTTGAAGACATGGCTGTCCTGCCGGACTCTCGTCGACAGGCTGGGGGTCTTGACCAGGCCCTTGATCGAGCGGCACCGTCTGACGAGCGCTGGGCGGCGTCGCAACCTCGCCGCTTTCAAAATTGGCATAGTCGTATTCCAGCTTCATCGACCAGGCCGGTGCCAGAGAGTGCTCGACACCGAGGCCGATTGTCCATCCCCGCTGCACAGCAAGGCGTCCGGCCATTGCAAAAGTTTGGTCGGCATCGAAGACGACTTGCCAGAAACGCGGCGCCGCCTTTCAGTAGGCCAGCGAGTGACCGGCAGGCCCGAAGGTCTGGCCGAACCGGCCGGTAATGGTGCCCATCGCATCCTGCCGGATGCGGGGCCGGAATAAGCAAGGCAGGTGTTGGTGCCGTCGGCGTCGACAGCGGACAGGTTGGCTTGGAGCCCGAACACCCATGGTGATCCGGCATGCTGCAAGTTGTAGCCAAGCTGGCCGCCGATGAGGGCCTTCGGTGCACGGATGTCATCGTCATAGATCGACGGCCCGTAGGGATCAGCGACATGGGTGATGCCGGAGCCTCCGCCAAAATAGAAGCCTCTCGAGGTCCACGGCACCAGTGGCGCCTTCACCGGCAAACTTGCAATATCGGCCGAAAAGCATTCGTCCCGTTCAACGCCGTGAGACGGCTGGCTAGCACCAGGTAACGCATCTGCAAACGACTCGACTCCTTGTCTTTGTACTCAACACATTCGCGGCCAGATTCCCCGAACCATTGCGAGGTGACCTTTTCGATCACCGCGCCCAGCAGGTCGATCGAGAAGCCATATTGGATTGCTTTTCTCGGCTGGTGCACCAGCGGCACTTCGTGATGCGCCAATGCCTATTGGCAGCAAGACGTCGAAGCGGCGCGCGCAGCGTTGCAGTGGGCATCAGGTCGGAAGCTGCCGCGTAACCGGCCATAGTAGTGGAGCTCCCGCAATCACGCGGCATCGCTGAGATCGGTCTCGCGCCCGGCACGTTCTTGCGCAAACGCGCATTGACCCGAATTACCTCAAAGCCGCGTTGCTCCAGGATCTCATAGGCGGGAATCCAATAAACCCCGGTAGATTGCATTGCGACACTCGTCACACTGCACGCCTTGAACCAGTCCGCCAGACGATGCAGGTCTTGCGCAAATGTGCCTAAAGAGCGCACAGCCTCTTCGGTGTACGGGGTTCACCGCGATGTGCATCTTTGATCCAATGTCGATAGCGGCAGCCCCGATGTTGAGCGGCTTCAGTTCTGGTCAGTTGCCGATCGTTCTTTTACGCATAGCAATCCTGCGGTCATTGATGGCGGGAGGGTCCGGGCTATGCTACTGGTCATCTTCCTAATCGGGATCGCCGCCAGGGCGACGTCACCACTCTCAAGTTCGCATGCACCCATGGACCATGTTTTTTAAAGCGGATTGTGCCTCCCATGATCGAGCGGCGGCTACCCTCCCAGTCCGAGGATAGCACAAGCCTGTTTCTAGTCCGCGCAGGCGCACCACGGCGCTAAACAGTTTTTTAAAATGTTGCGCTCCATGCGCAGCCGTTCGTTCTCCTGGCGCGCCGCCGGGCGATCTCCGAAGCCTGGTCCGCCGGCATCGGCGGCTGCGTGGTGGGCGCCAAGCCGCCGATGCCGGCTCCTGCTGGAACTTGTTCACCCAGCGTCGCAGCACCGAGTTGCGCAGACGGAGCTCCTTGGCAGCAGCCCCGAGCGATCGACCGCTCGATACCGCCAGTTCAACGGTGTTTGTAGTCCTCTGTGGACGATCGACGTTGACGTTCTGACATTCGATACCTTCAGGGCTCTCTGAGCCTACGACCGATGTCGACTCATTCGGAGGAGGTTCAGTTCAACGCAATGCAGGAAGCTTTTGTGAGGGGGATGCCATCCACAAGCACTCAAGCACGGCTCAGGGCACTCTATTCCTCCGACTGGAGCCGAAGCGGGCCCCACCGCACTCGCTCCGAGACCGCCCTATCATGTCTGCCTATGTCTTCATAGTGACAAAGTATTTTTCACATTGCGCGGCCTCAGGTAGTGATCCGTGCAAGAGATCATCTGCGATTCGGGGATGCCACCGACCTATTATAGGCAGGCGCTGCAGCCAAGGGGAATTGGCGCGGCAAGCAATTTGCCCTTGGCGTAGATCCTTAGATCCAAGTCTGTTGTGCTGCGGGACGGTTATTCGACATAGAGCGACTAGGTGGAACGTGGACCTCGACGAAACGATGCAGATTGCGAGTCCACGAGCGAAAGTCGCTGAGCTGTGACTCGTCGAGGACGACTATGAAATCATTCGCGGGTGCTGCAGCTTGTGCTGCATGATAGCGCTTATGAGTTGTCCACGTCGAACCCGCCTATCACAATTCAACCGCAGTCTTTAACGCGAAGCGTGCATGGGTGGCATTAGACCCCGACACCGCCTTAATCAGCCGCGAGCAGTCGTTCAAGCCAAGACAAGCGCTGATTGGAATTACGTCAGCCCTGCATTTTGTAATACGAGCGTGTCTGGTTGAAGACGGTGATGTCGGAACCCGACAGCGCCACCCCAGAAGGCACGCTGAAGTCTAAAGTGCTTCACTCTCTCAAGCACTTTGCGAATCAGATACCGCGAGCGGCACGCAAATTGCTAGGATGAGCAGCGAAGAGACCCCGCGGCCACAGCAGTGGCAGCGCTTCCGCCCAGGAGCTATCATATGAGACTCGTCCGATTAATCCTGATCAATGCAACCCTGATTCCTCGTATGCTCGGAGATGTAAAGGCTGCAAACATCAAAGTGGCGGTCGCCGCGAACTTCAACGAGCCGGCGAAGGAGATTGCAGCGTCGCTCAAGGAAAAGGCCGAATTGAGCTTTGGCGCAAGTGGACTGTTGCTTAGCCAGCTCACCCAAGGCGTGTCATTTCAAATGTTCCTCTCGGCCGACGGCGCCAGTCGTTCGCGTCGTCTGGTGACGAGGGAGCTTTTGGTCCCGATTCTGCAGGGCAGCGTGCTGGTCAAGATTTGCGCCCCCACAGCCAAATGACACATGCCTTCGCCAGGCTTTCTTCAAAACGCCGGAAACTCATTCGGTCGTCGCGCGCGATGGTCGACGCGCATGCGGAGCCTTTCGGCTTGGATCTGGCACTCGCTTGGACTGAGGCGATGGCCACGATCATCGCGCTGCTGCTAACCGTATTCAGTTTTTATCTGCTGGTGGCCCGAACGGCCCCGGGGGCCTTCTCGCCTCTCTCGGAGGCGGACGCACACTCTCTGCGGTCGTCCTGCCCCTGGCGACAGTTTTTTTTCACAGCCGCCGTGTTTAGCTTGGATATTTCAGTGATGGTGAGCAGCGATTTCGCCCGATCATGAGCGGCGGAGACGATCGTGAGCAGCCCGCTGCGGGGTAAGACCGTCGATGGTGTCGCCTGCGAAATCCACGAAAATCTGTTCGAGGCGGTGCGGCGGCGTCTCACCTCTGCCGGCGGCTTCCAAGATCTTCAAGGCGACATGTATGGGGGCACCGGTCTCGTACCGGGACACTCTCTTGCAAACCTCGTCTATAACCGCGCGTGGGAGCGCGGTGGTAGCGGTATCCAATCGAGATCTCACCCATCCTCTATAAGGAAGATAGACGTATCGCGCGTCCTCAATCCAAATGGGTTATCAGGCGGAAATAAGACTGCCGCCTAGAGTGGCTCTGCACGGTGATTTGAGGGGTTGCGTCGTGTGTCCTCAGATTAGCTCTGGCAGGGACTTTGGAATCAACGCTCTACCACAAAGAGCGGGGAACGGCACGCACACGAGCCGTGCGCTTCGCGCCGCCGCAGAAAACATCAGTGCCGTTTGACGGTGTCCGATGCGCGATAATGTTGAATGTGCGACATGGCCGGCGCGGGTGACCGCTTGTATCTAAAGGCTTTTTCGCGCGCGCGCGCGTGGCACGCATTGTGCGATAGCCTTAGGCGCGAGCGCGTAAGACGAACGATGGTCCCGAGAAGACGGACAAGCTCTCGATCGGATCGTCGGAGGGAATGGAGAAAACGATGCAGAGTAATCCATCGTGACGTCATTTCTCGCCGACAATGACTTGCAATGGAGCTATCAAAGAGCCATGCCGATCCCAGCAGCTGACGAAATGTCAAACACACTGCCCGGCCCAAGTACGAGCCATCCTATTGCAACAGGTGAGGCGAACAACTACGAGTGTCGGCTTTTTTCGAAGTCCTCCTCACAACGAAGTGCAGAGACCAAATTGACGCTGATCCAGCGACTGATCGACGCGATCAATGACAATGCCGCGGCAAAACTCGACTTAACCCAGCTCTGTGAAACCAGATCAGCGACGCGGGGAGCATGCAATATTTGGAAGTATCTTCGATGGCTAGGTCGAGGCGCCCCAATCCTTGGTGTTGGCTTGAGCTTATTGTGCCATGCCCAACCGGCATCTGCACTAGAAGCTGTTTGTATGCGCAATCATACGGCGGAAAACGAGGCGTATTTTTTCGTCGATGATGCTCATGGAAACCGTCTCGGGCCGGTCGGACCGATTCCCATTGGCAAGACTGTATGCGTCGACCTGCGCGGCCATCTAGCCGAGGGAACAGTTTATGGAGTCCGGTTTGCCCCTCGTCTGAAAGACGTGCACGTGCGGCCCGCCTTGCACCCCCAAGTCGCCGCCTTTCAATTCGCTCGAGCATCTCTACAATCGGACGCCCCCGAGCCTTATCTACAATGGTTCGGGTACAACGCCGAATTTCAAATGTGAATTGGAGACGAAGCGATGACTCTTGCCGCGGCCCACGCGCATTCGCCTTGGTGCTAGAGTGTCTGCCGAGCGCTTTGCGATCGGCAAGGACTTCTTCGAGCGCATCTTGGCACTGAATCCTCCGCAACGTGATGAGGACTACAAGTTTATGTGCTATGAGCCCGTTGCTCAGTATTATTATGAGAGCGGCGAGAAGGATCGCACGAGCGAGCTTGTCGAGCTGGCAATACCGGCGTCGGAAAGTGGTTGGAGGATTTCGATGACGAGCTAAAGCAGGCGGTGAGACAGGATTTGCTCCCGCCCTTGCTACAGGCCCAGGCCAACTACAAGGGTGAGAAGGTTTGTCATGGCGACTGATGTGCGAATCCGCAAAAACATCCCCCAGGAGCACAAAGAAGAAGTGTAATCGGAATTGGTGTCCTGGCCAGTTCGTCGATTTCGCTGACCGCTAGGTAAAACCCTTGCAGACAAGGGCTGACCGTTTCCAGCAGGTCCGGAGCGGGCCTCCCGTGAACTTTTATAGATCGTTGTTGCCAACATGCCCCACGTTCAGAGATTAGAGTTCCGCCAGTCGCACTCGCTGGTAATGACGCCGCAATTGATACAGGCGATCAAGCTGCTGCAATTGTCGAATCTCAATTTGTCGGCCTTCGTCGAGGAGGAACTGGAGCGCAATCCGCTGCTGGAACGGGCTAGCGACGGGCCCGAACCGCCGGTCGCGGGCGAGCCGGCCGCCGAGAGCGCCGACTTCGCCGATTCCGGCGATGGCGAGGATGGCGGCAGCGATGCCTCCGACATGAGCGCGGGCCCGGGAGAGGGTTTTGAGTCCGGCCAGGAGGAGTGGCTGAACCGCGACCTCGGCAGCCGCGCCGAGATCGAGCAGACGCTCGATACCCCGCTCGACAATGTATTTTCCGAAGAGCCCGCGGAGGCGGCGCCGCGCGCCGCGTACACCGAATGGGGCGGGGGCGCCTCCAACGACGACGATTACAATTTGGAAGCCTTCGTCGCCGCCGAGGTCACGCTTGCCAGTCATCTTGGCGAACAGCTCGCCGTCGCCTTCAGTGCGCCGGCAGAGCGCATGATCGGGCAGTATCTTATCGACCTCGTCGACGATGATGGCTACCTGCCGCCGGATCTCGGCCAGGCCGCCGAGCGCCTCGGCGCCTCGCAGGCTGACGTCGATGCCGTGCTCGCAGTGTTGCATAAATTTGATCCGCCCGGCGTCTGCGCGCGGAACTTAAGCGAGTGCCTCGCGATTCAGCTTCGCGAACTCAACTGTTACGACCCCGCCATGCAGGCGCTGGTGGAAAATCTCGATCCGCTTGCGAAGCGCGACATTGCTGGCTTGCGCAAATTGTGCGGCGTCGATGATGAAGACATCACGGACATGATCGGCGAGATCCGCCGCCTCAATCCGAAGCCCGGCCTGCGTTTCGGCTCGGCGCGCACCCAGACCATGGTGCCCGATGTCTATGTGCGGCCCGGTCCCAATGGCGGCTGGCATGTCGAGCTCAACAGCGACACTCTGCCGCGGGTGCTGGTCAATCAGGTCTATTACACCGAATTGTCGAAGACGATCCGCAAGGACGGCGACAAATCCTATTTCAGCGACTGCCTGCAGAACGCCACCTGGCTGGTGCGCGCGCATGATCAGCGCGCCCGCACAATTCTCAAGGTGGCCACCGAAATCGTCCGTCAGCAGGACGGCTTCTTCACCCACGGCGTGGCGCATTTGCGGCCGCTCAATCTGAAAGCAGTGGCGGACGCCATCCAGATGCACGAATCGACGGTGTCGCGCGTCACCGCCAACAAATATATGGCGACCAACCGTGGCACGTTCGAGCTGAAATATTTCTTCACCGCCTCGATTGCGTCGGCCGACGGCGGCGAAGCGCATTCGGCGGAGGCGGTGCGTCACCACATCAAGCAGCTGATCGATGCGGAGGCGCCGAGTGCGATCCTTTCCGACGATACCATCGTGGAACGATTGCGCGCATCCGGCATTGATATTGCCCGCCGCACGGTCGCAAAATACCGCGAGGCCATGCGCATTCCTTCCTCGGTGCAGCGCCGCCGCGATAAGCAAAGCATGCTTGGCAATGCCCTTTTAGCACCTGCTTCTTCCCCGGACCGGTCCTTCGATGCTCCCTCCGACTGACTGCGTTCGCGTCGAATGGCGATTGATCCATGCGGATTCCGCCACTCGGGGGCGCAATCAACACGGCAGAAGCGCGAGCCGGGAGAACCACGTTGTAGTCGCTTTTGAACTTGCCGCCAGGGGCTAACGCCGGCTCGGCTCATGCTCGCCATACTCATCTCTGTCGTGAACGCGATGAGCGAAAAACGTCACCCCGAACTCCTTGCTGGAGTTGCGCGGGTGCTCTTTTTCCTGCTGCCGCTTGCCTTCGTCATGATGATTATCGCCGGCCTGTTCCTCATGCGGTCGGTCGCAGCACAAACCCGGGTAACGCCGGCGGCCTGACCCGTCGGCCATATCGCTGATTGTCATAGGATTCGCGTTTCTGAAGCGCGCCGAACCCGTGCGAGGCAGCGCCGCAAGTAGTACATCCGCCGAGTGTCGGGTCGGAACGTGAAGTCTTGGTTGAACACGAAACACCAGCATCGAATTGACGACGACAACAATCGTCGACGTTCAGCCTGTTCATCATCACAAGTCGCTTTGCGCACGGCAATTTCCCTGGAACGGCGCCAATCGTCGAGCCAGAACAGCAGCGCCAGTTCGCGATAGAACGCCACGATCAGCGTTTCGTCCTGCGGATCGCGGCCGGTGCGGGCGCTGGTGTCGCGCAGGCTCGGGTGGATGCGCTGCAGGATGTACTGGCCGCCCCTGACCGCTTCCACGGCATGCTCGTCGGCGAACCCGGTCAGGGAACGCCCCCACTCCAGCACCTGCTGCAGCGCGCGTTCGGTCTGGATCCTGGCGCCGCTCCTGCTCCCTCGGCCAGGACGCGCCGCCCCCAACGAAGCGCCAGCCGCAACCCGGCGAGTTCGGCCACGCGCACGACCCGGGTGGGGCAATACAGTTCCTTCGATCACAGCGGGTCTGCGGCAATGCATGCGCCGCATGGCGGGCGAGCATCCACTCCAGCGCACGCGCTACCGCCTGCGCGATGCGCCGGCGCCCTGTCGGCTCTTCGCTCCCGTCCATCATGTGCAACGCGAACAGCGCATAAGCGGTTTCCTCGAATGTGGGCGCGCGGCCGGCGCCCCAGCCGCCGTCGTCGCGCTGAGCCTGCAGCAGCGCCGCCAGCGCGCGCTCGTCGCGACACTGGGGCTTGCCTTGCGCCAGCGCAGGGACCGCATGCGCGGTGGGATACAGCCATGAAACGTGCCATTTTTCGTTGTCCCATAGACCGTGCGGGTTGCGATTGGCCTCAACGTAGGCGCTGGTGCCGGCGGCGGGCTTTCCCAACAGTCGCAACGCATGCAGGGCATGGATGTTGGTCGACACCGAGGCATTGCGCTCGCCGGGGAAGGTGACGAACAGCTCGCCGATTTCGAAATGGCGCAACGCATCGACCACCGGTCGCGGCCTGCAAGGCGCAGGACGCACAACGCAACGGCGGTGTCGTCCGCATCGGCCGCGAAGTGCAAGGCCGGGCCCAGACCGCGCACGCCCGGGCGGGCGTCGGGCTGCGCGACGATCACGCGCACCGCCTCGGCGAGCGCGCGATACGCGAACAGCCCGGCCAGATGCAGGTTACAGCGACCAGCATGGCTCGGACACATTGATCGGCCAGACGTTGGGAACGACACCTTCGATGCCGCTTCGCATCGCCCGCGCTGCCGCCTGCAGATACGCGTCGGCGCGCCCGACCTGCGGCGTGCTCCCCTGTGTCACGGCGTGCGCACGCCACCGCCCCCAGCTTGACCAGGCACGCGTGCCGCAACGGCAACAGCGCCGGGTGGCGCGGAAGCGCCACGCCGCCGAGCAAGGATGCACTCTGCGACGTTTGCGTGGCCAAGCCGCATGGCGGCTGCCGGCGGAGAGCCTTCCATCAGCAACAATTGGCTGTATCGTTGACGCGTTGTGCGCAGTTCGAACCGCGCGATCAACTTGTTGAGGGCGCCGCTCCAGCTTGTGCGGGAGCGCCTCGGCTGCTCTACAATCGCAATGATTCTAAACATCTTTTGGCATTTGTTTTCGCTCATGCACGACACCGAAGAACTGGCTCTTGCCGAACGTGTCCGATAGGAGAGGTCCTCCAGGGCGACATCTTCTGGTCTCCGCTGTTATTTGGAGAGGCACCAAAGCAACGCCACGTGTTTACGCTCCCTGCCACCACGACTTCGGCCGAAAACCCGCGATCGAATTGGCGGTCGGACGAGCGGGTAGCGAATGAACCGGGCCTGGATTGGCTCCACGCTTCTGTAGGATCCATGGAGAGATCATGCGGGTCGTAATTTGCGGCGCCGGTGTAATCGGCGCCTGTACAGCCTATTTCCTCAGTCGCCGCGGGATCGAGGTCGTCGTCGTGGAACGGACCGAGGTGGCCGCGGCAGCTTCCGGCAAGGCCGGCGGGTTTCTGGCCCTCAACTGGTGCGCCGGCACCCCGATTGGCGCACTGGCGCGGCGAAGCTTCCAGTTTCATGCCGCCCTGCCCCGAGAGATCGCCGGTGATTGGGCCTATCAGCGCATGGCCGCCTATAGCGGGTTTGTCGTCCCCGAGCGTGACGCTCGTCGTCACGCGCCGGCCAAACTCGATTGGCTCTCCGAGGAGGTACTTATCGCGCATCGTCTCGGCACGCCGGAAACCACGGCGATTGTTCACCCGCGCAAATTCACGTCCGCGATCATGAGCGCGGCGCAGAGTCACGGTGCCGAACTGCGCCTGGGACAGGTCACAGGGTTGGTCCGAACTGCGGATGGATCGAGGGTAAGAGGCGTTGACGTCAATGGCGCCCCCATCGAGGCGGATGCCGTCGTGATCGCAATGGGGCCGTGGTCGATGCTTGCCGCCCCGTGGGTGCATCTGCCCGCCGTCTTCGGACAGAGAAGCCCGAGCCTGGTTTACAAAACCGGCACCGATGTTCCGGCGGAGGCCCTCTTCCTCGATTATCACGAGGAGAGCGGTGCGGTCGTGACGGTCGAGGTCTTCCCGCGGGCGGACGGGAGCACCCTTGTCACCGCCTTCTCCGATCAGATTCCGCTCCCGCTCGACCCCGCCAGTGTCACGCCGGAGCCGAGCGAGATCGATCGCCTTCAGGCGATCTCCGGGCGGCTATCACCTGTGTTCCGGGCGGAACGGCTTATCGCGCGGCAAGCCTGCTTCCGCCCGGTCACACTCGATGGTCTGCCGCTGATCGGCAAAGTGCTGCAGAGCGAAGGCGTCTACGCCAGCGGCCATAGCGTCTGGGGTATTCTCAACGCCCCGGCAACGGGCGAAGCCCTGGCAGAGCTGATTGCCGGCGGCATCTCGCATAGTACGGATCTGACGCCGTTCGATCCGGTTCGGCTGCGGCCAAATCGGCGCAGCGATGGATTTGTTCAGTGAGGCTTATCTTGGGCGTTAGAGAAATCGGGGCGAGTCAGGGGACGGCTCCAGTAAGTCCCCCAGCCAATTCGATCCTTTATTTACAAGAACTTGCCGAGCGCGCTGAACTTGAGCACGTTCAAATGCCAACGGCCTCACGCACGATGTCCATTGCCTAGGTGAAAAGTTGAGAGGCGGCTGGCTTTCATCCAGCAACCGCTTGAGTTCGGCATTGGTCGGACATCGCATCTTCTTGCGCTCAGATGCCGGAGCGCTCAGGAGCCGCTCAGCAATCCTCCTGGCAGCACCGCCCGTTGCGCCGATTGGCAAGAAGAACGAACCATTTCGGCGGGCTATTTCGAACTCGGCCGTAGCCCAAAGGGCGGAGGCGGACTGGCGCGACGGCAAACGGGTTTCAACCGAACCGCAATCTTCCTAAGTCCTCCTGAACTTCTCAGCTACTCCATCTAGCGTCGAGAATACCGGCTCGACGGCATAGCCCGCCAAGAACGATAAAGCGGCAGACGACAAATTAAGCTCATTGTTGAACCCACCGAGACCGATGATCAGCCCGGCGAGACTTCCCAACGCAATGCGGACGACATGTCTGATAGGAGACGAAGATGCGAACGTCGAGTCCTTGATTTTCTCTGACGTCAGTCGGAGGACATAGGTCCCCGCACCGACCGCTCCCAACAAAAGCGGAACGAGCGCATTATAAAAAGCGTTAACAGAGCCACCTTTTGCTGCGCCTCACGAACTTCCCGACGCGTTCGATAGTAGTTTTGAACATTGTCGAAGCCTTTGTCCAGAAGGGGAAGTCGCGACAGGTCGCCCTCGTCGTAGTGAATGGAGCTAAAGCGGGTGATCTTGGAAATCGCATTGACCTTGGAATGAAGCTGATCTGATATCCAGTACAGGGTTTGGAGCTTTGTTCGCAATTCGTCGATCTTTTTTCTCGTTTCTTTGCTAATACGGCTTATCGTCGAGGTTGACCATCAAGGATTCGGCTTCGATTTGCTGGCTATCGAGATCACCCATGAGGTCCGAGATATGCGAGCTGATCTGAGGAGCGAGAACGTCGCCCTCTACCATAAGTTCATCGATCTCCTCGCTGAGCTTGCCCGAGGTATCAGCGATGAAATCCAAACCCCACTGCGCCCGCCACTAGGACCAGCAAAAGGATCAAATACCTTCGGGCGTGAATCTGTGCCCGTGATCGCCCGGCAGTCCACCAGTCCCACCAGCCATTTTGGGGAGCTGCAGCTAACTGGACCATCGGCACCGTATCCATGGAGACTGCTTTTATGAGGTCACAAAGCTTGCTGTACGCCGTCCAAAACTGGATTGAGATTGCAGGCGACCACTAATTCTGCTCGGCAGCATCCCACGCTGTTACTAATGGCGAGACAACATCATCTGGAGTTGTCTTAGGACTCTCGGCCGCAAACTTCAGAAGAACAGCCGAGTTATGCAACGCGTCCCGCTCGCTATCTTGCAATTTATTAGTAGGGCCCCGCCGACGCTGCGATGGCCGCCAACGTTGAGCCTACAATCTCAATCAAGGGACCGTCCTGAAAAGAATATGAGATGTGACCGAAACAAAGATTTCCGACCGCAAGGCAAAATGGTCCACGGCAAAAACGTATGCCGAATTATATACATCTCTAAGCTGCCGTCTAGATGAAGCCATGCCATTGGTCGCATGATACCGTCTGATAAGATCGCTGAACGTCCGCTTCTCAAGCCTGTGCCACAACCCTACAAGGGGGCTTGCACCGTTGCCGGGCGCATCGAGCATCATCAGAGACTCTGCGGCCCCCTGCGGTGGGCCGCACATAACTGTGTGTACGGAAAACCTTCCTCCGAGTTGATGGCGTGATGGAATCGCCTAAGCTGCTGGAATGATCGGGCTATTCTGTTTCGCTCTGGCCCTCCTGGGGTCACCTTTCAAGTCGAAGCTGCGGCTCGAAGCGGAGAACGCGGTGCTTCGCGTGGGCATCGATCCGGGCGTCGTCAACTTGCAAGATCGCGCGACTTATCCGGTCGGCCGCTGGCCATTGCGCCGGCATGTTCGCCAGCCGCGCCGCGACATCGCGCGCTGGCTTTCGTTGAGGTGGCGGCGTTTCAGATCAGTCGATTGCTTCCCGTCGGCGCAGTGATGCGGCGATTGATCCCCTGCAGGTGTAGGCTCGACTCCGGCGGGGCCGTCCCCACGGGGATCGGGACTCAATTCTGTCTGGGCGATCCTAAACCTTGGGACGCGGGCAATGAGCGACCTTTGGCTGCGGACCCTGATCACCGTGTCAATGCTGCCAATGCTGAATGGCGGCGGTGGTGGTCGGGCAGCGCTAGTCCAGCGCTGCGCGAAGAGGGACACAATGAGCGTGGTCTGATGATTTCCCAAACCCTAGCTTAGCTAGTTCGCGCAGTTTTCCAGGATTGCCTTGATCGCCACAATCTTTTTTGGATCGGCGAAGCTATCGATCCGGTCAGCCCAATGCTGCATCAGCTTCGTGCGCGAGCCGATCAGGGCTAGAGGTCCATGCCGTTTGTAGATCGCCTTCACCGAGTCACTTTCGAGATGCGC
Organism: Bradyrhizobium sp. CB3481; assembly: GCF_029714305.1. Lineage (NCBI taxonomy): Bacteria > Pseudomonadati > Pseudomonadota > Alphaproteobacteria > Hyphomicrobiales > Nitrobacteraceae > Bradyrhizobium > Bradyrhizobium sp. CB3481. The sequence goes on from NZ_CP121647.1 coordinate 5,881,044, forward strand.
CAGCTGCAGCTCGATGACGTCGCCATCCCACACCTTGGCTTCCGTGATCTCCTCGTGGTGGCAAAGGGTCGAAAACGTCGTGCGGAAACCATGAGCGCAATGTTCGGTCTTGGTGTCGATGCCGAGCGCGCGCAGCCGACTACAGAGCGTTCTGTTGGACAGCGGTGCATCTTCGGCGCAAGCGAAAACATAGCGTCGATTGCCGGTGACCTTCTGCACGCCTCGCAGGATAGTAATGGCTTGCCGCGACAGCGGCACGACATGCTCCCAGCCGGTTTTCATTTTGGCCCCGGGAATGGTCCAGCGCTCGGCATTCCAATCGACCTCAGTCCATTCCATGTTGTTGATGATGCCAGGGCGAGGGATCGTCAGTGCATTGAGCCGAAGGGCATCACCAACCATATCGTTAAATCTGGCCTTCTCCCATGTCGACATAATCAGCCTGAAGAGGCGCACCACATCCTGCGGCTCGGTGACGCCGGGTCGCGGCGTCGAGACGTTGACCGTGAGTTGCTTCTTGCAGGCACGGAATGGATTGTAGCCATCACCCTCGAGGTCGGCATAGTCGCAGACCTGTTGACCGATGCTGTGGACTCGATCACGGGTCTCCAATCTGCCTTCAGCTTGCATCGACCGGAAGAATGCGAGCACGTCAGGGCGTTTGATATCCTTCCGATGAAGTTTGCCAAAACGATCCTTCAAATAACCGGCCCATCTTTCGAGCAGCGCGACGGTATCGGGACTGCGCACAGTGACAAGCCTGCCGCGCTTGATCTTCTCGGCTTTCTTCTCTGCCAGCCATTCATCGATCCATACGCCGAAAGGGCGTTCAGCCGCCTGACGATGCCTTGCGAATTGCTTTTCGCTGGAGGGATCGACCGGCGGGTCTTGGGCGAGCAGGGCCTTTGCGGCGTCACGCTTCTGACGGGCCGTGGCGAGCGAGAAGGTGCCGTCGTTGCCATTGCCGTAAGGCCCTATGGAGTAGGTCTTCTGTCGGCCGTGAAAGCGATAGGCCATCTGCCAGAGCTTTGAAGCGGCCTTGCCCGGTCTGTTTGGATCCGCCTTGATGAAGAGATAGAGGCCGCCACCTGTCACGTCTGAAATCTTGGTAGCCGTCCAAGCCCCGTTCTCGAATTTCGGTCTGGCGGCACGACAGTCGACATCGGTCCTGATCTGCTCGGGGGTGGAGTGCTCGCCAGCCTGTTTGCGTGCCATCTGCTTGTCTTTCAGTTCGGAAAATCGGAATTACGCCGTGAACGTTTGTTCTTCCGATACCAACAGATACCAACAGATACCAACAAAAATACCAACAAAGTCGGCGACTGGATGCGAATGAGAACAAACAGTGACGAACAGGAATGTACGCGAAACGCCCTATTTTTCAAGGGTTTCTGAGGGAGGCGCAAACACCATAGAACGTTTTAGGACGGGCCCGAACACCCTGCTTTCTTACGTCCGAGGTAATCGAAACGGGTCACCGGCTGGCTCATCTTGAGGGCACAGGAGATGACCCATGCTGATGCTTATGCTCTTCCGCCTCGCCGCCACCGCGATCCCCGTCGTGATCAATCTGGCCACCCGGGTCGTGGCACGCTCTCTGAACATGCCCGAACCCCTGGTGCACGACACCGGCGTCTTCGTGTTCGTGCAGGTGCAGACGATCGAGAACCGCATCGGCAAGGCGCTCTGCCCCGTGCGGCTGATGCGTCGGCTGCGGTCGCTGCTGCAACGCTGATCCCGTCCCGCAGCATGATCCCGAAAAGTGGGTACCGGTTTTCGGAAAGAGATCATGCTCATTTCAAGCCCCCAGCCAAGGAGAACTGTCATGATCCGCCCATCCACCTTCCTGAGCCGTGCCCTGCTCGCCGACGCCATCTTCAGCGGCGTCGCGGCGGTTGCCCTCACCCTCGGCGCCGGCGCGCTGGCGCCGTTCCTCAATCTGCCGGACGTCTTGCTCCGCGAAACCGGCCTGTTCCTGATCGCCTATACCGCGCTGGTCGGCTGGCTCGCCATGCGGTCGACGGTGGCGAAGGCGCTGGTGCTACTCGTGATCGTCGGTAACGCCGCGTGGACTCTCGGCAGCATCGCGCTGTTGTTCTCGGGTGCGGTGTCGCCGAACCCGCTCGGTCAGGTGTTCATCGTGGCGCAGGCGATCGCCACCGGCGTGTTTGCGGAGCTGCAGTATATCGGCATGCGCAAGAGTGGTGAGACGGTGACGGCGTAAGTTCTGTCATTATTGCGAAGTGAAGCAATCCATGGCGCCACACGCCACAATGGATTGCTTCCATCTTCGTTCGTAGAGCCTTGGCATACAGTTGTCGCGATCAAATGTCGTAAGGCCCCTTCAAGCAGCAGATATCGGCGACCGACTGTGAACTGGATAACAATCCTTCACAACGTCTGCGGATAATAATATCCGCGACGACTTAAGATTTTTTCCGCCGCAGCCAAAGACGGCAGCCGTCAAAGACCGCTCTTGCATCGTCAGTCCGATTCTGCCCGCCACCGGGAAACGCTTGGGGGATCCAATGGCTATTAAAGACGAAATCAAATGGTTCAAAGAGCAGTTCGCCGCGGATGTCATCCCCGCCCTGGCCGGCACGCCGATATCTTTCGATCTGGTCAGCGCGATCGCGTTCCAGGAATCCGGCGAATTGTGGAGCAAGCTGCGCCTGCATCTGCCGCGCGAGGAGATTTTGCGGCTCTCGGTCGGCGACACCCTCGATGATCCGAATCGCAGCGCATTCCCGAAGAACAAGGAAGCGCTGATCGCGGTTCAGCGAGGTCAGGCGATGTTCGAGCTGGCCCATCGGCTATTAGTGGAGATGGCCGATGCCACCGGCATCGAAGCCTATCAGGCCGTGGCGCAGAGGCCGCACAAGTTCGTGCACGGCTACGGCATTTTCCAATATGACCTGCAATTCTTTCGCCGCGATCCGGATTTCTTCCTGGAGCAGCGTTGGAAGAGCATCGACGCCTGTGTCGACAAGATGATGACTGAGCTGAAACGAGGACTGGACCAGCTCGGCTTCAGCGACAAGGCGTCACTCACCGATCGGGAGTCGGCCTTTGTCGCGATCGTCTACAACACCGGTTTCGGCAATTTCAGGGAAAGCCGCGAACTGCAGCAGGGTCACCATGACGGGACGCATTTCTACGGCGAGAACATCGATCGCTATCTGAAAATCGCGCACACAATCCCGACGCCATCGGTCGGCGCGAGGCCCACGCCGCCCGCCATGGCGCCCCTTCCATCAGCCGGGCGGTCGATCGTCGCCATCGCCAAGGCCGAGTTCGACCGCTTCCATGGCATCGACGAGGGCGACGAACCGCTGCGCAGCCGCATTGCCGATTATTATGAAGCGGGCGGCGGCAGCCGGAACCTGGACCCCACGCTGAATGAGAATGCCTGGTCGGCAGCCTTCGTTTCATTCTGCGTCAAGCAGTCCGGCGCGACACCAGACCAGTTCAAGTTCAATCTCAGCCATAGCGTTTTCGTTCGCGCGGCCATTGCCAACGGCGATGCCGACCGCGGCGTCTTCCGCGGACACCGCGTTACCGAGTACGCGCCCAGGCTCGGCGACCTGGTTCACCACAATCGGGACGGCGGAACGCTCAGCTTCGACTTTGCCCGCGCCAACACCGGCTATCCGTCGCACAGTGCCATTGTGGTCGATTTCGAAGTGCGCAACGGCGTGCGTCATGCCGTGACGATCGGCGGCAATGAGGGCCTTTCAGGCGGCACGGGGACCGTCGGCATGAAGCGCTTCCCGCTCGACGCAAACGGCTTCCTCAATCAATCGGCCATCGGCGTCAAGCTCATTTGCGTGGTCGAAAACCAACTTGCAGCTGGCGTCGTGACACCGGCGATGCCGCTAGGTCCCCACGTCGTTTCCGTACGCACTGATCTGAAGCTGCGCGGCGGCCCTGGCCCCACCTTCCCGGTCATCGCGCCGCTCCTCAACGGAACGCCGCTGAATGTTCTCGAGTTCGAAGACAATCCGACCGGCCGTTGGGCGCTCGTCGATCTCGAGGGTGACGGAATCAAGGACGGCTTCGTATTCGCAAAGTTCATCGTGCCGGTCACCTCGTGACAGGATGTCTTTCGATCAGCTGGGCAACATCAGGGTGCGTCCCCGAGAAGGCTGCTCGGCGTGCGTGGCCAGCTATGTTCTCCGAATTATCGGAAAGCTTTGTCGCTTCCTCCCCAGAATGATGGAGGAAGCGCCTCAGCTCAAAACCACCGCGGCGATCATCCCGGCAAACGTCAATACCAGCCCGATAACCAGCATCGGCACCAGGCTGCTGCCGGAATACGGGTTAGCCTGCTCCTTGCTGGTGACGACATGTGCACGATAGGCCATTAGACTGCTCCTGGCTGGTTGCGTCGAAATCGATCCCCCTTGCCCAGCATGACGCCGTGGAAACCGGCGATGCCGAGTTCAAGGCTTTGCGCAATGCGCCGCGCCCGCTCGACAAAATGCGCTTCGGCTTCACCCGGACAGATCTCGCGGGCGGTTTCTTCGAACAGCGCGAGCCAGCGGTCGAAATGACCGCCGTCGACCGGCAGCGGAAGGTGCTTGGCCATCGGGGTGCCGTGATAGCGGCCCGTCATCAGCGCGACTGAGGACCAGAACGCGCACATCTGCGCCAGATGCGGCTCCCAGTCCTTGATGCGCGTCTCGAAGACCGGCCCCAGCACGGCATCCTCACGGACCTTGGCATAGAAGCCGCGCACCAGGCGCTCGATCATCGCCTCATCGATGCCCGTCCGCTCCATGATGTCGGCGGTCAACTGCTCTCGACGCGCCGGCCCTGCCACAATCGCTTCCATTACCAAGCCTGCCCTTAAATAGGTATTTCAAATACCTATTTAGACGGCTATAGATGAATTGCAAGCTGATCTTTTGAAAGGCTCTCATGCGCCTGACGTCATTCACGGATTTCGCCTTGCGCGCCTTGATGCGGCTGGCTGGCGAGCCCGACCGCTGGTTCGCAACCAACGAGATCGCAGCGGAGTTCGGCATATCCCGCAATCATCTCGCCAAGGTGGTGCGCGACCTTGCCGACAGTGGCTTCATCTCGACCCAGCGCGGCGTCGGCGGCGGTTTCATGCTGGCCCGCCCGGCCCAATCGATCACCATTGGCGAAGTGGTCCGCGCGCTGGAAGGGCCGCCGCTGGTCGAATGCTTCCGCGAGGACGGCGGCAGTTGCGCGCTGAAGCCGCGCTGCCGGCTGAAGGCGAAGCTCGCTGCCGCGCGCGAGGCCTTCATGCGCGAGCTCGATGCGACCACATTGGCGGAATGCGCCTACCCCGCGCCGGCCAAGCGCAGCCCTGCCCACGCATGAGGGGCGAACGAACCATCAGGTGCGATGCATGAAACCGATCGAATTCGAAAACGGCACTGTGCAGATCGACGCGGCCATCGTCGCCGAAGGCCTCGGCCTGACGCCGTCCCTGCTACGGCAGGAGATGCGCGCCGGCAGGATCACGAGCTTGGCCGAGCGCGGAATGGATGCGGATAGCGGCCGGCATCGCCTGACCTTCTTTTCCGAATATCGGCGGTTTCGCGTCGTGGTCGACGCAACAGGCGCGATCATTCAGCGCTCGGCGGTAGATTTCGGCGATGCACGTCTGCCGAGATCGGTGCATAAGCCCGGCGGATGAGGCCTAGGCCTGAAGGGAGGGCGCCGCGGCCGGCCGTTTCCGCCCCGCCGGCTTCTTTCCGGCAACCCTGGCCCGGCTGCCGCCGTTCAGCGATTTGCCGTTCAACGCGTGGCCATTGAGCTTCTTCTTCGTCTTCCGCACGGCCTTCGCCGTCAACTTCTCTTTCAGCTTCGCTTCCGCTTTGGCGAGCTTCTCGGCCTTCTTCAGCGCCTTGCGCTCTTCCTTGGCCTTCAGCTTCGCCTTCTCTGCGCGGGCCTCGGCGCGCTTCTTCTTGCGCTTGTTCTCGCAGGCGTCGCATTTGCAGCCGATCGGCTTCAGATAGGCTTTGAAGTAATCGGTGCCGTAGTCGTAGTTGATCTCCTCGCCCGGCTCGATGTTCTTGATGGCGCGGATGAACACCTTGCGCTTGCGTGGGCGAACGTCGGATTCCGCGTTGGGCCTGCAGGCGTGGTTGATGTAGCGGGCGATGTTCTCGCGGACCGAGCCGTCGATGGTCCAGCGGTTGGTGAGCTCGAACAGATATTTGTTCTCGATCTCGTCCTCTTCCTTTTTCTTCGAATCCAGCAGCGGCCCGAAGTAGCGGATGATCTTGGTGCCCTTCTTGATCGGCTTGGTGGCAAAGAGGCCAAGTCCGGTACGGGATCGCCCGACACGATAGGGCTTGTTCGAAGGAATGGACGGCATGACGACTGGATGACTACGCGTTCGGTAAAGGACGGAAATGCGAAGCCGACCTTCTAGGACGATTCCGCGGCAAAGTCAGGTGTTTCGTACCTTTGCCATGAACCTTCCCCAGATTGCGCACGTCTGATCCCTGGAAGTTCCATGCGAGACGTGCAGATGAAACGCGTAACCCACCGGCAGCCCGGCGCGCCGGCCGCTGCGGCCCTGTTTGCCGCTGCAATTTGCCTGATTTCACCGGCTGGCGCCCAAACATTCAGCAGCAGCTACACCTCGACCGCGCCGAAGGACTGCCGCACCATCGGCAAGCCCGGGGACAATGCCAGCGTGGCGCAGGTCTGCCCCGGCAAAGCGGAGCTGGTGGTGGTAGTCAGCGAGGACGATCTGCGCCAGACCGTCTCGGTGGGGCCGAGCCGCGCCGCCGCCGCCAAGGAGCCGGCCGCGGAGACCTGGTTTGCCCCCTTCAATTCCACCGCCAACACCGTCGAATGGCGGGCGGTGGACGGCAAGCCGTTCGCGATCATTCAGCGCTGGATGATCTCCGACAGCGAGCAACCAGACAAAGCCGGAACCCCCGTCTCGAAGCCGATGCTCGCGGTGACCCGGCTGCCGCCGGGGCCGGTATGCCATGTCGCCTATATCGACGGCCAGGCCAACCGCAACGCCAACGAGCTGGCCCGCCAGGCCGCGGACGAATTCGCCCGCGATTTCAAGTGCGGCAAGGACGAAGTGAAGGTGATCGGCGAGCGCGGCCGCGCGGTGGACATGGCCAAGCCGCGATGAGATATAGTCCGGCACTTTATCGCCGTATTAACGTCAAAGCTTCAGGCTTGAGTTGCCGGGCATTGTGAATCCAGGCTTTAGCCGCGTCGTCAAAGGGGGGCAGTGGTGCACATAAAACTCATTGCTCTGTTGTTGGCCTGCGGCGCCCTCTCCGGCTGCTGCGCCTCCGGCACCGGCTGCTCGACGACACCGACCGTCGGCGCGCCGATTGCCTGGGATGGGCTGGGCGAAGCGCCGACGGCAGATGGCGATCAGGCCGCGCCGGCCAAGCCGAAGCGACGGACCGCGCGCAATCGCGATCGCGAGATCATTCTCGGCCCGCTGAATGATGTCCCGTCCAAGGAAGCGTCGACCAGATCGGACGCCAGGGCGCGATACGATGAGTGGACGCGGCTACCCAATGAGGATCCGGAAGCCGATGCGAGGCTGAAGCGGCAAATCAAGATTTGCCAGAATTGCTGAGCGGCAAGTCGCGGCCAGTTCTGCGAGCATCTGCCGGGCGACCGGCCCCCACTTACTGCCCTTCTCCTCACGTAGCCTTGCTCCTAGGCGGCTGGCGGTCGCGGCACGGTCGAGCGCAGCATCGCGTCGAGGAGCTGCTCGACCCCGGTGCCGTCGGGCAGCCGATGCAAGATGTCCTTTAGCCGCCCGTCGAGCAGCAGCATGGTGAAGCCGTGCACCAGCGACCAGGCGCGAGCGATCGCCGCCGCCTGGTCGAGCGAGAGCGCCTCCAGGGCTTCGCCGGTCAGCTTCTCGTTGCGGCTAAGGCTGACCGCGGTCGCCAGCCCCTCGAACGAGGCGGTCGCCGCCTCATGCAGCGATGGCCGCGTCATGTCGAGCCGCTCGGTCCGGAACATCAGCCCGTACATGCCAGGGCGCGCTCGCGCATAGGCGACATAGGCCTTGGCGCGCGCCATCGCCTTCATCAGCGGCAGCGTTTCGGTATTGCCCGCTGCGATCATCGCTTCGTTGAAGCGGCGAAAACCGATAGCGGCAAGCTCGCTCAACAGCCCCGTGAGATCGCCGAAATGATGCGTCGGCGCCGCGTGCGAGACGCCGGCCTCGCGCGCCACCGCCCGCAGCGTCAGGCCAGGCAGCCCTTCGCGCTCCAGCACGCGCTCGGCCGCAGCCAGCAAAGCGTCGTGCAGATCGCCATGGTGATAAGGAGTCTCGCCCGCCGGGCGCCGCCGCCGGGCGGCCGGCCTTTCGGCCGCGGCTCTTGCCGGCTTGCGCCTTACGGCGGGACGGCTCGCTCTTGATGTTCTTGTCATCGATTCCTTATAGCTGCAATTTTTACAGTGTAAAGATTTTGCTTGACGGCGCCTCGCAACATCCCTACTGATATCTTTACGATGTAAAGATAAGATCGGAGGAGACGCGAGATGCTCGAGCAGGTAAAGACCGAGACAGCACGGACCAATCTGGCGCCGATCCCGATGGAATGTGACGCGCCGCATCTCAAGGTATCAGGCGAGTTGCCGCGCGAGCTCAACGGCACGCTCTACCGCAACGGCCCCAACCCGCAGTTCGATGCGCCGGGCGCTCATTGGTTCGTCGGCGACGGCATGCTGCACGCCTTTCATCTGGAGAATGGCCGCGCCAGCTACCGCAATCGCTGGGTCCGCACCCCGAAATGGCTGGCCGAGCATGACGCCGGCCGCGCCCTGTTCGGCGGATTCGGCCGCAAGCTGCCGGGTGCGCCCGCCGGCATTACCGACGACGGCGGCGTCGCCAACACCAACATCATCTTCCATGCCGGCAAGCTTTTGGCGCTGGAGGAAGGCCATCTGCCGACCGAGATCGAGCCCGGCACGCTCGAGCGAACAGGCTATTGCGACTACAACGGCGCCATCAAGGGGCCCTTCACCGCGCATCCCAAGATCGATCCGGCGACCGGCGAGATGGTATTCTTCGGCTACAATGCCAAAGGCCCTCTCACACCCGCCCTCTCCTTCGGGTCGGTCAATGCCGCTGGCGTCGTGACGCGGTTCGACCGCTTCGAGGCGCCCTATGCCAGCATGGTGCATGACTTCATCGTCACCGAAAATCATCTGCTGTTTCCGATCCTGCCCATTGCCGGCAGCATGGAGCGGGCGATGCGCGGTGGACCGCCCTACGCCTGGGAGCCGGAGAAAGGCGCCTATGTCGGCGTCATGAAGCGCAACGGCCCGGCGAAGGATCTGGTCTGGTTCCGCGCCGAGAACTGCTACGTCTTCCACGTCATGAATGCGTGGGAAGAAGGCAGCCGCATCATTGCCGACGTGATGCAGTTCGAGGAAGCGCCGCTGTTCCCCCACCCCGACGGCTCGAAGACCGATCCGCAGAAATCGCGGGCGCGATATTGCCGCTGGACCTTCGATCTATCAGGCAATACCGACCGCTTCACGCAAACCTATCTCGACGATATCACCGGTGAATTTCCGCGCATCGACGATCGCCGTGCCGGCCTTTCGAACAGCCATGGCTGGTATGCCTGCGCCAATCCTGACCTGCCGATGTTCGGCGCGCTAAGCGGCATCGTCCATGTCGACGGCAAGGGCAAGCGCCTCGGCCACTACCTGCTACCTGCCGGCGATACGATTTCCGAGCCGGTGTTCGTGGAGCGCGGCCCTGATGCCGCAGAAGGTGACGGCTGGCTGCTGGCAGCCGTCTGGCGCGCGCGGGAGAACCGCAGCGATCTGGCGGTGTTCAACGCACAGGACGTCGAAGCCGGTCCGGTCGCGCTGGTGCATCTCGGCCACCGTGTGCCGGATGGCTTTCACGGCAACTGGGTGAGCGCGGAATAAGGCGCACGTCATTCCGGGATGGTCCGCAGGACCAGACCTCAGGTGCGCAATTGCGCACCGGGGAATCTCGAGATTCCGGGTCGATACTGACGCATCGCCCCGGAATTACGTCGTTGAATGCACAGAGCTTTTGGCGGTCATATCCCACATTTTGACACTGTAAAGATTTTCCTTGACGGCGACAGCCCGCGGCCCTACGGTATCTTTACGATGTAAAGATTAGCTCCGAGAGCCTGCCATGACCATCTTCCTGATCCTCGCCCCCTTCGGCTCGTTTGCCCTGCTGATGCTGGTGACCTCGGCCAAGATCGGCCTTTTCGTAGCGGCCGCGATCTGTCTTGCCGTCATCGGCATCGATGTCTATCGCGGCCGCTCGATCAAGCTGCTTGGCGCGGGCTCTGCCGTCATGTTCACCGCACTCGGAACTTACGTCGCATTGGTCGATCCGAAACTCAGCCATTCGGCCGTCAAGCTGATCGTCGATATCGGCGTGCTCGCGATCTCGCTCATCTCGCTGATCATCCGCAAGCCGTTCATCCTGCAATATGCGCTTGAAGAGGTTGATGCCGAGACGGCCAAGCAGCCCGGTTTTCTGAAGGCGGTCTATCTCATCACCTGGGCCTGGAACGCGGCGTTCGTCCTGATGATCATCGGTAACATGCTGACGATCTACGTGTCGGGCCTGCCGCTATGGTCCAGCCTGGTGATCGCCTTCGCTGCACGTAACAGTGCTGCCTATTTCACGGCTTGGTATCCACAATATCGCAAGGCGAAGTATGGTACGCCGCCTGCGAACGCCCTTCCCGGCACCCACTGACCTAAGACCACCCGTCACAACACGATCAGCAGAGAGCATCACGATGAAGGACGTATTCGCCAGACTGGGCGCCGATTTTTTCTCCACCATCGTGTTCATCGCGATCTATCTCGCGACCGACAACGTCCTGCTGGCGACGGGCGTCGCGATTGCGGGCGCGATAGGCCAGGTGATCTACTCGCGCCTCAAGGGCAAGGAGCTCGGGTACATGACATGGGCGAGCCTTGCGCTCGTCATCGTGCTCGGCAGCGCGACGCTATTGACCCACGATCCGCGCTTCGTGCTGGCAAAACCTGCGATCGGGCATTTCGCGATCGGCGCCATCATGCTCAAGCGCGGCTGGATGCTGCGCTACATGCCGCCGATCGTGTCGCAGACCATTCCGGAATACGTCACCTTCGCAGGCTATGCCTGGGCCGCCCTATGCTTCGTGCTGGCCGCCGGCACCATCGGCATCGCGATGATCGGCGACATGAAGCTGTGGACGTTCTATGTGACGGTCGTGCTGGTCGGCGCCAAGATCGCCGCCTTTGCGATTCAATACGTCGCGTTTCGTATTTTGGTCGGCAGCCGGCTTCGCGCTGCCGCCCAGCGCGCCTGAAAAATACGCGGCAAAAGGACGCTTGAGGCGGTTGGGCTTGTGTGGCGAGATAGGCTATACCGCCGATCGAGTTTTGGCGGATCTCGCAAGCCATTCCGGTTTGCCGGGAAAATGTCGGGAGACAAAGATGGCCGTGGACGGAAACTGGAATATCACCATGAGCACGCCGATGGGTGAGCGCAAGGCGACGCTGTCGCTGAAGAGCGCCGGCGGCGCGCTCACGGGCACGCAGGGCGCCGACGGCAATTCCGGCGAGATTTTTGACGGCACCGTCAACGGCGACGACGTTGCCTGGAAGATTTCCATCACCAACCCGATGCCGCTCACCCTGGAGTTCACCGGCAAGGTTTCCGGCGACAGCATGTCCGGCGAAATGGGGATTGGCCCGATGGGCAGCTTCCCGTTCACGGGATCGCGGGCCTGATGGATCGGGAGACTCCGCGTCTCCTCCTTCTCTCATCCATGCACAAGACGATTTTCGCTAAGATCGCCGCCCTCGTCTCACTGGCGGGTGCGGCGATTGCGCAAGCGCCGGCGGGCGAACCGGCCTGGCGCAAGAGCGCGCTTCCCCTGGTGCCACCGGATCACGTCGCAGGCGAAGCCTATCGCACCGATGAAGCCGCGATGACCGGCTATCTCGCGGTCTATCCCGCCAATGCAAACGATCCGAAATCGCCGGCAAGCGTATTCGCGCCGCGGCAGGTGCTCGTCGTCAGGCTGATGCGCGAGGATGGTGCACTGCGCGCCGCATCGGCGGAATTGCAGCCGCGTACAGATCCGACGCGCGGCAATCGCGACACCACCATGACCGATCCGGACGGCGAGGAACGCGAGTACGACAGGCAGGACGCCGAACTCGCGGCTGGCCGTGCGAAGCTGCCCGCGGGTACCGAGCCCTGTAGCCTCGGCGCATGGTCGGAGGACCGCGATCCCAAGGGCCTGAACGTGCGCGCCGAGCCTTCGGTGAAGGCACGCGTGGTTGGCACGCTGCCGCCGCCCTACCGGCTGAAGATGGGCGGCGCCGAGAACACGCCCGAAGGCGGCTGGCTGACCGAATTCCGAATCATCGGCTTCAAGGAGGGCTGGTTCCTGATCGAGGGTGCCAAGCCGCCGGGCAAGGAATATGAGGACGAAAACAGATACCCGCGCAACGCGCCAAAACCCTATTCGGGACGCGGCTGGGTCGCCGCCAACAAGGTTGGCGCCAGCTACGCCAATGGCGGCACGCGCATGGGCGGGTTATTCCAGGCCCCGTTCGTCGATGCACAGTGGACGCCCGCGGGACGCAAGCTCGGCGGCACGCTGGATACCGATGGCGGCCCGAAACGCATCCTCGCCTGCAGCGGCCACTGGGGACTGGTGGAAAGCCACGACGGCGTGCGCGGCTGGTGGCGCGCGCTGTGCAACAACCAGGTCACGAACTGCAGTTGAGCTGACCGTTTCGGCCGGTGCAATGCCGTCAGAACCAGATCCGCATCGGCAAGCCGTGCGCATCCGGCAGCGGCGATCCCACGCTGCCTGCAGGTTCGCGCGCGGCAATCGCCATCGCGCAGGCGTCCAGGACATCGTCACGCTTGGCACCACTTCCAATCCGCGTTGCGGTGAGCCACCGGTCGATGTCGCGAAATCCGCTTCGCTTGAGCAATTTCCGCCGAAGGCTATCTCCCTCCACGGACTTCTTCGGCGGCAAGGGCTTGTTGTCGTTCAATCGCAGAAATACCAGCTCCGGATGGGCCTCACGAATATCGTGGGCGCGATTGGCCTGCACGAACGTATCGACTTCCATGATCTTCGGCCCGAGATGCCAGAGCTGACGCGATACGCGCTTCTGGCCACGCTGCAAGGCACCGCGATTGGCACGGTCCGGATCGGAAAAATCGGTCCACAGCCAGCGCCGTGCGCCGGTGAACACACGCGAAGAATGCGGCCGTAGTCGCTCGCGGGCGAGGAGGTCACAGGCCCGCTCGCCGTCATCGGTCATGCCGATAGGAATGTCGATCGCGGCGCGGTCAAAGCCGACGGACAGCGCATCGGCAATGTCGCAACAAAATCTGATCTCGTGAAGGTCGCCGTCGAGCAGCACGGCGACCCAGCCTCTGCTGAAGCCGTCGAGGCCAAGCGCCCTCACCCCAGGTTCAATTCCTTGAAGAAGTCATTGCCCTTGTCGTCGATGATGATGAAGGCCGGGAAATCCACCACCTCGATACGCCAGATCGCTTCCATGCCGAGCTCGGGATATTCGACGACCTCGACCTTCTTGATGCAGTGCTCGGCGAGGTTAGCCGCCGCGCCGCCGATCGAACCGAGATAGAAGCCGCCGTGCTTCTTGCAGGCTTCGCGCACCGCGACTGCACGGTTACCCTTCGCGACCATCACCATCGAGCCGCCGGCGGCCTGGAACTGGTTGACGAATGAATCCATCCGCCCCGCGGTGGTCGGACCGAACGCGCCGGAGGCATAGCCGTCGGGCGTCTTGGCGGGACCGGCGTAATAGACCGGATGGTTCTTGAAATACTCCGGCAGCGGCTCGCCCTTCTCCAGCCGCTCGCGCAACTTGGCGTGGGCGGAATCGCGCGCCACGATCATGGTGCCAGTCATCGAGACGCGGGTCTTGATCGGATAATTCGACAACGTCGCCAGAATTTCCTTCATCGGCTTGTTGAGGTCGATCTTGACCACCTCGCCGCCAAGTGACTGCTCGACTTCAGGCAGATACTGCGCCGGATTATGCTCGAGCTCCTCGAGATAGACGCCGTCCTTGGTGATCTTGCCAAGCACCTGGCGGTCCGCCGAACAGGAGACGCCAAGCCCGATCGGGAGCGAGGCGCCGTGGCGCGGCATCCGGATCACGCGCACGTCGTGGCAGAAATATTTTCCGCCGAACTGCGCGCCGACGCCGAGCGACTGCGTCATCTTGAGAATTTCCTGCTCCATCTCCAGATCGCGGAACGCGTTGCCGTCGGCCGAGCCCTGGGTCGGCAGCGCATCGAGATAGCGTGCGGACGCCAGCTTCACCGTCTTCATGCACAGTTCGGCCGAGGTGCCGCCGATCACGATCGCAAGGTGATATGGCGGGCATGCCGCGGTGCCGAGCGTCAGCACCTTCTCCTTCAAAAACGCCAGCAGGCGGTCTTTGGTCAAAACCGATGGCGTTGCCTGGAACAGAAAACTCTTGTTGGCGCTTCCGCCGCCCTTGGCCATGAACATGAACTTGTAGGCGTCGTCGCCCTCGGCGTAGATCTCGCACTGCGCCGGCATGTTATTGGCGGTGTTCTTTTCCTCGTACATCGAGAGCGGCGCCACCTGCGAATAGCGCAGGTTACGGCGCAGGTAAGCATCGCGCGCGCCTTCCGAGAGCGCAGCCTCGTCGTCGCCGTCAGTGATGACGTTGCAGCCCTTCTTGCCCATGATGATCGCGGTGCCGGTATCCTGGCACATCGGCAGCACGCCACCGGCGGCAATGTTGGCGTTCTTCAGGAAGTCAAAAGCGACGAACTTGTCGTTGTCGCTGGCCTCCTTGTCTTCCAGGATCGAGCGGAGCTGCTTCAGATGGCCCGGCCGCAGGTAATGATTGATGTCGCCGAAGGCAGCTTCCGACAGCGCCCGCAGCGCCTCGCGCGAGACCACCAGCATGTCCTTGCCGAGCACCTTCTCGACCCGCACGCCCTCGGTCGTGATCTTCTTGTAGGGCGTGGTATCAGGCCCCAGCGGAAACAGCGGCGTGTGCTTGTAGGGCGGAACGGGCTTCTGGTCGGGAAAAGCAGTCGGGGCGTTCATGTCAATATCTCGGGTTGGAGCCGGCAGCGGCCGGAATGGTGCCGCGGAGATAGACCCGTTCTAAGCATTTTTCGACCAAAAGGAAGGTTTGCTTGCCGGCCAGATGCGGCCGAATCCGGCAATTTAACCTGCCAATCGGCGATTGAACCCGTGCGGGCCATCTTCAGACAAACCCGAGATTTCCGATGGCCCGCGAACAGACTTGCTGATGCAATGAACTCGACCACCACAATGCCCGATGCGGCTCCCGCCCCGATCCGTCCGCCGCGGCTGCTCGGGCTTTATCTGCTCTTGATCATCGTTGCTGCGATCGAAACCTTCGAGGGGCTGTCGGACGCGCCGACGTTGTTCGGCGATATGTCGAAAATTCCGGGCCCCGGCCTCGGCGGCGCGATCATCAAGGCATATATCGCCAGCCATCCCGTGCTGGCGCTGGCGGCGTTGATCTTCGCTACCGTCGGCCGGCTGCGCTTTGCGATCATGGCGCTGGCCGCACTCGCGCTGATGAACTGGCTGAACTACATGCCCTCGGTGGTGCTGCATGGGCTCGATTTCGGCGGCCTCTCCGCCTTCCAGACCCCGGTCCAGATCATCGCGTTTCCGCTGATGGCCGCCTGCGCCATCGCGCTCGCCGCACGCGGCGAGCGGCTGGGACTTGCCACTATGCTGGCCAGCATCCCCACTTTGTTCAATGTGGCGGCCGTGATCGCCTTTGGCATCAGCGTCTTCCTCTACGGTTTCTGACAAGCAAGTTGACTTCCGCGCGCGCTACTTGCAGGAACATCGGCGCGCGGGCCTTGTAGCGCATGGGGGCATTCAAAATGGCTTTGGCATCACGACTTGGGGGATCGACCCTGCTTGCCGCTGTTCTGGCGCTGGCCGCTACGGTCGGCGCCTCGCCGGCGCGTGCCGATCGCTGCGACGATAGTGCCAGGGAGTTGGCCAACCAAATCGACAGGCTGAAGGTCAACTTCAAGGCCGCCAACACGGTCTATCTAACGCACCCGCTCGCCAAGGAATTGTCGGTCGCTTGCCGGGGCGACAAGTTTGCCATCGAGCTCTACGCCAAGGGCGACCGCAAGCCGAAGCCGGAATTCATCTCGCTGGTCGGCGCCATGGCCGCGCTCGTCTTTTCGGTGACCAAGGACGACACCACGACTGGCGCGTCGCGCTGCCTCAAGCGCATGGGCCTCCTCCGCGGCGACAAGGTCAACATGCGTTTCCGCCGGCTGACCCTGGAGTGCCAGCGCAACAAGACCGAGGCCTGGATTGCGGTCACCCGCGGCAAGGATGAATAGATTCAAATCAATCGCATTCTAACGATTCTGCGAGCCGCCCATTCACCATTGGACGGGGTTTGGCAGCATCGGCGCCGATCGCTGGGCCGGATTCACCAATCATTGGTTTGAAGGAGGCAGTGTCGGAGGCAACCAAAAGGATGCTTCTGATGAATATCTCTGCTGTCCCACCAACAGTGGTGGTCAAAGCACCCGAAGTGCCGGTGTTCAAGGCCCCCGAGCCCGACGTCCAGAACGGCGCGCCCGCCGACGGCACCCGCAAGCCGCAGCCGACGCAAGTCGCGCCCCTGCCGCCCGGACAGGGAACACGGGTCGACCAGCTGGCGTAAACAGCTGACGTTCGGGGCCGGGACGAACCAGCGCCGCAAGCTTGCCGAATCGCGCGATCACGTCGCCATGGGGGTGTTCCGCGAGAACTCCTTCGCCGCTATGCTGACTATGCGGCGCACATACGCTATCGTCTGCTGCCAGGCCTTTGATGAAACAACGAGCTTGGTGAGATAACGAAAGCGATATCGCGATGCCCGAAAGCAAGACCTACACCGGAGGCTGCCATTGCGGCCAGGTGCGTTTCGAATGCACCACCGATCTCGCCATGGTCACCGCCTGCAACTGCTCGATCTGCACCAAGAAGGGCCTGCACTTCACCTTCCTCGATCCGAAAAGCTTTCACCTCCGCGCCGGCGAGGAGAACTTGAAGGAATACCTGTTCAACAAGCACGCCATCCACCACCAGCTCTGCGTCGATTGCGGGGTCGACGTCTTCGCACGCGGCAAGAAGCCCGACGGCAGCGACGTGGTCGCGCTGAATGTGAGCTGCATTGACGGCATTGAGTTGTCGAAGCTGACGATGACGCCGATCGATGGGCGGAGTTTGTGACCGCGGAGCGGTCATTCCGGGGCGCGCGTTTGCGCGAACCCGGAATCTCGAGATTCCGGGTCTGGTCCTACGGACCATCCCGGAATGACGGTGCTAACCATCCAGCGTCTTGTACTTCCGGAAAATCCCCTCCTCGTTGAACGGGATCCTTCGCTCGCTCGCCAGATATGCCTTGATGTTCGGCCGCGCCGCGACGCGGTCGCGCAGGGCGACAAGGCCGGGAATCTTGCGCTCGAAAGCCTTCATGCGCTTCGGGAAAGCGTAGCGCAGCCCCTCGACGATCTGAAATAGCGATAGGTCGACGTAAGTGAGGCGGCGCCCGGTCACATAAGTCCCGCCATTGGCCTTCAGCAGATCCTCGAAATAGCCCAGATATTTCGGCACGCGCGATTTCCAGAATTCGTCGGTGCGTTTCTTGGCCGGCGCCTTCTGGTCTTCGTAATAGAGCGAGGGCCCGAGCGGGTGATGGGTGTCGTGAATTTCGAGCACCAGATCAGCGATCGTGAGCTGCAGCTGATGCACCCACAATTTGCCGGCCTCCGACTTCGGCGCCAGGCCGTGGCGCGATCCCAGATAAAGCAGAATGTTGGCGGTCTGCCCGATGACGAGCTTGCCGTCCTTGAGGAATGGCGGCGCGAACGGCGGCGTCCCCTTCTGCGCTTCCATCATGCGCGTCATCGCGGCCATGCCGTTGCCACGGCGCGCCACGTCGGCATATCGGGCGCCCGCCTCTTCGAGCGCGAGGCGGACATATTCGCCGCGGCCCTGAATCATTGGCCAGTAATAGAGCTCGTAACGCATCGATCACACCTCCGCTGCCGGTTCGACCGATATAACAAACCATCGCGAGGTCTGTTCGTCACGCGCAGCGGCACTGTTATGCGCGCATAGAAAGAGGCCGCCTGCCGGCGGCCTCGATCCACACTTGCAGCGCCGTGGGCGGCTTCTCCCACAACGGGCGCTCAATTCGCCGCGAAGCAATAAAGCAGCCCGTCGCCGCCGGTGCTCTTCAGGTCGGCCTGGGAGCACCCGCCATCCGGACCGCGCGAGGGGTGGGAGGAATTCCAGGACTTCGACGCATCGTCATCGCGCAGGCCCATGCGATCGGAATGGCCGACCATCGCCGAGCCCTGGGTCGAGCTCGTCCAGTTCTTGCAGGTACGATCCTCGCCGGCCGCAAACGCTGAGCCGTCCGCCTGCGATCCCGTCAGCACGTCGTGGCGGTTGGGCGTATCGCCGCGGCCGTTGATGACCTCGCCCTTCTCGCTGAGCGCGGTCTGCTTGGTGAGGCCGTTGGCGCCGTGCAGTTCGGCGACATCTTTGGCGATCACCTGGCCCTTGGCGTTCTTCCACGGCCCCTTACCGATGCGGTCGCGCGCATTGACGGCCGGCTGGCCGTCGGCGGCCTGCGTTGAGAGATAGGCCCGCCAGGTCTTGCCCCCTGCTCCCGCCGCCTGTGCCAGCGTCTGGCAGTGATTGTCGGCCCCGGCGAGCCCGCCGAGATTGCCGCCATTGCCGATGCCATTGCTGGTTAGGAAGAAGCTGGTGTCGGCAGATTGCGCCTGCGCGGGCGATGCAGACAGCGCTATGGCGGCAATCATCATGCTGGCCGGCGCGACCATCCTGGCAAGATTCTTCATCTGGTTTCTCCCGTTGGTTTTTGTTCGTTGTCATCAACCCGACATGACGGTCATTATTCCGGTCGCGGTGACCTCATCGTGAAATCGATCGACGAAGAACCCTTCTCGTGCCCCCAAAAGAAAAAGGCGCCGCGGAATGAACCGCAGCGCCTTCATCGTCGTGTATGGGATCGATCAGCTGGTCTGCTGGATCGCCGAGAGTTCCCAATCGGCGCCGCGCCGGCGGGCGAAGGTCCAGACCTCGGTGGCCTCGATCGGGGTTTCGCTGCCGGCGACCAGACGGCCGGTGGTGCGTTCCAGGGTCTTGTCGACCAGCGAGAACCGCATCGCCACGCTGGCATAATCGGTTTCGCCCTCGCGCCAGGCTTCCGCGAGGTCGCCCTGCAGCAGCTTGACGTTGGACACCTTGTTGACGTCGTTGCGGGCCTTGTTCTCCTCGAGATCCTTGGAGAAGTAGGACACCATCTCGGGCGTCGCGAGCGTGTGCAGCTTCGCAATGTCCTCATTCGACCATGCAGTCTGGATCTCGCCAAGCAGCCGCTCGAAGGCCTCATAGTCAGCCGGCTGAATTTCCAGGGCCGGCTGGCTCGATCCGATCCCGAAGCCGCTCAGTCCGGAGCGGAAGCTGGTCTGCGCGCCCTGGCCTTCGGCGGGCGCGCCGGCATAGGCGGAGGCCGGGGTATGGCGGCGCTGCCACCAGGACATCGCCAGCCGTACCACGATGACGATCAGCGCGATCTGCAACAACAGGCCGATGATCGACGACAGGCCGCCTAGGCCGGAGAACAGACCGCCGCCGAACAGCATGCCGAGCAGGCCGGCGCCGAGGAAGCCGGCAGCAAGGCCGCCGAGCATGCCCATGCCGGGCCGGTTGAAGAAGCCGCCCCTATTGGGCGCGCCAGCCGCAGGCGTGCCCATCCCGGGGTTACCCGGCTGGGTAAAGGTGCGGTTCATCGGCTGCGCCGTGCCCGGCGCGGTGGTCGTGCTGGGGGGCGCCGAATAGGTCCGCGATCCCCGCGAACCCGAGCTGCCACCGCCGCCAACGCGGGCGTCAGCCGCCTCGATCGAAATCGCCAACGGGAGCGCCACGGACAGGATGATGGCCAGTGTCCGGATAATTCCGCGCGTGCCTTGCGAGAAATTCATGTGCTTTTTCCTTAGGTCCCCTGGATGGGGAAGCGCCCCTAACATGGGCACGGCTGCCTAAAAGTGAAGCCATTATCGGGAACCGCGGCTGCGGCCCTCAGTCGCGGGGATGTGACGATTTGGCAGGGAGTTAGCGGTAGTTCCGGAGATGGCAGGCGAGCCTGGAGGCGCGCCGCGGTGATGCCCCGACACAAAATCTCGAAAACAACCCCATGCACAGTACAGAGCCCGGGCGCCAAGTGCGTCCCCGTTCACGACGCCGTCATCGTCTCCTTCACCTTCTCGACCAGCGCGCTGAGCGCGAAGGGCTTGGGCAGGAAGGCGAACTGCTCGTTCTCCGGCAGGCTCTTGTCGAAGGCCTCTTCGGCATAGCCGGAGACGAAGATGATCTTGAGGCTAGGGTTGAGTTTGCGCATTTCGCGCAGCATCGTCGGGCCGTCCATTTCCGGCATGACGACGTCGGAGACGACGAGATCGACCGCGCCTTCCTTTTCGTCGAGGGCTTCCATCGCCTCGATGCCGTTGGAGGCCTCGATCACGCTGTAGCCGCGCGAGCGAAGGCCGCGCGCATTGAGCGAGCGCAGGCCGTCCTCGTCTTCCACCAGCAGGATAGTTCCCTGCCCGGTCAGATCGGGCCGCGGTTTCGACGGCTCAGCCGCCCCTTCCTTGGCCGCCTGCGGCTCCGGCTGCGCTTCCAGCTCGGGCCGGTGACGCGGCAGGAAGATGCGGAAGGTGGTGCCTTCGCCGGGCGTGGAATCGACATAGACGAAGCCGCCGGTCTGCTTGACGATGCCGTACACCGTGGAGAGCCCGAGGCCGGTGCCCTTGCCGACTTCCTTGGTCGAGAAGAACGGCTCGAAGATCTTGTCGACGATATCGGCCGGGATGCCGGTGCCGGTGTCGGAAATGTCGATCCGCACATAGTCGGCGGCCGGCATGCCCTTGTGCGAGAGCTGCGCGGCCTCTTCCGCCGTCACGTTGCCGGTCCTCACCGTCAGCTTGCCGCCATCGGGCATCGCATCGCGCGCGTTGACCGCGAGATTGACCACCACCTGCTCGAACTGCGAGACGTCGACCTTGACCGGCCAGAGGTCGCGGCCATGCACGAGATCGAGCTTGACCTTCTCGCCGATCAACCGGCGCAGCAGCATGGTGAGATCAGAAAGCGCGTCGCCGAGGTCGAGCACCTGCGGCCGCAGCGTCTGGCGCCGCGAGAACGCCAGCAGTTGCCGCACCAGCGTCGCCGCGCGGGTCGCGTTCTGCTTGATCTGCATGATGTCCTGGAACGACGGATCGGTCGGCTTATGCGCGTTCAGCAGGAAATCGTTCGCCATCATGATGGCTGACAGCACGTTGTTGAAGTCGTGCGCGATGCCGCCGGCGAGCTGGCCGACCATGTCCATCTTCTGCGACTGGTTGATCTGGTTCTCCAGCGTGCGCCGCTCGGAGGTCTCCAGCAGATAGACGATGGCGGCTTCGGTGTCGCGCTCGTCCTCCTCAACCGCGGTGACGAAGAACTGCCCCCAGCGCTCCTTGGCGCCGTCGAGCATGACCTCCACCGGGGCGATGTCGCCCTGCCCTTCGGCGGCCTGGTTGATCGCCGCGATCAGAAGGCCGCGATCGCGTGCGTTCACCGTGCGGAAGATCGACTTGTTGGCCGCACCGTCCGGGCTGAGGCTCTGCGCGAGCTTGGCGAAGCGTGCATTGGCGCGCACCACGTTGCCGCCGCTGTCCACCGTCGCAATCGCCATCGGCGTGTGATCGAAGAAGCGCATGAAGCGGACTTCGGCGGCGCGTTCCGGATCGGAATGCTCGTCGCGCGCGCGGCTGATCACCAGCGTGCGCGACGAACCCGGCGCGCCGTCGGCGCCGAAGGCGAGCTTGTGATAGAGCCGCACCGGCATGGTCTTGCCGCCGCGCATGCGCAGGTCGATGTCGAACACTTCGGTCTTGACCTCGCCCGGCACCGCCACGATCGAGGTGAGCAGCGCCGCGCCATCGCCGGAGACGATATCGGTGAGCTTGAGCCCGCCCGAGCCGATCTCGGCAAGATCATAATCGAGCCAGTTCGCCAGCGTGGCGTTGACATAGATGACATCGCCGGCCGGATTGACCGAGAAGAAGCCGCACGGCGCATGGTCGAGATATTCGATCGCGTGCTGCAATTCCCTGAATACGTCTTCCTGGCGCTCGCGGTCGCGCGTGATGTCGGCGATCGACCATACCGCGTATTTCGCCTCGCGCTTGCTCTGGCCGAGCGGGCGAACGCGCATTCGGAGCCAACGGCCCTGCGCGCCATCGGAGCCGGCAATGCGGACCTCCTCCTGCTGCCGCTTGCCCTCGCGCGCCGCCTTGAGAAGGCGGAAGACGGCCTCCGAGACGTCGGGGTTGCCGATGAAGACGCGCTCGACCGGTCGCACGTCCTGCGGGCTCACAGCGCCCGTCAGCGCCAGATAGGCGGCGTTGGAATAGACCACATGCCCCCTCGGATCGGTCACCGCCAGCCCGTCATGGGCATGGTCGGCGATGCGGCCCATCACCGGGTCGTCGGCGGCGCGGTCGGTGAAGCGGACGATACCGGCGGCAAAGGCGAACAGGTTGAACAGCCCGACCATGGCGAGCAGCGCCAGCACGCCGAGAATATAGGGTTGGGCCTGGGCGCGGCCGATCGTCATCAGCGCGACCGCCACCGCCACGATCCCGGCCGCCACCAGCAGCACCAGCACGATGCTACCGCTCCGCCGCGCCGGCTCATGGGCCGCGAAGGGCTCGGTCGGCGAATGGCTGTCGGTTTCGACGGTCATGAAAGAGGCGCTGCCTTCCGGCATGGAGGGTGACGCGCCGATTTGCGCGCTCTCCCTGAGTGCCTGAATCGGACCCGCAAACGCAAGTCCGTCAGGCAGCAATTTGACATTTTGAAGGTATTTCAAGGGGATTTCCAGAAGTTCCCTCATATTCACCGTCCGGAAAAGCCGCTCTTGAGCCGCATCACGTAACCGATGATCTCCGCGACCGCATGGTAGTGCTCGACCGGAATCTCCTCGTCGATATCGACGGTGGCATAGAGCGCCCGCGCCAGAGGCACATTCTCCACGATCGGGATGTCGTGCTTCTTGGCGACCTCCCTGATCTTGAACGCGACATTGTCGACGCCCTTGGCGACGCAGACCGGCGCCGCCATGCCGCGATCGTAGGATAGCGCCACCGAATAGTGGGTCGGGTTGGTGATGACCACGCTGGCGTTGGGGACCGCGGCCATCATGCGCTTCTTCATCCGCTGGACCCGCAGCTGCCTGATACGGCCCTTGATGTGGGGATCGCCTTCGGACTGCTTGAACTCGTCCTTGATCTCCTGCAGCGACATTCTCTGCCGCTGGTACCATTGCCGATACTGGAAGAAGTAATCGGCGATCGCGACCGCGGCCAGCATCGCCGCCACCGCGCCCATCAATTGCAGGGTCAGGTTGGTGGTGACCCCGAGGATCGCCGACGGATCGAACATCAGGAACGATTCCAGCCGGTGCCGTTCGGGCCACAGCACCGCCATCATGACAGCGCCGAGCGCGATCAGCTTGAACAGCCCCTTGAAGAAATTCGCGATCGCCTGCTTGCCGAAGATGCGCTTGAGCCCGGCGCCGGGAGAGACCTTGCTGAACTTCGGCTTCAGCGATTCCGAGGACCACACCAGGCGGTGCTGGATCATGTTGCCGGCGATCGCGGCCAGCGCCAGCATCAACAGCGGCACGCCGATCGCGCCGAGCACGGCATAACCCAGCGTGTTGCCGAGCGCGAGCAGCGCAGCGCCATCGACACGCAGCTGGCCAGCATTGGCGATCAGGTTGCGCAGCGGCATCAGGATGCCGCCACCGATCGACCCCGAAAATGTCGACAGGATCAGCGTCCCGCCCGCGATGATGAACCAGGTGTTGACCTCCTGGCTCTTGGCGACATCGCCCTTGGCAAGCGCGTCATCGAGACGTTTTTGCGTAGGGTCTTCTGTTTTGTCGTCGGTATCCTCAGCCATCGCGGCGCCCTAGCGTTTTGTGAGCCTGATCTCCGCGCAAACGCGCTCCGCGTTTGTCGCAAGGGAAAAGCGGAGCCCGCTTTTTTGGATCACGCTCTATTTCAGCGGCGTCAGCTCGTGCAGCACGCCGATGACGTAGTTGAGATAAGTCGTCATCATCCCCGCCAGAACGAGCGCGAAGATCAGAAAGCCCGCCAGGATCGAGAGCGGCACACCGACGAAATAGACCTGCATCGCGGGCATCAGCCGCGCCAGCACGCCAAGCCCGATATTGAATACGAGACCGAACACCAGAAACGGCGCCGAGAGCTGCATGCCGATCTTGAAAGCGGTGGCGAAGGCGCGCGTGGCCAGCGCCGCCACGTCGCCGCTCGGCATCAATTGGCCCGGCGAGAAGATCCGGTAGCTCTCGTTGAGGGCGGCGATGACCAGGTGATGGGTGTCGGTGGCAAACAGCAGCGTCATGCCGAGAATCGACAGGAAGTTGCCGATCAGGACGCCCTGCTGCCCTTGCGTCGGATCGACGGCCGTGACGAAGCCGAGGCCGAGTTGCTGCGCAATCACCGAGCCGGCCACGGAGAGCGCCGCCAGCGTCACCCGCGCGGTGGCGCCGAGCACGATGCCGATGGCGATCTCGTGCACCAGGAGCACGCCGAGCGCAGCCATCGAAGTGAGGTCGACCTGGTAGGCTGTGCGATGCAGCGGCAGAATGATCAGCGTCAGGAGAAGCGCGATTCCGAGCTTGACGCGTACCGGGATGTTGCTCTCGCCAAACCCCGGCAGCAGCATCACCATCGCCCCCACGCGGGCGAACACCAGCATGAAGGTCGCGGCAAGTGCGGGCAGTAGCGATATGTCGACGCGCATTCATGCACAATGCATCAACCGCCTATGATTCGCGACGATATCCGCATCATGTGACCGTGCAGCGAATCCGCCATGAACGGCAGCGCTAATAGCAACGTGACGAAGATCGCGAGAATCTTCGGCACGAAGATCAGCGTCTGCTCCTGGATCTGCGTCAGCGCCTGGAACAGCGACACCACGACACCGACCACGAGGCCGATCACCATCAAGGGCGATGACACCACCACGATGGTCCAGATCGCATCGCGCGCCACGTCGAGGGTTTCGGCACCGGTCATGTTGGGTTCTCTCTCGCGTTCACTTTCACCGTCATTCCGGGATGGTGAGCAAGCACCAGACCCGGAATCTCGAGATCCCGGGTTCGCTTCGCGCCCCGGGATGACGTCCCCGCAGGGGACGTCAAATCGGCATCTTCATGATGTCTTCGTAGGACTGGATCACGCGGTCGCGCACGGACACCAGCGTAGAGACCGCGACGTCGGTCTCCGCCACCGCCGTGACGACGTCCATGACGTTGGCCTTGCCGGCGGTCATCGCCATGGTCTGGGCGTCGGACTTCTTGCCGGCGTCCAGCACGCTGCCGACTGCGTCCTTGAGCAGCGCGCTGAAGGATGGGCCGCCGGTGGACTGGGTGCCCTTCTCGGCGCCGCCGGATTCCATGATGCGCGAAAGCGCGGCGTAGGCATTTGCTGCAACGGTGGGTGAAGCCATTTTCTATGGTTCCTGTTCAGGCCTTGAGGATGTCGAGGGTGCGTTGAATCATGCGGCGCGTGGCGCTGATGATGTTGAGGTTGGCCTCGTAGGACCGCTGCGCCTCGCGCATGTCGGTCATTTCGACCAGCGGATTGACGTTCGGATATTTGACGTTGCCGGCCGCGTCCGCCGCCGGATTGCTCGGCTCATGCTTGACGCGAAACGCCGACTGGTCGGGCCTGACCTTGCCGAGCGTCACCACGCGCGCATCCAGCGTGCGGTCGAGTGCGGACGAAAATGTCGGCACCTTGCGGCGATAGGGATCTCCGCCCGCGGTCGGCGCGGTGGAATCCGCATTGGCGATGTTTTCCGAGATCACCCGCATCCGCCCCGCCTGCGCACGCAGGCCCGAGGTCGCGATGCTCATCGAGCGGGCGAAATCGCTTGATTCATCTGCCATGAGCCGGTTCTCCTAATCGCGCCGTATCAGCGCTTTCCGATCGCGGTTTTGAGCAGGCCGAGGCTGCGGGTGTAGAGCGAGGTGGCGGCCGCGTAGTCCATCTGGTTGGCCGAGACCTTCAGCATCTGGTCTTCCAGATTGACCGAGTTGCCCGCGGGCTTGGTCAGAAAGCCGCTTCGGCCGCCGTCCCCCCTGAAGCTCGGCGCGCCGCCAGTGGCGCCGATATGGGTGACGCTGGTGCGCATCATGGCGAGCGAGCCCATCGTGCCGCCGACGTTCGCGCCCTTGTTGTCGAACTTCGGCTCGACGAGGTCGCTCGGCTTGAAATTCGGGGTGTTGGCATTGGATACGTTTTCGGCGAGCACGCGCTGGCGTTCCTGGTGCCACTGCATCTTGGTGCGCAGCGCCGACAGGATCGGAAGATCGTTGATGGCCATAGCGGGCGGCTCCCGTTAACCTCTGGCTGGTTCCGCGAGGTAGGCAGAATTTGCCCGGTGTATGGTTAACGGCTGGTTAAAGTCGCGCGTGGCGGCTCAATTGCCCCTAAGAAGGGCAAAACCAGCGCATTTTCGCCACGAAAACTGCGTTAACCAGCAGCCGCCAACGCAACTTTGGGCGCTCAGAAGTCGTTTTGGATGATGCGATTCTTGGTCTATTAATTAACCGGGCGGCGGGCACCGCCGCGGGGAATTAAGAAATAAGGCTGATCTCGGGCGTGATTCGCCGTATGCGGATCGCGCAGGGCATGATCCGGCGGGCGGAAATGGGCCTTTCCGCGGGGAACAGGCTCGGACAGGAATAGCTAGGACCGTACTCGAGAGAACGGCCGTGGCCGGGGACTAAAGAATGCAGACACTGACATTCCTCTTCGCATTCATCGCCGTTCTGGCGCTGATCGGCGTGGCCGCCTGGCTGGTTCGCCGCTTCGCCAACAACCGCCTCGGCGCCAACACGCAGCGTGGACGCATGCCGCGCCTTGCCGTGATCGATGCCGCTGCCGTGGACGGCCGCCGCCGCCTCGTGCTGGTACGGCGCGACAATGTCGAGCATCTCCTGATGATCGGCGGCCCGAGCGACATCGTGGTCGAACCCAACATCGTGCGCGCGATGCCCAACCGCGAACAGATGGCGCCCCGCCCGGCGGTCGGCGAACAGCCGCCGCGCATCGCGCCGCTGCCGGACGCCGCCTGGAGCGACGAGGCTGCAAGAGAGACCGCCAGAGAGGCCGCGCGGGCCGATTTGCGACCAGCGGCCGAGGCGTTCGATCATCACGCCGAACCGCAGATGCCGGAGCCCCCGCCACGCCCGGCCCGGCCCGCCTTTGCCGACGAGCTGCGCCGCCCCGCCCCGCCGTCGATGCCGGAGCGTCGCAGCGATCCATTGACGGGCTTCACGCCGGAATCGATCGGCGGTCGCCCCGAAGGCGCGCCGCCGCGCCTGCCCCGCGGCGAACCGCTGATGCCGCGCCCGCAGCGTGAGGCGCCCAAGGGGCCGCGCGAGGCTCCGCTGATCCGTGAGGCGCCCCCGATTCGTGAAGTATCGCCCGTTCGTGAGGCATTGCCAGTTCGTGAGGCGCCGGCCGTCCGCGCGCCCGAGCGCGCCGCAGCACCACCGCCTCCGCCTCCGGCTGCAGCACCACCGCCACCGGCTCCGCCGGCGCCGTCGAGCGCCGACCAGAATCTCGCCGAGATGGCGCAGCGCCTGGAAGCGGCCCTGCGCCGGCCGGCCGAGCCGGTCGCGCCGCCGGTTGCGCCGCCAGTTGCGCCGGAAACGCCGCCTGCCCGTACCTCGCGCAGCGAACCCCCTGCGCCTGCGCCTACCCCTGCTCCCGCGCCTGCGCCGCAGAAGAGCGGCTTCGAGAATCTCGAAGACGAGATGGCATCACTCTTGGGCCGGCCGAAGAATCCTTCGTGAGGCCGGCGACTTCTCCGCGTAGAGTTTTATTTTCCTTAATCCTGATCGCCGCCGGATCGCTCGCCGATCCGGCGCTGGCGCAGGATATCAGCATCAACCTCGGCCAGGGCGGCGGCGGCGTCACCGAGCGCGCGATCCAATTGATTGCGCTGCTGACGGTGCTGTCGATCGCCCCGTCGATCCTGATCATGATGACGTCGTTCACGCGGATCGTCGTCGTCCTGTCGCTATTGCGCACCGCGCTGGGCACCGCGACCGCGCCACCCAACTCGGTGATCATTGCGCTTGCGATGTTCCTGACCGCGTTCGTGATGGGCCCTGTCCTGCAACGCTCCTACGACGACGGCATCAAGCCGCTGGTCGCCAACGAGATCGGCGTCGAGGAAGCGCTGCAGAAGGCTTCCGTGCCGCTCCGCGGCTTCATGCAGAAGAACGTCCGTGAAAAGGACCTGAAACTGTTCATGGACCTCTCCGGCGAGCCGCCGCCGGCGACGCCCGAAGACCTCTCGCTGCGGATCCTGGTCCCGGCCTTCATGATTTCGGAATTGAAGCGGGCCTTCGAGATCGGCTTCCTGCTGTTCCTCCCCTTCCTGATCATCGACCTCGTGGTCGCGTCCGTCCTGATGTCGATGGGTATGATGATGCTACCACCGGTGGTGGTATCGCTCCCGTTCAAGTTGATCTTCTTCGTACTTGTCGATGGGTGGTCGTTGGTGGCGGGCAGCTTGGTACAGAGCTACGGCGGTAGTTAGAAACCGGTCATCCGACCGACGGAGGAAAATGGGTCAATATTGTTTACGTATTTGCCGCGGAATCTGCCAGCGAATTTAAGGTCAGATTAGTTCCTTCGTGCACAATGGATGCCAGGGAACGACTTTACGTAGCAAACGCATCACCGGGTCAAACGATGGCAGGGCAGCCAATCGGCGATATGGACGTCGAATACGCAACGACGATTGCCGACCGTGCTATTCGGTTGATGTCGCAGCAATCCGTTCCTGCCACGCCGACCAATTTTGCTGTGTGGTTCGAATATGCCCTCGGCGGTTCGCTGGCGCTGCGAAAGACCATCGACATTCTGATCGCGGGCAAGCGCAAATTCGACGCAGCAACCAACCACGAGCTCTACGTCACCTATGTGGCGCAGGCCGGTACCGATCCGTTTGGCGACCTTCCCGATCAATTGAGCGGGCTGATCGAGACCGCGCAGCAGTTCCTCAATACCGCCGTCAGCGACAACCAGAGCCACATCAAGGCGCTGGACGAAGTGTCTTCCGAAGCCGAAGGAAGCAGCGACCCCCGGACAATCATTGCAAAGCTGGTTGATGAATTGTCAAAGGCGACATCCCGGGCCGCCCAGCTCGAGGCCAACTTCGCGGCCACTTCCGAGGAACTGGACAGTATCCGTGACTCGCTGAAGGCGGCCGAGCAGCGCTCCAACACCGATGCACTGACCGGGCTCGCCAACCGGCACTCCATGGACGAGTTCCTCCGCCTCGCCCAGATTGCGGCGATGGAAAAGGACGAGGCGCTCAGCGTCTTCCTGATCGACATCGATCACTTCAAGAAATTCAACGACGATTACGGCCATCAGGTCGGCGACCAGGTGCTACGGCTGGTGGCCAAGGTGCTGCAGGAAGGCGTTCGCGAAGTCGATCTGGCAGCCCGCTATGGCGGCGAGGAATTGATCGCGGTGCTTCCCGGCGCCGATCTCGAAGCCTGCACGTCGGTGGCTGAGCGCATTCGCCGCCGCATTGCCGAGGCGAAGCTGACCCGCCGCGCAACCGGCAAGGAAATCGGCAGCATCACGGTTTCAATCGGGGTCGCGCAATTCCGCCTCGCCGAATCAGCGGAGGCCATGATCGAGCGCTGCGACCGCGGGCTCTATCAAGCGAAGCGGCTCGGCCGTAACCGCACGGTGACGGAAACCGAGCTCGAGCCCGAGGCCGGCGCGGCCTAAAGCGCGATGAGGATGAGATTGAGTTGAATCGTCATCGCGCTCTTTGTTTGAGCATGATCTTTTCGGAAAACCGCTGCACACTTTTCCGGATCATGCTCTAGGGACTCATCCGCTCCGATTGCGTCGGAGCAGCGTCATTTCACCATCCCTTTTTATCTCGCAGGCCGACGCGCCCACGCGCGAAAAAGCTGTTCTTGATCGAAATTCCACCAAAGAATCAGCGGCAATCCCGCTTGCCGTGGAACTAATGCCGCAATCGCGGCTTATCGTAGACGGTCTTAAGCCGGGGAGTAATCCATGAAAATCGCAGGGATGATTTTGGCTGCCACGGCAGCTCTCAGCATCGCCGGTACGTCGGCTCTCGCCCAGCAGACGCGAACCGGAATGGTGACCAGAATAGACCGGATCAGCAACACCATCACGATCAAGGACGTGCCCGAAGGCACGGTCGGGGCCAACACTGGTGCAGCGGCGGAAGAATTCAAGGTCCAAGATGGCGCGCGGCTCAACGCAGTGCACGCCGGCGACAGGGTCAGCTTCGCCGTGAGCGACAGCGCGGGGACCAAAACCATTACGAAGCTCGACAGGGCCGAAGCCGTCACGAAGATCGACAAGAAGTGAGGCGATGCCGAAGCGATATCCCGTGATGATTCGCTTGGCCTAAAACAGCCCTAAAACAGCGAGGCCCGGAGAGCTCTGAGCAAAATGACGAAACTCATTTTGCTTCGGGAGTCCGGGCCTCGTAACCGGAACTGCCCATCCGGAGGAGCTGCTCGGTACGGATATCACTTTAGAGCAATCCGGCCGGCTCGCCTTGATCTGCAGCAAACGCAAAGACCGGAAGAAACCGGGTCTCTCTCTGATGTGGAGCACGCGTCAGCGCGGCGGGGCCCGCTCCAGCGAGGCACGGATTTCTGCAGCCGCCTTGTCGTAGTAGTCGTTCAGCTTTTGAAATCGTTGTTGCAGCGCCCAAAGTGTCAGCGCACGTTTGGCCGGCCCTTCTCGATCGATGTTGAATCTGTCGGCCGGTGATGGACGGGACGCGGTGGCCTGCGATGCCGTCCATATCGATGTGTCTTGACCGTTGTTGGAAGACATTCTGCACGCCCCGCAAACTGCAATCCGACCGGAATCGATCCGGTGGAATTTCCACATGACCCCGCGCTAACGTTGCCAGCTTGCACTCCGCAGTGTGTTGTTTGGATGCCCGGCCAGGGCCGATTTGGTGGCAAAAGATGGATGTGCATGGCGAAATAATCAGGAAAACCTAGTATTCTTACGGACTCGATCTCCACGATTAAGTTGCAATCGAGGGCCAGCTTCGCTGACATAATTTGTTGCTTCAGCGATTGTCCGAATGGCCGCACCGCATCCAGAATCCGTCCTGCCGCCGCGCTGCGAAATTTGCGGGATCGGCACCGTCAGGATCGGGAAGCTGCCCCGAATCGGATTGCGGCCGCTCGTCTACGTCTACAAATGCGACGCCTGCAACCAGATCACCTCGGTCGAGCCGGACCGGCTCGAAGAGACGTCTCGCCGCCGCCCGGCATCGACCCGGCGGCCGCGGCACCCGTCAAGATAGACCGCTTATAAAAACGCGATTGCTCTGCGTCCGGCCGGGTTTCTTCCCCGCCGTGCCGCATGTATAGCTTCGGCCAAATTTCTCATAAAGAACAGGCAGGGACATGTCCGAGGGCTTCATTGACGAACTGCGCAACGTGCTGGGCGGCGCGGTCCTGTCCGGCGATGATATCGACGCGCGCTATCATCACGATCTCGCCGGTAATCCGGCGCCGAAGCCACGCGCGGTCGTCCGTCCGAAGACGACGGAGGATGTCTCGGTCTTGCTGCGGCTCTGCCATCGCGAAGGCGTCCCTGTTACGACCCAGGGCGGCATGACCGGTCTGGTCCGTGGTGGAATGCCGAATGCGAACGAAATCGTGCTATCGATGGAGCGCATGAACAACGTGGAAGAGGTCGATGCCTCCGGCGGCGTCGCCATCGTGCAGGCCGGCACGCCGCTGCAGAAGCTGCAGGAGCGGGTCGAGCAGGACGGGCTGATGTTTCCGCTCGACCTCGGCGCGCGCGGCAGTTGCACCATCGGCGGCAACATCTCGACCAACGCCGGCGGCAACCGCGTCATCCGTTACGGCATGACGCGTGAGCTGATCCTCGGCCTCGAAGTCGTCACGGCCGACGGCACCGTGCTCAGGGGCCTGCGCAAATATATCAAGAACAACACCGGCATCGATTTGAAGCATCTCTTCATCGGCAGCGAAGGCATCCTTGGCGTCGTGACGCGCGCCGCGCTGCGCATCTTTCCGGCGCCGGCGGAGCGACAGGTGGCACTGTGCGCTCTGCCCTCGTTCGGCCAGGTCATGGCCTTCCTGAAGCTGGCGCGAAAATCGCTCGGCGGCGACCTGACCGCGTTCGAGGCGATGTGGAATGCCTACTATCGCCACACCGTCGAGCGTGTGAAGGGAGTGGTCGGCCCATTGCCGACCCACCATCCCTTCTATGTGCTGCTGGAGGCCTCCGGAAGCGACGCAGAACGCATGCGGGAGGTCCTCGAGAAGATGCTCGAGGCGGCGATGGAGGATGGCGTGATCCTCGACGCCACGATTTCGACCTCGAACGCGTCGGTGGCCGCGATCTGGCGCATCCGCGATTCCAGCGTCGAGCTCGGTCGCAGCTTTCCATTCGCGGCACGGATGGGGTTCGATGTCAGCGTGGCCATCGACAGGATGGAGGAATATGCCGATACGCTTGATGCACGCGTCAAGGCGATCGATCCGCAAGCCTTCACCATCGTGATGGGACATGTCGGCGACGGCAATCTGCATCCGAGCGTGTATCACGAACATACGCCGGACAAGCACGACGAGTTCGAGAAGTTGGTCTACGACCTCACGGGCGAATTCGGCGGCTCGATCTCGGCCGAACACGGTATCGGCATTTCGAGGCGGCCTTACTTGAAAATGAGTCGCACCGAGGAGGAAATCGAAACCATGCGGGCGCTCAAGCGCGCGCTGGACCCGAAAAACATTCTGAACCCCGGGCGGATCTTCACGGTGTGAACTTTGCGCGGCCAAGCCGGTGGCCGCGCGCCTCACTCCTTGAAGCTATACTGCTTGCTGAGGTGGTCGCCGATCTGGACCAGCATGGCGACGCATTCGGGATAGCCCGGCTTGGCGATCGTGGCCTCCGCAGCGCTGGCGCGGAATTCCCAGCTATCGCCGTCGCGGAGCACCGAGATCTCGATGCCGTCGGGACACTCGAGATGCACCTTCAGCTCGGCCCGCGCCATCGCGATGAGTTCGGCTTCGGTCTTGGCAGGCTTGCTCATCGTGGCGACATCCTCCGGCAGGTTGTTTGCCCGGAGGTTGCCGCTATGGGGCGCATCTGTCGAGGGGTAGAGGATCGACGCGCCAGCTCCGTTCCGGTCCGCGATCCCGCAGCGCCTACGCCATGCCTATTGCGCCGCGGTTGCCGGCCTCGTTTCGGCGATGACCCGCAGCGTGGCGGCATTGTCCATACCGGCTCCCGGACCGGCTGGGATCGGATCGGTCAATGGCAGCGGCTTCTGAACGTGCTTGGTGAAGATGCGGACGACCTGGCCTTTGACGTGCGGCGCCTTCTGGAAGATTTCGGAAGCGATGCTTTCGACGGCATCCCGCAGCGCCAAAAACTGCGCCTGCCTCGCCATGCTCTCCGTGCCCTTTACGCCGCCGAGTTCGTCCAATGCAGCGTCGCTGATCTGGCACTCTACCGTGTCGGCGTTGTTCAGCATGGTGAAGCGAAACGCCAGGCGCTCGTTGTCGTGTCCTATGATTCGGTCTCGGGTCAGCGGCATGGGACGGCGAGCTAGCGACGATTGAGGTTGACGCCGAGGCGGCGCTGCCATCGTCCCTACTGCGTCAACTCGTCAAAAGTTGGCCGAACCTGCGGCCGAATTCGCTACCTGTGTATTACTTGGCGCGTTTCGTCAGATCGATCTGCCGGACCCTGGCAATCGCCGGCAAGGCGCCGGTGTGGATCGGCTCGGACAGCGGCGCGCGGGCACTGGCGCCCTCCGGGAAGCGGTTCTTCATTTCGCGGATGAAGCCGTCGAGCGTGTCGACGCTGGCGGCCATCTTGGCGATCTCCAGGAATTCGGCACTGTTGGACGCGGCCGGCTTGCTGGCGGTATCGAACGCCAACCGGTCGGCCTCGCCGGTCATCAGCGGCGCGTACTTCTCCCGGAAGCGGGCCAGGCCAAGCGCATCCTCGGCCAGCGCATAGCCAACCACGGCCCGGAGCACGTCGCTCTTCTCGGCGGCATTGAGCGGTTTGAAATCCCGCCAGCGGTCGCCGTAGTACAGCTCGATCTGCTCGGACGCCTCCCGCCACTGCCGCGATGCCCAGTAGATGTCGGACCGCAGCCGGATCGCCTCGCGGCCATTGATGTTGGAGATGATATCGAGCGCGAGGTCATGGCGGCCGACATCGCTCTGGGCGCGCGACTCCAGCAGCAGCCGCTGCTGCCGCAGTTCGCCGGAGAGATCGGAAATCCGCGTCATGCGCAGGGCGGTGATCGCCCGGTCAGGCTTGCGTGCGGTCAGATAGACCATGGCAAGGCGCGCGGCGACCTG
This sequence comes from Bradyrhizobium sp. CB3481, assembly GCF_029714305.1. NCBI lineage: Bacteria > Pseudomonadati > Pseudomonadota > Alphaproteobacteria > Hyphomicrobiales > Nitrobacteraceae > Bradyrhizobium > Bradyrhizobium sp. CB3481. Next base: position 5,915,670 of record NZ_CP121647.1, read on the forward strand.
CGCGCGCGCGGCGCCCTCGAGGCGCTTGTCGACCTGATATTGCAGCAACTCCGCCGCCTGGTCGAGCAGGTCGATCGAGGCAAGCCGGTCCGCCAGGCGCCGGATCATCTCGTCGCCACGCCGGCCGATCGGCGTCAATTCGCGGTATTCGTAGAACATGGCGAGCGCGTCGACCGGCTTGAGGTCGTCGCCCTTCGCCCCGAGATAGAGATCCGCGAACAACGCGGATGCGGTATCCTGGGCCTGCCGCGATAGATCGGAATTGGGCTGCAGCTTGGTGGCGGTCTTGGCGGCGGCCAGCGCGTCGGCATAGCGCCCGGTTTCGGCATAGAGCTGGGTCAGCTTGTTCAGCACCTTCAGCTCGATCGCGTCGCCACGCCAGAGGACCGACAACGCTTCGAGCTCGCTGATCAGCTCGGGCTGGCCGAGCTCGCCGCGCTTGTGCCGCAGCAGCGCCAGCAGCCGCCGCGCCTCCGCCGACGCCTCCCGGTCGGGCGACTGGGCAGCGAACCTGTAGGCATCGAGCGCGTCCTTGTCGTGTCCGAGCGCTTCGGCGAGACGACCGCGCAGCACCGCGATCTCCGGCTTCATCGCGGCGGGGATGCCGATCACCTCGAGTTCGCTGCGCCGCCGCGAAGCCCCGCCATAATCCTTTACCTCGAGCGAGGCCCGCATCGCGTCGGCCGTGACGACCCGCTGCAGCTCGAGCGGCAGCGCGGCGATCGAGAATTCGGCGTTCTTGAACTTTTCGCGCGCGTCCGCCCATTTTTCCTGACGGGCAAAAGCAAAACCCTTCCACAGCTGGGAATCGTAGCCGTTGCCGATCGCCGGATCAGCGAGCACCTTCAGCGCGCGCTCGGGATGGCCGATCAGGATGCTGGCCACCGCATGCACCATCAGCACGGCGGAATCCTCGTTCCCCTGGGTCTCTGAGAGGATGAGGTTGGTCACCCCCCTCGCCTCCTGATACATGCCGCGCGACATGTAGAAATTGGCGAGGTCGGCACGAGCCTGGGTCTTCTGCTCCGGTCCCGCAATGGCCGCGGCCTTGATCAAGGCGTCCAGCCGGGGAAGAAATTTCTCGTCGCGGTTCTTGCGCCATTCATTGGCGTCGAACAACGGTCGCACCGCTGCGGTGGCGCGTTCGGCCGCGACGTCGGCGGACGACAGCGTCAATCCGCCGGGCCGGCCGAGCATCACCTTGTCGGAGCCGACTTGGGCACTGATATCGTCGGAATTCGGATGCACGGCCACGCCATGCACGGATTCCAGCAGCGACAACTCGACGAAATCCTGCCGCTTGATGAGGCCCCGCGTCGGGGGCGGCGCCGTGACGATCAGCAGCGTATCGCCGGCGTCGGGATCGACCAGCCGGTGCATCGCGCCGGGATTGGCGAGCGGCACGGTGACGCTGGCAAGCGCGGGATCGGCAATGTTCCGCAGCACGGTCAGCGGCAGCGGCATCGCCTGCCCGCGGTCGGCGAATGTCAGCGTCCACTCGGTGCCATTGGCGCGGCCTTCGCTTTCGAGCGAGGGGATCTGCGGCCGGTTGAGCCGGATACGGATGGCCTGGCCCTTTTCCAGCGGCAACCGGGTGACATCGCCGATGATGGCGCCGCCCTTGGTCCGGATCGGGTCGATATCGACCGGCTTGGTATCGTCGAACACCAGCCACACCGTATCGGCACGGCGGAATAGCGCAGCCGGAGTGGGCGCGGCGAAGTTGAATGTCACGCGCAGCCCGTCACTATCGCGCCTCGCCTCGACCGTGGCGGCCTTGGCCGTGCCGCTTTCCGAGGGTGGATTCGATGCGGCCGGGGCTGGCTTCTTCGGCGGCTCGACCGGCGTTGACGCCGGCTTGGGTGCCGCAGGCTTCGGCGCCTCCGCGGCGTCGGCCGGGACCTGTTCGGCGGGCGGCACGGCCTTTGCCGCGACGGCAGGCGCCGGTGACTTTTCCGGTACGGCCGCCATCTTCTCACTCGCCGGAGCACCGCTGTTATCCGCCGGCGTCGCCCTTTCGGCGGCAGGCGTTGCGGCCGCGGCCGGCGCGTCGGCGACCTGCGCGGGCTTGATCTCGATCTTGGCCTGTTCGGCGATCATCTCCGAGGTGGCGGGCGGGATCTCCGCCGGCTGTTGCGGCGGCGGCGATTCCTTCACTGGCTTGTCGCGCGAAACGCGTGAGGCCAGCCCCGGCCTGGCCGGTGCAGCCGGCTTGGCGGCAGGCTGCACCTCGGTCAAAGCAGCCGGCTTCTCCGCCTGCTGGAAGGCGACGTCGATCACGTAGTTCTTTTCCTCGCGGAAAGAATGCACGTCGACCTCGCCGATCAAGAGGATATCGACGGCGGACGAATCGACGTCGGCCCGCTGGCTGATCGAGGCGACGTTCGGCGGCGCCGCCACCTTCGCATCGGCCAGATCGAAATTGAGCACACTGTTGAACTGCAGCGTCAGCTTCTGCTCGTTCAGGACCGACGACACATTGACGCCGTCGGGCATCTCGAACACGAAGCGCACGAATGTCGGCTGCACCGAGGCGCGAACCCGCACCGGCGGCCGCTTCTTGGCGGACGCGACCGCAAGTTGGGCGCGAAGCGCGCGCTCGGCGGCGCGCGCCCGCTCGGCGAGTTCGCGCACGACCGCCGACGGAAGCGGCGGCGGCGGTCCGGTCCAGCTATCGGGCAGGAAGTCGACGAATATCCGCTCGCCCGCGGTCATGGTGTTGACGGTTGCCCGCCGCGCCAGCGACAGGCGGATCGCGGTGCCGTCGGGATCGCGCCGCGCCGAGCCGACATAATCGGGGACGGCGTCCGATAATTTGTCGACCGGAATATCCACTGGACGCTTGAAGCGGATGATGATGATCGAACCGGCGGTCATGACCTCGGATTCGACGTCCTCGGCCAGCTTCATCACCAGCCGCGCAAAGCCGCCGCCGGCGGTAAACGTCGCCTCCCCGCGGACCGGGTCGTCAGCCCGGCAGGGCTGCGAAAACGCCGGGACAGCGAGCAGCAGCACCAAGGCAAGCGGCCGGCCAAGGCAAAGGTAACGGGCAAGGCAACGGCAAAGCCGGGCCGCCCGCGCCAAAGCACGGCCCTGCGACCCAGTTCCAGCGGCAGCCCGTTGCCCCATCCAGGAAATCTCGCGGCCTCAATGAGTTCTGCGGCGAAGTTCTCTCGCCTGCGGCTTTGAATCTTGGATGGGCCGACTTAAGGTTTTGTTAACGCCAACTTATTGATTTCGTTAGAAGGCGCGATTGGGCACCGGCCGTCGCCGCAAGCCGGCATTTCCGCTCCACCGACGGCCCGGAATGCGCTCCCTTTCGGGACTATCCAGCCTTCGTTTCGCCGCTGCCGCAATTGCCATCGTGTCGCCACGTGGCAGGATCAGAATCATTCTCGCCAGTTGAATGGAACCAACATCCGTCGTCCCGTTTTAGGAAGATCATAGACCCGGGCTAAGCGCCGGCAGTCGATCAACCAGCGCCCCCGAGTCCGCAAACCTGCCTCAGGCAGCCAATTCGGAGTGCGTGAAAATGGCAACCCAGATCGTGATGGATCGTACCGGCGACACCCGTCATACCTTCGACGTCCATGATCGCATGGAGGTCGAGAAGGCCGAGCGGCGGTTCAAGGAATTGACCGGCGCAGGCTTTACGGCGGCGGTGCGATCGGGGCCCGGCGAGCAACGGGTTATCCGCTCCTTCGACCCGACAGCAGAAGAAACACTGTTTTATCCGCGCCTCGTCGGCGGCTGACGGTCGTGACCCAGCAGATCGCCCTCGCGATATGCTCGTTCATCCTGGCCTTGCTTGGCACCGTGCTGCTATCGGCGCTTTCGCTGGTGGTGGCACGATCCAGCTCAAACAGCCGATCGTTCCGCTTTGAGACCGAGGCACGAGCGCTGGCGCTGCTCAAGAGCTGGCTCTCGCCGAAGCAACGTGCCAGCTACGAGCGCTTCAGATATTTCGATGTCATCGGCAGCGATACCGGGACGCGTTATCGGATACATCACGGCACGCAGACGAATATCGAGGAGCTCAACGGTACGGGTCACCATGTCTGCAAATGGTGCTTCGTTCCGGATGGCGATCTCGTCGCGGGCGATGTCATGCTGGCGCAGAAGGTCGCGCTCGAAACCAACGAGCGCGGCGCCCTTTCGGTAGCCCATCGCTCGTTCGTGTCGACGGGACCGCGCAGGTTCTGACGCGCGCGTCAGTTGGGGTCAATTGGCTCGGTCAATTAGCCTCAGCATAATTAGCCTTGGCTAATTGCACCCGGCTCAATTCGGCCTGGGCTGCAGGATTTTGCCTTCGATTTTCGGCAGCTCGGCCATGGGCGCCGACTTGTCGCCGCCGGCGCGGCGGGCCAGTTCGACCGTCAGCCGCTCGGCGGCTTCCGGCTGCATCAGGCCCAGAATGTCCGACATCTTCCGCGGCGCGATCTGCGATGCGATTTCATAGAGCACGGACATTTCCAGCCGGTCGAACACCTTGGCGGCGTCCTTCGGCTTCATGCCTTCGTACATCGTGATGATGCTTTTGAAGCGGGCGGCGTCCTGTTCGGCCTTCTGCCCGGTCGCGGTCGATATCCGCGTTTCGGTCGCCTTCATTTCCTCGACGCGGCCCTCGATGCGCTTCTCGGCGGATTTCAACAGGCTTTCGCGAATTTCGATTTCGCGCGCGCGCTGCTCCAGTTCCTGGCGCCGCGCCTGCAGCCGCTCCAGGATGGCGCGCTCCGACGGCGAGACCGCTTGCGGGTTCTGTTCGGGAAACACCACGACACCCTCCGGCTTCGGTGCCTCGGTGGCGGGCGCGGCCGGCTTCGGCGCTTCTTCCTTCTTGACCGATCCAGTGACGTCGGCTGCATCGGACTTCACGGGATCAGGCTTGGCGCCGCCGGGATAACCGAGATTGTCCTGCGCCCAGGAGCGCTTGGGGGGCGAGCTGATCTGATAATCGAACACGTATCCGCCGTCGATCACGAGGCCGGCGACCTTCAGCACAGCGAGGCCGAAGATCGCGACCAGCACGACCGGAATGACACGGATGTCGCGAACCGATTTCATGCGGCGACACTGGCCCTTCGGCGCTCGGAGAAGGCTTCAGCCGCCGCGGCGACCGCCCTGGCGGAAGAAACCTTGGGGGCCGCAACCGGAGCCGCTTGCGCGACGGGTTCAGCCTCCTGCGAGGGCCGCGCCGCGATCGCGATCTTCGACAGGCGGCGAATGACGCCATCGCCTTCGGCGAGCATGTTCTTCAAATGCCCAGCCATCTGCGTTGCCGCCGTGAGCTGGCTGCCGAGATTCTCGTTGACGTCGCGCACGGTGTGCTTGAGGCCGCCGATCGCCCGCTCGGCGATTTCGGTCGCGGTGATCAATTCGGCGATCGTGGCCTTCAGCGAATGCTCGTCCGCCTTCAGCCGCTGCAGCCGCTTGTTGAGCAGCATGCAATAGCCGATCGTGAGCATCAGCAGCACCGCCACCAGACTCTCGATTACAATGCCAAGGGAATGACTCATTGTGCCTCCATCAACTTGGTCTGTTCATCGGCCTTCTCGAACATCGCGAAGGTCGTATTCGGCTTGCGCAGCGGCTTGGTGACGCGGATGGCAACGCGGTCGCCGACCCGGCCCATCCGCCCTTCGGTCAGCGTGACGTCGCCGCAGCGGACCGAAACCAGCGCGTCGGGACGCATCTCCAAAGGCAGGGTGTCGCCGACCTTCAGCTTCATCAGATGCTTGAGCGGAATGTCGGCCTCATACAGCACGGCATCGACCGAGATTTCGGCCTGGGCCACTTCGGTCGCGAAATGCCCTTCCCAGATCGGATCGCGGCCGAACTTTTCGCCCATGAACATCTGGAGCAGAACCGGGCGGATCGGCTCGATCGTCGCATAGGGCAGCAGCAATTCAATATTGCCGCCGCGGTCTTCCATGTCGATGCGCAGTCGCACCAGGATCGCAGCGTTGGCGGGCCGCGAGATCGCGGCGAAGCGCGGATTGGTCTCCAAGCGGTCGATCGAGAAGGTCACCGGCGACAGCGGCCGGAACGCCTGCTCGGCATCGGCCAGCACCACTTCGACCAGCCGCTTGACCAGGTTGGTCTCGATCGTGGTGTAAGGCCGACCCTCGATGCGCAGCGAGGTCTGGCCGCGCCGGCCGCCGAGCAGCACGTCGATCATCGAATAGATCAGGCTGGAATCGACCATCGCCAGACCGAAATTCTCCCACTCCTCGGCCTTGAACACGCTGAGCACGGCCGGCAGCGGAATCGAATTCATGTAGTCGCCGAAGCGGACCGAGGTGATGCGGTCGAGCGAGACTTCGACGTTGTCGGAGGTGAAGTTGCGCAGGCTCGTGGTCATCAGCCGCACCAGGCGGTCGAACACGATTTCGAGCATCGGCAGACGCTCGTAGGACACCATCGCGGAATCGATGATGGCGCGAATGCCGGAATTGTCGTCGAGATTGACATCGCCGACGGAGAAGCCGAGCAGATTGTCGATTTCTTCCTGGGATAGAACCCGCTCGCCGGAATTCTTGTTGCCGAACTCGCGGCCGCCATCCTCGACCATGGCGGCCCATTGCAGCGCCATGCTCTCGGAAAGTTCGTTGGCGGCAGCTTCTTCCGCGGCCGCCGCGGGATCTTCGGAATCGAGCGATGCCTCCCATTGGGCGGCTATCGCATCCTGGTCCATCTGGTCGTTGCCGGCCATGATCCTAAGCCCGTCCCGTCACTGAACCATGATTTCTTTGAACAGCACGGCGCTCACCTGCTGCGGCGCCACCGCTGAATTGACCCGCTTGGTCAGCTCTTCCTTCAGCCGGAACAGCCCGGCCGAACCGTTGATGTCGGAGGGGCGCAGCTCGCGCAGATAGGTCTGGAACAGGTCGGTGACGCGCGGCAGGTTCGGCTTGATGCCCTCGACCTGCTTCTCGTCCTTGATCTCGAGCACGACCTTGACGCGGAGATATTGCACGCGCTCGCCGGGGGCGCCGACCAGGTTGACCATCATGTCGGGCACTTCGACGTAGGACGGCGGCTTCGGCGGCGGCGCCTCGGCGTGCTTCACCTCGCCATGGCCGCGCATCAGGAAGAACCAGCCGGCGCCAGCGCCAAGGATGACGACGAACCCGGCGACCGCAATGATAAGCTTGAGCTTGCCCTTCTTCGACGGTGCGGCCTCTGCGCCGTCTGCGCCTTCCGCCTGCTCGTTCTCAGCCATTGCCCCGCCCGCTTCGAATCCGAAAAACGAACGCGGTTGCCACCAGCCCGGGTAACGATGCCCCCACAACGCGAAACAAAAGCCGCCAGCGCACACGCGCTCTCTACATGTGCAACGCTAGGGTAATAATGGTTAACGGAACCTTTCCATTGGCGTCCAACTGGGAAAAATCTGCCGGGCAAACATGGTCAACAAGACCTTTCTGCCGCCCGCCTGAAAGCCCGAAAAACACCTAACCCCTTTAAAAACCATAGCTTCCCGACTTGGCACGGCTTTCGCTGAGAAGACGGCGTGACCGGCCGGCTTGGGAGAGCCCAAAGGTTACGACGGATCCGGACCTTGGGCTTGGGAGAGCCTGTTTTCGGATCGATCAAAGGGGAGATCCACCGATGGAGAACATGCTTCTCGTCGGACTATCGCGGCAGATGACGCTGGAACGGCAGTTGGATGTCGTCGCCAACAACGTCGCGAACATCAACACGACGGGCTTCAAGGCCGACCGGTCGCTGTTTGAGGAATATCTGCGCTCGCCGGCGCATGAAGACAATTTCGTGCGCGCCGACCGCCGCGTCTCGTTCGTGAATGACCGCGCTACCTTCCACGATTTCGCCGCCGGCCCGAGCGAGCAGACCAAGAACCCGCTCGATATCGCGATCGACGGCAAGGCCTTCCTGGCGGTGCAGACCGCGGCTGGCGAGCGCTACACCCGCGACGGCGGCCTGCACATCAACAACCAGGGCCAGCTCGTGACCGCGAGCGGCGATCCGGTGCTGGGGACCTCCGGCCCGATCGTGTTCCAGCCGACCGACAAGGCGATCAACATCGCCGCCGACGGCAACATCACCGTCGTCGAGGGCACTGGCCGCACCGACTCGGTCCGCGGCAAGCTGCGGCTGGTCTCCTTTGCCGATCCGCAGAAGCTCGTGAAGGAAGGCGGCAACCTCTACTCCGCGGGCCAGGGCATCGCCCCGCAGCCCGACATCACCTCGCGGGTGAACCAGGGCTACATCGAGAAGTCGAACGTCAACTCCGTCCATGAAATGAGCCGCCTGATCGAGATCACGCGCACCTACACGCAGATCTCGGCAATGCTGCAACAGCAGCACGACCTGCACCGAACCGCGGTCGAGAAACTCGCCGACGTTCCGGCATAACGCTTAAGGCACAGATCGATGCGCGCACTCTACACAGCAGCGACCGGCATGGCGGCACAGGAACTCAACGTTCAGGTGATCTCCAACAACATCGCCAATATGCGCACCACCGGCTACAAGAAGCAGCGTGCGGCGTTTCAGGACCTGATCTACGACCACGTGCGCCGCGTCGGCGCGCAGGCGTCCGACCAGGGCACCATCCTGCCGGTCGGCGTCGATGTCGGCGGCGGCGTCAAGACCGTCGGCACGCCGCGCCTGATGAGCCAGGGCACGCTGTCGCCGACCGGCAACGATCTCGACATTGCGATCCGCGGCGAAGGCTTCTTCAAGATCCAGATGCCCGACGGCACCTATGCCTACACCCGCGACGGCTCGTTCATGATGGACGCGCAGGGCCGTGTCGTCACCGCCCAGGGCAATCCGGTGCAGCCGACGATGACGATCCCGCAGAATTCCTCGCAGATCACCATCAACGCGCAAGGCCAGCTCACGGTGATGCTGCCGGGCTCGACCACGCCGACGCTGGTCGGCCAGATCGGGCTGACGCGCTTCATCAACAAGGCCGGCCTCAACCCGATCGGCGACAATTTATTCACGGATACTCCGGCCTCCGGCACGCCACAGGACGGCGTCGCCAATACCGACGGTTTCGGCGACATGCAGCAGGGCAACCTCGAACAGGCCAATGTCGAGGTGGTGACCGAAATCTCCGATCTGATCGCCGCCCAGCGCGCCTATGAGATGAATGCAAAGGTCGTCAGCGCCGCCGACCAGATGCTGCAATCCACCTCCAACATGTTCCGCTGAGCCCTGATCATGATCGCCCGCGCCCTCCTCCTGGCCGCCGTCCTCACCGCCGCATCGAGCGCGGCTGCGTTCGCACAGACCCAGGACAGATTTGCGAACGACAGCTTTACGAACGGCAGCTTTGCGAACCGCAACGTGATCGCCGTCCCGGTGCTGCGCGCCAATGTGCAGGTATCCGGCGAGCTGGTGCGGATCGGCGACGTGATCGACAATGCCGGCAACGCCGCACAGATCGCGATCTATCGCGCGCCGGATTTGGGCACCACGGGCACGCTGCCGGTGGCGCAGGTGCTGAACACCCTTCGCGCCCACCGCGTGATCGGCGTCGATACCCGCGATCTCAAGGAAATTTCAGTGACGCGTCTTGCCCGCACGCTCGAAGGCAAGAGCATCGAGCAGCAGGTCGCCCAGGCGCTGGAGCGCCGCAACGGCCTTGGCGATGCCGCCAACCTGTCGCTGACCTTCGACCGCGACCCCGGCGACATCAGGCTGGACGCGGGTTTCAGCGGTGCCGTACAGCCCACCATCGTGCGTTACGACAATCGCAACGGCCGCTTCGACATCACCCTCGAGATCGCCAACGACAATGGCGGCGCCGCCGCCAAGCTGCGCTTCACCGGAACGGCGATCGAGACCGTCGAGGCCGCGGTGCTGGCGCGCAACGTCGAGCGCAACGAGATCCTGAAATCGTCCGACGTGGTGGTCGAGCGCCGCCCGAAGTCGGAGGTCGGCGCCGATGCCGCCGTGCGCGACCGCGCCGTCGGCATGCAGGCCCGCCGCCAGCTCCGCGCCGGCCAGGCGATCAAGACCGCCGATCTCGCCAAGCCCGATCTGGTGCAGCGCGACCAGAACGTCACGTTGATCTACGAGGCGCCCGGAATCTATCTCACCATGCGCGGCAAGGCGCTGGACAACGGCACCGAAGGCGATGCCGTCAGCGTCATGAACCTGCAGTCGAAGCGCACGGTGACCGGCACCGTGACCGGCCGCGGCCAGGTGTCGATCACGCCGCCGGTGTCCCGCCTGCCGCAGACCAGCGATGCCACTTCCTCGCTCGGCACGGCACAAGCTGCGCCCATCGCCGTCGCCACCGTCAGTTCGCCAGTCGCTTCAAAAGCCGAGTAATGTAAATGTCAGTCCTCCGTTTCAACCGCATCGTTCTTACCGGCGCCGTGCTGTCGCTGGCCGCGCTCGCGGGCGGTTGCTCCTCGATCGATCGTTTGTCGCAGATCGGCGAAAAGCCGAAGCTGACCGAGATCGAGAATCCGACCACGCAGCCCGGCTACAAGCCGGTGCAGATGCCGATGCCGAAGCCGGAGCAGGCTTCCTACAATGCCAATTCGCTGTGGCGGAACGGCAGCCGCGCCTTCTTCAAGGACCAGCGCGCCGCCCGCATCGGCGATCTCCTGACCGTGACCGTCAACATCACCGACAAGGCCAACCTCTCGAACGAGACCCAGCGCAGCCGCACCGCCAAGGAAGATTCCGGGGTCACCGATTTCCTCGGTGCGCAAACCATCACGCAAGCCCACAAGATCCTGCCCGGCAAGATCCTGACCACGGATTCGACGTCGTCGAGCGACGGCAAGGGCTCGGTCAACCGGCAGGAGTCGCTGACAACCAACGTCGCCGCCGTCGTGACGCAGGTGCTGCCGAATGGCAATCTCGTGGTCGAGGGCAAGCAGGAGATCCGCGTCAACTTCGAAATCCGCGAGCTGATCGTCGCCGGCATTGTCCGCCCCGAGGATATCCAGAGCGACAACACCATCGATTCCTCCAAGATCGCGCAGGCCCGCATCGCCTATGGCGGCCGCGGCCAGATCACCGACGTGCAGCAGCCCCGCTATGGTCAGCAGGTGATGGACGTGCTGCTGCCGTTCTAGTTTTTTAAGAGCTCCCACATCTCGTTGCGAACCTAGGCGCGACGGAGATGTTCTACGCGGCCCTCGTCAGCTCCCCTGGCGAGGGCCGCAGTCGTTTTCGCCGCGCGCAAACCTTACGGTCAAGACGTAACAGTGGAACCTGACGCGCGCGGGAGCCGCCTGCGTCAATCCGCAGCGCTCTCTCCGGAACGTTTTCGCCGCGCCTCTCGTTTTTCTTTCATTCACTCCACTGGAGGAAAACATGTCTCTAGAAGCAAATGAAACCGGCAATCTGATCGGCAGTGACAAGGTCGAGGGAACTGCGGTCTATGGCGCCGACCGCAACAAGATCGGCTCGATCGAGCGCGTGATGATCGACAAGAAGAGCGGCAGGGTGTCCTACGCCGTTTTGTCCTTCGGCGGCTTTCTCGGCATCGGCGACGACCACTATCCGCTGCCCTGGCAATCGCTGAAATACGATACGTCGCTCGGCGGCTACGTCACCGGCGTGACCGAAAGCCAGCTCAAGGGCGCCCCGCATTACCGCAACGACAACGCCTGGAACTGGAGCGACCCGACCAGGACCCGCGCCGTCAATGACTATTACGGCGTCGCGATCTGATCGCGCTGAAGCCTTACTGCCGAAAGGCCCGCCGCCCCGGCGGGCCTTTCGCATGGCTCGTCGCGATCGCAAATCGCCGTCCCTGTTCACCGTCAACCGCGAACCATTCCTGCCGCTTTGCGTTGAGAGGTCTGCGGGAGGTAGAGAATGGGAAAATTCTTCTTGGTCGTTATTGCCGTAAGCGTCGCCGTTTTGCTGGCCATGAGCGCCTACGTCATCAGCCTGTAATGCGATCCGGCTTGCCGATCCGCCCGGCTGGGTTGCGTAGATCGGCCGCGTCCTCGCAGCCAACGTTGCAAAAGGACCCCGGCGCCTCCCGGGGAACGATTGCGCCGGCGGCTGACGAGGTTACCGCGTGCCTGCGGAGACGGTCGCACAGGCTTCTCGATCCATGATCGTTGCTGTGCGCGCGTCACTTCTTCATGGTTCCGCCCGGAGTTGTGGCATCGCCCTTCTTGTCGGTGGCGCCCGCCGTTCCTGCACCTTGCGTGCTGGCATCTTTTGGCGATGGCCTGGAGGCGCCGGTGGTAGCGCCTGCGCCGTTCTTCTTCGCAGCTCCGTTCATGTCCTCGCCCGCGGGCGTCTTCGAAGCCGGCCCGCTCTGCCGCGGACCGCCACCCTGCGCGAGCACCGCGGTGCTGGCGAGTGCGAGGGCGGCTGCGAATGAAATGGATTTCATCTTCATCGTCGTTTCCGATCTGGTGCTCGCCCCACCAGTCAATTGCTGTTGCTCGCATGCGTTCCAGCAGTTCCTGTCCGGCAGTTCCTGGGCCGGAGAGGTCATCGCGATCGCTGTGGACGCTCGACGTCAGGCGACGCATGCGAGACGTGGTGCATGCGCCAAGTGCGGAAGTCTGCCGCAACACGTTATGTTCTTGCGTAAGCAACGGCGTGCAGGCTGGCCGCCCCGATACATCCACGAAAGGTTTTGGCGACAGCATGTAGCCGGCTACTACGATGGTCGAACTTGACTCGTTGCTGGCAAGCCGGCGAGGCACCTTCGAGCCGACCTGATTTTCGATTAACCATTATTTCGCCGGCGCCGGCGGCGAGAGCACCGTCCGAGCCGCCAATTCCATTGTCTGGAGAGCACCGATCGATCTCGGCCGGCCAGCCATGACTACCGAGTGGTTACCGCCGTTGCACACAGACTGCGGTTGCCGCGAGACCCCTGGCGGCCTACGCCCTCTTTCTTTTTTGAGGGAACTGTTTAGCATGGCCTGGGCTGAGCGAGCCGCGGGGACGCGCAAGACACCACTCGCCAGCAAGGGCAGGCGATCGGGTATTCCAGAGACAACGCGATGGACGCGGTAGGTCGCGGCATACTGGATGCCCCGCAGATGAGGGCTATGGGTATCTCTCGTGAGGCAATGGTTCTGCTTGTCGCGGTTCTCGTCGCGACCACGCCTGCATGTGCTGCCGAATCGTGCAACAAGCCGGCATCGCGCACCAGAATCGCCGAGACGCTCAAGCTCGCCTCGGAGCAGCGGCCGGTCAATATCACCTTTCGTACCCACGCCGATGGCGTGAAACTGTCACAGAGTCTGAAGTCGAAATATCCCGACGACATGACGATCATCCTGCAGCAGGACTTCGAACAGCTCAACATCAAGGACGATCGCTTCGAGGTACTGCTGCGCTTCATGGGCAATCGGGAACGGCTGACCGTGCCCTTCAATGCCATCAAGGCGTTCTGGGACAAGTCCGAGCTGAAGTGCTCCGATAGCTGAAGTTTCAGTCTGGTGTCGCCCGCCGAATCAGCGCGCAAAGCCCTGTCATGCGCGCGATCGGATGTTCAACGAACAGGCGGCAGGACGCGAGCGCGCCCTTCAGTGTGGCCGGCGGCGCCGACGGTTTCAGTTGCGCAGCCAGAACCGCACCATGTGCATAACCAAGCGCGCGGGTTGAAAGCGTGAGTGCATTGAGGCGGCCCTGATGCTGCAGCGGCGCCAGCATGGTGCGCACCAGCGCCAGATAGGCCGGCCAGTAGGCGAGATGCCGGTACATGCTTGCGATCAGTTGCGGTTCATCGTCTTCGCCGAAAGAATTCAGTTCGCCGACCAGGGCCGCCACTTCCGGATCGAGCGCGTCCATCGGCGGCAATTCCGGAATCCTTGAGCCAGGCGGATTTGGCGCGGCGTCGGCGGCCGCTACCGCAGGGACCTTGCGAGGCTCGTAATGCGCCAGTAGCGCGGACAGCACGACGAGCGCGAGCGCGTTGGTATGTTGATAGCTGTCCAGCACGCCGCGAATGAGTGCGCATTCGGCGTCGTCCACGCCGGCGGCCAGCAAGGTATCGGTGGAGAAGCCGGGCCAGTGCGGCAGCGCGATCGTCCGCCTGACGGCTTCGGCATGCAATGGCGCATCGCCGAGATACAGCGCGCGCACCGTCGACCATGTCCATTCCAGCGCGCCCGGCATCGTCGCGAGGTTGCGCCAGATCAGGTTGACCACACTGGTGCCGAGCACCTTGCGGATATCGGCATAGATGTCGGCGATTTCGCCTCTCGCCTGGGATTCGAGAACCGACGGAACGCTCTCGGCCATCACGATCGCTTCATGTGAATTTGGCTTCCACAGCGCCCAGGCCGTCGAGCTCCATCCTCACGGTGTCGCCCGCCCCAAGCCAGACGGTCTTCACCAGACTGCCGGTGAGAACAATCTGCCCGGCATGCAGCCCCTTGCCCTCGTCGGCCAAGTGATTGGCAAGCCAGGCCAGCGCATTGTGCGGATGGCCGAGCACGTCGGCGCCAGTGCCCTGGCCGGCCTCCTTGCCGTTGACGATGGCACGTCCCCTCACCGTGAGCAGGTCCGGCGCCTTGGTGCGCGGCACCGCCTTGCCGAGCACGCAGCCAGCAGCGAAGAAATCATCGGCAACCAGCGTCGGCGCGCCCATCGTCTCCCATTTGACGTAGCGGTCGTCGACGATCTCGATCGCGGGGTGATAGGCCTCGATCGCCTCCATCATCCACTCGGCGGTGAACGGGGCCTCCGACGGCGCGAGGCTGCGTGCCAGCCGCACCGCGATCTCGCATTCGACACCGACACGGACGTAGTCGGCGTGGCGCAGCCGGGCGCCGCTGTCGTGAACGCCCTTGGCAAACACGCCGCCGGCGCAGGGATGGGGGATGTCGAGATATTCCTGCATCACCGCGCTGGTGCAGCCGATCTTGTAGCCGACCAGGTTGCCCGTCTGCGGCAGCAAGAGATCGTGGACCGCGCGCTGGATGCGATAGCCTTCCGCCTCGTCGCCGGGGGCGACGTCAGCCGGAAGCGAAGCCAGCGGCGTATGGTTGCGGCGGGCAGTAGCGATGGTCTGTGCGGCCGCAAGAATGTTGTCCATCAGCGGCGGCTTTCTCGTTTGCACCCAGCAAGCGCTATGCCGACACATTAAGAACGGGGCGCCTAAGCCATTGAAGAATAAAGAACCAAGCCCGAATAAGCGAGTCGCCTTTTACTTTAAGAATGGACCGAGTGGCGCCTGTTTACATCAGCAATGAGTCGGTCTTCGTAAGTCGCTGAAAATACTCGATCTGTTGCTCTTCGTCAGAGCACTTTTTTCGGTAAACGGCGCCTCATTTTCGCAGGGTTGGCTTCACTGGCGTCTCGGGAGGCGCGGCCGAGATCGCGAATGTCACCCACGTAGTCCACGTCTTGGCGCGGTTTTCGGTCTCGAGATCCTTGTAGCCCTTGATGTTGAGGTAGCCCTGATACTCCTTCGAGATCGGGATGATGAATCCGATCTGCGGTCCGAGGCCGATGGCCCGTCCCCGGAAGCTGCCGAGCGTTGCACCGGGCCCAGAGTCGTCGGTGATCTGCTGGAAGTAGTACCCGACCAGGCCGACGTGCACGTTCTTGCTGATGAACTGCGAGGCCCCCCAGTCGAGATGGAAGTCAATGCCGTTCTGGTATTGAAGATAGGGGTTGATGGTACTGTAGGTCAGCCCTCCGACGACCGAGAATTCATGACCGGTCTTTTGGTCGAGATAGGTGTATCCGACGCCGGCGTCGATGCCGCCGAACCCGAAGCTCAGGTTCGCGAGCCGGTTGAGATCGTAGGTGCCGCTCGGGATGTTACCGACGACGTAGATCATCTCGTTGTGGACGCCCTGATTCCACTTCAGGGTGCCCTGGTAGAGGACGTCCGAGACCGTCGTGCGGTTGTCCGTCGCGACGCCGGAGATGGTATTTCCCGCCGGCCCCGTCAGCGTAGATCCGATGGCGGCCCCTACGTTGCCAGGCGCGGTCAGGAAGCTGATTGCCGCCTGGCCGCCAAGCACCGGCGTCGGAGAGGTGTAGGTGATGCCGACCGCGAGCGCATCAGCCCTGGCGTTCAACCCGGTGACCACGCTGCCGCGCCCGCCGTTGCTGGTGATGAAGTTCTGCGTCGCACCTGCGTTGGCCTGCAGATGCAGGTAGATGGTCGAATAGGCCCAGCCGGGCACTACCGGCGCAGCCGCCAAACTGCCGAAGGCCCCTGGGAGCCAGAAGCTCACGCCACCGGCATCCGCGCGGGCGTCTGGCGCCTGCAGAGAAACCGCCGCCGTGAACGCTGACGCCACCAGAACTGCCTTCATCATGGGCTCCTCCTACGGCTCAGAATGGGTTCACGTAGTTGAGGATCGCCACCTGCCGCAGCAGCACGCGGCGGATCACATGGCTGACCTTTACCTGATCGGTGAAGATGGCGGCCGTGCCGGTCGCGCCTGCCGGAAGCCGATCGGCAAACGCGGCGTCGTCCAGCCTGACGCGGACCACGAAGGGGGCGGCAGTAAATTCCTTGGGCGTGACCGCCTGGCCGGAAACCTGGGCTTGACCGGTCGCGATCGCCTGAAGGACGCCCTCGACCCTACCGGTATAGACATGCCCCGGCATGAACTTGAAGGTGACCTCGACTTCCTGGCCGGGAGCTATGTAGCGGGCGTCGATCTGGGCGATTTCGACGCCAATCAGCGTGTTTGAAGTGTCGATGAAGGCCATAGCCGGCGACAGCGGCAGGTTGGCGACCCGCGCGCCTTTCCGCAGCGCGACGTTGGTGACGTAGCCGTCGGCCGGCGCGCGGATCGTGGTCTTGTCGAGATTCCATTGCGCGTTCTGAAGCTGCGCCTTGAGCTGGTCGACTTCGGACTGCCGCTGCTCGACGTCAAAACCGCGGCCGGCGTCGCGTTCGTAAAGATTGGTCATCTGCGCCAGCCGCGTGCTGGACAGCTTGAGCTGCGCCTCGATCGCCTTGACCTGCGCGTCGTAGGGGGTCGGATCGATCTTGAACAGCACGTCGCCTGCCTTCAGCGGCGTGTTGGCAGCCACGGGAACGTCCGTCACCTCGCCCGCGACGTCGGGAACGATTGCGACCGCGTTGCGGGCCACGATGGCGGGTCCTTGCGGCGCGCCCCAGCCCATCGGAATGAATAGGCCGAGGTTTAGCAGCAACAGCACGATCAGGGGCGAAGCCTTCCAGAACGCGTTGAAGCGGATGATACCGAGCCAGACCAGGGAGAAGAGCAGCGCCACGTAGAGCGCCATCAGGGCGACCATCATGGCGCACGCTCCTCAAGGCGGCGCGCAGGCACGTCGACGTAGGCCCATATCAGTGCGACCGGCCACAGCGCGAAGCCGAAGAGCAGCGTGATCCAGCCGGCCACGGCAACGGCCTGCGGCCAGGGATGGCCGCGCCGGCGCGCGACGTGGCCCGGCAGCGACCCCATCAGCCAGATCACCAGCACGATCACCGCAACCAGAATGAGCAGTACGATCCAGGCGAAGATGTCATAGCCGCTCATGGCGGTTGCTCCGAGGCATCAGTTGCTTTGGGTGGCCTCGAAATTTCTCTGCATCTTCTCGACGATCTGGTCGATCGAGAAGCTCGACGGCCGTTGACTCGGCGGAAATTCCTTGAAGGTCGCGAGGAATTTCCCCACGAGCGGCTGCGAGGCTATGAAGACGCCGGCCGAGTTTCTTATGATCCAATCGTAGTAGGAGTTCGAAGTGATGTCGGCGCGCTCGTAGGGATCCGAGCGCAGGTCGAACACCTTCGGCAGCCGCAATTTCGTGAACGGTTCGGCCCAGATGCGCATCGTGCCCGGGGCGCGCTGCTCCTCGAAGACGACTTTCCAATTTTCGTAGCGCACGTTGACGAGGTCGCCGTCGTCATTGAAGTAGAAGAATTCCTTGCGAGCGCTACGCGGCTCTTGGCCGGTGAGATGAGCGAGTTGGCTGTACCCGTCCAAATGGACCTTGAAGGTCTTGCCGACCGCCTGGTAGCCGTCGAGGAGCTTTGTCTTGATGTTGGGCTCGCCTGCCGCCGCAAGGAGCGTCGGAAACCAGTCGAGTCCGCTGACGATTTCGTTCGAGATCGACCCCGCCTGAACGTGACCCGGCCAGCGGATCATGCAGGGGACGCGGAAAGCACCTTCCCAGTTGGTATTCTTCTCGCTGCGGAACGGTGTCGTCGCTGCATCCGGCCAGGAATTCTGATGCGGGCCGTTGTCCGTCGTGTAGAGCACGATGGTATCGTCGGCTATGCCGAGATCGTCGAGCACCTTGAGGATCGTCCCAACGGTCCTGTCGTGCTCGATCATCCCGTCGTTGTATTCCGTGCGGGCGGTGAGACCTGGCTGGTCCCGGTGCTCTTCGCGCACATGTGTGAAGAGGTGCATGCGCGTCGAGTTGTACCAGCAGAAGAAAGGCGTGTTCGCCTGCGACTGCCGCCTGATGAAGTCGATGGCGGCCGCCGACGTCTCGTCGTCGATCGTCTCCATACGCTTTTTGGTGAGCGGGCCGGTATCCTCGATGGTCTGCTTGCCGATGCGCCCCCAGCGCGGTTCCTCGGTCGGATCGTCGCGGTCGGTCGCCTTGCAGCGCAAGACGCCGCGGGGTCCGAGCGCCGCCCGAAACTGTGCGTCGCGCGGATAAGTGCGCTGCTCGGGTTCTTCCTCCGCGTTGAGGTGATAGAGGTTGCCGAAGAACTCGTCGAAGCCGTGCACTGTCGGAAGGTATTCGTTGCGATCGCCGAGATGGTTCTTGCCGAACTGCCCGGTGGCGTAGCCCAGCGGCTTGAGGGCTTGGGCGATGGTGATGTCCCGCGCCTGCAGGCCGACCGTGTCGCCAGGCTTGCCGACCTTGGACAAGCCGGTGCGCAGCGTGCACTGGCCGGTGATGAACGAGGATCTGCCTGCCGTGCAGCTCTGCTCGGCGTAGTAGTCGGTGAACATCATACCTTCTTTGGCGATCCGGTCGATATTCGGAGTACGATAACCCATCAAGCCGAACGAGTAGGCGCTGACGTTGGTTTGGCCGATGTCGTCGCCAAAGATCACCAGGATGTTGGGTTTTCGCCCCGAAGCCGCCGTTGGCGCGGCCTTCTGCGCCTGCGCCAATGCGTCGGATAGGAGAGCCGCGGCTGCGATCAGGCTCGAAGTGCCGAGCAGCAGGTTGCGGCGGTCGATAGGCTGACGAGCTGTTTGCGCAGTCTTCTTGTCTTCCGCTTCGGCGCTCATGCGACTCTCCGTTAACGGGTTTGACGTTCCTCATCAGGTTTCGTAAGCGGGTAGAATGGGTTGCGTCGGACGCAGCGGAATCCAACGTGGCTGGTCGAAGTATCGATCGGCTCGGCATGCCGCGCGGCGGGCCGATAGCGGCGGCAATAGTTCGGTGCGCAGAGGTGCGAGCCGCCTTTCAGAACTTTCCGCGGGATCCTGATCTGGGGTTGACATGGATCAAAGCTCGCCGCCTCGGGCCCACCGCGCGGGTTAGAAGGAACGCAACAGGCCTTCTTCGCGTCGGCTTCGTGCTTGCCCGACCACCAGTCAGACGTCCATTCCCACACATTTCCGATCATGTCGTGGACCCCGTAGCCATTCGGCGGGAAAGCCGTCACTGGCGAGGTCCGTTCGAAGCCGTCTTCTGCGAGATTCCGGACGGGAAAGTCGCCCTGCCAAGTATTGGCCATGTGTTTGCCGCCCGGAGCGAGCGTGCTGCCCCATGCGAACTCCTCGCCGTCGAGACCTCCCCGCGCCACGAATTCCCATTCGGCCTCCGTCGGCAGGTCCTTGCCGGCCCACCTCGCATAAGCGATCGCATCGTCATATGAGACGTGCACCACCGGGTAGTCGTCGAGATCCTTGATGTTGCTTTTGGGGCCGGACGGCCGCCGCCAGTTGGCGCCCTTCATGAAGGTCCACCACTGGCTCCAGTCGCGCAGGTCGGAGATGCTCGGAGGCGGCGCGAAGACCAGGGAGCCGGCGTAGATCATCTCGGGCAGCGCGCCAGGGTAATGCTTCGGATCGGGCACGATCTGGGCCGTCGTCACGTAGCCTGTCGCGTTGACGAAAGCCTTGAACTGTCTGTTCGTCACGGGCGTGCGGTCGATCCAGAAACCGTCGACGCTTACGCGATGGCTCGGGGCTTCCTCGGGATAGTGATGATCTGACCCCATGCTAAACGTGCCGCCGGGAATCCAGACCATCTCCGCCGCAGAGGGCTCGGTCTCCAGCTGATCGAGGATGGAGTGCGACACGGCAACGCCCCCGGCAATGACGCTATTGCGGGCAGTAGTCCCAGAAGCCCTGGGTGCGCGACGGATCGGTATAGAACCAGCACATGCCGGGCGCCGGCGCGGTACCGGCCCACGCTGCAGCATTCGCGGCGGTCACGAAGCCGATGGCGGCGCCCGCGGCGATGGCTCCGCCCACGGGCCAACGATACCAGCCGGGACGAGCCCACCGTACGCCCCCACCGTGATAGCCGGGGCGCACGACGGTCGTCCGTCGGACTGCCACGTTGCCGCGCGGCCCGACCACGGCGGTGCGGCCGCGATAGGCGGCTCCTCGTGGGCCGACCACCGCCCCTCCGCGGTGGACCACGGCGCCGCCGCGCGGCCCGACGACGGCGCGCCCGCCACGGGCCATGGCGCGAACAGGTTGGACGAGAGGAGATGTGTCGGAGAACGATGCCGGAGCGACAGGAGGCAGCGGCGCCGAGGCTGCTTGATCGGGCGTGAGGGTTATCGTGGTGAACAGAAGAACGAAACCGGGAAGAGCGAGGCAGAAACCGGACTTGACTGTCATTTCACTTCCTCCTCGGCGGCCACTCTTATGGGGGCGGTCTCGCCGATTACTGATCGATATTTATCTCCATTGTGGTCGTTGGGTCGGGCCCCTCCGTCACGCGTAAAACGGGTGAAGCGACGGAAGATCGACCGTTTGAGGCTAGAGCTACTCTTTGGTCATGGCAAGCGGCTTAGCTGTCGCGGGTCGCCGAGGCCTCTTTGGATGGATCGAAAGATGCAGGAACTCGGTTCCGTCCGACAGCGGGGTTCTAGGAGGGCAGCGTCCGACTGCGTTCACCGGAGGGAAACGAGCTCGTCGAATTCACGAAGACCTTCGTTCGAGAGACGGCGGGTTCCTTCAAGGATTTCGTCGAGAGCATAAAGAAAGCCGTGAGCTCGCGTTCCGCGAGCGGTGCTTGATGCGGCGGCGTCTCGCCTGGCACCGTCACCGTTGAAATAGATCAACAGGCGATCTTCGGCTTTGACGCCCAGATTGATCGTCATGTCCGCCCTGATCACTCAACCGGAATCGCCGCAAAACCTTCGCGTTCGGAGGAAGCGCATCGCGTTGCGGAAGAGTATTTGGGCGATCTGAAGGAGGTCCAGCGCGAGCCGCGGCCCCGGCTGCTTCAGTGAAGTGCTCGCACGAAATAACGCTCCGACTGAGCTCGAAGTCCATCGGGATGCGGGCGCACGAAACCCCGCCGCGCAAAGAGCGAAATTCTTCCCAACCAAGCGTGTCCATGCGGCATGCGGCAGAGTGCTTATTCTACCCCGCAGGCGATCAGCGGTTGAACATCTATGAAAGCATCAACCGACTCGTTCTTATTGCGCTTCCGACTCTTCTTTCGAAGGCCCATAGCGCTGACCGTCCGCGGTCAGTCGCCAGGCATTGCCCTACTCGTCGCGATAAACCTTCTCGCGCTTCTCGTGACGTTCCTGCGCTTCCACCGACAGCGTTGCAATGGGGCGGGCCTCCAGCCGCTTGAGCGAGATCGGCTCGCCGGTCTCCTCGCAGTAGCCGTAGGTATTGTCCTCAATGCGTTGCAGCGCGGCGTCGATCTTGGAGATCAACTTGCGCTGGCGGTCACGGGCGCGCAGTTCGATGGCGCGATCGGTTTCGGAAGAGGCGCGATCAGCCAGATCGGGATGATTGACGTTCTCTTCCTGAAGAGTCTGCAGAGTGATTTTCGATTCCCTCAGAATCTCGTCCTTCCACGCCAGGAGCTTGGCGCGAAAATAATCGCGCTGGCGCTCGTTCATGAAAGGCTCTTTTTCGGAGGGTCGATAGTTCTTCAACTTTTCCAAGGCCAGCCCATCTTCACGTGCAAGGCGGGGCGGAAAATTGTCCGTCCGCGCGGGCCTTATATAGCGGCGGGTTGTGACAGACAATATCGGCCCTCCCCTTGGGGGTAGCTCCCCCAAGGCCTTGCACAGGCAAAGTTATTGGGCAGCCCGTCGGTCTAGTAGCCGACCGTAAAGCGCTGGCGGATATGGGCCGGGCGCTCGATCTCGTCGGCGAGTGCAACTGCGAAGTCCTCGAAGGAAATCGAGCTTTTGCCGTCGGCAGCGGTCAAAAGCTGGTCGGTCCCGATACGGAACTTTCCGGTCCGTTCGCCGGCCACGAACAGGGCCGAGGGCGACAGGAAGGTCCAGTTCAGTTCCTTCTCGGCCCGAAGCAGGTCGAGGAACGCGGCGCCCGCCTCGGCTTCCGCCTTGTATGCCACGGGAAACCCCGGGGTGGTCACCAGCCGGACACCGGGTGCCACGTCAAGGCTGCCGGCACCGCCGACGACGAGGTACCTGCCAACCTTCGATTCCCTGGCGGCGGCGATCAGCTTGAGCGGATCGCTGGCCAGAAAGCGGACCGAGCTGATGGCGGCGTCATGGCCGGCCAGCAGCCGGGCCAGCCCGGCCTGGTCGGCAACATCGCCCTTGACCGGAGTGACGCCCGCCTCGGCGGCGACCTTTTCGGGATTGCGGACGATGGCGGTCACGCTATGGCCGCGGCGGACGAGCTCGGCAGAGATGCGCGAGCCGGCGTTGCCGGACGCGCCGATGACGGCGATTTTCATGAAAGTCTCCCTTGCGATAACCGGATGTGGTATCCAATGGTGACTAGATAGCGAAAGGGATGTAAGTGTGAAGAGAGCACTTTTGGGTCACCTGATTACGCCGGAGTAACCGCCTCGTGAAAGCCGCCAATTCGAAAATACCGAACGCCTATTCGGCCGATTGCCCGACCCGCCAGATTCTCGATCGCGTCGGCGACAAATGGGCGGTGTTGATCCTGCTTCTCGTGCGCGACGAGCCGATGCGTTTCAATGCGTTACGCCGCGCCATTGAAGGGATCTCGCAGAAGATGCTGAGCCAGGTTCTCAAATCGCTTGAACGCGACGGGCTGATCAAGCGCCGCGTCATCGCGACCGTGCCTGTTACGGTGGAGTATTCGATCACGCCGCTCGGCGCGACACTCGCGGACGCCGTCGATCCGTTGCGGGATTGGGCGGAGAAGAACCTGAAGGAAGTGCTGAACGCGCAGCGCCGCTACGATGCGGCGCGCAAGGACATAGCGGCGTGAGTCCATCCACCGCTGTCATTCCCCGCTTTAAGCGGGGCATCCAGTACGCCGCGGCCTTTCCGCCAGAAAACAGGCTTCTCTGGAATACTGGGTTGCCCGGTCAAGCCGGGCAACGACAGTCGGATGTAGCCCTAGAACCGCTGCCCGGCCTTCGCCAGTTCGACCTCGACGCGAAGCTCGATCTCGGAGAGCACGGCATCGAGGCCGGGATCGCCGGAGGAGGCCTTCAAATTCGCAGCCGCGTCGCGTAGCCGGTTCACCGTCGAGGCATCGAGATTGCCGGACAGCAATCCCATCTTGAGTTCGTCGAGCACGTCGAGCGCGCCCCTGCCCCGCGCCACCGAACGCTTGCGGCGCTCGGTCGGATCTTCGACGCCCTGCAGGGCGAGCAGCGCATCGATGTTGCCGGCGGCTTTGGGCGCAGCAGCCGAGCGCGTCTCTTCGGGCGCGGCCGGCGTTTCCGGCAGCGAGAAGCCGGTCGAACTGGTTCGCCGCGTATGGCTCGCAGGCGATCCAAGCGTCGTGCCGTTCGGTCCGTAGATGCGCATCGTGGTGATCTCACCGTGAGAGTCGCAGGACCTTCGCCCTCTTATGGTTAACGACGCGTAAACAGCCCGGCAAAATCTGCCGACGTACGGCAGTTTCGCCCATCGTGGTGAAGCCGAGCAGCATCGGCGGCCCCGCGAACATTCAGCAATATCAAGCTATTGCCCAAGAGACGCGGCGTGGCACGGCGTTCGCATAGTTAATGGTGGACCGCCGTCATGGGAGTGGCGCCGCGGTCCGGCGGAAATACCTCGAGGGGAGCACGGGATGCGCAGCATCCGTTCGGCAAAACTGATTTGGGTGGCCTGCGCTGCGCTGCTCGCGCTGGCGCTATCGCCTTCGTCCGCGGGCGCGACGTCGCGGATCAAGGACCTCGCCAATATCGAAGGCGTGCGACAGAACCAGCTGATCGGCTATGGCCTCGTGGTCGGCCTCAACGGCACCGGCGACACCCTGAACAACATCCCCTTCACCAAGCAATCGCTGCAGGCGATGCTGGAGCGCATGGGCGTCAACATCCGCGGCGCCACCATCCGCACCGGCAACGTCGCCGCCGTCATGGTGACCGGCAACCTGCCCGCCTTCGGCACTCAGGGCACGCGGATGGACGTCACGGTATCCGCGCTTGGCGATGCCAAGAACCTGCAGGGCGGCACCCTGCTCGTCACCCCCCTGCTCGGCGCCGACGGCAACGTCTATGCGGTCGCCCAGGGCTCGCTGGCGATCTCCGGCTTCCAGGCCGAAGGCGAAGCCGCCAAGATCGTGCGCGGCGTGCCGACGGTCGGCCGCATCGCCAACGGCGCCATCATCGAGCGTGAGATCGAGTTCGCGCTCAATCGCCTGCCCAATGTTCGCCTGGCCCTGCGTAACGCCGACTTCACCACCGCCAAGCGCATTGCCGCCGCTGTCAACGACTTCCTCGGCGTCAAGACCGCCGAGCCGATCGATCCCTCCACGGTGCAGCTTTCGATTCCGGCCGAGTTCAAGGGCAACGTCGTTGCTTTCCTGACCGAGATCGAGCAGTTGCAGGTCGACCCGGATCTCGCCGCCAAGATAGTGATCGACGAACGCTCCGGCATCATCGTGATGGGCCGCGACGTCCGCGTGGCCACCGTGGCCGTGGCCCAGGGTAATCTCACCGTGACGATTTCGGAAAGCCCGCAAGTGAGCCAGCCCAACCCGCTGTCGCGCGGCCGGACCGTGGTGACGCCGCGCACCGGCGTCAGCGTCAGCGAGGACGGCAAGAAATTCGCGGTCGTCAAGGATGGCGTCTCGTTGCAGCAGCTCGTCGACGGCCTCAACGGGCTCGGCATCGGCCCGCGCGACCTGATCGGCATCCTGCAGGCGATCAAGGCCGCCGGCGCGATCCAGGCCGACATCGAGGTGATGTGATGAACGCCGTCGCCAATTCCTACAACAAGACCTCGTTGATCAACGGCCGCAAGGACCTGCAGCTGGCCGATGCGCTGACCAAGATTTCGCCCGAGGCGCAGAAGAAGACGCGCGCCAAGGCCGAGGAGTTCGAGGCGATGTTCCTCAACTCGATGTTTTCCCAGATGACCACCGGCGTTAAAGGCGAAGGACCGTTCGGCGACACGCCCGGCACCGGCGTCTGGCGCTCGATGCTGACGGACGAATACTCGAAGTCGTTCGCCAAGTCCGGCGGCATCGGCATTTCCAACGACGTCTTCCGCACCCTGATCCTGCAGCAAGCCAACCGCGCCGGCTGATCAAAAGGAATCCCGACATGAATCCGCGTCCCCAGACCAGCCCCGCCCCGGCGCCCGCGCCAGCAAGAGCGATCTCCACGCCGGCCGACGCGCGCAAGCTCGCCGAGAGCCTGATGGAGGTGATGGACGCCCTGCTCGGCACCATCGAGCGCGAAACCGAACTGGTTCGCGCCGGCAAGCTGCGCGAGGCGATGCGGCTGGAAGAGCAGAAGGGCGAGCTGTCACGCCGCTACATGATCACGGTCGAAAATCTCAAGAACGCGCAAAAATATTTGTCGCAGGTGTCGCCGGAATTGCTTGCCACGCTGCGCCGCCATCACGACACCTTCCGCGCGATGCTGCAGATCAATCTCACGGTGCTCGCGACCGCGCACGCCGTATCCGAAGGCATCGTGCGTGGCGTTAATGCCGAGATCCAGCGCAAGAACATCCCGAGCACCTATACGGCTTCGGGGCAACGCGCCGCACCGGGTCCGCGCAACATGACCCCGCTCTCGGTCAGCCGCTCGCTGTAACCACCGATCTTCGATATCTACAATTTTCACTAAATTTGCGCGCTCGCGTCAGAGCGAGATTTAGCGTGTTCCCTAACATCGCGTTGAGATGTAGGGGGCTATATTGCAACCCACGAGGGGTTGGGATTTGACTCGCAGCAAGCCTGGAGGCTGCCATGAGTACAGATTTCAACATCAAACCGGTGGGGGCACCGGTTGCCGCGCCGATCGTTCAGCATGTGAGCGAGGCGGCTCAACATGCGGTCGCAACCGAACTGCCGGCGAGCAAGAGCGTCGCGGCAGTCGACGCCGGCGCGCGCGCCAACACCGATTCCGCCGCAGTCCGCGTCTCCATTTCAAATCCCGCGGTGTCCAACCAGGTCGTGATCGATCGTGACGCCCGTGCCGTCGTTTATCAAGTTGTCGACGTCAAGACGAGCCAGGTGGTGAAGCAGTTTCCCGAAGAAGCCGTGCTACGCCGCCGCGCCTATTTCCACACCCTCGACCTCACCAAGGACGCGCCGCAGCGTCTTCGCGCCACCGACCGCAAGGCTTAATCGCTCGGTTCTGAATTGGCATCAGGCTCGGCTAACGCGGTTCGGGATCACGATGCGTTGGCTTACGAACGCTTCGCATAGGCCTGATCGAGATAGGTCTGTCCGCTGGCGCCATCGGTGACAACGTTCTTGATCAGCGCCTTATTGTTCCCCGTGAGCGTGAACTTGGTGTCGCCGACCCGGAACGCGTTGTCCTTGATCAGCACTTCCTGATATTTGTTGGTGCCGCCGCTCTGGTATTGCACCTTGGCGCGGAATCCCGTGACGTTCGAGACCGTGATCTTGAACGTCTTCTGGTCCGCATATTTTCCTGTCCAGCTACCTTCATAGAGCTTGGGATCGACCGCCACGTATGGAGTCTTGGACGGGACGGCCATTCCCGCCGTTTTGTAGTTGGCTGAGATGATGTTCCAGAGGTCAGCCATCTTGGCACGCTCGAACGAACCGGTTAGCCGCGACCCGAGAGACCAGCGGCGAGATTGCAGTTGATGTCGATCAGCGACTTCAGCTTGGCAGGGTCCGGATTCAACTGCATGTCGACCGTCTGCTTCATCACGAACACGCCGATGTTGGCGATGTTCTGCCGCACCTCGATCGACTGGGGATTCTCGTCCGCCTGCGCCGCGCTCATGAAGATCGACCAAAGCCGGCGATTGAATAGCAGCGCGTTCTCCATCGCCTTGCCGGGGCCCTGCCAGTTGTTCTGAACTTCCTGGAGCTGTCGTGCGGCCTTCAGCAGCGCCTGCGCTTCGATTTCACGGGGGGACGACGTCGTTTGCGATGTACGCGCGTAGGCCTGGGCTGCATTAGACATTCACGAACCTCGATGGAAGCGGTTTTGCAGGACCGCGGGGAATTCGAAAAACTGCCCAACTTTCATACAGGTAGTGCCTTTAAATATGGTTAGCAGGCGTTACTGATTGTGTCGTTTAGCCGGCAAAATCCATACTTTCCTCAGCATGCGGCGACCAGGTTCGGATGGACTTAAGATCGAACACCAAATTCTCTGCTTCGGCTTTTTTCTTCATGTCGGCGCTTTTACTTTCGAGCTTGCGCGAAATTCATGCTGCAAGAAAAAAGGCGGCGAGGTTTTCCTCGCCGCCTTGATCATTGAAATTGCCGTCGCGCTTAGCGGAGCAGCTGCAGCACGCTCTGCTGGCTCTGGTTGGCCAGCGCCAGCGCGGACACCGCGATCGACTGGCGGGTCGACAGCGCCTGGCTGTTCGCCGCTTCCTCGTTGGTGTCGGCCAGCGTCAGGTTCGACGAGCCGGTCTGCAGCACGTTGATCAGGTTCTTCGAGAAGTCCTGACGGATCTGCACGATCGACAGGTTCGAACCGAAGGCCGAAGCCTGCGAGCGCAGCGTGGACGATGCGCCGTTCAACGCCGTCACGATGTCGTTGATCGCAGCGTTGTCCTTGAAGGCGCCCGTGCTCAGGACGTCGAGGCCGAGGCCGGCCGGGTTGAAGTTCACGCCCTGGATGCTCAGCGTGGACTTGCCGGTTTCGTTGAACGTCAGCTTCAGAGTGTCACCGCCGAGCAGGTTGATGCCGTTGAAGGACGCATCCTGCGAGGTGGTAGTGATCTGATTGATGATGTTGTTGTACTGAATGACCAGGTTGTCTCGGGTCAACTTGGCCGATGGATCAACGATCGGAGCCGGAGCCGTGGTGCCGGCAGCGAACGCCTGGCTGGCGCCAACCGCGGAACCGGTGATCGCACCGATCGTGGCAGAAGCCGCTTCGTTCGTCGTGGTGATCGTCAGCTTGCCGGACACGAAAGTGGCCTGCAGGTTGTTGGCGGCAAGGGCCTCGTTCAACTGGTTGAGGTTGGACACGCGCCCCGCACCCGCGCCGAACACGATGTCGGTAGCAGTACCGCCGCCGGTCGCACCGATCTTCAGGGTCTTGCCTTCCAGCATGCCCGGGACTTGCGTGCGGGCCTGCGTCACGCCGCCTGGCAGACCGAGCGCCGTGAGAGCTGCAGCGTTGCTGCTGGTCAGCGTCAGGTCGCTCAGCGTGCCGGTGTTCAGCGTGATCTGGCCGCCGCTGATCGTCGAGGCCGTCGACGAGCCGGTCAGACCGTCGATCTTCGCCAGCAGGCCGGTGACGTCGCTGTTGACCTTGATCTCGTTCGGATCGTTGCCGATCGTGTTCGCGGCCACAAAGGTCAGCGTCTTGCCGTTGACGGTGAGGGTGTCACCCACCGCGAAGCCGTTCGACAGCGAAGCAGCCGTGCCGTCGCCGACGCTCAGCTTGGTCGTGCCGGCCAAAGCACCGGCCGTCACGGCGCCACCGCCACGCGTGGCGGTGCTTGCACCGGCGCCGTCGATGGCGAGTTTGTCGAGCACGTTTGCGGAGCCGGTCACGACGAGGTCGGCGGCCGTACCGGACCTCAGAGTGATGATGCCGCCCGTTGCCGTCGATGCGTTGGCCGGGGTCGTGTTGCCCGACAGAGTGTCGATCGCCGCCATCAAATCGCTCAGCGAGGTATCGACACCCATCGTATAGGCGGTGCCCGAACCGACGAGGCCGTTGGCGCCCGCTGCGAAGGTAATCGTCTTGCCGTTGACAGTCAGCGTGTCGTTAGCCTGGATCGCGTTGGCAGCACCGCCGACGCCAAGGTTGGTGGTCAGGCCCGACAGCAGCGTCGAAGCGCTCGCGTTGGTGGCGTTGCCCGAATAGAGCTGGGTGCCTGCTGTCGCGGGCGTGCTGGTATACGCGGCGCGCTGCGGAGCTGAAGCACCGGTAAATGCGGCGTTGGTCGGGGTCTGATCGGCGACGAGATTGTCGGCCGTTGCGCCGTCAATCACGACGGATGTGAACGACGACTTGGTCGAGTAACCGACCGTCGTCTGCAACGCCTGATTGGCGACCGACTTGGCGGAGTCGACGAGCTTCTGCAGCGAGGTGATGCCGGTATTGGCGGCCTGCAGCACCTGCACGCCGTTGCCGATGCCGTCGAGGAGATTGTTGATGTCGCCGGCGCGCGCATCGAGCGACGCCGCGGTGAAGTAGTTGGTGGGGTTATCGAGGGCGGTGTTGACCTTCTTGCCGGTGGCAAGGCGATTCTGCGTGGTGGCGAGCAGATCGGCGGTCGACTGCAGCGAGAGGAGGTTCTGGCGAACCGAAGCCGAAAGAACAATACCGGACATCTTTCATACCTTTCTGGTGTGAAATTAAACGAGCCACGATCCCGATCTCTCGATCAGGCGACCGGTCCACTCTGGAAGCAAGTCTCTAAGAAAAAATGAATCTGGCCGGATAAGCCGCCCGCAAAGACGATGAATTTGAAATTAATCCGCGGCGCCCGAATCGATTCCGTAGTTCTACTGGCCATTGCAGAAAGTCCCCGTCAAACGGGCACTTCTCGCATCTTCACCATTGGTTAACCATCATCGGAAAGGATGCAAAATCTGCCGGGCGTGGGTCTCGACGCGCAAGCTGGACGCGCGTTCCCATCGCGGGCGCGAAAGCGCGCAAAAAAGCGTCGAATGGAGAACAGGCATGGCCTTGAAAGTTGAGCTCAAGCCGCACGAGCGAATCATCATCGGTGCCTGCGTGGTCACCAACACCGATCAGCGCGCCAGGCTGCTGATCGACGGCGATAGGATCCCGATCCTGCGCGAGAAAGACATCCTCACACCCGAAACCGCCGATACGCCGGCCAAGCTGGTCTATCTCGCGGTGCAGCTCATGTACCTGTCGCCGGACCCGATGGCGCACCATCCGACCTATTTCAGCCTGGTGCGCGATATCCTCACGACGATGCCGAGCGCATGGCCTTTCATCGAGGGCATCAACAATTATACGCTGAACGGCGATCTCTATCATGCGCTGAAGGAAGCGAAAAAACTGATCGGCCACGAAGAGCAGATTCTTGAGAGCGCCCGGAAGATGCAATCGTCCCAAGGGCCCGACCGCAAATCCGCCTGACGGCAAAAGAAAAGGCCCCCGCAAGGAGGGCCCTTTTTTGTGCGAAGAGGAAACCGCCCGATCAGACCGGCAGGAACTTGGTCAGCGTGGTCTGATAGAGCATCGACGTGGTCTGATACGAAGCCTGCAGGGACGTCTGGAGCGCCAGGATCTTGGTCGCGACTTCGTCCTGGTTGATGCCCTCGATCTGGTCGAGCATGGTCTGCGCCATGCCCTTGAGCTGGGTCTGGCGGTCGGTCGAGGCCTTGATGGCGTTCTGCGCGCCGGCGAACTCGGCCTGCATGTCCTGGATCGACTGCTGGCCCGTCTGCGGCGCCAGGTTTGCCGAAATCCGCTGCTGCAGCGCGTTCACCTGCGCCTTCGAATTCGGATTGGCTGCATTGGTCGTCACCGCGGCATACACCGCGATGTTCTGCAACTGATAGCGCAGCGCCTGTTCGTTGGCGCGTGCTCCGTACTGCACCGTCGCAGACTGATCGATACGCGCAATCGCCGTGCCGCGTGCCGGATCGGTTCCGATTTCGCCGGTGTACCACGAGACGGTGTTGGTGGATGTACCGCCAATCAGATTGGTGGCCGTGGCGAACGGAGGACCGTTGACTCGCAGCGGCGCGGGATTTGCACTCGCCGTGCCGCTGAAGCCCAGGGCTAAGAACGCAGCCGCGTTCGAACTGGAGATCGTCAGGCTCGTGCCATCGCCGCCATGCAGCGCGATCGCGCCGCCGGTGACCGTGGACGGCGTTCCGGTGCCGGTAATCGAATCAATCTTTGCCAGCAGGGTTTGGACGCTGTCAGTGATATTGAGCTGGTTGCCAGTCGCGCCGGAGGCGACGAAAGTGATCGGCGTGCCGTTGACCGTGATGGTATCGCCTGCTGCAAAGTTTGCGGCCAGCGAATCCGTATTCGCAGCGCCCGAAAGCAGCGTGGCGCCGGTGATCGGCGCTGGCACCGTGTCCTTGTTGTTGGCCGTACTTCCAACGACCGTCGCGGATGGATTGAAGAAATTGTTGGAAGCCTCGATCGCCGAGGCGGCAACCAGCGCGGTATCGCTCAGCGTTTGGATCGAGGACGTCAACACAGTCTGCAGGTTAGCCGTGGTCGCCGCCGTATCGGCGCCGATCAGAAAAGAGCCGGTGGGCGGCGGATTCGTCGTGGTCGCCGTCAGCGTGATCGCCTCGCTGGTGCCGTCAGGCAGATTGAAGTTGAAGGTGATCTTGTCGCCATCGTTCGGATTGACGGCGCCGAGGTCGATCGTCGCCGCCGGCGGCGTGCCGGCCGGCTGCGTCACGGTCGCGCCCGTCAGCGTCGAGGTGATTGCCCCCAGCTTCAGGCCGAAGGAAGAGCCGTCCTCGGCGAGACGTGTAACCGTCGTCGTGAGCGGCGGCGATGAAACCGTCAGATGCCCCATGTTGAAGACGCCCTGATCGGCCTGACGACGCTCGTTGATCAACTGTTTCAGCCCGGCCTGCGTCCCCACGCCGTCGAGCATGACATCGGCCGGCACCGTCGCCGCCGTGTCGGTGGTGCGGCCGGAAAACAGATAGCGGTCACCCGACTGGCTGTTGAGCAGCGACACCGCGTTCGAGAACGCGGCCTGCGCCGTGATCTGGCCGGAGGTCTGGCCGTTGTCGTTGAGCACGATGGTCGACGTGCTCGCCGCGCTCTTCACCGACTTTCCGATGTCGATCATGCCCTGCAGCGCGAGATTGACGACGCTGAGCCGCGTATTGACGTTCTTGGCGGTATCCGCGAAGGCATCGATGCTGCTGACCTGCGCGCGCAGGCTGAGCGCAAAGCCCCGATTGGCGCCCTCCCCCGCATAGGTCGTCGAGACCCGGCCGCTGGCGAGCTGCTGCGTCAGTTCATCGAGCTGCCTGCGCAGACCGATGATCGAGCTGCCGATATAGGATGTCCGGCCGTTAACGCCATCAATCGACATGAAACCCTCACATGGCCTGGATCAGCGTGTCGTACATCTGCTTGATGGACGACATCACCCGCGCATTGGCGGAATAGGCATTTTGCAACGCGAGCAGATGCGCCATCTCGTCGTCGATATTGACGCCGGAGGCATCCGTCACCTTCTTCTGCAGTGTATTCAGCACCACGGCCTGGCCGTCGGCGAGTTGCTTCGCCGAGGTCGCAGCTTCGCCCTGCTGGCTGATGAATTGCTTGGCGAAGTTCAATAGCGTCCCGGTGAACGGCGCGCCGGTGGTGCCGATGCCGGTCTGCGGCGAATAGCGATAAGTTCCCGTCTGCAGCTGCGTGAGGATGAAGTCGGAGCGCGTGGTGTCGCCCGCGGGCGTCAGCGGACTGGTCGAGAACACGATGGTGCGCGAGGGATCGCCGAGCAGCCCGAGATTGACGCTGATGCGGCCGGCAAGCCCCGTCACCTGCGGACCGTTGGCCGTCAGCGCGCCCGTGTAGAGCCCGCCATTGTCGGTGAACAGCGGAAGCTGCGCATTGCCGCTGGTGAGCGACGACATCGTCGTGGTGACCGATGCAGACAGCACGTCCGAGCGATTCGGAGCGCCGTCGTCCAGCACGCGCAAGGTCGAGCCCGACGGATTTGAGAACTGCAGATTTGCAGTGGGCCCAAGCGCGGCGTTGAGCTGCGAAACCACCGAAGCCATGCCGCCGGAAAAATTGACGCCGAGCACTTCGTCGTTCGGGTCGAGTGTCGCGGTATTGCTCAGCGGCAACACGCTCGGATCGTCGACGCGCACGATCGAGAGATTGTGTGTGATGCCGGTGGTGTTGTCCTTGTAGCTGACGTGAATGACGTTGCCCGACTGCAATCCGGTGAGATCGAGATCATAGCCGGCCTGCGGCAGGACTGACGCAGGAGCAGCGGCGCCGGCGGTCGTCTTGTCCGACAGCGCGCTCGACATCGCCGCCGCGAACTGGTCGATCTGCGCCTGCGCTTTCACCAGCGTATTGTCGCGCAGCTCGAGGTAGGCGGCGATCTTGCCTGAGCGAATCGAGTTGGTGGATACCAGATCGTAGCTGCCGCCGTGCGGAAAATTGATCGTGATGGTGCCGACGTTGCTCTTGGTCGGATCGGTCGGATTGTATAGCGTGTTGGGCGTCATCGTGCCCTGCGGATTGAAGCTGAGCTGCGCCGCTTCGGTGCCGACGAGCTGCACGCCGGAATTCGTGAAAACCGTCACCTGGTTGAGGTCGTTGACGACGGTTCTGATGTCCATCAGCGACGACAACTGCGTGATGTATTGATCGCGCTGGTCGAGCAGAGAGGCGGTCGCCGCGTCGGTCTTACCGTTGTTCTGCAGCTGGTTGTTGATGAACGCGATCTGGGCCATCGCGTTGTTGGCCGTAACGATGGAATCGTTGATGCCCATCTCGGCGTTGGCGCGAAGGTTCTGAATGCCTTGCGTCGTCGCATTGAGCGTCTGCGCCATGGTCTGCGCGGCGTTGACGGCACCGATCCTCGCCGACTGAGAGTCCGGGCTCGTCGACAGGCCCTGAAACGCGGTCAACAGCTTGTTGAACGCATCCTCGATGGTGCCTGTTTCGGACGGGTTGCCGTAAACGCTCTGCAGATTTTGCAGGAAGGTCGAGCGGATATCGGCATAGGCCGCGCCGGAGGTTTCGGTGCGCAGCGCCGTCTGCAGATACTGGTCGAGCTGACGGTCGACGCCGTTGAGCAGAACGCTCGATCCGTAGTCGCCGGTGACGCCGGCGGACTGGATGACCGACTTCCTGACGTAACCAGGCGTTTCCGCGTTGGCTACATTCGATCCGACCAGCGAGATCGCAGCTTGCGTCGCACGCAGGCCGGACATTGCGGTGGAGAGAGCTTGACTCAAACCCATGACTGATTGCCCATCTCAAATCGCATCGCGAACGTCGCGGCGAACTACCGCAGCACGTTCAACAGATCCTGCACCATCGTGTTGGAAGTGGTGATCACCTTGGTGTTCGCCGAATAGGCCTGCTGCGTGACGATCAGCTTGGTGAACTCGTCGGCGATATCGGTGTTGGAGCCTTCCAGCGACGAGCCAACGATGGTTCCGGCCTTGCCGTACAGCGCCTGTCCGGATCCGTCGGTCATCTCGAACGCGCCGCCGTTGACGCGCTTGAGGAAGTTGGTGCCGTTGAAGGTCGCGACCGAGATTTCAGCGAGGTCGAGGTTGCGGCCGTTGGAATAGTTGCCAACGATTCGGCCGTTGGTGC
The DNA here is from genome assembly GCF_029714305.1 of Bradyrhizobium sp. CB3481. Lineage (NCBI taxonomy): Bacteria > Pseudomonadati > Pseudomonadota > Alphaproteobacteria > Hyphomicrobiales > Nitrobacteraceae > Bradyrhizobium > Bradyrhizobium sp. CB3481. Next base: position 5,950,419 of record NZ_CP121647.1, read on the forward strand.
CGACGCCGACGGACTGCAACTGGCCGGCCGGGAAGCCGTCCTGCTGGATCTGGTTGACCTGCACGTTGCCGTTGGCATCCGCGAACTGGGTGACACCGCCGGTGCCGAAGTTGATGACGGGGCTGCCCAGCGCGACGCCGTTGACGACGGCATTGGTAAGCTCCACCGACGGAATCGCCGGCGTCATTTGGCCCGACGCCGAGAAGGTGAAGTTGGTATTGACGTTCTGCCACGAGACCTGCGTGCCGGTGGCGTTGGGATTGACCTGGTAGAACAGGTTCCATGTGTCGGTATGGCCGGCGCCAAGCGAAGCGCTGTCGACCTTGGCCCAACGGAACTGCAGGTTCACCGGCGCGCCCGAGATGTCGTAGGTCGTAACCGCACCGCCCGCGATCGACTCGGCGAGGAACGTCGAGTTGTCGTTGCCGACGACCTGGCCGGTGCCGACGCCGCCGCCGCCACCGCGCGTTGCCGTCACGGTGCCGGTAAAGCCGAGGGCAGCCCAGGCTGCGGTGTTCGAACTTGAGATCGAGAGATTGAAGTTCGTGCCGGAGTGCAGCGTGATCGAGCCGGAGGCGATCGTGGACGGGGTTGAAGTTTGCTGGAGCGCGTCGATCTTGGTCAGCAAGGTTCCGATGGTGTCGTCGACGTTGATCTCGTTGGGGCCGACGGCGGTGCCCGACGCCTTGAAGGTGAGGGTTTGGCCGTTGACCGTGATGGTGTCGTTCACGACGAAATTGGTGGAGATCGAGTTGGTGCCGGCCGCGCCGCTGAGCAGGGTTGCGGCCGTATTTGCAACCGACGGCGTCGCCTTGTTGTTCTGGGTGGTGCCGCTTCGGGAAGTGTCGGTATAGGGCGCCGCAGGCGTGCCAAGCGCCAGCGGATTGTGTCCGGCGCTGTACGATCCGGGCACGATCAATTCCGAGCCGGGAACGGAAACGTCATGCTTGGTGGTCAGTGGATAGCTGGCGAGGTTGGCGCGATAGTCGATCCGGGTGGTCTGCTGCGCCGGAAGGAAGTCGTTCTGAAACCTTAGAACCTGCGGCGAGCTGCCGGACGGGTTGCCCGTGGTCGGGTCGATCGGCACGCCCTGCAGATAGTAGCCGGCGCCGTTGACGAGATAGCCGCTCTTGTCGAGCTGGAAGTCGCCGCGACGGGTGAAGCGGTCGACGCCGTCGAACACCGGCGTGCCGTCGGTGAAGTTGCCGGGCTTTTGCACCGCGAAGAAGCCGTTGCCGTTGATCGCCATGAAGGTCGCGACCGAGGCCGTCTGCACGTCGCCCTGCACCGAGTTGGTGGAGCGGGATTGCGTGGTGACGCCGCCGGCAAGCTGCGCCGTCGTGGCGGTCTGCGGGATGAGATCAAGGAAGGAGGTATCGATGCGCTTGAACGCCGTGGTCTGCGAGTTGGCGATGTTGCCCGAGACGTTTTCCAGCGCGTAGGAGTTGGCGCGAAGGCCGCCGACCGCGGTGGTGAGAGCGCCGAAGATACCCATGACATTTTCTCCAAATTCGATCCGGGCGGCTCGCCGGTCTCAGAAAACCCAGGCCGCGTCGGGAGAACATGTCGCAAGCGGCGTGCCAAACCATAAATGATAGAAAAATCATACCCTTAAGAAAAAAGCCCCCGTCGTGGGACCGGGGCACATTTGCCGGGCGGGGCAACAATTGCCGGGTGTCGGCGGCCTAGGAGGCCTGCGGACCGGCCGGGTGAAACACCATTCCGAAACCGTCGATGCAGTAGCGCAAGCCGGTCGGCGGCGGGCCGTCGTCGAAGACGTGGCCGAGATGGCCGCCGCAGCGGTGGCAATGCACTTCGGTGCGCGTCATGCCGAAAGTGCGGTCCTCGGTCTTGCCCAGCGCATTGTCGAGCGGCTGCCAGAAACTCGGCCAGCCGGTGCCGCTTTCGTATTTGGTCTCAGAAGAAAACAGCGGCAGGTCGCATCCGGCGCAGGCGAAGACGCCCTTGCGCTTCTCCTTCAGCAGCGGGCTCGAACCCGGCCGTTCGGTGCCGTGCTTGCGCAGGATTTCATACTGCTGCGGCGTGAGCTGCGCGCGCCATTCGGCGTCGGTCTTCTCGATCTCGAACTTCTCGGCGGCCTGCGCCGGCGTCGAGCGCAGCCAGCGGAAGGCGCCAAGGCCAAACAGGCCGGCGACGGATGCAAGCAGAAAACGGCGGTCGAACATGGAAGTCTCCGTGCGTGGCGGACATAACGGTTCGCCATCAGATACGGGTCCGGAACGTGGACGTTACATGGATCCGTCCCGAATTTTCTCACTTTCCTGCGAGGAAGCAGCCGGCCGCGGCGGTTGCGGCCGCACCGGGCGAGGTGCGCCGGGCGGCGGACGGCGCGGCGGCCTGGTTCCGGCCTGCCGATTGGCCTCCGCGAGCCGCGCCTCTCGAACGCGCTCGCGGGCACGGGCGCCTTCGCGGTAACGGGCCAGCGCCCCTGCCGCCGCCGACTGACCGCGCGCCCAAAGTCCGATCAGATGGCCCGCGACGCGGCCGGTCGTGCCGCCCGCCCATACCAGCTCGAACGGCGAGAACAGCTTCCAGCGGTCCTCGCCCCACAAAATGCTGCGCGCAATCACCTGCCCGGCCATTGCCGAGGTGTTCAGCCCATGCCGGCCAAAGCCGCTCGCCACCCACAGCCCTTTGCGCAACTGGCCAATCTGCGGCATGCCATGCACGGTGACCCCGACAGCGCCGCCGAATACATCAGATATCGGCACCTTGCCGAGCCGTGGGAACACGGTGGCAATGCGGCGGGCAATGGCGGGTCCGAACCGGCTTGGCCGTGCATCCCAGGTGGTTTCCGGGCTCGCCCACATCAGGCGGTCGCCATCCACGATCCGGAAGTGGTCGATGCCGTCGCAGTCGGCCACCGAGCCCTTGAAACTGATTACCTCGCCAAGACGCTCGCCGAGCGGCTCCGTCACGGCGGCATAGCGCCAGACCGGCAGCAGCGTCTCCGACAGGCGGCGCAGCGGCGCGCCGAGATGGACGTTGCCGGCCAGCACGATATGCGAAGCGCGTAGCCGCGCCGACGGCGTCACGATGCGCTTGCGAATGCCCGACGGATCGATGCTGACAACGGGGGTATCCTCGAAGACGCGCGCGCCCGCCCGCTTCGCCTGCACGGCAAGACCGTGGATGTATTTGCGGCCGTCGATCTGGAACGCGTGCGGAAAATAGATGCCGTGGAAATAGCGCGCCGTGCCGAGCTGATCGCGAACGCGATCGATTTGCCATCCCTCGACCTCGGTCTCGAAATCCTCGCTCAGGGTCTGCAGCCGGCTGATCAGCGTCTCGCCGGCGTCGACATTGGAGACCTCCAGCGCGCCCTCGCTCAGCGCAATTCCCGGCATCGCTGTGGCGGAGGCCCGAACGTAATCAGCGCCCTCCTTCGACATCGCCCATAATTCGCGCGCGTCCTCGAGGCCGACCCGCTCGATCAGGTCGGCGACCGGAAGGCTGTAGCCCGGCATCACCGTGCCGAGCTGATGGCCGGACGCGTTCCAGCCGACATGCCGGCCTTCGAGCACCGCGACGCTGGCGCCAAGACGCGCGGCCTCCAGCGCCACCGTCAGGCCGGCAAGGCCGGCCCCCACCACGCAAATGTCAACATCCAGGTCGAAGGAAAGGCGCGAGCGGAAAGGCGCGTCATCCTCGGGGCCGTTGGTCGCACTTGAGAAAGTCTCGGGCATGGCCTTACTTACGGACCGCTGCGGCGCTTGTCACCTCGTCCGGGACATGAGCTTGTAGATTAGTCCAGACTAAGACCGAATCGAGATTGCGCCCATGCGCCGTTTGATGCTGCTGCGTCACGCCAAGACCGAACACGACGCGCCTTCGGGCCATGACCATGACCGCCGTCTCGACGAGCGCGGCCGGCTGGATGCCGCCGCCATCGGAACCTGGATCGGCCGGCATCCCCCCTTCCCGGACACCGTGCTGGTTTCCACCGCGGTGCGGGCGCGGCAGACCTGGGACATCGCACGCGAGGCGATCAAGGATGCAGTGCGGGATAGGCCACCGCGGCCCCAGGTCGAATTGCTCGACGAGATTTACGGGGCCGAGCCGGCGCAGCTCCTGCAGATCATCCGCATGGCCGAGGTCACTGATCCCGAGCGGTTGATGCTGGTCGGCCACAATCCCGGCATGCATGAGCTGGCGCTGATGCTCGCCGGCAGCGGCGAGGCGGCGGCGAAGAAATCACTCCAGGACAATCTGCCAACCGCCGGCCTCGCCATTCTGGATTTCGCGATCGACGACTGGAGCGAGGTGGCGTTCCGCCGCGGCAAGCTGGTGCGCTTCACCAGCCCGAAACTGCTGAAGCAGGCGCTGGACGATTGAGGCGGGCGGACATCCGCGGCCGCCAGTGCTAAACTCACCGCCATGTTCGAGCAAAACAGCAACAAGTTCGCATAAAAAGAATACGCGTCAAAACAACGAGCTAGAGTCGGATTCTGACAGATCGGAACCACGGACGCCTGAGGGAGACGCGAATGTTCAAGTCGATTCTCGTGCCAATCGATCTGGCCGATACCGACCTCGCCAAGCCCGCGATCGCCACCGCGGCCACGCTGTCGCAGACCTGGAACGGCAAGGTGCGCCTGCTCAACGTGCTGCCGACGACGCCCGCGATGCTGGCCGAATATGTCCCAGCCGATTTCGACGCCCAGCAGCGCGCGACGTCGGAGGAAGCCCTCGCCATCGTGGCCAATGAATCCGGTATCGAGGCGCCGCGCATTTCTACCGCAGTGCGGAAAGGTGGCATCTATCACGAGATCCTCGAAGAGGCGGCGGCGGTCAAGGCGGACCTGATCGTGATGACCTCGCACCGGCCGGCGATGCGGACCTACTTTCTCGGCTCCAACGCCGGCCACGTCGTGCGCTATGCAAAATGCTCGGTGCTGGTGGTCCGGCACTAGTTGGAGTGCCCTCACACAAAATATCGAAAACAACCCCATGCACAGTAGGACGGCCCCGGACCAAGGCACGCCGGCCGCTTGTGTCCAAAGGCCTGAAATGGTCCGCAGCCCCGCACGGTAGCGTCGGGCGATGTTCCCACGCCGCCGATGCCGTGCCCATTATTGCCGTTCGCCTGATCGGTCGTTAGGCCGGAGCGTGGCCGCAAAAAAATCGGCCCGGTCTTTCGACCGGGCCGACGGCGTCAAAGCTTCAATCCAAGTGCTTACATCATCCGCGCGTACATCGGATCGATCGCGCCCCGCACGGCCGATTCGATCTGGCTGCGATGAACCCCGATGTCGCGCAGCGCGCGGTCGTCCAGTTCACTCAGCGTTTTGATGGCTTGGCGGCGCGCAAGGTAGTCGACGACGCGGTTCACCCAGCCACCGAACACGCCGAACAATCCGGCCGGGCTCTTGCGGGAAGCAGGCTGGCCTGCCGTCTGGGATATCGTCGTCATCGTCGTTCTCCTTCTTTCACACGGCAAACCGCTGCCGCCGGCGCAGACGCCGCGAAGCACCTGCACCTTCCAATGATCCGATTGCTTGCACCCCTCTCAGTGCAATCTCTGGCTTGATGGGTCCAAAATGATCCGATACATTTCTCGGTGCAAAGAAAACATTGCTCTCGGTGCAATTATGTCAAAATTCGAGTACCTGAAGCTGGCCGATACCGTCGCTGCCGAGATCGCCAACGGCGCGCTCAAGCCCGGCGACCGCCTGCCGCCGCAGCGCAGCTTCGCCTATCAGCGCAAGATCGCGGTCTCGACCGCCAGCCGCGTCTACACCGAGCTGCTCCGCCGCGGCCTCGTGGTCGGCGAAGTCGGACGCGGCACGTTCGTCTCGGGCGAATCGCGCCGCGGCGTCACCATGCCGACCGAGCCGCGCGGCGCGCGCATCGATCTCGAAGTAAATTATCCGATCCTGCCGACGCAATCGGCGATGATCGCCAGGAGCCTCGCTGGGCTCGAACGCCCCGAAGTGCTCGATCTCGCCTTGCGGCACTCGACCACGACCGGCACGCTGGCGGCGCGGACGATTTCCGCCGAGTTTCTGTCCCGCGAGGACTGGTCGCCGGCACCCGATCAGCTCGTCTTCACCGCGAACGGCAGGCAATGCATCGCCGCCGCGCTCGCGGCAACGGTGCCGAGCGGCGGCCGCTGCGGCGTCGAGGCGCTGACCTATCCCTTCATCAAGGAGATTGCCGCGCGGCTTGGCGTCACGCTGGTGCCGCTTGCGATGGACGAGAACGGCGTTCGCCCCGACGCCGTGCAGAAGGCGCACCGCGAAGTCCATCTATCCGCGCTGTATATCCAACCGACGATTCAAAACCCGCTCGGCATGACCATGCCGCAGGCGCGCCGGGACGAGCTCTTGCGCGTCGTCGAAAAGCTCGGCCTCCCCGTCATCGAGGACACCGTCTACGGCTTTCTCGACGAGGAAACGCCGATGGCCGCGTTGGCGCCCGACCTCTGCATCACGCTCGACAGCCTCTCGAAGAAGGTGGCGCCTGGTCTTGCGCTCGGCTTCATCGTGTCGCCGCCGCGCCTGCGCGAGCGCGTCATGGCCGCGGTCCGCTCCGGCGGATGGACAGCTTCCGGATTCGCCTTCGCCGCCGGGCAACGGCTGATGGCCGACGGCACCGTCGCCGAACTGTCACGCCTGAAACGGATCGACGCGGCGCGGCGCCAGCAACTGGCCGCAAAATACCTGGCCGGCTTCGAGGTCCAGGCGAACGTCAAATCCTACCATCTGTGGCTTACCCTGCCCCCGCATTGGCGCTCGCAGACCTTCGTGGCCGCCGCCGCCCGGCGCGACATTGCACTGACCCCTTCGACCACCTTTGCAGTAACACCCGGCCACGCCCCCAACGCCGTGCGCCTCGCGCTCGGCGCGCCCTCTACCGAACAGCTCGATCTGGCGCTGCGAACACTGTCGGGCATGCTGACGGCGAAGGAAGATCTCGACACGACCGAGTAGATGCGGGCACATCCGCTACGGAGACGGAATACGCTCCCCGTTTCGGGCGGACCACGCCGAAAAAAAGCCGAAGCGGGCCTTCGATCCCTGCGCGCCGCTGGAACCTTTATGAAGATCGGAACTCTCTGTTACACAATCGCCTGATCGCCGACGATGGGCGGGAGTGAAGCGCAGCGCATACGTCGAATCCTTGTTCAAGCTCGCGCAAACGCTCTACTCTATGACCGGTTGGATCGTCGGGAACCCGTGACACCCGATCCAGGATGGAATAGCTAAGAGGCCTCTGACACCGGCCGACAAGGCCCCAAAAGGGCGCAAGGAGCTCCATGGGATAGCGCTGAACAATGCGCTAAGCGGCGCCAATCGTGAGCCGACGGTTCGGGTCCAGAACCGCCTGCTGGCCGGACTTGCGCCGGCTTCCTTCGAGCGACTTCGTCCTTTCCTGCAGCCCGTTGCGCTCAAGCGCCGGGCGATTCTTCAGGACTATCACCATCCCATCGAGCACATCTATTTCATCGAGCGTGGCGTCGCATCGATGCTGGTGCGGACGCAGCGCGACGGGCCGGTTGAAATCGCGATGGTTGGACGGCTCGGCTTCGTCGGCGTGGCGGCCGTGCTTGGCATATACCGATCTCCCAATCGATGCCTGATGTCGGTCCCCGGCTATGCATTGCGCATCGCCGTGTCCGACCTGCGACGGGTCGCGCACCGATGCCCCGATGTCCAGCAGCAGCTGTTCAACTATATCCATGCGCTGCTGGTCCAGAACGCCCAAACAACGCTTTGCAGCGCCCGTCACAGCCTCGAAGAAAGGTTGAGCCGCTGGCTGCTGCTTGCAGCGGACCGGCTGGACGACCGGGTCATTCCTGTGACGCACGACATGCTCTCGGTCATCCTGGGCGTACGACGCGCCAGCATTACGACGACGCTTGCCACACTGGAACAGAGCGGGGGACTCATCAGGCAGCGGGGCAGCATCAACCTGTGCGATCACGCGGCGCTCGAGCGTCGAACCTGTGAGTGCTATCAGATCATCGCTTCAGAATACGGGTATCTGACTCGCAGCGGCCTGCATCAGTATCGCTTATCCGCGGATAATGGTGCGATGCGCGCTTGTCGCTACTGCTTCTGACTCAATCACTTGGCAGTTTTTATCGCTCTGCCCCGCGCGGCGTGGGCCGCCGCCAATCTTTGTACGGCAACGTACCGAGTAACCGGCTTTAGTCGAACGGGCCGACCTGCCCCTGGAAGTTATAGTAACGCCGAAAATGCAAGATCCAGGGCCGAGCCAGGCTGTTCCCCTCACTGGATAGCCTTCTCCGACTGGAGACATCATAGGAGGAATCCAGATGAGCACGGGCAGATGCCGCCGCGTCACGCGCCGCCGTTTCCTAACGCAATCCGGTCTTACGCTTGCCGCCGCGTCGGCGTCGTCTCTCACTGCGCCATTTATCTCCAGAGCCCTTGCGGACACCAAATCGCTGTCCATCGTGCAATGGAGCCATTTTGTTCCGGAATACGACAAATGGTTCGATCAGTTCGCCAAGGACTGGGGTACGAAAAACAACGTCGCCGTCGCCGTTGATCATATCCCGGTCGCCAACGTTGCCGCGCGTGCGGCGGCCGAAGCCTCCGCGCAATCGGGCCACGATCTGTTCGGCTGGAATGGCGCAGGCGGGGCACATCTCTACCGCAAATTCCTCGTCGACGTGACAAGCCTCGTCGAGGCGACCGAGAAGAAGTACGGCAAGGTCAGCACGATCGGCCGGCAGATCGGCTACAATCAAGATGACAAGACCTGGTCTGCGCTTCCCGATTTCTACATCAACTTCCCAGCCATGTATCGCAAGAGCATGTGGGATGAAATCGGGATCAAGCCCGATACGTGGGATAATGTTCGCATCGGCGGCGCCAAGCTGAAGGCCAAGGGTCATCCGATCGGGATTTCACTGGGCCACAGCAACGATCCGAACACCACTTGGCGTGGCTTGCTGTGGAGCTTTGGTGGCGCGCTTCAAGACGCCGAAGGCAAGAAAGTGACACTCAATAGCAGGGAGACGGTCGAGGCCGTCAAGTTCGTCACCGCGCTATACAAGGAGGCAATGACGCCGGAAGTGCTGTCATGGGACGACTCCAGCAACAACCGCTATCTTGTTTCGGGCATTGGCTCGATGATCGTCAATCCGATCTCGGCGTATCGGACGTTCCAGAAGGCAAACAAGAAAGGCGCCGACGATACATTCGTGATGGCTCCGCCGAAGGGGCCGGTGCGCCAGCTCATGGGCGGCGCTTCCGAGTTCTATGGCATCTGGAAGTTCGCCAAAAACAAGGAAGGCGCGATCGAGTTCCTCAGATACTATGTCGACAATTGGCCGGAAGCGTTCAAGGCGAGTGAAGGGTACAACAACCCCTGCTTCTCCAACCTTGTGCCGAAGCCGATGCCGATCCTCTCCAACGACCCAACCTCGACGCCGAATGATAAGCTTGCGGTGCTCGAGGACTCCGACCAGTGGTCGGCCTCTCCCGGATATCCCGGCCCGTCCTGGCCCGCCGTCGATGAAGTCTACAATGACTTCGTCATCTGCGACATGATGTCGAAGGCGGCGACCGGCGAGATGTCCGCCGAGGAGTCGGTCAAATGGGCGCACCAGCAGTCTGAAGCGATCTTCACGAAATGGCACGGGAAAACGTGAGGCCGTGCCCGGACCGCGCCCCCGTTGCGCGGTCCGGAATATCGGTAAAGCTTCCATTGTTTGGAGCAGGATTGGAATTCGGTCGAAAAACTGGCGGCAGAGTGCGCGCCATGCATTGGCTTTGGGAGGATCGATGGCCGCTGTATTGACCCGGCATATCGTCAAGAAATTCGGCGAGTTCCCGGCCGTTAACGACATTTCGCTTATGGTACCGAACGGCGAGTTCATGGTGCTGCTCGGCCCCTCTGGCTGCGGCAAGACCACTTTTCTGCGCATCATTTGCGGCCTCGAGCAACAGACCAGCGGCGATCTCCTGATCGGCGGCAATGTCGTCAACGACATCCCACCACGTGCCCGCGGCGTTGCGATGATGTTTCAGAGCTATGGCCTTTATCCGCATTACACCGTGCGCAACAACATCGCCTTTCCGCTGCGTACGCAGCGCGTGCCCCGCGAGGAAATCCAGAAGAAGGTCGTGTGGGCCTCGCAGTTGCTTGGCATCGGCCATCTTCTCGAGCGGCGACCACGCCAGCTCTCCGGAGGTGAGCGGCAGCGCGTGGCGCTTGCCCGTGCGCTGGTCCGCGAACCGACCGCGCTTCTGCTCGACGAACCGCTTTCCAACCTCGATGCCAAATTGCGCACCTCGGCTCGCCAGGAAATCAGGAATTTTCAGCAGCGCGTTGGCCTGACCACCATCTACGTGACGCACGACCAGGTCGAAGCGATGGGCATGGGCGACCGCATTGCGGTCATCGACCATGGACGCGTTCGGCAGGTGGGAACGCCAACCGACATTTATGAGAATCCTGCCGACCTTTTTGTCGCGACCTTCGTCGGGGCACCGCCGATGAACATCGTCACCCGCAACGGCGGTGGCTATCTGGGATTCCGACCGGAGAATTTCCTACCCAAGAACATGATCGGAGATGACGGTGCGACTGAATTTTCTTTTCGCGTCGACCGCTCCGAATATCTCGGCTCCGAGCGCATCGTTTATGGCGTGATGGATGGCTTCGATTCGAGGCAGCCCATCACCGCGAAATTGCCGCCTGCCCACGTGGCCGAAGAAAGCATTCGCCCCGGCGAATGGCACGGGTTCGCGGTCAAGAACAGCGCGCTGCGCCACTTCGACAACAATGGCAATCGTATCACTCGCCACTGAGCCAGGAAGTCACCAATGGCCGTCATCGCGGAACCTGTTGCCAAGCCGATTTCGCGCTCTCAATTCATTCTGGATCGGCGGGAGGTGCTGGAGACGATCTTGGTCGCGCCAGCGATCCTCTACGTCCTGCTACTGGTAGGTTTGCCGCTCCTGCTCGCGGTATACTACTCGCTTAGCGCCTATACAATCTACAATCCAACCTGGAAGTTTGTCGGTCTGGTGAATTTCGAAGAGATCCTGCAAAATCCGACCTTCATTGACACGCTACTGAACACCTTCGTCTTTACATTTGGGTCACAGCTTCTCGGGCTCGTACTCGGAAAGTTCGGCGCCTTCCTGCTGTTGCAGCCGTTCCCCGGTCGCAAGATTGTCCGGGCGCTGATCATCCTGCCTTTTGCGGTGCCGGTCGCGCTCGCCACGATCGCCTGGCAATGGATGTTCGATTCACTTTACAGCGTGATCAATTGGACCATGATTGCGGCTGGTATCCTCACTCGCGAAGAGGCGCCGAATTGGCTCGGCAATCCGTATCTCGCGATGCTGTGCATTGTCATCATCAACGCCTGGCGCTTCTTTCCATTCGCTATCGTGATCTTCCTCGCCGGCATCACCGCTGTTCCGCAGGACGTGATCGACGCCGCAACGGTCGATGGTGCAGGATTCTGGCGCCGCAACTACCAGATCATCCTGCCGATGATTCTGCCGATTATGGCCATCGGCCTGATCTTTGGCATCGTGTTTACCTTCACCGATCTTTCCATCGTTTTCTTGCTGACCATGGGCGGTCCCGGTGGCGCGACGTCGGTCCTGGGCTTTGCGGGCTTTCAGACCGGCATTGTCTCCGGCGACGTGTCGCATGGCGCGGCGATCTCGCTGTTCATGTTGCCGGTACTCCTTGTCGTGGTGATCTTCATGCTGCGCTTCATTCGTCGGCGGGAGATTTGATATGTCGCACACTGTTGTCCGCACTCTCCGCCAGACCGGCTTTTTCCTCGGCGTCGCATTCTTCGTCATCCTGGCGGCGTTCCCGTTTTATTGGATGGTAATCACCGCATTCAAGCAGAACAGCGACCTTTACGACGTCACCAATATCCCGTTCTGGTTCAATGAGGCGCCGACGCTCGAACACATCAAGTATCTGTTCGAGGAGACCCTGTTCGCGCGCTGGTTGTTGAACTCGCTGATCATCGGCGTCTGCGTCACCGCGATCACGCTGGTCACCGCGGTTCCGGCCGGCTACAGCCTGGCCCGGATGACCAGCCGCAAGGGCGAAGCGCTCGGCATCATGATCTTCCTGACCTACCTCGTCCCTCCGACCTTGTTGTTCCTGCCGCTGTCGCGCATCATCGCCGAACTCGGCCTACAGAACTCGATGTGGTCATTGGTGCTGGTCTACCCGACCTTCACAATCCCGTTCTGCTCCTGGCTGCTGATGGGATTCTTCAAGGCGCTGCCGGTCGAGATCGAGGAAGCCGCGATCGTCGACGGGTGCAGCCTGTTCGGCGCCTTCATCAGGATGGCGATCCCGCTCTCGGTACCAGCCATCCTGACAGTGGTGATCTTCACGTTCACCCTGACCTTGCAGGAGTTCGTCTACGCCCTGACCTTCGTCTCATCGTCCGACCAAAAGCCGATCACGCTAGGCGTTTCGACCGATCTGATCCGGGGCGACGTGTTCTTCTGGGGTGAGATTATGGCGGGTGCGTTGATAGCTGCCATTCCCGTGGCGATCGCCTACAATCTCTTCCTCGATCGCTTTATCGCCGGTATCACCGGTGGGGCCGTGAAGTAACCTGACGCTTCGTCGCCTTTGTTGCCGAAGGAACAGGTAACGCATTGCTGTGGCACATTGTGACTTCAACTCAGGCCACACCCCACTTTGGAAGCATGACAGTGCTAGCTTCGGGGTATTGCTCCGATTCCTCTTCGCGGCCGCCATCGAAGAGAGCGGACATCGCGTGCTGGTGCTGCTGGTTCACTGCGTGTCGATCATGGCGGTTGACTGACTGACGCGCTCACCGCGGCGCTTGCTGCCCAACGCCGAGGCCGCCGTCGGGCCACTCTCGCCTTGTACGGCTCGATCTTGTCCCACTCACGCAGCATGCGGCGGCTGAATTCGGCGTCGGTGTGCCACAGCGCCCGCGGCATCGCAAAACTGTCGACGGTGACCAGCATCTTCTCGACCTCGGGCCAGTGCCGGTGCAGCGTCATCGGATAGCGTCGTGCGGTCCAGGTATTGCGACACACATGGACGCGAGGCCATCATCAAGCTACCCGACAGATCGGGAAAATAGGTGCGGCGCACAAAGTCTGCAACTGGTCGCAAGCGACGATCCGGAGTAAGCCTTCTCATACCGATCTACCCTCGATAAGCGACGTTGCCGTGGCTCGGCGGTTCTTCGGCTGCCGGCCATGAATAGTCAGTTCGCAGCACTGTCTTTCAGTGCCAACTGCACCTTTGCTGCCGGTTGTGCTCGGATGGTCGCACTCGGAACTCAAGGCCGAAGTTTCTTGCGCATCATCACGTGCGATATGCCCGCATCATCGAAGACCGCTCCTTCCTCTATGTACCCAAGTCGTCTGTAAAACTCGCGTGCCGTGAATTGCGCGGCCAGAATGATGTCCTGGGCACCGTCACGGGAGGCAGCGGCCGCGGCGAATTCCATCAACTCTCTTCCAATCCCTTTTTTTCGTGAATGCCTCGATACCGCCATCCTGCCTATCTTCGCCGTGCGCTCATGGCGCACCATGCGCAACGTCCCGATGACGTGGCCGTCAGAAAGTGCAGCAAGATGCGCGGCGACCTTGTCGTTCTCATCGACTTCAAATTCTTCCGGAACATCTTGTTCAATGACGAACACTTCGCGTCGCAAGGCATATACCGCCGACATAAGCGGATCCGTAGCCCGGATCTCAACTATCGTAGTCAATTTTCCATCTCCTCTTACCCGCCGCTTTTAGCAACCCACCACCGACCACTGCAATTTTTGTGGACACTGTCTTCCTTGCCGGCCTAGCCCGCTGACGCGAAGCGGATGGTGGCGGGCAACTTCGCCGCTTTGGGTTACTTCCGAAGTTGGGCCTCGTGACAGAGGTGTCCGCTCCACACTTCGAGGGGAGATCGTCAGGCGACAACAACGGCAGGTCCAAAAAAATGGCCAGAAGCGGGCTCGCCATCTTACCGACTGTCTGACGCACTGGAACGAAGAGGCAGGTTATGCACACTCGTGCCTGCCACGAGAATTCCAGCGCTTGCGATCCAGAGCCAATAACCGCTTCCGTATGAAATAATCTCCAACTCACCGAACTTATCACTGAGAGGCACGGTAGCTACTCCCAGAAACGTCAGCATCAGTCCCAACGCAAGGAAGGCAGAAATCAACGCAGCGGATCGCTTGTCGGCAAGATACAAGAACCAAGCGGCTACAATGATTGGGTTGGCAAGCCAGGCTGCATAGCCAGCATTGGGAAGCACCTCTTCGTGAAAACTAGCGACCATGGCGATGGAAGAGAAAGCGCAGATCAAGGCGGCAAGGTACCATCTTGCGCAGGCGCACAACCATCCTGCGAGTATTAGGACGAAAAGCGGCGGGTGAAGCCAACTGCCTAGCACCCCACCCCATCCTATAAGCAATATGCCAAGACCGGGCTCGCTTCTTCTCTGCCCCACAACGTAGCAACATTCGGTTACAAATGCCGTTTGGGTAAGACAAGCGATGAACATAGTTGCACTTGCGACCAGCACGGCAGTACGCCAAGTCCTCAAGTTGCGGTCGCCATGAAGCACGAAGAGAATGTTTAGTGCGCTGCTCACGCCCGAATGACCTATCTGAATGAAGCACGACCGTGGGCATCATAGCCCATAGACCGGCTTCGGATTTTGCAGATTCTTAGGAGAATTTGCGTGCCCAAGTCAGCTTCGGGATCACAAGCCGACCTGGGCGGCGGCGGCGGCGCTTAAGAACTCAGCTTTGGGCCAAAAAGCGGACTGCCTCTTGATCTAACATGCAACATTTGGTTGTGTTGCGCGCGCAGTTTGATCTCTGCGCTTCAACGGGAGTCTCTCGTAGAGCCATGCGGGTTTTTTGGATTGGAGTTGGAACACTCACCGCGCTGACCTTCGTCTTCATTCCCTACATCGCGAGCGAGCGCTGCAAGGACCGGTGGGCGCGCTTTAATCTTGAAGGGATTTGGAATTATGAGACGGGATGTTCGGTAAAGATTAGCGGCGCCCTCGTGAGGGAGGAATACGTCAGCTTTGATCCGAGAAAATCGGCGAACCCGCCAAGCAAGGACTTCGCAAAGCCGCTTGATCCACATGCGCCGAAGCAGACCCTGACGCGTCCCGACTGGGTGATTCTTGGGCCGGACGATGTTGCTTCCCGGAAGAGCGGGCGTTAGGGCTGCAACGGGCCAGAAGCGCTCATTCCAGCACCCGAATTGAAAATGTACTCCGAAAATGTACTCCTAGGGGACCATTGCCGATCCGCCCGCTCTCGGGTACATGCGACCTGCAACCTACGGGAGCCTCTTATGGCGTTCGGCAAGCTTCAGTGCATGCTTTGCGGAAAGGAAAAGTCGGACCCTGAGGCCCACCCGCATCGAGATTTTTATCTGTGCTGGGATTGTTCAACGTTCTGGTTTGGTGACTACCTGCGTCGCCTGAGGATACGGATGCTCAGTCTTCTCCCATGGAAACGGGAATAGACTTTTGCGATTTGCTCCATGTCCGAGTTGGGTCCAAAATCAGACGTCTCGACCTACGCTGCTCCAAGACTGCTCTACCCCGGTAAGCGGGCCTCTGTGGCTCGACCGGTCATGACGGCTAAGGGGTCATTTGCGGTCATCGGCCGGGGACGCAGCGAAGTCCGCTTCACTCGCCGGTGAAGCGCTTTGCCAAGAGGTGCCGCCGCCCAAGCAAGTCCGCCGGCCGACGTATCGTTCAGGCGGCGCGGCGCCCCGCGACCTCAAATCGGGGCCGCATCGGTTTGGCGTTCCAATGCTTTTTCAATGGCCAGTTCGGCATCCAAAACGGCATCAGCGCGTGTAAGCGCGATGCCAGTCCGCATTCTGGCAGCATCAACGAAAGCGGTCCATTTCCAGCCACATGAATTCGTCGTTTGAATGACTTCAAACTGAACCCCTTTGTGTTCCATCGACGTCCCTCTTGAAGCTCAATTTCAACGCGAGGAAGATTGCCACTTTTTCCCGCGATCAAGGGCAAGTTGAAACGACTTAAGTTGATCGTTTGAGGGCAAAATGGAGGAAGCAATATGCCGTTAGTATTGTTGTGGGCTGTCCCGCCGTAATCGTCGTTCGCTGCGCGTCGATCATGCGGTTGACCGACTGACGCCCTCACCGCTGCGCTTGCTGACCAACGCCGAGGCCGCCGTCGGGCCACTCTGCGATAAAGCCCCTCGCCTTGTACGGCTCGATCTTGTCCCATTCATTGAGGACGCGGCGGCTGAATTCGGCGTCGGTGTGCCACAGCGCCCGCGGCGTCGCAAAACTGTCGACGGTGACCAGCATCTTCTCGACCTCGGGCCAGTGCCGATGCAGCGTCATCGGATAGCGTCGTGCGGTCCAGGTATTGCCGAGGCAGATTACGCTGCGGATATTGGCAAGCCCGAGCGCCTCCTCGAGGATCGGCAGCGAGAAGATCACGTTCTCGCCGGTGTTCATCGCGCGGTCCTCTCGAAGGATAATATCGGCGGGAACGCCGCGCGCGACCATCGCGCCGGCAATGATCTCGCATTCGGAGAGTTCCGAGCCCGGCGTGACGCCGCCGCTCACGATGGCCCAGCGAAAATATCCCTCGCGCCAGAGCCGGCAGGCTTCTTCCACGCGCACTTCGACATCCTTCCGCGTGCCGAACACGAACAAGAGATCGGCCGGCCGCAACGGCGTCTCGATCAGATGCTGTGCATTGATCGCCGCAATCTCGGCTTCGGTCGGCAATCGTGTCGTCGAACTGGTCATGGCAAGCTCGCCCAGGAGGAATGCCGCACAAGGTGCGGCGCCGTCCGGCGCTTTGCGAAATCACATTTCATTTCGTCTGATTGCGGGGGCGCGGCGGCAGCAACGTCTGCGGCAAATCATCGAAGCTGTAACGCCGCGGTTTGTTCCGCCAGATGAAGCCGCCCATCTGCCACCCGGCCAAGGCGGTAAATCCAAGCAGGAATAGCGCGGCGGCGAATTGACCCGTGGCGACAGCGCGCGCGAGCAATGCGACAACGGCGATCGCAACGAGCGCGAGCAACAGGCAGCCTCCGGCATAGGCGATCGGGCCGATGCCGCCGACCAGCGCGACATTGCCCCCTGCCGCCTTCAGGCGCTCATGCAGTTGTTCGATGAAGGCGCGAAAATCCCCGTCCTGCGGCACCATTAGCGCAATCGTCTGCCAGCTCGTGGAGAAAATCGCGAGGCTCTGGCCGCTCCTATGTTGCACATCGGCGCGAAAGCGGCGCGATTGCATCGATACCGGCCGATAGGACAGGCGTATGGCGGCGATATCGGAATAGGGCCACATCCCCGATCTTCCCCGCGCCTCCCACGACAGGCCTTGATCCGTCAATTCGAACGCGTGCGCCGATCCGACCAGCGATGCCCGGTGGGTATAGCGGGTGCCGGGCGAACTATCGCCCGCTGTGACCGGCTGTTTCGGTCGTGAAATGGACAAGTCAGAATCCCGGTATCGTTGCGCATGGCCCGCTTGCGCGGCGAGCCGGCTTTACCTTACAAGCGGAGCATGGCCGAGACGACCTATTTTCCGCACCGCCTGATCCTCGCCGGCGCGATTGTTTCCGGGGTGCTGCTGGCGCTCGCCGTACACATGCTGGGCGTGCGCTACGGCCTCGATCTCGGCGGCCTGTGGCGAAAAGATACCAGCGAGTTCATGCCGGCGGGCGCCGCGATCGCCTGGTGGTTGATCGCGACTGTCGGGTTTTCCGGCGGCTATTTCACTGCCAACCTGATGCACAGCGCGGCCTCGGGGCAAATTCCGCAGCGGATGCGGCAGTTCCTGATCGCGGTCGGCGTGCTGATCCTGGCCGGCGCCGGACAGGCCGCCTCGGCACCGAGCCCGATCCCGACCGTATCGGGCGTGCTGGCCGGCCTTGCGGCACTGTGCCTCGGCGCCGTGATGGCGTTCTGCGGTTCGCATTTCGCGCTGCGCAAGGCCTGAGAGAACAAGGCTTGCAGAAGCAAGCCTGCGGGAACTAGCTAGCTAGGGCGTGTACTCACAAAATGCGACGTCGGCTTCCGAGGGTAAGCAGATGTTTTGTGCCCGCTCTGAGAATTTCGCCTTATGACCCCGTGCAGACCTCACGGCTGTGCAGCCGCTATCGACCAGTATGCAATCGCCAAGGGGCCATATCTCTAGCAATCAATTCAAAGATTGCCTGTGACATAATCTCCTTGAAAGCCGCGCCCGCTGGCGGGGTTTCATTGCATACTGCTTCTAGCCGCAATTTTGAATTCCCTGCGGCCGAAGCAAATATCTCATTGAGCAGTCGAACGCAGTCGTCCCACTCAGCATCCGATGGCGGTTCATCGGCTCGAATGTGAATGAAACACGTCTGCGGGTCGGCGGCAGCGTAAATGCCTTTGATCCATGTGAATGCGGGCCAAATCAACTCGAACAATGCCAATTGTATGCCGGCTAATCTCTCACTCAGCGGATCATCTGATAGGTTGTTCATTCTAAAGAAGCTCAACGCACCAAGTGAAAGCAGTTCAGTTGAGAAAGCCGTCGAGGCCATCGAAGGTGCGTTCTGATACCGCCGATCCGCGCCCACTGACCAGCGGGATTAATACACGCCCTAGGCAACGACCCGCCGCGCCCGAGCTTTCGACAGCATGGTTTCCACCTCGGCTGCGGGACGCGGCGGGCTGAACAGATAGCCCTGCGCCTGCGTACAGCCCTCCTGGCGGAGCAGGTCGAACTGCTCGTCGGTCTCGACGCCTTCGGCCGTGGTGACGATGCCGAGGCTCTTGCCGAGCCCGGTCACGGCACGCACGATCGCCATCGAATCCTCGCGCGTGGCGAGCTCGGTGACGAACGAGCGGTCGATCTTGATCTTGTCGAACGGGAAGCTGCGCAGGTAGCTGAGCGAGGAATAGCCGGTTCCGAAGTCGTCGAGCGAAATCCGCACCCCGAAGGCGCGAAGCTCGTGCAGGACCGACAGCGTCGCCTCGCTGTTCTGCAGCAACACCGATTCGGTGATCTCGAGTTCCAGCCGGTGCGCCGGAAGCCCGGAGGCGCGCAGCGCCTCCTTCACCGTCGCGACCAGGTTGGGGTTTTTGAACTGCACCGGCGAAAGATTGACGGCGACGCCGACATGTTGCGACCAACTCGCCGCGTCCATGCAAGCCTGGCGCAGCACCCACTCGCCGATCGGCACGATCAGCCCGGTTTCCTCCGCCAGCGGAATGAAATTCGCCGGAGAGATCATGCCGCGCAGCGAATGATTCCACCGTGCCAGCGCCTCGAAAGCGACGACGACATCCTTGGCGACGTCGCGGATCGGCTGGTAATAGACTTCGAATTCCTTGCGGTGAAGCGCGGCGCGCAAATCGAGCTCCAGGAGCCGCCGGGCCTGCGCGCGGGCGTCCATCCCGGTCTCGAAGAAGCGATAGGTGCCGCGGCCGTCTTCCTTGGCGCGGTAGAGCGCAAGATCGGCCTTCTTGAGCAGCTCGTCGGGATTCTTGCCGTCCTCCGGGGCGAGCGAGATACCGATGCTGACGCCGATGACGAGCTGATGGCCGGCAACCTCGTAAGGCGCTGAAACCTGCTCCACCACATGGCTGGCAAGCAAGGAGACCGCCGACGGATCACAGTCGCTGCAGAACTGCACGATCGCGAATTCGTCGCCGCCGAGCCGCGCCACGGTGTCGTTCTCGGCGATGCATCCGCTTAAGCGGCGCGCGACTTCCTTCAGAAGGGCGTCGCCGACCGGATGGCCGAGCGAATCGTTGATCGCCTTGAAGTGGTCTAGATCGAGACAGAGCACGGCAAGCTGGTCGTTGCGCCTGGCCAGCCGCAGCGCCTTTTCGAGCTGCTCGCGGAACAGCGTGCGGTTTGGCAGATTGGTCAGCGCGTCATGGCGCGCCATATGCGAGATCTGTTCCTGGGCAGCCTGCCATTCGGTGATGTCCTCGAAGGTTGCGACCCAGCCGCCGCCCCGCATCGGCTGATCGACCACGCGAATCGAACGATCGTTGCGGGTAACCGTCCTCGTCACGCTCTCGCCGGCCTTGGCCGCAGCGATCACGCGGGCTACGAACTGATCGGGATCGCCATCCCAACGATTGAGCGCCTTCTGCTGCCGGAGCACGTCGAGCAGCAAACGCCCCTGCAGCGTCATGCCGGTTCGCCCCATCATTTCGGCATAGCGTTCGTTGTTCAGCAGGATCCGCCCATCCGCGTCGAACATGCAAAGTCCCTGCGACATGTTGTCGAGCGCGGTATCGAGCAGGACCTTCTGGCTATGCAGTTCGCCCTTGGCGCGGCGGTCGATCATCGCCGCCAGCAGCGACAGGCCGAGGATGGCGAAGGCCGCGACCGCGGTCAGGAACGAAAGCGCGGTCGGGGAAATCGACAGCCCGTCGCTGCCGAGCGTCGGGTTGGGAATGAGCGTGACGGCGCCCATCGCCGTGAAATGGTGCGAGACGATGGCGACTGTCAGCAAGCCGGTCGCCGCGATGGTGTGGATGGGATTGTCGCAGCGCGCGGCGACCAGAAGCGCGAGGCCTGCGAACAGGCTGCCAAACACGATTGAGGCCACAACGATGCCGGTCGACCACACGATGAACGCGGGCAGCTCGAGCGCCGCCATGCCGGTATAGTGCATCGCCGCGACGCCGCCGCCGATGACGACGCCGCCCAGGGCGATCACCGTCCGGCGCGTGCTCGACAGCGCGACGCAAAGGCCCGCGGCGACAATGAGAATCGCGAAGACCAGCGACAGCAGCGTGACCGGTATGCTGTATCCGGCGCCGGCGCCGGGATCGTAAGCCAGCATCGCGACGAAATGAGTGGCCCAGATTCCGCAGCCGCCGACTGCCGCATCGAGCGCGATCCAGACCGCGCGCGACCGGCCGCGCGAAGCCCTGGCGCGATGAAAGAGGCTGATGGCGACGGCGCTGGCAAGCCAGCAGATGGTGCCGGCCAGCACGACCAGGCGCCAGTCATGTTCAGTGGTGAGGCAAGTCAGGACGCGGTACATTACAGACCCCCATGGCCTGTAACAGCATTCCCATTGGTATATTTGGCGTAACCTTCGCGGCCCAGTTGCAGGGATGGTGAATGAATACCCCACCCGGCGGCCCACGCCGGCCGCCGAGATCAATGTGCGGGAACGTCAACGAGCTTCGCTTCGAGCGAAGTATCCTTTCCGATCGGTTACCGCCGATCCGCCCCACCAGATCGCGGCGGCAGCCGCGAGCAATACGCCGGCCGAAATCCCCAGCGAGGCGTGCAGGCCGCCCATGAACGCACCGGAGCGGCCGACCAGTGAGCCGAACAAGGCGACGCCAAGCACGCTGCCGGTTTGCCTGGTCGCGTTGAGCACGCCTGCGGCCACGCCCGAACGCGATTTTTCCACGCTGCCGAGCAGCGTCGATGTCAATGGCGGCACCAGCAATCCGAGACCGGTGCTCAGCGCGATCAATTGCAGGCAGATCAACCAGTAGCTGGTGCCGGCCTCGATTCCGAGCATCGCAAGACATCCGGCTGCCGAGAGCAGCGCACCGACCGCAATCGTGGCCGGCGCACCGATACGTTCGGCCAGCCGCGGGGCGATCAGATTGACCGGCAGCACCGCGCCCATCATCGGCACAAACGCGAGCCCGGTCATGAATACCGACAATCCGTTGATCTGCTGAAAGTAGAGACTGAGCACGAAGATCAATCCGTAGATCGCGACATTGACCAGCAGGCCGATCAGCGATGTCAGAGCAAACATCCGGTTTCTGAATAATGCGAGCGGCAGCATCGGTTGCGCCGCTCGCGCTTCGCGCCATACGAACAGGGCCGCAAAGGCCGCAGCCACGGCGAAACCTGCGATCACGAGCGAATGATTCCAGCCCAATGAGCCGGCCTCGATGATCGCGCCGGCGAGCGAGCCGAGCGCCACGATCGCGGCGATCTGGCCAGGCAAGTCGATCTCGCGTTCCGCCGTTCGCGTCGTCTCGTCGGCAAAACGCCAGGCGAGGTACAGGCCGGCAAGGCCGATCGGCAGATTGACGAGGAAGATTGAGCGCCAGCCGACCAGCGCGATCAGCGCGCCGCCGACGAACGGACCGGCCGTTAGCGCAAGGCTGGCGCCCGCGGCCCAGATGCCGACGGCGCGCCCGCGCGCCTTTTCTTCCCCATAGGCATGGCTGAGCAGCGCCAGTGAATTCGGCACCAGAATGGCCGCGGCCAATCCCTGAACGCAGCGCGCCAGGATCAGCACCGTGGCATTGGGCGCCAGCGCGCAGGCCACCGAGGCCGCCGTGAACATGGCAAAGCCCGCCATGAACACCCGCTTGGCGCCGATCCGATCGCCGAGCGCGCCGGCCGTCAATATGAAAGCCGCAAAGGCGATGGTGTAGGCGCTCACCACCCATTGCAGTTCGGTAACGCCCCCGCCGAGCGAAATGCCGATGGCATTGAGGGCGGTATTGACGATGGTGACGTCGAGCTGAACGACGCCATAGCCGAGACTCATCGCGGCGAGCGTCAGCGACGCTGCGAACCTGCTCGCCATCGGCGCGGCCTCGGAACGGGTCGACGCTCCGCCCGCCGGAACCGGTCTCAATCCGGAAGATAGGTTTGTCATGGCTTCACCCTTCAGGGGGCAACGCCGTTAATTTGGTGTCCGTTTCAACAAAACACTTCGTCAAAGCTCGAAGTGTGGGTGCAGCCGGCCGCTGGCGCGAAAAAGCCGCGCAGGGAAGAGGCCCTCGCGCGGCTTTTTGTCTCAACGCGGGCGAGCGATCAGCTTGCGGCGCGCAGGTTGACCTTGCCCTCGGCCAGCGAGGTCAGCTTCTTGTCGACCGTCTTTTCCTCATCGAGCGTCTGCTGCAGGATGGCGGCGCAGTCGTTGCGCCCGAGCTGCCGCGCCCATGCGATCAGGCTGCCGTAGCGGGTGATTTCATAGTGCTCGGCGGCTTGCGCTGCATTGATCAACGCAGCATCCAGCACATCCTTGTCCGCGATCTCGCCGGCCACATCGTCGGCTTCCTCGATGATGCCGTCGATCGCCGGGCAATCGACCGCCTTCGCCTGGGCGCCGTGCATGCGAAAGATTTCTTCGAGACGCTGCACATGCGTCTTGGTTTCATCGAGATGGCTCAAAAAGCCCTGCTTCAGCTGCTTGTCGGTAGCCTTTTCCGCCATTTTCGGCAGCGCTTTCACAAGTTGTTTCTCGGCGTAATAGATGTCCTGCAACTGATGGACGAACAGGTCGTTCATCGTCTTGATGTCTTTGGTGAAGAGTCCCATTGCCATGATCCTTTGTTGGGGGAACACGCAAGGCGCAGCTGTCCTGCCCGGCACGGCGCGCTCGCTGTTCGATGCTGATCAGAAACTAACCGGCCCCCGAAAAGGATGTTCCTAAGGCCTCGAAAACGCCGCGATGGAACGAGCGGGAAACTGCGGCAAAAACGGCCCGCGGAACGGACCTCCTTGCGACTCAAAATCGTTAACGTGGCGACATATGTGGGGCGTATGACAAAGGCGTCGAACGAAGCCAAAAGCCATGTTTGTCAAGGGCTGCACAAGGGCCCGATTTTGGCTTATGGATTTCGCGCACGGTGCCTCTGACCGTCGACTGTCGCTTGCGTGACAGGCCCATCTCTATGTTTTGCCGCCCCGCCGGGAGGATGAATGCATCGGCTGCTGACCGCGCTCCGGCGTGGCTTCAAGGAGAAGATTGGCTGGAAACGGCTGGGAATCGCCGCGAGTCTTCTCATCATAGCGCTTGCGATCACCCATCTGGTGCGCACCCTCAAGGGGGTCGACACCGGGGTTATTCTCACGGCCCTGACCGACATCGCCCCGCATCGCATCGCGCTGGCGGCGCTGTGCGTGGTCGGCGCATTTTGCACACTGACCCTTTATGATTTCTTCGCGCTGCGAACCATTGGCAAGAACCACGTTCCCTATCGCATCGCGGCGATGTCGAGCTTCACCAGCTACACCATCGGTCACAACATCGGTGCCACCGTCTTTACCGGCGGCGCGATCCGGTTCCGGATCTATTCGGACTACGGCCTGACCGCGATCGACGTCGCCAAAATCTGCTTTCTGTCGGGGCTGACCTTCTGGCTCGGCAATCTGTTCGTGCTCGGTATCGGCATGGCCTGGCACCCCGAGGCTGCATCGGCGATGGACTTGCTGCCGTCAGCCATGAACCGCTTGATTGCCCTTGGCTGCCTCGCCGGCATCGGCGCCTATTTCGTTTGGCTGCTCACGGGCGAAGGGCGGCGCGAGCTCGGGCAGAACGGCTGGAAGGTCGTGCTGCCCTCCGCCCGATTGACGCTGCTGCAGGTCCTGATCGGCGTGGTCGATCTCGGCTTCTGCGCCCTCGCCATGTATCTGTTGATGCCGATGACGCCGTATATCGACTTCGTGTCGCTGGCGGTGGTCTTCATCCTCGCAACCCTGCTCGGCTTTGCCAGCCACGCGCCCGGCAGCATCGGCGTATTCGACGCCGCGATGCTGGTGGCGCTGCCGCAGTTCGGCAGGGAAG
Organism: Bradyrhizobium sp. CB3481; assembly: GCF_029714305.1. Classification (NCBI taxonomy): domain Bacteria; kingdom Pseudomonadati; phylum Pseudomonadota; class Alphaproteobacteria; order Hyphomicrobiales; family Nitrobacteraceae; genus Bradyrhizobium; species Bradyrhizobium sp. CB3481. The sequence continues at coordinate 5,974,963 of NZ_CP121647.1, forward strand.
AGTTGCTGGCGACACTGGTCGTATTCCGGATCCTGTACTTCCTGATCCCGTTCGGCATCTCGATTTCGATCATGGGAGCGCGCGAAGTCTGGCTCAGTCTGATACAACCCTGGCAGGAACGCCGCCGGCTCGCCCAGGCCTGTACCGCCAAGGCTCGGGTGCGGCAGATGATCAAAGGCCGGCAGCCGTGAGCCGGTAACGGCGTCGTTATCTGCGGCGGCTGGTCTTTTGTGGCGAAGCTGCCTCATTCTCTTATTTCTGCCTTACCGCTAACGTCAAACGGCGCCATGGCTGGAATTTTCTCTACTTTGATGCTGTCGGCTGCGCTGATTGCCGGCGCGCTATCAGGCGCGTTCACGTCCGCGGCGCAAGCCCAGACCGCCGGCGGCTACGGGCCGCTGCAGATTTCCTGGGAAGTGCGCAACCGCTTCCGCCTGTTCCGCGAGGAGCGGGATTTCCTGCTGCACGCCGAGACCGGGCGCGGCCGCAGCGTGCTGGCTTCCGAGCAGGCATTGGCGATTCAGAGCGACGGCCGCGGCTGGGCGCGCAACACCGTGAACCGCCTCTGCATCGATCTCGCCGGCCGCGTCAGCGAGCCCTGCACGCGCGACAACGTCAAGGAAAGCTACCTGACACCGATCGATCATCCTGTCGTGATCCGCCTGACCGGACCCGTGCCGGTCGGCGCGACCTGCGCGTGGACGGTCGATGATGGCGACGGCCCGCAGACGTCCGCCTTCGACTGCGCCGAGCCGGTCAACCTCCGCGTCCGTTACGGCCGCACCACGGTGGTGACCGCCGACGTATCGAGCTCGGAAGGCAGCCAGCGCGTCTTCACCGAGATCGCGGTGCGCGACATCTTCATTGCCGGCCTCGGCGACAGCATCGCTTCCGGCGAAGGCAATCCGGACCGGCCGGTGGCGCTCGCCGATGAAGGCTTTTGCTTCCGCTCCTATCTCGGAACGGCGGCTGCGCAATATTATCGGCCGAGCCGCGCGGGCTATAAGGGCGGACGCGCCTGCGAGGCGCCCGATTCGCTCGCAGTCTGGCAACGGCAAAGCGCGCTCTGGTTCAACCCGGCCTGTCACCGCTCGCTCTACAGCTACCAGACGCGCACGGCGCTGGCGCTCGCCATCCGATATCCGCACATCGCCGTGACCTATCTGCCGCTGGCCTGCACCGGCGCCACCATCGCCGATGGCCTGTTCGGCTCGCAGCGCGCCCGCGACTGCCTGCCGTCGAAATCCGGCAGCGGCGCGTGCCAGGGCACGGTCAACGGGCAACTCGCCGAGCTGCGTGAAGCCGTTGGCGCCGCAAAACGCCGGCAAGCGGATCGCCAGCTCGATCTGGTGCTGCTGTCGATCGGCGCCAACGACATCTATTTTTCAGGCCTCGTCGCCGACGTCATCGTGGATACCGCGACCGAGCGCACGCTGTTCCGGCGCAGCGGCGTGATGGCCTCTGTGGACGATGCACGCAGTGCGATGGCGCGGGACCTGCCGCAGGGCTTTGCCAAGCTTCGCGAGGCGCTCAAGCCCCTTGTCGGCGGCGACCTGTCACGGGTCGTCTACACTGCCTACGCCAATCCGACGCTGGCCAATGGCGGCGCGCCCTGCCCGGGCGGACGCGCCGGCTTCGACATTCATCCCTCCTTCAACGCGCAGCCGCAGCGCCTCGCCGCCGTCTCCAGTTTCGTCGAAAACGAATTCCTGCCGCAGCTGCGGGCGTTGGCGCTTTGCGAGGGCGGCATCCTGTGCCGCAATCCGCGCGCCGACCGCATGACCTTCGTCGACGGCCACCAGATGGCCTTTGCCAACCACGGCTTCTGCGCGCGCGCCGAAAACGATCCCGAATTCGACCGGCAGTGCTTCTCGGCGAGGGGCGACAGTTTCGATTCCGATATCGTCACGGCCGCGAGCCAGCCGATGCTGTGCGGCCGCAGCGCCGGCGAGTATCGCGCCTATCTGCCGCGCGCCCGCTGGATCCGCGATGCCAATGACAGCTACTTCGCCGCGATGACCTATCCGCAGGGCCTGCCGACGTCGCAGCAGCCGTCCGATATCCATGACGCGACCTGGGGCGTGCTGTCGGCAGTCTATGGCGGCGCGGTGCATCCGAGCGCCGAGGGCCACGCCGCGATGGCTGACGCCGCGGTGCCGGCCGCCGCCGCCGTGCTGCAGCTCGATGCGGCCGTGCCTGAAGTCACCTCGCAGCCGGCTGCGCCGATCCCGGTGGCGCCGGACGTGCCGCGGCCACCCGGCAGAACCGGACTCAATTAGCGCGCGGGCGCCGGCGCAGCAGGTGCTGGCGCCGGGGTGACAGCCTTCTTGACCGCAGGCGTCTTCGCCGGAACCGTGGGCGGCTTCATCGCCGCGGCATGCGCCGGCAGATATTTTGCGATGATCGCGGGATCGACCTGGGCTAGCTCCGTGTCCGGCAATCGCGTCCAGACCTCATCCCTGCCGAGCAGCGAGATGCCGAGATAGCCGCGCATCGTCAACGTCTGTCCATCGGCACTGAGCGTCATCTTGGCCTTGTAGATCTTGCCATCGCGCGGATCGAGCACGTTGCCGTTCTCGTATTTCAATCCGTCGCGCTTCATGTCGCGGATGAAGGACATCCCGAGCCAGGACGCATCCTTCCGATCGTCGGTGCATTTCGCGCAGGTCGGATTCGGCGGATCGCCGGGCTCGAGAAACAGCTTGGCAAACACGCCCTCATAGGCGCCGTTGCGATCGACCACCAGGAACCAGCCGACCGGCTTGCCCTTCTCGACCTTCTGCCACAACCCGGCCGCGGAAGGTTCCACGGGCTGCGCGGCCAGTTCGCTGGCAAACGCGAGCCCAAACACGATCGGAAGTATCAGTTGAAATCCGGCCAGCTTGCGCATCGTCATCACCTGATCAAACCCTCTAAATGAATGGGCGCAGACTAAGGCCATTTCGCGGACGGTTCCAGCGACGATTGCCGGGTGTTCCCGGCGCGCGCCCGCGAGGCGAACTGTCTTGTTTTGGGATTCAGTTGACGCCGAGCTTCTTCTGCAGGCTCGACGACGACGTGGTGTATTGGAACACCAGCCGCTTCTCCGGATAGACGTAGCGGTGCGCCTTCTGCGCCATCAGCGCGCCCTCGTGGAAGCCGGACAGGATCAGCTTGAGCTTGCCGGGATAGGTGTTGATGTCGCCGATCGCGAAGATGCCGGGAATGTTGGTTTCGAACGCGGCGGTGTCGACCGGCACCAGATTGTTCTCCAGCGCGACGCCCCAGTTCGCGACCGGGCCGAGCTTCATGGTCAGTCCGAAGAACGGCAGCATCGTATCGCACTCGATCTTCGAGATCGCGTTATCGTTGCCCTTCATCACGGCTGCAGAGAGCTTGCCGCCCTCGCCTTCGAGCGCGGTAACCTGACCGATCTTCAGGTCCATCTTTCCACTAGCCACCAGCGCACGCATCTGCTCGACGCTGTGCGGCGCGGCGCGGAATTCGTCGCGCCGGTGCAGCAGTGTCACGCGCTTGGCAAGCGGATGCAGATTGAGCGTCCAGTCGAGCGCGGAATCGCCGCCGCCGACGATCAGGATGCTCTTGTCGCGGAACTGCTCCATCTTGCGCACGGCGTAGTGCACAGAGGCGCCTTCATAGGCCTCGATGCCGGGCACCGGCGGCCGCTTCGGCTGGAACGAACCGCCGCCCGCGGAAATCACCACCACCTTGCACTCGAACACCTTGCCCGCATCGGTCGTTACGCGAAAGGCGGGATCGCCGATCTTCTCGATCGTCTCCACCATCTCGTTGAGATGGAAGGCCGGATGAAACGGCTTGATCTGCTCGAGCAGCGCGTCGGTAAGACCTTGGCCGGTGACGAAGGGAATGCCGGGAATGTCGTAGATCGGCTTTTCCGGATAGAGCTCGGCACACTGGCCGCCGATCTTGTCGAGGATGTCGACCACATGCGCCTTCATGTCGAGCAGGCCCAGTTCGAAAACGGCGAACAGGCCGCACGGACCCGCGCCAATAATCAGCACATCGGTTTTGATCGCTTCGCTCATGTCAGCTTCTTTTCGGTTGAACCTGTCGGGAAAGCCGCACCTGTCTAGCCAACCCGGCGGCATCAGGAAAGCCATAATATAGTGCTCGCTGCGGCGGCAAACCCTTGCCGCCGCTCGACAAGTCGGCTGTAAGGGAGCGAGTTTTTTGGAGATGGCCCCGTGAACGCCCCCTTGCGTCCCGACGTGACCCCGCGTCTGGAGGATTATCCCTATCGCCTGTCGGACAATGTGAGATTTGCCGATCTCGATCCCAACCATCACGTCAACAACGCGGTGTATGCGACCTATTTCGAAACCGGCCGCGTGACACTGATGAAGGATCGCAGCTACGGGCTGATGCCGGACGGCTTTGCCTGGATCATGGTCCGGCTCGACATCCACTTCCGCGCCGAACTGCGCTGGCCCGGCACCATCGAACTGGGCCTCGGCGTCGTCAAATTCGGCCGCACCTCCGTCACCTTCGATCAGGTGGTGTTCTCCGAAGGCCAATGCGTCGCCTCGGCGCAATCGGTATCGGTGCTGCTCGATGAAGCCACGCGCAAGCCGACAGCACTGACGCCGGAGATCCTGGCAAACTTCCAGCGCTGGATTCGCCGCGGAGCCATACTGACATGACGTGGCAATGCTGACGCCGCCAGCGCCGGATCGCGCTGAAGTCGCTTTGGGACTTTAGGCCTGCCGTTCAGGCGTCGAGACCACGAGGCCGTCGAGGTCGTCGCTCACCTTGATCTGGCAGGACAGGCGGGAGTTCGGCCGCACGTCGAAACCGAAATCCAGCATGTCTTCTTCCATCGGCGTCGGCGAGCCGACCTTCTCGCGCCAGGCTTCCTCGACATAGACGTGGCAGGTCGCGCAGGCGCAGGCGCCACCGCATTCGGCTTCGATGCCGGGAATGGCGTTGCGGATCGCGGCTTCCATCACGGTCGCGCCGTTCTCGACTTCAATGGTTCGTTTTTCGCCCGTGTGGTCGACAAAGTGGATTTTGGCCATGATCGCTCGTGCTGCCGAATACGTGAGAGAGGTCCCGGCAGTCGTATAACGGGTCGGTCCACCCAGCGCCAGCGGTCGGGACGAAAAGGTGGGGCGGCATTTTACCGGGATTTTGGCCGATCCGGGGCGGCTGCCTGCTCAGGAACGGCGCAGAAACCCTTCGATCACGGCCCGTGCTTCCGCGACCGCCTCGCCAAGCCCTGCGAGCGCGGCCGATGGATCGGTGCCGCCGGCGATCGCCGCCTCCAGCCGCTCCGCGGCATCGGCAACGGCAAAAGCGCCGATCGCGCGGGCCGATCCCTTGAGCGTGTGCGCCAGCGCGCCTGCATCCGAGGGATGGACCATGAGCGCCTGGACCAGTCTTGCTGATTGGGCCGAGAACATCGTCAACACTTCCTGCTCGATCCCGGCATCGCCGAGCGTCATGCGTTGAAGGTGTTCGAAATCGATCGGCCCGCCGCCGGGCGCCAGCGGTGGCGATGGCATCCATTCTACCCGTTCGAGATGAAGCGGCATGGCAAGGGTCCGGCTCGCCCCTCCGCACTGATTCTTCGAGAGGCATAATCATCCACAAGCAACCATGCGGGGGTTAACGGAACGTTCTCAGAATCCGGCGCAATTTTGCCGCATTTTAGCCCGTAATCAGACGGGTTTTCCGTATCAGTTCCAAAAATCTGTGCATTTAGAAGAACTTATGGGACAGCGCTGAAGAGCGCTGTTAACGATGATTAAGAATGTATTAATCGCGGCCATTTCATTCGTATCGGTCAACCAATAGGATGTTGGCGGATGTGTGCGGACAAGCTGCGCCGATGGGTACGCTTGCATCGCAGGGGGTATGAATCCGGCTTCGAGCTTGCAGGGGGCTTCTTGCAAGAACGGCTGGACGCGTAGTTAAGACGCGTAGTTAAGAGGGCTCGGACTGACATGGCGAACAATCCGAAGAAGGTCAAAGATCCCACTGAAGTTGCGCTGTCTGCCATTCAGGAAGCGCTCAACATCAGCGACACCGCCGTTGACCCCAGCCGAAATTCGATCGGCGGCGAAATCGTCCCGCCAAGCATGCCCTCCGGCGCGCCCGCCTTTCCCGAAACCCCGTTCGATGCGCGCCCGAACGCGGACCGTCCGGTGTTCGATTCGATCGAGGAGCCGCGCAGCCCCCGTCGCGCCGCCAATGACGATCGCGAAACCATCGGACAGATTCTGCAGGCCATCCAGAAGAACCGCCCTGCCCGCAGCGTCTACACGCTCGCCAGCATCTTCGGCGGCGTCTGGATCGTCGGCTGCGCGCTGTTGACCGCGGCGTTCCTGCCCTCGTTGCAGGCGGCGATCGGACAAAGCGGCGGCGTGCTGGTCTTGGCCGGCCTTGCGTCGTTGTTCTTCGCGCCGGTGCTGCTGTTCTACTTCCTCGCCAGCCTCGCCTGGCGCGGCCAGGAAATGCGGATGATCGCGCAGTCGATGGCGCAGGTCGCCATCCGCTTCTCCGAGCCGGAAGGCGCAGCCGCCGATTCCATGGTGACCGTCGGCCAGGCGATCCGCCGCGAAGTCGCCGCGATGGGCGACGGCGTCGAGCGCGCCATCGCGCGCGCCGGCGAGCTGGAAACGCTGGTCGCGAATGAAGTCGCCGCGCTCGAGCGCGCCTATACTGATAACGAGGTGCGCATTCGCGCGCTGCTGCAGGACATCGCCCATCAGCGCGACAACCTAGTCGGCCAGGCCGAGCAGGTGCGCAGCGCCATTTCCGGGGTTCAGATCGACCTGCGCCACGACATCGCGCTGATCTCGGACGCGATCGCCTCGCGCGTCGACGAGGTCGCAAAAAGCATCACCGGCGCGCTGGAAGAGCGCGGCCAGCACATCACGAGCGCGCTCAGCCATGCCGGCGACAACATGATCCTCGCGCTCGGCGAGCGAGGCGGCGATCTGCTCGATCGCCTCGAGGAAGCCAGCGCCGAGACCACGCGCGCGGTGCTCGACGCTTCCGAGCGGCTGACCACCAGCCTCAACTTCAAAACCGGACACGTCCACGACGAGTTCGTCGATCTCGCCGATCGCGTCCACGAAATGCTGAACGAGCGCATCGACCGCATCACGAGCGAATTCGAGCAGCGCTCCTCGACCATCGTCGACGGCATCTCCGACCGCACCGAGCAGGTCCACGACTCCTTGAAGAACTCTTCGGACTCGCTCCTGCTCGAACTCGAGCTGCGCTCCGGCGATCTCGTCAACAAGATCGACGAGGCCGGCAACCGCCTCGCCAGCCGCATCCTCACCTCCGGCGACAAGGCGAGCGACGCGCTCGACGTGACCGTGAACACGCTGGTCGCCAAGGTGATCAGCCAGACCGAAAACGCGCATGACGGCCTCGCGCTGCAGATGAGCGCGTTCGACGAGTTGGTGAAGAACCAGGGCTCGGAGCTTGCGGAAAAATTCGCCCGCGACAGCGGCACGCTCGGCGCGCTGATCACGCGCCACATTTCGGAGTTCGACCGCACCGTCAAGACGTTCGGCGGCGAGATCGTCGAGCGCATGGGCGCGCGGACCCAGGAAATTGCCGACAGCCTGAAGAACTACGTCGACACGTTCGATACCCGCCTGACCTCGAACAGCGGCGAGATCACCGCTTCGCTCGATCAGCGGCTGCTGCAGTTCGAAACCACGCTCGGCAACCGGGTCGACCATCTCGACGCCTCGCTCGACACCAAGATCAGGCTGTTCGACGAAACCGTCGACGGCCGCCTGAAATCGCTGGAAACGACTTTCGACACCCGCGCCAAATCCGTCACCGAGACCATCGACGGCCGCATCAGCACGCTGACCGGCTCGCTGACCGACGGTGCCGCGCAGGCGATCCAGTCGATCGACCAGCGGCTCACCCTCCTCACCTCCTCGCTCACCGAGGGCACCGCGCAGGCGATTGCAGCGGTCGACCATCGCATTGCCAACGTCACCGAAACGCTCGACGGCCGCAGCGCTTATCTGACCGACACCATCCAGGCACGGTTCCAGGAAATCCATCAGGGCATCGAGACGCGCGTCGGCGACATCGCCAGCAGCATCGAGACTAAGGTCGGCGCTTTCGCCAGCGGTCTCGAAGGCCGCGTCGGCGACATTGCCAGCGGCCTCGAGACCCGGGTCGGCGGCATCGCCACCGATATCGATGCCCGCGTGGCGCAGTTCGAGGATCTGCTCGGTTCGCGCATCGAGGCGGTGGCGGGCCGCATCGAAAGCAGCGGCCGGCAGGCCAGCGAAGACATGATGTCGCGCGCCGAAATACTGTCGTCCACGATCAAGTCGCATGTCGAGGACGCCGAGCGTTCGCTGACCAACCTCGTGGTCAATACCAGCGAGACCATCCAGACCGGCGCGCGCACCGCGCAGCAGGCGCTGCTGACGGTCTCCTCCGATGTCGGCGCGCAGCTGAAACTGACGTCGGCCGAAGTCGAGGCCGCGCTCGTCGCGGTCGGGACGACTGCGGCGAGCTCGATCCTGACCAGCAGCCGCGACGCCCAGACCACGCTGGTGTCGGCCTCATCAGAGGCGGCCGCGCAGGTCAAGTCGCTGGCCGCCGACGTCGAACGCACCCTCTCCGCGGCCGGCGATGCCACAGCTGCGTCGGTTCTCGCCGGTGCGCGCGAAGCGCAGACCACGCTGGTGACGGCGTCCGCCGATGCGGCAAACCACGTCAAGTCGCTCGCCTCCGATGTCGAGCGTTCGCTGTCGATCGCCGGCACCGCGACCGCCGAAGCCGTCACGGCAGGCGCCCGCGCCGCACAGAGCACGCTGGTCGCCGCCTCCACGGAAGCCGCCGATCAGGTCAAGTCGCTCGCAGCCGACGTGCAGCGGTCGCTGTCGATGGCCGGCAATGCCACCGCCGAGGCGATCACGGCGAGCGCCCGCGAGGCCCAAAGCACCCTGATGAGCGTGTCGGCCGAGGCGTCGAACCAGGTCAAGTCGCTTACCGCCGACGTCGAGCGGTCGCTGTCGATGGCCGGCAATGCCACCGCCGAGTCGATCACGACGGGGGCGCGCGAGGCGCAGAACACGCTGATCACGGCCTCGTCCGAAGCCGCCAACCACGTCAAGTCGCTGGCGATCGACGTCGAGCGCACGCTGACCGCCGTCGGCTCCGAAACCGCCGCCACCCTCCTCACCACCGCGCGCGAAGCGCACAGCTCGCTCGCCACGACCTCGGCCGACGCCGCCAGCCAGATCAAGGCGATCGCCGCCGATATGGAGCGCTCGCTCGGCGTCGTCACCGCGACCACGACCGACACGATTCAGACCACCGCGCAGAACGCGCAGGGCGCGCTGGTCGCCGTGACCAACGAGGTCACATCCAAGGTCAAGTCGACCACGGCCGATATCGAACGTTCGGTGCTCGCCGCCACCAGCAATTTCGGCTCGACGATGACCGGCAAGACCGACGAGATCGTCACCTATGTTCAGCAGCAGACCGACCGCTTGGCGCAGATCGTGGACAGCCGCCGCGGCTCGCTGGTCGAGGCGCTCGGCAGCAAGACCACCCAGCTGACGACCGATATCGACCGTGTCACCGCCGACGCCCTGAAGTCGATCGAGACCCGCGGCCAGGCGTTCTCGCAATCGATGGCGACGCACGGCTCAGAAGTCGCGCGCACGATCACTTCTGCGGGCGACCTCGCCACCGGCGCGGTAGCCAAATCGCTGAAGGACCTCGAGCAGGCCTCGCGCTCGGCCATCGACCAGTCGCGCCAGGTATCGATCGCCGCCGTCACCGAGATGCAGGAGACCAGCAAGATTCTGCGCACGGACACGGTGGCCCTGTTCGAGCGGCTCCGTGAAGGCAACATCCTGCTGCAGGAAGTGCTGACCGGCGCGCACGACAACCTCAACTCGCTGGAGCGCGCGCTGGTGACCCGCGTCGCCGACTTCGTCTCCGCCATGAACGACGTCACTGCCCGCAACGGCGTTGCCACGCAGACGCTGGAAGACCAGCTCAGCGTCTTCAACAACAAGACCTCGAAGGCGCTGGAAAATCTCGGCTCGCTGTCGAGCGAGTTCGAGAAGCACGGCAAGGCGCTGATCGACGCGGCCGGCGTGGTCGAACAGGCCAACCGCTCCACCACGGCTTCGGTCGCCGATCGCAAGTCGCAGCTCGAATCGCTCGTGACCACCATCGACCTGCGTACCACCGACCTCGACCAGCGCCTGTCGCGCTTCACCGGCCTGCTCGACGAATCGCTCGCCGCGGCCGAAGAGCGCGCCCGCGACATCGCACGCGTGGTCGCGGAAACCGCCGGTGCCGGATCGGCTGCGATCAGCCGCCAGTTCGAGGCGGTGCGCACCGCGGCCGAGAACGAGCGGCAGCAGACCCTCGATGCGATGAACGACCTGTACCAGCAGAGCACCCAGGAAACGGATGCGATGTTCAAGCAGTCGACCGAGAAGTTCGGCGAGATGGTGCAGGCCATGAAGCAGATGGCGGCCGAGATGCACAACGAGCTCGAGGCGACGCGCAACGAGCTGCGCCGTGGCGTGCTCGAAATGCCGCAGGAGGCCGCCGACAACACCGCGCAGATGCGCAAGGTGATCGTCGACCAGATAGAGGCACTTGCCGAGCTCAACCGGATCGTCGCCCATCACGGCCGCGGCCTCGACGTCGTGACCTCGGGCCGCGGCGCCGCGCAGCGTCAGGACGAGCCCGTGATGGCGGCCGCCAACGCCCGCAACGAGGTGCGCATGCGCGATGTCGGCAGTGCATCGACCCTGCCGCCGCCGGATCTCGGCATGCCGGCGCCGCGCCGCGCCGAAGCGCCGCCCGTCAGCCCGGTGAGCCAGGATTCCGGACGCGACGGATGGCTATCCGACCTGCTCCATCGCACCGATGCCGGCGCCGGGCAGCCTCCTCCGCGCGGCCGCGCACCGCAGCCCGCGGCCAATCCGCTGGAGTCGCTGTCGCTCGACATCGGCCGGCTGATGGACCGCAACCTCGCCGCCGAGATGTGGGATCGCTACCAGCGCGGCGAGAGCAAAGCGTTCACCAAGCGCCTCTACACGCCGGCGGGCCAGAAGGCGTTCGACGAAGTCTCGCGCAAGTACCGCGCCGATCGCAGCTTCAAGCAGACGGTCGACCGCTACATCGCGGAGTTCGAACGGCTGCTCGACGAAGTCGCGCGCGAGGACCGTGGACCGCAGGCGCTACGCGGCCACCTCACCTCCGAGACCGGCCTCGTCTACACCCTGCTCGCCCATGCGGCAGGCCGCCTGGGGTAACGCCCCGGATCGATTGCGGAAATGGAAAACGGAGGCAGCGATGCCTCCGTTTTTCTTTTAAGCGCGAAAGATATTCGGTGAACCGCCCCTCCGTAGAACCACGGTATTCGCGGCATCATGCAGGCCCGAATTTGCCGGATTCCGACATGTATCGCGCCAGGGAACACGCGTTTCGCATCCGTTAGCTTCATTGCTACCAAGAGTTTTTACGAGAGATTCTTGATTTGAGGATTAGCTTTCCGCCCCGTGACGGGACGAGATGGCATGAACTTGACCAGCAGGGCGTGGGACTTGCTCGCCGTCGGCGAATGCACGACACCGCACGGCCGCGCGCTCGTGAGCGAGCAGTTCCGCATCCTCACCAACCAGATTCCGATTCTCTATGCCGTGATCCTGCTCGACGCCGTCAGCGTCGGCTTTGTCCTGCCCTCGTCTGTCGATCCTTGGCTGAGATTTGCGGTGCCCGGGGTGCTTCTGACCGTCAGCGTCATCCGGATGATCCAGTGGATCAGGATGCGCGGGGTGCAGCTCTCACCGGAAGATTCCTATCGCTTTTTGGCGCGGATGCGGATTCTTTCCGCCGCCCTGCCCGCAGGCTTTCTGATCTGGACCTTGGCGCTGATCGAAGCCGTGGATCCCGCGCTTCGCGCGCCGATCTCGCTTCTCGTCTTCATGGGCTGCATCGGCGCCGCTTATTGTCTCGGCATCTTCCCGGCCGCGTCGCGCTTGTGTTTGTTCATTGCGGGGCTGCCGCTCGCACTGCGCCTGCTCGCGTCCGGCGAGCCGCTTCTGGTTTGCATCGGCATCAACCTCGGCCTGCTGCTGGTGCTGTTCGTCCGGATGATCAACACGAATTTCGGCAATTTCGTCCGCCTGATCGAAACCCAGGCCAAGGTTGCCGAGGAGGCCGAGCGGGCCCGTGCTGCGCACACCTATCTGACGGAAGCGCTGGATGTCGTGCCCGAAGGCCTGGCGATCTTCGACAAGGATGACCGGCTGGTGCTGTGGAACCGGCAATATCCGAGGCTCTATGCTTCGAACGCGACCGCCATCGTTCACGGCGCGCGCTTCGAGGACATTCTTCGTGCCGGCCTCAAGCATCAGCAATATGCCGATGCGGTCGGACGGGAGGAGGAATGGCTGGGGCAGCGCATGGCGCGCCACACCATGCCGCAAAGCTCCCACGAGCAGCAATTGCCGGGCGACAAATGGGCGCGCATCGAGGAGCGCCGCACCGCCGACGGCGGCAGCATCGGAATCCGCATCGACATCACCGACCTGAAACGCAGCGAAGCCTCGTTCCGCCTGCTGTTCGAAGAAAACCCGCTGCCGATGTGGGTGGCCGATGCGGCGACGCGGCGGCTGCTGGCGGTCAACGCCGCGATGTGCCGCCATTACGGCTATCCGCGCGAGGAGCTGCTTTCGATGTCCGAGCATGATCTCGGCGCGTACGGCCGCTCCGTGGCGCAGCCAGCCCGGTCACCGCAGGAATCCGTGATCCACAAGACGTCCCGCGGCGATCGAATCGAGGTCCTGATTGAATCGCGGCCGCTGCCGTATCAAGGCAAAGCCGGGCTTGTTTCGGTGGCGTTCGACGTCACCGAGCGCAACCGCGCCGAGCAGCAGATCCGCTACCTGGCCTCGCACGATCTCCTGACCGATCTGCCCAACCGCGCCGCGTTCGACGCGCGTCTCTCGATGCTGATGCAGCATTCGGCCGAGGCCGGCGCCAGCTTCGCCGTGCTTTGCATCGATCTGGATCGCTTCAAGGAAGTCAACGACCTGTTCGGGCATTCCACCGGCGACGCCGTGCTGCGGGAAGCCGGCCGGCGGCTGCGCCAGGCCTGCCAGGACGCCTACCTCGCGCGCGTGGGCGGCGACGAATTCATCGCCATCACCGAGCAGGTGCCCCTGCCCGGCGCCGCCGAGCTGGTGGCCAGCCGAATGCGCGAGGCCTTGAGGCACCCGATCGAAGTCGACGGCCGCGCGCTCGATATCGACCTCAGCATCGGCGTGGCGCTCTACCCCCGCGATGGCGACAATGCCGCCTCGGTGCTGGCCAACGCGGATGCGGCGCTCTACCGCGCCAAGAAGGAAGGGCGCGGCGTGACGCGGATCTTTACCCGCGCGATGGACCGGCAGTTGCGGGATCGCCGCGCCATGGAGCACGATCTGCGTTCGGCCGTCGAGAACAACGAGCTGTATCTGGAGTTTCAGCCGCAACGTCATCGCGACGGCAAGATATGCGGGTTCGAGGCGCTGGTGCGCTGGCAGCATCCGCTGCGCGGCCTGGTGATGCCCGGCGACTTCATCCCGGTCGCCGAGGAAAGCGGCTCGATCGCGAAAATCGACGAATGGGTTTTGATGGAAGCGTGCCGGCACGCCGCATCGTGGGACGAGACCGTGCGCATGGCGGTGAACGTCTCAGCCGCCCAGTTCCGCCGGGAAAATCTCGAGCATCAGGTTCGCAGGGCGCTACGCGAGAGCGGCCTGTCGCCGTCCCGGCTCGAACTGGAGATCACCGAAGGCGTCCTGATCGAGGACATCTCGCGCGCCAGCCAGACCCTGAAATCCCTCAAATCGCTCGGCGTCATGATCGCGCTCGACGATTTCGGCACCGGCTACTCGTCATTGTCCTATCTGCAGGCGTTCCCGCTCGACCGCATCAAGATCGACCGCTCCTTCGTCGCGGCGCTGGGCTCCAGCGCCCGCTCGCTGTCGATCGTGCGCGCCGTGATCGGGCTTGCCCACGGACTCAACGTTCCGGTTCTGGCCGAGGGCGTCGAAACCAATGAACAGCTCGCGATATTGATGCGCGAGCGATGCGACGACATGCAGGGCTATCTGATCGGACGCCCGCACCGGGCCGAGCTGTATGCCGAGCACATGAAGACCGACGGCGGCTCGCGCCTCAAGACGGCGAGCTGACCGTCCGATAGGCCGGCGCTTCCTACTACTGCCGCTTCTGACCGTTCGGCGGCTTCGGCGGCGCCGATGCGTTCGCGCCCCTGGGCGGGGTCGCAGCCGTTGCCTCGACCGGTGGAGGGTTGTTGCTGCCGCCGAAGATCACGCGGCTCGGGTTGCGGTCAAAATTGTTCACGGCGCGGCTGATGTCGGACAGGGTGCGGCGGCCATCGGCCATCAGCGCGCCCGACCGTTTGTCGAAATCCTCGGCCAGGTCGCGGATCGACTTAACCATGAGATTCAATTCGCCGCCGGCGGCGCCGCCGGCGATCGTGTTCAGCCCGAGCATCAGGCTGTCGGCCTTGCCCATCACACCGTCGACCCTGAGCATCACGTTGTCGATCTTTTCGGAGTTGCGCGCCAGCGCTCCCGTGAAGGTCTCGAGATTTCGCAGCGAGTTCTTCACCGATTCCTGATTCTCGGCAACCAGCCGGTTGACGTTCTGCAGCGTGGCGCGGATGGATTCTGTCACGTCCTGCAGCGCGCTCGGGTCGGCGGTTAGCATCGGCACGCCGTCCTCGTCGAGCGGTACGGCAGCTGCGTTTTCCTCGCCGCCCTTCAGTGAGATCGCCGCAACGCCGGTCAGGCCCTGGAATTCGAGGCCGACGAGCGTGTCCTTGCGGATCGGCGCGCTGTTCTCGACCATCGCCAGCGCGACCACCCGCCGTGGGTTGTCGAGCTTGACCGAGACAACCTCCCCTATTCTGATACCGTTAAAGTTGACGCTGCCGCCGTTGCGCAGGCCCGATGCCGGCCCTTCGAAGACGATGCGGATCGGGCTGCGCAGCTTGGTGGTATGCAGGCTCTGAAACCACAGCACAAAGCCGAACGCGGCGGCGATCACCGCCAACGTGAAGGCCCCGATCAGGACGTAATTCGCCCGCGTTTCCATAACTCAAGGTACTCCGAAATCTGGGTCCAGTCCGGCATCGCCGCCGGACCCGTCATTATCTCATGTTTGAGCACGATCCGGTCCGAAAACCGATCACACTTTTGCGGGTCATTGATTTGAGCATGATCTCGTCGGAAAACCGGTATCCACTTTTCCGGATCATGCTTTAGCCCATCACCGCGCGGGCGCGCTTGCCGTGAAAATATTGCTTCAGCCAGGGGTGCTGCGAGGCCTGCATGTCCGCAATCGAACCTGCTGCAATGATCTTACCGTTCCCTAAAACCGCGATACGGTCGCAGGCCGTATAAAGGCTGTCGAGATCATGGGTTACCATGAAAACCGTCAGGCCCAAAGTGCGCTGCAGGGTGCGCACCAGCTCGTCGAAATCCCCGGCGCCGATCGGATCCAGCCCCGAGGTCGGCTCGTCCAGAAATACCAGCTCGGGATCGAGGGCGAGCGCACGCGCCAGCGCGACGCGCTTGATCATGCCGCCCGAGAGCTCGGACGGATAGCGGTCCGCGACTTCGGGCCGCAGGCCGACCATGCCGAGCTTGGCGACCATGATCTCGTCGAGCAGCCGCTGCGAGACCTTGAGATATTCGCGCACCGGAAACTGGATGTTCTGCCGCACCGTGAGCGAGGAGAACAACGCGCCCTGCTGAAACAGGATGCCCCAGCGGCGCTCGACGCCGCGCCGTTCCGCGCTGCTTGCCGCATCGAGATCGACGCCGAACACCTCGATGCGTCCGGCGATCTTGGGCACGAGCCCGATGATGGTACGCGTCAGCACCGACTTGCCAGCGCCGGATGGACCGACAAAGCCGAGAATTTCGCCGCGCTTGACGTCAAGATTGAGCCCGTCAAGCACCCGCGTCTTGCCGAACTGCACGGTGATGTCCCTGACACGGATGATGGCGTCGGAAATCTCACCCGCCATGGTCACATTCCGATCGAGGCGAAGAAGATCGCGAACACGCCGTCCATCACGATCACGAAGAAGATTCCCTTCACGACCGAGGATGTCGTGTGCTGGCCGAGCGACTCGGCGCTGCCCTGCACGGCAAGGCCTTCGACGCAGGCGACGATGCCGATCACCGCGGCCATCACCGGCGCCTTGACGAGGCCGACGACGAAATGATCGATCGAGATGGCATCGCGCAGCCGCAGCAGGAAGGCTTCGGGCTCGACCCCGCCATAGAGCCAGGCGACCAGCCCGCCGCCGTAAAGCGCGGCCATCGCGCCGAGGAACGCCAGGATCGGCAGCGCCAATACCAGCGCCAGCATCCGCGGCAGGATCAGCACCTCGATCGGATCGAACCCCATGGTGCGCAGCGCGTCGATCTCCTCGCGCATCTTCATCGAGCCGAGTTCGGCGGTGTAGGCCGAGCCGGAACGCCCGGCGACCATGATCGCGACCAAGAGCACGCCGATCTCGCGCAGCACCAGGACGCCCAGCATATCGACCACGAAGATGTCGGCGCCGAATTTGCGGAAGTGGAAGATACCCTGCTGCGAGATGATGCAGCCGATCAGGAAGGTGATCAGCACCACGATCGGCACCGCGCGCCAGCACACCTGCTCCAAATGATGGATGGTCGAGGTCAGGCGGAAGCGGCGCGGACGAATGAGAATATGGCCGGTCGCTGATAGCACCGCGCCGAGCATGTCGATCAGCCCGATCAAGGTGCCGCCGATGCCGGCCACGGCGCGGCCGATCTGCTCCAGCATACCCGTGATCGTAACCCGGTCGGCTTCGACAACCGGCTCCACCTTCACGCGGCGCACCTCGTCGACCAGGCTGGAATAATTGGCCGATAAGCCGGCGATCTCCGTCTCGACGCCGCCGTGCGTCAGGCTGCGGCGCAGCCGCTCGATCAGCCAGGCGCCGAACGTATCGAGCTTCGAGACCTGCGAGACGTCGATGAAGATGTCGGGCCTGGTGCCGCGCAGCCGCTCGGCGTCGGCCACCATGCGCTCCAGCACCGGCGCAAAGCGGGCCGTCCACGGGCCGGCCGCGCACAGCGCCAGCGCGTTGCCCCTGGCTATCCGCTCCAATGTCGGGTCGCCGTTCACAATTGCCCACCCCTCGGCGAGTATGCCAACCCGCTTGGGTTCCGCCGCCATACTGCCTTGTCGAATCCGTCCCTAACCAGCCATAGTTGGTAGCTACGGGCAAGCTTAGGTTCACAAAATTCGCCAGATTTTAAAATGACTTCCAGTCCATCTCGAAAGTTGGCCGTCAGCATCGAACACTGGCCGATCGCGGGTGCCTTCACCATCAGCCGCGGCGCCAAAACCGAGGCCGTCACCGTCGTGGTTACGATCGGTCAGGACGACCTCATGGGTCACGGCGAAAGCGTGCCCTACCCGCGCTATGGCGAGACCCCGGAAGCGACGTTGGCCGCCCTCGAAGCGATGCAGGAACCGCTCGCCCGAGGCTTGGACCGCACGGCCCTGCAGGCGGCGATGCCGGCAGGCGCCGCCCGCAACGCGCTGGACTGCGCGCTTCTCGACTTCGAGGCCAAGAGTTCCGGCCGGCGCGCCTGGAGCCTGCTCGGCCGGCCCGCGCCGCGCCCCTGCACGACGGCTTTCACGATTTCGCTCGGCACGCCGAAAGCAATGGCGGCCGCCACCGCCAAGGCAGCGCACCGGCCGCTGCTGAAGATCAAGCTCGGCGGCGACGGCGATGACGCGCGGATCGCGGCGGTGAGGAAGGCGGCCCCCGAATCCGAACTGATCGTCGATGCGAACGAGGCCTGGACGCCTGACAATCTCGAATTCAACTTGGCAGCCTGCGCCGATGCCGGGGTCACGCTAGTCGAGCAGCCGCTGCCGGCCGGGCGCGACGAAGCCCTGGCGCGCATCAGGCGGCCGATTGCGGTCTGCGCCGACGAAAGCGTGCACGACCGCACTTCATTGCAGGGCCTTCGCCCGCGTTACGACGCCGTCAACATCAAGCTCGACAAGACCGGTGGTTTGACGGAGGCGCTCGCCATGGCGGATGCCGCGCAGGCGCTCGGCTTCGAGATCATGATCGGCTGCATGGTGGCGACCTCGCTGGCGATGGCGCCGGCCATGCTGCTGGCACCACAGGCGCGGTTCGTCGATCTCGACGGCCCGCTGCTGCTGGCGCGCGACCGCGACGGCGGCCTGCGCTACGACGGCAGCCTGGTCTATCCGCCGGAAGCCGGCTTGTGGGGCTGACGCGACAGGCGATCCCGCGCCAGAAAGATGACGAGCCCGCCGAGCGCGGCCATCGCCGCCATCACATAATAGATGCCCTGTCCCCAGCTGCCATAGATCGTACCTGAGGCCACCGATGCGAGGCCGGCGACGATGCCGCCGCAGGCCGTCAGATAGCCCTGCCCGCGCGCCATCACATGGCCGGGCACATGGTGCAGCATCAACCCCATGATGCCGACCTGGGTCAGGCCAAAACTCAGCGCATGCGCGAGCTGGACGATCGCGAGAATGGCGAGCGGCAGGTCCTGCGCCATCAGCACCCAGCGCACGGCGGCGCTCACGGCCGCGATCACCACCAGGGTCGATGGCGGCAGGCTGAACCGCGGCGACAATGCAAACAGCACGATCTCGGCAATCACCCCCAGCGCCCACAACACCGCAATCGTCAGCCCGTCGAAGCCGGCCTGCTGCCAGGCAATCGACGCGAAAATGTAATAGGCAGCGTGACTTCCCTGGATCAGTGCAGATCCCACGATAATGGCGAGGAAGCCGCCGTCACGCAGCAGCGCGCCGGCGTCCCCGGTGACCGGGCGAACGGCCCCGGCATCGTCCAGCGGCTGCAACGCCAGGCTGGCGAGCGCCCCGAGCGCGGCCGAGCCGGCGATGATCCAGATCAGGTTTTTTGCGGCGATGAGGTCGAATAGCATGCCGCAGACCAGCGCGCCAAGGACGAAGGCGGCGGAGCCCCAGAGCCGCAGCGGGCCGTAATTAAGACCGTAGCGCTTTACCCCGCGCAGGGCATAGGCGTCCGTGAGCGGCACCATCGGCGTCCACAGGCAGCAGGTCAGCGCGTAGATCAGGAACACCAGCAGCGGCAGATGCTGGGTGCCCAGCGCGAAAAAGCCGAGCGCCGTGGCAAACGAGGTGACGATGATGGCCCCACGCAGGGCCTGACGGCGTTCGGCAAAGCCCGTCACCAGCGGAAGCGCCGTGAACCGGGTCACCGGGGGAACGGCGGTGATCAGACCTATCCAAAACGCATCGATACCGACCGCCTTCAACCATACCGTGAAAAACGGCAGGTGGGTGCCGGTCATGCCGAACAGCGTGGCGTAAAACAGCGCCACCCCGGTCGCAAAACGCCGGGGTGCATCTTGAGAAGCTGTGGGGAATTGTGATTCGCTTGGCATCAATTCAATTGCGATTCGGGCAATATCGTGTTGTTTCGTTATCGCAAGGCGCGCTGATTTGCGCGAAGAGTTTGACATGGCCGACGAAGCATTCGCCCTTTCGCCGATCTCAGCACGCGCCACGCTGCCGAGCGAGGAGGATTATGCTGCCATCGCCGAAGCTTTCATGGAAACTTCGCGCGGCCGCTGGTTCCTGACCGAATACGCCAAACGCAACCGCAATGCCGACACACGCATGGTGCTGGATGCGGTGGCGCGGATCGAGGAAAGCCTTTCCGCCCAGCGGGAGGAAACCCTGCAGCGGGAAGCAGCTCTGCAACGGGAAGAAGGCCTTTCGGCGCAGCAGGCGGCGGAGGCCGTCGCCGCAGCTGCAGTGGCGCAGGTGCGGCTGACCGAGGCGCTCGACGCCATCCGTGGCGCGGTCGATGCCGCCGAGGAATCGGCGGTCGAAGCGATCGACAGCCTCGCGCTGGAGCAGCGGCTGGCGCCGGTCCGCAAGGGCGCGCGCGTGCTGCGGGAAATCGCCTGGCGGCTGCGCGAAATCGGCAATGACGGGCGGATCTGCGACCTGATCGATTCGCAGGTCACGGTAATCGAGCGAGGCACCGAGCAGTTTTCCTCCGAAGAGGCGCGGATAGCGCTCCGCGCCGCCTTTGCCGCCCTTCAAGGCCGGCTGGTGGAATTCGGCGACGACACGCCGCCCGCGCTCGACCCCGACGCGATGCCCTTCCCGGCCATGCAGGAGATGCCGGCGGAGGCCGTTGAAGCCGTCTCGGAAGCGGCCAAGGAAGCTGCCGAGGGACCCTTCGCCCCGATGGCTGCTCCCGCAGCGGAAGCGGTGCTGATGGAAGCGGAGACACCGCCCGCTCCCGAACTTTCCATTGAGCCTGCTGCAGCCGAGAAAGCCGCGGCCGTGGAAGCCGCTGCCGAACAGGCCGTGGCCCAGGCGCTTGCTGCTCAAGACATTGCCGCTCAAGACCTTGCCGCTCAAGATGCCCTTGCTGCTCAAGACGTCGAGGTGCAGGACGACGCCGTCCAGGAAAATGCTGCCCAGCGCGCCGATGCGCAGGACGAAGCGGTCCTCGACATCATCGCCATGGAAATGGGCGCGCCCGATCCGATCAACGACGTCGAGATCGCCGAAGCGGCCGCCCAGCAGGCCCGCGCGGAGGAGCCCGCGCCGACCGCGCCCAAGATCGTCGCCGAAGCGCCTGAACCGGCCGCTCCGCCGGCACCGCCACCCGTTCAACAGGTGGTTCAACCGCCGCCCCCGCCGGCCGCCGCACCGACGCCGGCCGTGGAAGTATCGCTCGGTTCGACCCTCATCGCGACCGGTGTCGTGCGCAAGCCGATCCTCGCCGCGAACGATCCGCTGGCGCCGATTCGGCGCATGAGCCAGGCCGAGAAGCTCGCGTTCTTTTCGTAAGCAACGCATCGCAAGCGACGCTGGCTGCGGCTTGACCAGCGGCTTGCAGAACGCGCCTGCAGCATTTGTTGCACCTGCGAATAGTTCGCTTTCCGGTTGCTTCGCCTCTCCGGCAAGATCAAGCTGGCACGATCGTCTTCGCAAGCGGAGATCGCCGTGAAAACCAGGATCATCGTCAATCCGATGGCGAACAAGGGTAACTGCGGCAAACGCTGGCCTCAGATACTGGCCGAACTGGAAAAACATCTCGGCCCGGTCAGCGGTGTGGACGTCGCCATGACCCGCGCACCCAATCACGCAACGGCGCTGGCGCGGGAGGCCGTCGGCGACGGTTACCAGCGCCTGATCTCCGTTGGCGGCGACGGCACGTTCAGCGAGATGATGAACGGCGTGATCGTGGACGACCGCCCGATCGCACCCGATCTCGTGCTGGCGCAAGTGCCGGGCGGCACGTCGAATGAACTCTGCCGCTCGTTCGGACAGCTCTCGCTCGGCGAGGCCTGCAAGGCGATCGCCATGGGCCACACGCGGAACGTCGACGTGTTCCGCGCCGATGCCAGGGGTTATGGCGGCGGCCAGGTGACGCGTTATGGCTTCGTGCTTGCGATTGTCGGCGCCGCCGCCACGATTTCCTGGCGCGCGCAACGCGTGCCGCTGTTGAAGCGGCTCGGTCCGCTCAGCTACGTCCTGATGACGGCGTTCACCTCGCTGACCTACAACCCGCGCGCCTACCGCATCAGGATTGACGACGAGGCGGAGCAGCACCTGCAGATGTGGTCGCTGATGCTGTGCAGCTTCGACGGCGCAGGCGAAGGCCTGATGCTCGCGCCGGGCGCAGATTCCGCCGACCGCAAGCTCGACCTGATCATGGTCGGCGATCTCGGGCACTGGGAGGCCCTGACCCAGATCGTCCCCAGACTCGGCGACGGCAGCTATCTGGCGCATCCCAAGGTGTCCCGGCGCCACGCTAGCCGGATCAGCATCGACAGCGACACCATGGTGCGCGCCGACGTCGACGGCGAAAGCATCGGGCGACTGCCGATGTCGGTGACGATGCTGCCGTTCCACCTCAAGGTGGCGGCGGTCAATCGAGTGTAGGGCGGCGTTTTAGTCGCACCTCACTTATGTCTGCGGATGTACCACCAGTACCGGCACGCTCCCGTCCACCAGGACCTCCGATGTTTGACTCCCCAGTATCAGCTTCCTGAGGCCGCGACGCCCGTGCGAGGCCATGACAATCAGGTCGCAGCCTCTGGACTTTGCTGTTTCGATAATCGCAGTGGCCGGGTGCGCGTTTGGTACATGCAAGAATTCCGCGGATATCCCAATCTCCTCCGCCATCGCCCGAGCTTCATCGAGCAGTTTGCCCGCCTGTTCCTTACAGGCTGCATCAAAGCGATCAAACTCTTCCTGGGAGGGCATCCATCCCGAAGCATGTCCGCTGCCATAGTAGATCGGCAGCGGTTCCGTTACGGTGATAACGGTCGCGTTCGCATTCAAGGCCTTTGCCAGCGCCATCCCATGCTTGACGCCTTGTCTCGCGACATCCGACCCATCCGTGCTCAAGAGAATGCTGGCGTACATTTTGAGGGCTCCCGTGTTCGTCGAACATTTCCCGCCCTGCCCATTCACTGACAAACCAACACCGGAGTTTTCGCCTGCGTCAGTACCTTGTTTGTCACACTGCCGATCAGCAACATGGAAAGTCCGCTGCGGCCATGCGATGACATGACGATGAGATCGCAGCCCTTGTCCGCGGCTGCCGCGATGATGGCTTGATAGGGTTGCTCGCTCTCCGCCTGAATCGTCTCGCAGGGAACACCGGCGTTCCTGGCCGCATTTGCCGCGTGGTCCAAAACGCTTGCGGCCTGCTCCTTGCGCAGCTCGGCATAGGTTGCGACGGCCTCAAGCATTCGTCCTGTCAGTTCTGAAAACGGCTCCACAACGAAGATGACAGAAACCTTGGCGCCAAGCGATTTCGCCAGCGCCAACCCGTGCGTCACCCCACGCTCCGACAGCTCGGACCCATCTGTCGGAATGAGAATATGCCGGTACATGCTTCAGCTCCCGTCATGAATCCGCGCCCCTAGTTCGGCTTGCTGCCTGCAACCAGATTCTTATGAATCTTCCCGTCCTTCATGATGACGAGAAAATTCTTCGCCGGGTCCTCGATCAGCCTGATGTTCTCGATCGGATTGCCGTCGACCAGCAAGAGGTCGGCCAGCGCGCCCTCTTCCACCACGCCGAGCTTGCCCGGATAGGGATTGCGCTTGCCGGACAGCGCCAGCAATTCGGCGTTCGTCCCGGTCGCCATGGCGAGTGCTTCGGCGGGCGTGTACCAGCGGACCAGCGAGGCCAGAATGGCCCCCTGACGCCGGGCCAGCGCAGCGGAGAACAGAACGTCGGTGCCCCACGCCGTCTTGAGCTTGTACTTCTTCGCAAATTCGTAGGTCCTGCCGATGCCGGGCCAGACCTCATCCGCCTTGGCGCGCTGAACCGAACCCTCGGGAAGGCCCGTCCTCATCTCCTCGGGGAGCGGCTGCAAGCTCAGCCAAACGCCCTTCTCGGCGATCAGCTTCGCGGTTGCCTCGTCCATCAGGAATCCATGCTCGATGCACTTCACGCCCGCGGCAATCGCCAGCTGGATCGCGGCCGGCGTAAAGGCATGCGCGACGACATAGGTGCCCCAATTCTCAGCCGCTTCGACCGCGGCTCGCATTTCGGGCCCGGTGAAGGTGACGGCGTCGATCGGGCTGAAGGGCGATGACACGCCGCCGCCCGCCGTCAACTTGACCTGCGACGCGCCCTGCATCAGCTGCTCGCGCACGCGCACGCGCACCTCATCAGGACTGTCGGCAACCATGGCACCGCCGACCTGCTCCATGCGCGTGAGCATGCCGCCGATCGTCCGCGGCAGATCGGAAAGCTGCCGGAAGTCGCCATGGCCGCTGGTGACCGTGATCATGGCGCCCGACGGGTAGATGCGCGGGCCGGCGACGACGCCCTCGTCAATGGCTTGCTTGAGTCCAAAGGCCGGCCCACCGACGTCACGAACGGTGGTGAAGCCCCGCATCAGGGTATCCGTCGCTTCCGCGGCCGCGAGAAGATTGTTGTAACCGATGTCGCCCGCAATCGCGACCGCGGGCGTCGGGCGGATCAGCATCGCATGCCAGTGCACGTCGATCAGGCCGGGCATCAGCACGCGTCCGCTGCCGTCGACCACGACCGTTTGCCCGGTATCGCTTGTCGTCGTCGCAGGAGAGATCTTCTCGATCTTGTTGCCTTTGACGAGGACATTGGATGGCGCGGAAAGCGCAGCGCTCTTTCCATCGAAGATGCGGACGTTCTGAAACAACACGGCCGCACCTTGCTGCGCTTGCGCCGAGAACGGCGCCGCCATCAGGCCCAACGCGATTGCCACCGCCGCGATAGTGGCGGCTCTACGACATTTTCGGTGGGGCACCGACCTACCTCCGCGTAAGACGCCACACATCGCATCGGACCGGCTGGTACGAACGTCCGTTATGTGCTGCTGACCGCCACCGCCGGTTTCCATGCGTAAGCCAGCCATCCGAGCCCGTGCGATATCAGGTCGACGCCGAGCAGGAATCCAATGACCCACAGGCCGGTCGCCGGAAATCCCGTCAGGATGACGAAGCCGGCCAGCACGCCGAACACGCCTGACAGCAGCATGATCCAGCCCGCCTCCCGCCAATGGGTGACGCCGAGCAGAATGCGAACGAAGCCGGAAACCGCGAGCACCAGGCCGAGGACGTAGGTGAGGATCAGCGCGCTGACGACCGGCTGGCTGACCAGCACGACGCCGAACGCGATGTAGAGGATGCCGAGCAGCACCTGCCACAGGAACCCTCCCCATCCCTTGGTCCAGAACGCGTGGACGATCTCGAACGCGCCGGCGATGATCGACATCCAGCCGATGAAGATGGTGCTGATAAGCGTGACCAGCATGATGTCGCCGAGAACCAGGATTCCCGCCGCAATCATCACCAGCCCGAGCAGAATACAGACCCAGAACGGCGGCGGCGGCAGACTGCCGACGCCTGTTCGCGAACTGCTGTCATATGTCGTCATGTCATTCTCCTGATGTCAGGCCTCAGCGACCTTGAGCTCGATTACATCCAGCGCCAGCCGCACCGGCGGCGGCCGCGATGCCACCAGCAGTGCCAGCGGCGGCGCCGACGAGGAGGACGCCAGTGATGCGGGGGTCGATGTGGGGGACGTCCGGGAGGCCTTCCAGGAGGACGTCCAGGAGGCCGCCCCGGCGGCCGCCTGCGATCGATGTCGGCTTGCGCTTCCTGCGTGAAATCTCCCGGCCTCTTTCCGAGATCTTTCTGCATCGCCAGCGGCATCGCCTCCGCTACGTCAGGTATCAGGCTCGCACCCACGCCGGCGGCAACGACACCGCCCATCAGGGTCCGGAGCGCAGTGCGACGGTCGATTGCATCCATTGTTGTTCTCCTTCTGGGGATGCCCCTTTTTGCCGCGTTTCTCGCGCGGTCGTGTTCGATCAGCCTGATCGCAACCGGCTGCCAGGCGTATCGTTCGGGATCTCGCCGGGCAGATAGTTCGGCAGGCGTCCCGCCGGGAAGATCGCCAGCAGCGCCAGCCCTGACATGATCAGGAGTCCGATTTTCAGCGCGCGCAGCCGCGCCTCGGTATTCACGCGCACGGCTTCCTCGACCTGCTGCGGCGTGGCCGTCGTGCCTTCCATCACGCTGCGCAGGCGGTCGTTGCTGACGAAATTGATGCTGTCGAGATCGACCTGGCTCTGGATCTCCTTCGGCAACACGGGATTGGCGGCGATCTGGCCCAGCACGATCGTGCTGAGCAGGCCGACCAACAGCGCGCCGGCCAGCGCCGTTCCGACCGCGCTGGCCAGATTTTGCGTGGTGCCCCGGAGCGAACCGACGTCGCCCGCCAGTTCCTTCGGCGAAGCCGTGACCAGCACGTTGAACAGCAGCGTCACCAGCGCACCCTGCCCGATGCCGAACAGGATGAGGCCCAGCAGCACCGGCACCTCGCTCCAGTCGTTGCGCACGACGAAGGCGAGCCACACCAGGCCGGCGGTGCAGAGCATGAAGCCGTAGCGGCCGATCTGCCGCGGCGTCATCCGGTCGTAGAGATTGACCACCAGCATTGCGGTGAAAAATACCGTCAGGTTGAACGGCATCATGGCAATGGCGGTCGCCAGCGGCGTGCGGCCCTGGACGATCTGGATATAAAGCGGCACCGAGAAATTCAGCGCGGCTTCCAGCGCGACCACCGCAAACAACGCGTACACCGCACTGCGCTCCTCCGCCGAGTCGATCACCTCGAGCGCCAATAGCGGCGTTTTTCCCACCGCCTGGCGGCGGTGCGTCCACATCAGGAAGGCCTGCCCGAGCACGACGCCGAGCACGATGAGCACAGGCGCTGGCGAAAGGCCGAGAAGATTGAACGGCGCGTTGGGAGTAGCCAGCGCAAGACCCCAGCTATTCAGATTGTTGAAGCCGAAACTGATCAGAACGATCGCCGCCGCGGCCAGCACGACGCCGACGATATCGATCTCTACGTCCGGACGGCCATAATCGCGCTTGAGGCGGAAGCTCAGCAGGAAGACGATGGCGGAAACCGCGATCAGGATTCCGAACGCCGGCCGCCAGCCGATATAGGTGCCGAGGACGCCGCCGATGATGAACGCCAGCACGCCGGCGCCGGCCCGCGCCGAGCCGAGCGCGCCGACTGCCGTCGCCTGCTGCCGTCCGGTGTAGTTCTCGGCGATCAGCGCCACCAGCGACGGCACGATGACCGCTCCCGCCGCGCCGCAAAGCGCCTGCGCCGTGATCATCAGCGTGGCCGTGGGACTGAACGTCATCAGGATCTGCGAGGCGCAGAACAGGACGACGGCCAAGCGGAACACCTGCAGCGCGCCGAAGCGCTGCGCAAGCTTGGCGCCGAGCATGACGAAGCCGGCGACCAGCATCGAATAGGCCACGATTCCGGTGGCGACCGTGGTCGGCGGGACGCCAAAACTCTTGACCATGCCGCCGAGCGCAACCGGCAGCGAGGCGACGTTGAAGGACATGATCATCTGGCCGAGCGCGATCGCGATCATCGGCACCCATGACTCCCGCGCTCCTTCCCGGATTGCTCCGATCGATATCGAGTGAGTTGCCATGGAGTCCTCCCGAACTGCTCGGTTTTTTTGGATGCCCTCCGGCCGAGGCCCGGGCAATCTGCCTAGTGCATCTGATTGTCTTCCGGTTGCGAAACGAACAGGTCCATTCCCAGCCGCTGCGACAGGAACTTTGCCGCGAGCTGTCCCTTCACGCTGTTGCCCGCGGCGTCGAGCGGCGGCGCAAAGGTGCCGAAACCGCCTTTGCCCGGCGATACCGCGACGATGCCGCCGCCGATGCCGCTCTTGCCGGGCAGGCCGATGTCGTAGAGCCAGTCGCCCGACGTCTCATAAAGTCCCGCCGTTATCATCACCGTCAGCGCATAGTGGCAGACCGCCGCATCGACGACGCGCTGCCTGGTCACCGGATTGACGCCGCCATCCGCCAGCGTCGCGCCCATCACCGCCAGATCCCTCGCGCTGACATTGAGCGAGCATTGCCGGGTGTAGAGGTCGGTCGCCTGCTTGGGGTCGCAGTAGATGCGGTCATAGCTCTGCAGCAGGCGCGCGATGCTGCGGTTGCGATAATTGGTCTGCGATGCCGACGCATAGACCTCTTCGTTGAGCGCAAGCTTGCGGCCCGCAAAGCGCGACAGCCCGTCGTGAATGAATTGCCATTGGCCTTCTACCGTCAATCCCGGCACGAGGCTCGTGGTCGCGATCGCTCCCGCGTTCACCATCGGATTGGTACGGCCACCGCCATGCTCGATGGCGGCGAGCGAGTTGAACGGCAAGCCGGTGGCGTTCGCCCCCAGTCGCGCGCGCGCCGCTTCCGGGCCGATCGTTTCGCAGACCAGCGCAAATACGAACGGCTTCGATACGCTCATGATCGAGAATTTGTATTCGGTTTCGCCGGCCTCGTAGACGCGCCCGCTGGTGCCGACCACGCAGACGCCGAACAGTTCTCTGGGAACCCTGGCGAGCGCGGGATAAACCTGCGAATTGTGGCCCTCGCCGTTCGACTTGAAACGCTGATGCGCATCAGACACCAGCCGCTGCACCATGTCGGGCTCAGGCAGGTGTCCTGTCGAGATGTATGGCCGCTCTGCTTGTTCCGCGATCGAAGGAAAGTCCATCGGACTTCTCCATCCGGCTTGGACCATCCCGTTCGAGGACGATCGAGCCGTTCGGGCAACATGAGGTCACGTGCTGACAAGCGATTTCTGTCGATCGCTCAGCCTCCTTCTGACCTGCGGCGGAACGTAACGCCCGAAAGTGTATGGAGTCAACAACACAACCTTAAAGTCGGTTTGCGTAGGGTATGTCCGCCTACAACACTTTGTGACAAATGGCGGTAGCGCGCGGAGGATGCTTCGACAAAGCGTCGCGAATTCGAATCCAACTCGATCGAGCACCGTCACGCTTTGCTGAGCGCGATCAGCGAAGCGTGATCTGATCGCTCTCAGGTTGTGATAGCGTGAGGCCTAGCCGCACGGCCATCGAGCGATGCGGCAGCGATGCTGACGTGTCAAAAGCGCTCCGGTGCGGCCGAGTTTCAATCATATCAAGCAGGAGGATACGGAGATGTCAGATCTAATCGCGATCATCTATCCATCCGAAGCAAAGGCCGAAGAGGTGCGGCAGCGTCTGTTCAAGCTGCAGAAGGAATATCTGATCACGCTCAGCGATGCTGTGATTGCGGTGAAGACCGACGCTGGTCCCGTCAAGCTGAACCAGCTTGTCAACACGACGGCGGTCGGCGCCGTGTCAGGCAGCTTCTGGGGCCTTTTGATCGGCGTGATCTTCCTCAACCCCCTGCTCGGCGTTGCGCTGGGCGCGGCGTCCGGGGCGCTCGGCGGCGCGCTGTCGGACTACGGCATCGATGACGCCTTCATGAAGAAACTTTCGGATACGCTTCAGCCCGGCAATGCCGCGCTGTTCGTCCTCATCAAGAACATGACACCGGACAAGGTGCTGCGGGAGATTCAGGACGCCGGCGGCACCGTGCTCAAGACCTCGCTGGACGACAGCAAGGAGCAGAAGCTGCGCGACGCGCTGGCGAAGGCGGGCGCTGATCAGGCCCCACCGCAGACCAATGCCGCCTAGGCCGTGGTAACTTCATCCGGTTGCGGCCATCGCGCTGCAGCCGGATAGTTCGCTGAAAGCACGCTCAACAGGGACGGCCGACATGCGCGCCGCGAGCGAAGCCGATACCGAGCCGGTAAGGGCCCCTGCACGGACATTGCTCGACGCGATCGAGCGGATCGGAAACAGCATCCCCCACCCGATCGTGATCTTCCTGATACTGATCGCGATCACCATGGCCGTCTCGCACTTGCTGTACCTGCTCGACGTGTCGGTCTCATTCCAGGTCATCAATCTGAAAACGCACGGCACCGACACCGTGACAGCCCGCGCCAACAGCTTGCTGACGGCCGAGGGGGTCAGGCACATCTATACGCGGCTGGTGCCCAACTTCATGGGTTTCAGCGCGGCCGGGTTGTTGATCGTCGCGATGATCGGCGTCGGCGTGGCCGAAGAAGCAGGTCTCGTCGACGCATCGATCCGCAAGCTCGTGGCGATCTCGCCACCCTGGGCGCTGACCTACATCCTCGCCTTTGTCGGCATCCTGTCGAGCGTCGCCGCGGACGCGGGTTATCTCGTGCTGATTCCGCTGGCCGGCAGCGCGTTCCTGAGCGTCGGCCGGCATCCGCTGGCCGGGCTCGCGCTGGGGATGGCGGGCGTCGCCGGCGCTTTCAGCGTCAATATGCTGGTCAAGCCGCTCGATGCCGTCCTCACCGAGCTGACCAACGACGCCATTCATATCGTGAATCCCTCGCTGTCGATCGCAGTGACCGCCAATTTGTGGTTTTCAATCGTGTCGGTCATCGTTCTGACGGTCGTGATTGCCGTGGTGACCACGCGAACCCTGGAGCCGCGCCTCGGCGCCTATCGCGAGGATCATGCCAGTGAAAGCTTGCCGCCGCATCGCGGCGGACAATTGTCCGCCGACGAGGCGCGCGGTTTGCGATACGCCGCCGCAGTATTGCTGGCTCTCGCGCTGGCCTTCTGCCTGCTGACGCTGCCGCCCGGCGCGCCTTTGCGCAATCCGGCAACCGGCGCATTGGTCGGCGATTCCCCGTTCATGAGCGGAATGATCGGCCTCATCATGCTGCTGTTCCTGGCGACCGGCATTGCCTATGGCATCGGCGCAGGAACAATCAGGCGCACGACGGATGTGGTCGACGCCATGACCAAGGCGGTATCCGGATTGGGCGGAACGATCCTGCTGTTCGTGGTCATCAGTCAGTTCGTCGACTACTTCACCTACAGCAACATGCCGACGCTGCTGGCGGTCAAGACCGCCGACGTCTTGAAGAATGCAAATATCGGCCCGCTCTGGCTGCTGCTGGGACTTATCCTGATTGTCGCCGTCCTCGATCTCGTCTTCACGCCGGCCATCGCGACCTGGGCCATCTTTGCACCCGTGTTCGTCCCGCTGTTCGTGCAGCTATCCGTCGATCCGGCGGCGGTGCTGGCCGCCTACCGGGTCGGAGATGGCCCCATCAACTCAATCACGCCACTCAACCCCTATTTTGCGCTGATCGTCGGGCTTGCGAGGAAATACGAGCGGAATGCCGGCGTCGGCACTGTGGTCGCGCTGGTGCTGCCCTATGTGGTCTGGATGCTTGCGGTCTGGATCCTGCTTTTCGCCGCATGGTACCTATCGGGCCTGCCCTGGGGTGTATAGCGCGAAGATGCGATGCGGAGTTCAGCATGATGGGGCCGACCGGGAACGCGATGCCGTCAGCGTGGAGGACCGCATGCTGATCGATCCGCGCCATGGCGATATCGAGGACGATGCCGCCAGTCCCGGGCAGCGATCCCTGCTTGCCATCACGGGCAGCCTGCTGGTCGAAATCAGTTTGCCCAAACTGCTGTTTGCCTGGACGGTGCTGCTGTTGTTGCCGGCGGTGCTGCTGGGCCTGGCGCCGTTGCTGGTCTCCGCCTGGTTTTCAACCCTGTCGGAAAAGCTTGCCACGCTGACCGGGATCGGCACCGCCCTCGCCTTGCTCGCGATAACAGCGGTCGGGTGGATCGGATGGCGGCCGCTGTTCCGGATCGCCGAGAATAATTTCTGGTCGCTCAATGCCCTCGCCGTGCAGCCGGGCTACGCGTTCACCCGCGAGGCGCTTCGTCACCTGACCGAACGGATGTGGGGCAGGACGCTGACCGCGCCGGGTCGGGCGAGGTTGCGCACCGCCAATTCGGTCGGCGCCGGCATCGTGCTGTCCGCCTGCGCGGTGTTGATTGCGATACTGGCCTGGCCAGCCACGCGTTGGACCGGGGGCTGGAACGACCTGGTCCTGCTACACCGCCTCGCCGTGCCGACGCTGGCAAATGCCGTTCTGCTGGTGTCGGGATATCTGGCGGCCGCATCGCTGGTGTGGGGATTTGCGGATGCCAGCATGTCTCAACCGGTCGACCTCACCGCTTTCGATACCGCCGCGCCGAGCGCACGACGCTGGCGCATCGCGCATCTGTCCGACCTTCACGTGATCGCCGAACAATATGGCTTCCGCATCGAAAGCGGACGGGCGGGCCCGCGCGGCAATGGCCAGCTCGCGCGCATCCTCGCACACCTCGCCGCCATCCACGCCACCGAGCCGCTCGACCACATCGTCGTCAGCGGCGATATGACCGATGCCGGCCGTGCCAGCGAGTGGGCCGTCTTTCTCGACGCGATGGCGCGTCATCCGGAACTGGTCGCCCGCACGGTCATGTTGCCCGGCAATCACGACGTCAACATCGTCGATCGCGCCAATCCGGCCCGGCTCGACCTGCCGTTCAGCCCGACCATACGGTTACGGCAAATCCGCACCCTATCCGCCATAGCGGCCGTGCAAGGCGACCGCGTGCGCGTCGTCGATGCCAATGGAAAGCCGGCCGCTACGCTGAACGAAGCGCTGGCGCCGCACCGCGATGCGATCATGGCCCTTGCCGGATACGGCGGTCTGCGCCGTGCCGCAGCGCTGCGCGACCTGTTCGACAGCCTGTTTCCGATGGTCGTCCTGCCAGAGGCGGCAGACGGGCTCGGAATAGCGATCCTGAACTCCAATGCGGAGACGCACTTTTCCTTCACCAACGCGCTCGGGCTGGTGTCGGTCGAACAGACGCACCGCTTCGAAGCAGCGATCCGCCACTATCCGGAAGCACGCTGGATCGTCGCACTGCATCACCATGTGGTGGAATACCCCATGCCGGTAAAAGCCTTCTCGGAACGCATCGGGACGGCATTGATCAACGGCAGCTGGTTCGTGCGCCGGTTGGAAGCGTTGGCCGGCCGCGCGGTGGTGATGCATGGCCACCGTCATATCGACTGGATCGGAGCCTGCGGTTCGCTAAAGATCATCTCCGCGCCCTCGCCGGTGATGAATGCGATCGACGATGCGGCGACGCACTTCTATATTCACACGCTGGCGGCTGGGCCAGATGGGCAGCTTGATCTGCTGCCACCGGAGCGCGTGGAGATTGCCGGCGAAGAAGAGCCCGAGGGCGTGCACTCATGAATTCGGGGCTGATGCGTCGGTCCCTGCCGCCGGCTTTGCCTTCGAACACGGACATCAATCTTCGGCGTTGGCTCGCCTGCTTTGGCAAAACCCGAAATGGAATGGCCTTCCATACTCCCAAGGCGATTGACCTTAGCTCCCATACCAAGCGACAGTATGGACATGGAGATGCAGGATCCGAACTGGAAAAGTCATTCTTGGCTCCCCTATTGTTGGGCCATCTTGATATTTTCCTGCTCGCGGGTGGTGGTCGCGCTCGGACTGGTATTCTCCCAAAAATATCTAACCGTCGGGAGGGCCGATGTCTGGTCTGCCGGACCAGCCTGGTACCACCAATTGCTGCAATGGGATTCGCAATGGTATTTCGAGATCGTCACTCAAGGTTATCGCTACAACGGCGATCCCACCATTCAACAGAATATCGTGTTTTACCCGCTGTATCCCATGCTCGTACGGGGCTTGGCAACGATCAGCGGTCTCGCGCCTGCGGATGCATTGCTGTTGGTATCGAACGTCGCGGGGTTGCTCGCGATTGTCATCCTTTTCAAGCTGGTTCGTGAGGAGTTTGGTGATCAACTGGCTCTCGCCACAATCGCGCTGCTCAGCTTCTTTCCCGCTTCGGTCCTGCTGTCGGCCGGGTATACCGAGCCCTTGGCACTGCTGCTGATCGTCTCGTTTTTCCTTGTGTTGAAACGGAAAAACTACTTGTCGGCAGCGCTGCTAGCAGGCTTGGCAGCCTCTACCCGATCGACGGGCGTTGTCCTGTTGCCTGTCCTTCTTTGGGAGATGTGGTCCAATCGCGACAAGACGAAGTTTCTTCTTGTCCTCGTGCCAAGCGTCCTTCTTGCGACGTCGGGGATCTGGCTATTCATGATCTACCTCTGGAGCGCTTTCGGAACTCCGTTTGCTTTTGCGGATGGGCAGGCGGCATTCCATCAGGGAACGACGCTAGCGACAAGATTGATTGCGGCACTGAAGCTTGAGCCGTTCACGCGAATGATGCTCAATGATTGGAATCCATGGGGACAAGCTAGCTGGTTTACATTATTGTTCATTGCCTTGATTGTTTTGGGCTGGTCCCGGTTGCGCGCAAGCTGGACACTGTTCGCCATGGCAGTCCTGTTGCTGCCATATCTAACGCTCAGCGGTGGGCCAGCAGGCTTCGTCTCAATGAGCCGATTTAATCTCGTTTCATTTCCCCTGTTTGTGACGCTGGCAGGTTTAGGATTGCGAGCGAAGTGGCTGTTGGCAGGAGTGATAGGACTCCTCGGCGCGTCCCTGTTCATGAACACCGCCCTGTTTGCTCGTAGAATTTGGATCGGTTGATCGCTACAATACCCGCGATGACATGCTGCTCGAGTAGGAAGTTATCCGGCGATCGCGTGTAACACCTAATAGCCCCCACCGAGAGGGCCGCGTCTTGCAATCCGTATCCAAGTTTCCCGGTCGCTATTATCTGGCAATCTTTGTGCTGGCATTCGCGACGCTTTCCTACCAGATCCTGATAACGCGCTTCTTCAGCGTTATGCTGCATTATCATTTCGCATTCGCGGCCATTTCACTTGCCATGCTGGGGCTCACCCGGGGCGCGATGAAGGTCTACGGCAAGCCCGCCCGTTATGCCGCCGAGCGGGTCGGAATAGAATTCGCGCGCCACGCGTCATGGTTCGCGCTCAGCAGCGTTGGCGCAATGATCGTCTTCCTGTGCGCGCCGCTCCTCGTACCTGCAGACAATGTTCCCCTCGCTCTGGCCCTGGCGATTATCGCCTTCGTGGCTCCGTTCACGGAAGCCGGGGTTTGCATCACGCTGTTGCTCACGCGCTTGCCCTATCGCGGCGGGCGGCTCTATGCAGCCGATCTGCTGGGTGCCGCCGCTGGATGCGTCGGCGTGATCTTCATACTGCTGGTGATTGACCCCGTAAGCGCCACGTTGTGGCTCGGAGTCTGTGCTGCCGGCGTAGGCTGGATCACTGTCCGAACCAGCGATGACGTCCGTAGTGTCCGTTTGAGCGGGGCTGTCGCGCTGGCGCTGGCGGTCGCGGCCACCCTGCATTCCGGCCTTGACCTGACCGGTCGAAGCCATCTCGGTGTGTTCTGGGCCAAGGGCGCTGAGCAGACCGGCACGCTGTTCGAACGCTGGAATACCTATTCGCGGGTGAGGGTACGCGAAATGGCCGAGAAGGTCCCGTTTGGCTGGGGTCTGGCCCGCACTCCTGATGCCCGGGTCGACCAACACTACCTCGACATCGATGCCGATGCAGGCACGATCATCACCAAATATGATGGCGACATCGGAAAGCTCGCCTACCTGAAGGATGACGTCATCAATGCAGCCTACCTCGTGCAGCCGGCGGCCGATGTCGCTGTCGTTGGCGTCGGCGGCGGTCGTGACATCCTTTCCGGTCTGCTGTTCGGTGCCAGCCGGATTCGCGCAATTGAGATCAACCCGGCGATCTTCGAAGTGCTCACCGAAAAATTCGCCGATTTCTCCGGCCATCTCGATCGCCAGCCCGGCGTATCCCTGGTCAACGCCGAAGCGCGAAGCTACATCAACCACTCGTCCGAGCGGTACGATCTTGTGCAGATTTCACTCATCGATACCTGGGCGGCGACGGTTGCCGGTGGCCTGACGCTCACCGAAAATCGTCTCTATACCGTTGAGGCGTGGGATGATTTTTACCGGGCGCTCAAGCCTGGCGGGCTGTTGTCGGTATCACGCTGGTACGGTGCCGAGCGTCGTGGCGAGCTATACCGGCTGATCGCGATCGCCGCGAGCGCGCTACAGCGCAAGGGAGTCCCAGCCGGGGAACTGCGGCATCACGTCGTCGCAGTCAACGTCGGCGGCATCGTGACGGTGATCACCCGGCCTGACGCGTTCAGCGACGCAGAATGGCAAGGCGCGCGCGAGAGACTTCAGGCGCAAGGCTTCGAGATATTTTTGGGGCCGGACGTCACCTTCGATACCGTCACCTCGACGTTGCTGTCCGACAAGGCAGACCAGGCCTTCTTCGATTCGCTGCCGGAAAACATCGCTGCTTCGACGGACGACAATCCGTTCTTCTTCTATACGTCGCGCTTCAGCGATTTCGTGAGCATCCGCAGTTGGGACATCATGAGCAACAATGTCGCGATCGGCGTCACCGGCCTGCTCATCATCGTAGCGCTCTGCGCTTGCGGATATTACATCGTGCTGCCCTTCCTCCGTCTTGCGACGCGGATGCCAATGGTGACACTGACGCCGCCCGTGGCCTATTTCAGCGCGATCGGGATGGGCTTCATGCTGATCGAGATATCGCAGATGCAGCGCCTGATGGTCTTTCTCGGACATCCCGTTTACGGGCTGAGCGTCGTGCTATTCACAATTCTTCTCTTTAGCGGAATTGGCAGCGCCACGGTCGGTGCGAATACCTCCTCCCGATCACGATTCACCGTCTTCAGGATTGCCGCCCTCCTCACCACGCTCGTGGTGGCAGGGCTGCTGACGCCGCTGGTCACCACATGGGGGCGGGCGTTGTCGACCGACATGCGTATTCTGGTGTCTGTCCTGCTGCTGGCTCCTCCTGCATTCTGCATGGGGATGATGTTTCCGCTCGGCCTCGGTGTCTGGCGCCGTCATCATGAACTACTGCCGTTCTTCTGGAGCACCAACGGAATTACGTCGATGTTCGCCTCGGTGCTGGGTGTGGCGTTGTCGATCCAGTTCGGCATCGCCAAGACCTATGCGTTGGGGGTGTTCTCTTATATGGTCTGCGCCATCGTGATCATTGCAAGCCGCCGGGTGCAGTCGATCGACATGTCCGCCGAGAAGGGTCCCGTCAGCTCCGAGGCTGGTACCGCAGGAAAGGAAGGCGCCTAGAGCTCGCTTGGTTTGACCTGATCAGATCCGCCGAGCAGCTCGGCGATCCAGCGGCTCGATGGGTGCGCGGCGCAGAAGGTGAGTATGGCAAGCGTGATCGGCACGCCGATGAAGGTCCCGAACAGGCCCCATAGGAAGGTCCAGAAGAAGATCGCGAACAGCACGACCACCGGGGAGATCGACAGCATCGTGCCGGCGACCCGCGGCTCGACATAGCTGCCGACCGCGAACTGGATGATGTTCAGGCAAACGAAGAGACCGAACACCGCAGGCCAGCTCTCGAACTGGGTCATCGCCAGCAGGGTCGGAAACAGCGTCGCGATGAACGGTCCAATGAACGGGATATAATTGAGCACGAAGGCGATCACGCCCCATTCCAGCGCGAACGGAAGTCCGGTGATCCAGGCGAACGCGCCGACCAACAAGCCGGTGACGGCACTCATCAGCGTCCGTACCATAAGGAACCATCGAAGCTTTGCTGCGGTTGCAGCGCCGCCCTCGAGCAGCACGGCCGCCGCGGCGCGGTTCTCCAGACGCTTGATCCTCCGCCAGATATCATCGACCTCGAGAAGGCCGAGCATGACGTAGACCAACGCAATCACCCAGAAGGTCAGCGTGGTATTGAGGCGGCCGGTGACATATTGCGTCGCGCGCAGGAGCCAGCCAACGTTGAAGTGCTCCGCCCATAATGCCGCAACGGAGACGCCGTGGCCATCCAGCCACGTGACAGTTGCCTCGTAGAACGCCTGATACCGCGCGAGGTCGGCGAGCAGCGAATGCCCGACGCGGCCAAATCCCCACGCCGCAAGCGAGGCAAGCGCGAAGCAGACCGTCACGGTGATGATGATGGTGATGGCCAGCGCCACAAGCTTCGGCATCCACCATTGCAGCCGCCGTTGAATCGGCCACACCACGGCAATGATGAAAATGGCCGCCGCCAGCGGCGCGAACACCTGGCTCGCCTGGGCCAGCGCCGCAGCGGCGAGCACCGCCGCGATGATCGCGATCGCAGCCTTTAGTCCGAAGCTTACCCCATGCCGGGCTCCTTGAGGCGGTCGGCAACCCGAGATTGTCAGCTGCGCCTGATTGCCGCAAGTGCGGCGGCGCGCGGGCAATAGCGTGACCGGCGTCACGTACCAGGGCGTCGAGTCGGCCTAGCGTTCCCGCGGCAAGTCGCTGCCGCGCGAATCCGTTTCAGGAGGCTGTCATGTCCCGTTTCAAGTCATCGCTGTTACGCACCGGCCTGCTTGCGGGCCTGCTGGGCTTCGCTGCCACGGGCCTGGCCTTCGCCGAAGCCCCGAATGCGGATATCCGCACCGGCATGCAGGCGCCGCCGCCGGAAGAGCGCGTCGCGCTGGTCATCGGCAATTCGAATTACCAGACCGCGCCAAAGCTCGCCAATCCCGGCAACGACGCGCAATCCGTCGCACAGCTGTTGAATTCGGCGGGCTTCGAGGTGACCCAGGCGACGGACCTGACGCGCGGCGAGATGATCAAGGTGGTTCAGGACTTCTCCTCCAAGGTCGGCGAGCGCGGTCCGCGCACCGTGGCGATGGTCTACTATGCCGGCCATGGCGTGCAGGTGGCCGGCGAAAATTACCTGCTTCCGGTCGATGCGAAGATTTCCTCGCCGTCCGACCTCGACGGCAATTCGATGCGGCTGGTCGACGTGATGGGCACGCTGGAATCGATACCGAGCCGGATGCGCATCGTCGTGCTCGATGCCTGCCGTAACAATCCGTTCCCTGAAGCGAGCGACAACGGACGCGGACTTGCCATCGTCGATGCGCCGAACGGCTCGATCGTCGGCTACTCGACGGCCCCGGGAATGGAGGCACAGGATGGTGACGGCAACCACAGCCCGTACACGTCCGCGTTCCTGAACATCGCGCGCGTGCCGAACCTGCCGATCGAGCAATTGTTCAAACGCGTCCGCCTCGAGGTGAACAACGCGACCAACGGCCGCCAGACGCCGTGGGAAAGCTCGTCGCTCACGTCTGATTTCTATTTCTTCGGCGATACCATCATGGCGGCGGGCCGCGCGCCGGATCGTACCCCGATCATGCAGATGGCGTCGAACCTGCCCTCGCGCTCGGTGCGCCAGGCCTACGATTATGTGCTGTCCGAGGGCTCGCCCGAATATTATGAGGAGTTCATCCGTCTGTATCCGCATGACCCGTTGTGCGACCACATCCGCGTGCTGCTGGGCAACATCCAGGTGGCAAAGGCTTGGCATAAGGCCGTGCTGGCGAACTCGCCGTTCGCCTACAAGACGTTCCACGACAGTTTTTCCAATACCCCCTACGCCAAGTCCGCGTTGCACCTGCACGCCGCGCCGAAGGCCGTGCCGCTGATGCAGTTCACGCATCTGGCGAAGCAGTCGCCGAACTTCAAGCCGGGCAATTTCGGTTCCCATGCGCACATGCCGATGTCGTCGAAGATCGTCACGCTACCCGCCAAGGGCATGAACGCGAACAACCCGATCCACGGCGGCTTCAACAAGGGTAATGCAGATAAGGTCATGGGTCTGCCTGGCAAGGGCCACTCCATGCCCGGCAATTTCGGCAGGAACGGCGGCAAGTTCGGCAAGGTCACGTCCCTGCATCCGAGAATGGACAACCATCCGATGCGGATGAACCGACCGATGATGATGCGAAGGCCGATGATGGGTAGCGGGCCGCGTCATTTCGGCAGCCGTATGGGTGGCGGAGGCTTCAGCCGCTTCGCCGGCCCGTCCCGCGGTTCATTCGGCGGCGGTGGGTTCGGCAGAGGGTTCGGTGGAGGTTTTGGACGGCGCTGATCTCAGCTTCGGACAAAGCAAAAGCGGGCAGAGCACATGCTCTGCCCGCTTTCCGTTTGAAATGGTGATCAGGCGACCAATCGAGCGAACAGGTCCGCGTCGACATTGCCGCCGGAGAGCACAATGACGACGTTCTTGCCCTTGGCGTCGATCCGGCCGGCCAGCAGCGCGGCGAGACCGACGGCGCCGCCCGGTTCGACCACCAGCTTCAATTCGCGATAGGCATAGGCGACGGCAGCACCGACCTCCTCGTCGGAAGCGGTGACACCATTGGCCAGCAGCTTGCTGTTGATCGAGAAGGTGAGCTCGCCCGGCATCGCCGCCATCAGCGCATCGCAGATGGTGCGGCCGGCGGCGTGATGGGCCTCGCGATGGCCGGCGCGTAGCGACAGGCCGTGGTCGTCATAGTCCTTCGGCTCGGCGACGATCACCTGCGCCTGCGGGAATTTCGACTTCACCGCCGTTGCCACACCAGCGATCAGCCCGCCGCCCGAGGCCGGCGCGACCACGATATCAGGGCTGAGCCCCAGCGCTGTCATGTCCTCGGCGATCTCGCGGCCGGCGGTGCCCTGCCCTGCGATCACGAAGGGATCGTCATAGGGGCGCACCAGCGTCGCGCCTCGCTTGGCCGCAATGCCGTTGGCGATGGCCTCGCGGTCTTCCTTGTCGCGGTCATAGAGCACGACCTCGGCGCCGTAGCCCTTGGTGCGCTCGCGCTTGGTGACGGGCGAATCCGCAGGCATCACGATGGTGGCCTGCATGCTGAGGATCTGCGCCGCCGCCGCCACGCCCTGGGCGTGGTTGCCGGAGGAGAACGCCACGACCCCGCCGCCGCGCCGATCCTGCGGGATCGAGGCCAGCTTATTGAAGGCGCCGCGGAATTTGAACGATCCGGTCCGCTGCAGCATTTCGGGCTTCAGGAAGACCTTGGTTCCGACGCGCTCGTTGAGCACCGGGAACGTCAAGAGCGGCGTACGCACCGCAAAGGGCGCGACGATCTTGGCGGCGGCCTCGATATCGGCCGCGCCAATGGGAGGATGCTGGACAGGTTCTGGCATCCGCAATTTGTAACGCGGCGACGGACAAGCGGGCAAGACGATTTGGCGTGATCTCAGGGGACGAAAACCGGGTCTTTCGCTGCGATTCGGCCCCTTTGCCCCGTCACGCTGCGCGCGCGGCGGCGCGGGGAACCGGCGCCACCCGCCGCTCCGGATCGGCCCAGGTGATGATCTCGAACCGGCCGTCCTCGTGCTCGACGAGGGCGGTGCAGCTCTCCACCCAGTCGCCGCAATTCATGTAGCGGATGCCGTGCTCATCGCGGATGGTGGCGTAGTGAATGTGCCCGCAGATCACGCCGTCGGCGCCGTGCCGCCGCGCCTCGCCGGCCAAAGTCTTCTCGAACGCGCCAATATAATTGACGGCGTTCTTGACCTTCAGCTTGGCCCATTGCGACAGCGACCAATAGGGCACGCCGAACATGCGCCGGAAGAAATTGACGAGACGGTTCATCTGGATGGCGAAGTCATAGGCCTTGTCGCCGAGATGGGCGAGCCAGCGTGCGTTCTGCACCACCAGGTCGAAGATGTCACCGTGGATGACAAGGTAGCGCTTGCCGTCGACACCTTCGTGAACGGCGTTTTCCACCACGTCGATGCCGCCGAAATGCGTGCCGTAATAGTTGCGCAGGAACTCGTCGTGATTGCCCGGCACGTAGACGACCTTGGCACCTTTGCGCGCCTTGCGCAGCATCTTCTGCACGAAATCGTTGTGCGATTGCGGCCAATACCAGCTCGACTTCAGCGCCCAGCCGTCGACGATATCGCCGACGAGATAGATCGTGTCGGCGTCGTGAACCCTGAGAAAGTCCAGCAAGCGGTCGGCTTGCGAGCCGCGGGCTCCGAGATGGACATCGGATATAAACAAGGTACGAAAGCGCCGTTCCGGGCTCTCTTCACTCAAGGCGTCACTACCCATACCCGTCCCCTGACAGATTTCTGTGACAGGGCGATGACTGATTCACGCGGCCCATAGCCCCACGAGAATCAATGCCGCACCCTTGTCTCTGCGGATAGCAGCGCGATGCGACAAGGGAGCGACATGGCAGTGTTCTTGCGGAGGCTAGCCGTGGTTAGCGGTCGCTCCGAAGGCGATCGTGACGTTAGATCTTTCGCCCCGCCCGCTCCCAATAGGGATCGCGCAGGCGGCGCTTGAAGATCTTGCCGGAATCTTCGCGCGGCAGGTTGGACTGGATTTCGATGTGCTTTGGCACCTTGTAGTCCGCCAGCGAGACCTTGAGCTGGCTGCGGATGGAAGCAATATCGAGCGTCACCGCCGGCTGCGGCTCCACCACAGCCATCAGCGCCTCGCCGAATTCGGCATCGGGGATGCCGAACACCGCGCAATCATGCACACCGGGAATCGCATGCAGCGCCGCCTCGATCTCGGCCGGATAGATGTTGACGCCGCCCGAAATCACCATGTCGCGCTTGCGGTCGCAGATGAAGACGTAGCCGTCGGCATCGATGTAGCCGACATCGCCCGAGGTGATGAACCCTTCCCGATCGATCTCGGCGCGCT
Source organism: Bradyrhizobium sp. CB3481 (assembly GCF_029714305.1). Taxonomy (NCBI): domain Bacteria; kingdom Pseudomonadati; phylum Pseudomonadota; class Alphaproteobacteria; order Hyphomicrobiales; family Nitrobacteraceae; genus Bradyrhizobium; species Bradyrhizobium sp. CB3481. The sequence continues at coordinate 6,016,827 of NZ_CP121647.1, forward strand.
TTTCCGGCTTGTTGTGGTAGGTGAAATCCGGATTGCCTGCGATGCGCGAATAGATTTCGCCGATCTCGCCCTGCGGCAGCTCCCTGCCGTCATCGCCGATGAAGCGCAGCTCCGCGCCGGGCGAAATCTTGCCGACGGTGCCGGGTTTCTTCAGCGCGTCCCCGGAGGTGGCAAAGGTGACGGCGCCCGATTCGGTCGAGCCGTAGAATTCGTAGATGATCGGTCCCCACCACTCGATCATCGCGCGCTTGACGTCGGCGGGACACGGCGCGGCGGCGTGGATGATGTGGCGCAGCGACGACATGTCGTACTTCTTGCGCACCTCCTCGGGCAGCTTCATCAGGCGGATGAACATGGTCGGCACCATGAAGACGGTGTCGACCTTCTCGGTCTCGATCACGCGCAAGAACTCCTCGGCATCGAAGCGCGGCATGATCACCAGCGCACCGCCGAGGCGGCCGGCGCGCAGCCCGAACGAGTTCGGTGCGGAATGATAAAGCGGCCCCGGCAATAGCGCGCGGGCGCCGGGCTTCAGGCCATAGATCATCGCGCGCATGCGCTCGGCATTGGCGGTCTGCTCCGGCGTCGGCGCAAAACGGCGCACGCCCTTGGGATGGCCTGTGGTGCCGGAGGTGTAGATCATGTTCTGCGGCTGCGGCACCGCCGGCCCGTCATAGCGCTGGTGCTGCTTGAGCCAGGATTCGAAATCGATCGCAAAGTCCGGCGTCGCCAGGTGATCCGGATCGATCTTGTAGTTCGCCAGGATCTCCGGCGGCGTCGGCACGCTGAGCGCGGTCACGCCTTGCGGGATCGCCTCACGCAACTGATGCAGCATGTCGGCATGCGCGATCAACACCGAGGTGCCGGAGTCCTTCAGCACATAATTGATCTCTTCCGGCTTGAAGTGCCAGTTGACCGGCACGCCATAGGCGCCGAGCCGCATCGCCGCATAGGCCGCCTCGATGAAAGCGATGTCGTTGCGCATCAGCATCGCGACGCTGTCGCCTTGCTTGACCCCGAGCTTCTGCAGTCCGCTGGCGATCCGCTCGGCGCGATCGGCGATTTCGCCATGGCTGCGCCGCCGCTCGCCGCTGATGATGCCGAGGAAGAGTTGGGAGGAGGACATTGTCTCTTTCCGATCTGTGGTCGGGTTGTGTACGTCGTCATTCCGGGGCGATGCGCAGCATCGAACCCGGAATCTCGAGGTTCCGGGTTCTCGCTTCGCGAGCCCCGGAACGACGGTGGCGGCTACCCCGCCTCCGCAAACCTTGGCGCGCGCTTCTCCATATTGGCGCGCACGGCCTCGGTCTGGTTGGGGCTGCCGATCAGCTTCTGCTGTTCGACGGATTCGGCGAGCAGCGCCGGCGCCGGATCGACCGACAGCTTGCCCAGCATGCGCTTGGCGGCGCGGATCGCATCCGGGCTCCTGCCGGCGATGTCGCGCGCCACCTCGAACGCCGCCGCAAGCGGGTCGTCGCAGATCCGCGTCGCGAGGCCATAGCTCATGGCTTCCTGCGCGGAGAAGATGCGGCCCGTATAAGTCAGCTCGCGCAAGATATCGTTGCGCACGAGGCTTGCCAGGATCGGCGTGCCCGCCATGTCGGGCACCAGGCCCCATTTGATTTCCATGATCGACATCCGCGCATCCGGCGTGAGGAAGCGCATGTCGGCGCCGAGCGCGAGCTGGAAGCCGCCGCCGAACGCGACGCCCTGGATCGCGGCAATGACAGGCACCGGAAGCTGGCGCCAGCCCCACACCGCCTGCTGCGGAAAATTCGCGATGCCATGGGTGCGTACCGTCAGGTCGCGCTTCTCGCCGCCGGCGATCCCATTGCCGCCATTTTCTTTCATCGCCTGGAAGCGGCCCATGTCGAGGCCGGCGCAGAACGCCCGGCCCTCCCCGGACAATACTACCACCCTGACGCCCTTTTCCTGGGCCAGCCGCTCGGTCGCCGCCACCAGCGCTTCGAACATCGCGGCATCGAGCGCATTCATCTTGTCAGCACGCACCAGGCGGACATCGGCAATGCCGTCCGAAATCGAGATCGAGACGCGTTGCTCCATGATTAAAATCCTCCACACTTCGTTCTTGGCGCTTTACACAAAGGCCGTTGTCCGGTTTTAGTCAATCGGTCAATTAACAGACAATCCGCGGGGTGGAAACGATGTTCAACGATCAGCTTCTCGCCGGGCGGCGGATCCTCGTGACCGGAGGCGGTACCGGCCTCGGCAAGTCGATGGCGGCGCGGTTTCTGCAACTGGGAGCCGAAGTTCACATCTGCGGCCGCCGCAAAATTGTATGCGACGAGACCGCGACCGAGTTGATGGACGAGTATGGCGGCCGCGTCGTCAGCCATGGCGTCGACATCCGCAATGCGCTTGCGGTCGATGAGATGATCGGACAGATCTGGGCTTCGGGTCCCCTCACCGACCTCATCAACAACGCCGCCGGCAATTTCATCTCGCGCTCGGAAGACCTGTCGCCGCGCGGCTTCGACGCCGTCGCCAACATCGTGATGCACGGCACCTTCTATGTGACCCATGCGGTGGGCCGGCGCTGGATCGCAGACAGGCAGCGCGGCAACGTGGTGTCGATCACCGTGACCTGGGTGCGCAACGGCTCGCCCTACGTGGTGCCATCGGCGATGAGCAAATCGGCGATCCACGCCATGACGATGTCGCTTGCGGTCGAATGGGGCAGACACGGCATCCGCCTCAACACCATCGCGCCGGGCGAAATCCCGACCGAGGGCATGAGCAAGCGCATCAAGCCCGGCGACGAGGCCGGCGCACGTACCCGGGCTCAGAACCCGATGGGCCGGGTCGGCACCATGGAGGAATTGCAGAATCTGGCCGTGTTCCTGATCTCCGGCGGCTGCGACTGGATCAATGGCGAGACCATCGCGATGGATGGCGGCCAAGCGCTCGCAATGGGCGGCAACTTCTACCAGCTGCGCGACTGGAGCGACGACGACTGGAACAAGGCCCGCGAGTCGATCAAGGCACAGAACGAGAAGGACCGGGCCTCGCGCGGGTGAACTCTGCCGTCGTCCCTGCGAAAGCAGGGACCCATAACCACAAGCGCTCGTTGTTACGAAGGCAACTAGCTCCATCGCCTTTACCGATAGGCCGCGGCGTATGGGTCCCTGCTTTCGCAGGGACGACGGCATCCCCGTATTGTCTTCTGCGCACGTTATCGCCACACTCCGCGCAACGATAACAAAACGATACGGGAGAGACATGTCCGCGCCGGAGCAATTGACCAATCTTGCCGACATGGTGCGCGAGCGCGCCAAAACGCGTGGCGATGCCATCGCCTATGAGTTCGAGGGACGCCAGACCACGTTCGCCGAGTTCGACGTCAAGACCAACCGCGTCGCGAACGCGCTGATTGCGATGGAGATCAAGCCGGGCGAGCGCATCGCCTATCTCGGCAAGAACAGCGACTTCTATTTCGAGCTGCTGATGGGCGCGATGAAGGCGGGGATCGTGATGGCGCCGGTCAACTGGCGCCTCGCCGGCCCGGAGGTTGCCTTCATCGTCAGCGACTGCAAGGCGCCGGTGCTGTTCGTGGGCCCTGAGTTCATCACGCAGGTCCGCAACATCAAGCCGCAACTGCCCGATATCCGCACCATCATCACGACCGAAGGCGGCGCGCCGGAATGGCAGGATTTTGCGGCCTGGCGCGATGCGACCAGCAGCGATGATCCAAAGGTGCCAATCGGCCCGAAGGACATCGCGATCCAACTCTACACGTCGGGTACCACGGGCAAGCCCAAGGGCGCGATGCTGTCGCATGCCAACTTCTTCAACCTCGTGCACGCCGGCAGCGAGGCTGAGAAGCCCGAATGGAACAAATGGTCGGCGGACGACGTCTCGCTGGTCGCGATGCCCGTCTTCCACATCGGCGGCTCCGGCTGGGGCGTGATGGGACTCTATCACGGCGCCAAGGGCGTGATCGCGCGCGAGTTCGATCCGACCAGGGTGCTCGATTTCTTCGAGCAGTCTGGAATCACCAAGCTTTTTATGGTGCCGGCCGCGATGCAGTTCGTGGTGCGGCAGCCGCGGGCGCGGCAGGTTGATTTTTCCCGGCTGAAATACATGCTCTACGGTGCCTCGCCGATTCCGGCGGCGCTGCTGAAGGAATGCATCGAGGTGTTCAAGTGCGGCTTCGTGCAGCTCTATGGCATGACCGAGACGACAGGCACCATCGTCGCGCTTCCGCCTGAGGACCATGTCGAGGGGCTGGAGCGCATGCGCTCAGCCGGGAAGGCGCTGCCGGGAATCGAGATCGCAATCCTCGATCCCGACGGCAACCGCTTGCCGCCCCGCCAGGTCGGCGAGATCGCCACCCGCTCCGGCTCCAACATGGCCGGCTACTGGAACCTGCCGGAGGCGACCGCGAGGACGCTCGGCAGTGACGGCTGGCTGCGCACCGGCGATGCCGGCTACATGGACGAGGACGGCTATCTCTATATCCACGACCGTATCAAGGACATGATCATCTCCGGCGGCGAGAACATCTATCCCGCCGAGGTCGAGAGCGCGCTATGCGATCATCCCGATGTCGCCGAGGCTGCCGTGATCGGCATTCCCGACGACAAATGGGGCGAAGCGGTCAAGGCGATCGTGGTGATGAAGCCGGGCAAGCAGGCGACCGCCACCGACATCATCAATTTTACCCGCGAACGCATTGCCGGCTTCAAGACGCCGAAATCGGTCGACTTCATCGAAGCGCTGCCGCGCAACCCGTCGGGGAAAATCTTGCGGCGGAATCTGCGCGAGCCGTATTGGGCGGGGAAAGATCGTCAGGTGAATTAGGCCCCGTCATCAAACGATGTCGTCCCCGCGAACGCGGGGACCCATACGCCGTGTCGTTGCTGATATGGGAAGTGTTAGTTGCCTTCTCTTGACCGCCGTGCCTCAAACTGCGTCCTGTGGTTATGGGTCCCCGCGTTCGCGGGGACGACGCGTTGAGAGCGGAGCGGCCGCTCACTTCTTCCCCGCCTTCTCCCGCGCGGCGCGGTGGCGGGCCTTCATCTCATCCGACCACACCTCCGCCGGATTGTAGAATTCGGCAAACGCCTTTGCACCCGGCGGCAGCGTAACCCAGGGCTGCTTGGTCGAGGTGAAGATGTGAACGTCCGGCGGGCACTGGCTTGGATCATCCATGGTGCCGACGCGGACGAAGCGCACCGCGGGGCCGGAGCCGGGATAATTGCTCCAGACGGCGACCTTGCAGACCGGGCAGCGCGCGATCTTCTGGCCCTTGCCGCTGGCCGACGGGGTATCGATGATCTCGGGCTCGGCCTTGAGGTGCTCGACCCTGTCAGCTTCATATAGCGCGTTGACTGCGTGCACCGTGCCGGTCTCGCGCTGGCACCAGCTGCAATGGCAGGCATGCACGATCATCGGCCGGCCGCTCAATCGGTAGCGGATATTTTGGCACGTACATCCACCTTCCATCATACGCTCCTAATATTTCCCCGCCCCCATATAGCCGAACAGGAATCCCGCCACCTTGCGCTTCTGGATTTCCTCGCTGCCTTCTGTGATGCGGTAGCGGCGGTGGTGGCGGTAGATGTGCTCGAACGGCTTGTGGCGCGAATAGCCCATGCCGCCATGCACCTGCATGGCGCGGTCGGCGGCCTCGCAGCACAGTCGGTTTGCCCAATAGTTGCACATCGAGACGCGGTCGGACAGCGTATGCTCGACCTGGGCCTGAGTGAGCTGGTCCATTTCCCATGCGGTCTTGCGGATCAATAGCCGCAGCATCTCCGCTTGCGTCGCCAGTTCCACCAGCGGCCACTGGATCGCCTGGTTCTCCGCCAGCGCCTTGCCGAACGGCTTTCGCTCACGGGCATATTTGACGCTTTCGTTGATGCAGTAGACCGCGGCGCCGAGCGAGCTTGCCGCCTGCCTGATACGGTTTTCATGCACAAAGCACTGCGCCAGCGACAGGCCGCGGCCGACCTCGCCGAACAGCGCATCCTCGGGCACGAACACGTCCGTAAAACTGACGCGCGGATGATCGGTCGGCATGTTGAAGGTCCACATATATTCCTCGACCTTCACACCCTCGCTTCTGGCTGGCACCAGGAAGCAGGTGATGCCGCGCGCGTCGCCGTCATTGCCCGAGGTGCGGGCAAACAGCGCACAATGGGTGGCGACGTGCATGCCGGTCGTCCACATCTTCTCGCCGTTGATGATCCAGCCCTTGACGTTGTCGCGGGTGGCCTGCACCGCCTTCGTCTCCATATGGGTCGCGTCCGAGCCGTGGTGCGGCTCCGTCAGACCAAACGTGATGCGGTATTTGCCCGTGATCGACCCGTCGATCATCGCCTTCTGCGCGTCGGTGCCGTAGCGATCGAGCATGGTCACGAGCGGGAGGTTGCCGACGATCGAATGCTCGTTCTGTAAATCGTTGTGCAGGCCGAGCCCCTTCGCGGCAAAATGCTCGCGGATTACGGCCATCCAGAGGTTGGAACCGTCCTTGCCGCCGTAACGCTTCGGGATCGCGAAGCGCAGATGCCCAGCCGCGTCGGCGAGGTTTTTTGCCTTGCGCAGCAGCGCTTCCCATTCGTGGCGCGGCAAGCCGCCGTTCTCGAAATCGGTGCGCGCCCATTCGCGGCGGTGGTCGAAGAAGCGGATGTTGTCGTCGGCCTCCTCCAGCGGTTTGATCTCGCGCGCGATGAAGCGGTCGAGTTCGTCGAGATAGGCAACGAGGTCGGCGGGCAGGTTGAAATCCAAGGCGGCTCTCCCGGAAATGTCGTTTATTGCTTTTGCGTTTAGGCGCTACAGAGCGCTCCTGCTCAGGTTGATTTAGCTGAGAAGACCGCGATTAAGTCAAGCAATGGAAGCGGCCTTGGCATGCGCGGGGGCCTTGCGCAATTGGATGGTTTCACACGGCCGCGTCGCGCTATGATCCCTGCCAATATTCTTCTCGGCAGAAAATTGACATGGGAGCCAACATGGACCTGAAATTCTCAAAGGTGACGCGCAAGGGACCGATCACGATCATCACGCTATCGCGGCCCGAAGTGTACAATGCGCTGCATATCGACGCGCATTTTGAACTCAACAAGGTGTTCGACGATTTCTCCGCCGACCCCGAGCAGTGGGTTGCGATCGTCACCGGCGCCGGCGACAAGGCGTTCTGCGCCGGCAACGATTTGAAATGGCAGGCCGCCGGCGGCAAGCGTGGCTGGGACAAGGGCGGCTTTGGCGGCCTCACCTCGCGCTTCGACTGCGACAAGCCGATCATCGCCGCCGTCAACGGCGTCGCGATGGGCGGCGGTTTTGAAATCGCGCTGGCCTGCGACCTCATCATCGCGTCGGAAAATGCCACCTTCGCCCTGCCCGAGCCCCGCGTCGGCCTCGCCGCACTGGCCGGCGGCGTGCACCGGCTGCCGCGGCAGATCGGGCTGAAGCGCGCCATGGGCATGATCCTCACCGCGCGCCACGTCTCCGCCAAGGAGGGGCTTGAGCTCGGTTTTGTGAATGAGGTGGTTCCTGCCGGCGAGGCACTCGCAGTGGCCGAGCGCTGGGCCGAGACCATCTGCAAGAACTCACCGATGTCGATCCGCGCTTCCAAACAGGCGATTCAGCGCGGGCTCGAAGTATCGCTGGAACAGGCGATCGCCGAGCAGCGCGAATATCCCGCCGTGAAGGCGATGGCGGCCTCGCAGGATTACATCGAGGGACCGAAGGCGTTTTCGGAAAAGCGGCCGCCGAAATGGCTGGGGCGGTAGGGCTCTCGACACCCTATCCACGTCATTGCGAGCGAAGCGAAGCAATCCATGCCTCAACACGGGGATAGATGGATTGCCTCGTCGCTGCGCTCCTCGCAATGACGGCGGAGAGTTGGCGCCGTAGGATGGGTAGAGCGCAGCGAAACCCATCATCGGGCGCATCGTCGATGCTCTGATGGGTTTCGCTTCGCTCTACCCATCCTACTTATTCCCTAACTCCCTCTTGTACGACGCGTAATTCGGCTGATCGACGGCCAGCTTGTCCATCGTGGTCTGCCAGAGATGCTCGGCGAGCCCCGGCGTCTCCAGATCGACTTCACCCGCTGCGATCTTTTCCGACAGCACGCGGTTGAGGTCGATCAACGCGCCGTCCATGCCGAGCAACTGCTTGAGCCGCGCCGCCTCCGCAGCATCGCTCTCCTGCGCCAGTGCCAATTGCCGCGTGACCAGGTCGAGCGCGTTAATACCGACGCGGAGCTTGAACGCATTATGGCCCTTGATATCAGGCGCAATCTCGTTGCGCAAAAAATCCGCGACAGCCTTGATCAGTTCGGTGGGCGTGGGTTCGTCCTGCACAATCATCCTCCTCTCGGAGCAAGCAATCTCAATAAATCGATCTCCGTCTCCGACGAACGGCGGCCGATCATGGCGCGCTCCATCGAATGGTCCGGGCCCTGGCGAAAACGCTGCATCATGCCGCAACACATGATGCCCCAACGCAGCGTGCCCATGACTTCCCAGAACATCACCCTGTCCGCATCGACTTTGCGGCCCGCCTCCTCGTAGCCGGCGAACAGCTCCTCGCGCGTGCCAAAGCCGCCGACCGGCTTGTCGATCTCGCCGAAGCGCCAGGAGTTGACGCAGATCCATCCCAGATCCTCCATCGGGTCGCCGACATGCGCGAGCTCCCAGTCCAGCACCGCGCGCACCCCGTCAGGGCCGATGATGAGGTTGCCGTGGCGGAAATCGCCATGCACCAGCGTCACCTCCTTCGACGGCCCAGGATCGCGCTCGCCGAGCCAACGCAGCGCCAGCTCGAACACCGGACGCGGCCAGTTGAAGCTGCGGTATTCCCGCTCGAGGTCGGCGATCTCTTTTGTTGCGCTCACCTCGCGCAGTTTCGGCAGCCTCAAAGCCGGCAAGCCGTGGATGCCGGCGATGATGCTCCCTAACTGCCGTGCCAATATCGGCCGTGCCTTGGCGAACTTCTCGTCGCGGAGAATCTTGCGCGCGATGGTCTCACCCTCGATCCGCTGCATGATGAAACCGCGGCCGAGCTCGTCCTCGGGCCTCAGCACATGCATCACGCGCGGCGACGGCAGGCCGGCATCGTGCGCAAGCTGCATCAAGGTGGCTTCGGCATGAAGACCCGCGGCCCGCCCAGGCGAGGCGCCGTAGCCCGGCGGCGCGCGGCGCAGGATGGCGCCGACATTGCCGCTCGGGTGCACGATATCGAACGTCCAGGTTTCCTGGCTGGCGCCACCGGAAAGTTTTGCCGCGCCCGTGACGCCAGTCGCCCCCGGATACCAGGAGGAGACGCAGCGTCCGAGTTGATCCTCGATCATTTGCCCCTGAACTTGGCGGGACGCTTCTCGAGGAACGCGCCAACGCCCTCCCTGAAATCTTCCGTCGAGCCGGCGATGCGCTGCGACTCATATTCGAGGTTGAGCTGCTCCTCGAAGGAGTTTTCTGAACTGTCCCAATAGAGCTTGCGGATCAGCGACAGCGCGACCGTCGGTCCGTTGGCCAGCTCATGCGCGAGCTTGATCGCCTCCTCCATCAAGACCGCATCGTCGTAGACGCGGTTGACGAGCCCCCATTCCAGCGCCTTCTCCGCCGGCAGCCGCTCACCCATCAGCGACAATTCGACCGAGCGTGCCTTGCCGATGATCCGCGGCAGCAGCCAGGTCGAGCCGCAATCCGGCACCAGGCCGATGCGGCGGAACGCCTGCAGGAAATAGGACGAGCGCGCGCACAGGATCATGTCGCCCATCAGCGCAAAGCTCATGCCGGCGCCCGCGGCGGGACCGTTGACCGCCGATACGATCGGACAATGCAGCCGGCGCAGCCGCCGCAGGAACGGATGGAAGCCGATCTCCAGCGATTGGCCGGCATTGCTCTTTCCCGCCTTCTGGCTATTGCGGCCTTGCAGATTGGCGCCAGTGCAGAAAGCGCGCCCTGCCCCGGTCAATACCAGGCAGCGCACCTCGTCCCGCTTGTCGTCGATCGCATCGAGCGCCTCGCCAAGACCGCCCAGCATGTCCATCGAGACCGCGTTCATGACCTCCTGATGATCGAGCTTGAGAATCGCGACCGGGCCGTCGAAATCGAGCGTGACGTGCTTGAACTGCATTGCTTCCTCATGACTTGTGTTTACGCGCTATTTCGCTGCGCGGAAGAGACCGGATGATGTCGCGCCCATATTTGATTTTCTTGACCGCCTTGTCCATGCTTGCGCCAGAACATCTGCCCGCCACCGGGCGCAAGTCTGTTCCAAACAAAATGGAAACATCGCATGAGCATTTTTGATCTCACCGGCCGCACGGCCGTGATTACCGGCGGCAATGGCGGCATCGGCCTTGGCATCGCACAGGCCCTGAACGCGGCCGGCTGCAACGTCTCGATCTGGGGCCGCAACGCCGAGAAGAACAGCAAGGCCGCCGCGACCATGTCGGCAGGGCCCGGCAAGGTGCACACGCAAATCTGCGACGTCTCCGATCCGGCATCGGTGAAATCAGCGATGCAGGCGACGCTGGATACGTTCGGCCGGGTCGACGGCTGCTTTGCCAATGCCGGCATCGGCGGCGGCGGACGGCGGGCCTTCATCGACCGCACCGAGGAGGAATGGCGACGGATGTTCGCGACCAATCTCGACGGCGTCTTCCACGTGTTTCAGGCCGCCGCCCGCCACATGACCGAGCGCGCCGAGGCGGGCGACAGATTCGGCCGGCTGGTCGCAACCTCGAGCCTTGCCTCGCTGTTCGGCACCGCCCGCAACGAGCACTATGCCGGCACCAAGGCGGCGTTGAACGCGCTATGCCGCGCGCTTGCGGTGGAGCTCGCCCGCTACGGCGTCACCGCGAACGCGATCCTGCCCGGCTGGATCAAAAGCGACATGACCGCGGGCATCATGGCCAACGACAAGTTCGTCGCCAACGTGATGCCGCGCATTCCCGTGCGCCGGTTCGGCGAGCCTGCGGATTTCGGCGGCATCGCGGTGTACATCATGAGCAAGGCGTCGTCGTATCATACGGCGGATTGCTTCGTGATCGATGGCGGGTATACGGCGTTTTGAGGTTGGTCGAGATGCCCTGATCGGCGCCGCACACTCGATCGTCGTTCCCGCGCATGCGGGAATCCAGTACGCCGCGGCTTATCGGCCCTATCACTGCGATCTCTGGAATACTGGATCACCCGCTTTCGCGGGTGACGACAGCGCGCGTTGCCGCTGCAGGGTGGGCAAAGCAGGCCCGCGGCCGCCGGCGATTGTCCCGGTTTGCGGGATGGTCCATCGCGCCGGACGATAATTGTTACCTGCGATCCTCGAAGCCAGCTTCCTTCGAGTAACCCGGTTGAACGTTCCAGCCGGGCGAAAAAGAGGATCGTTCATGACGTCAGACAGACGCACGTTTCTGGGTACCGGCCTGATCGCCGCGGCCATGACCTCGCAGGATTGGGGCCTCGCCGCCGCCGCGGCCGAGTTGGCGTTGCGCGACGGCCTTCGCACTGAGGCGAGCACCGATTTCGGCCGTCTGCTTCGCAAGGAGCCGCGCGTAGTCGCGCAGCCTGTCTCGGGCGCGGAGATCGCCAGCCTGTTCCGCCTTGCAAAAAGCGAGAGACTGAAGGTTGCCCCGCGCGGCCGGGGCCATTCGATCTACGGCCGCGCGCTGAGCGAAGGCGGCATCGTGGTCGATATGGGCAGGCTCGGTGCAATCGGCGACATCAGGCCGGACCGCGTCGTGGTTGGCGCCGGCGCGAGCTGGCAGAGCGTGCTCGATGCCACGCTGCCGCAAGGCCTGACGCCGCCGGTGCTGACCAACTATCTCGGCCTGTCGGTCGGCGGCACGCTCGCGGTCGGCGGCATCGGCGGCTCCTCATCCCGACATGGCATGCAGACTGACAACGTTCTCGAGCTCGATATCGTGACGGGCGACGGAAACGAATTAACCTGCTCGGCGGAAGCGAACCCCGCCGCGTTCGACGCCATCAGGGCCGGGCTCGGCCAATGCGGCATCATCACCCGCGCGACCTTGCGCCTGGTGCGCGCGCCGGAGCGCGTTCGCCGCTTTCAACTGTTCTATCCCGGCTTGAGCGAACTGATCGCCGACCAGCGGCGTGCCCTGGCGGAAGATCGTTTCGATCAGTTGCAGGGCGCCATTCTTCCCGACGGCGCCGGCGGCTGGCAGTATCAGCTCGAGGGAGCGGTGTTCTATCATGGCGACCAGCCGCCTGACGATAAAATCCTGCTCAATACGTCGGCGGACATGCGTAGCGCCGCTGTCACGACCGACCTCACCTATCGCGAAGATGCCGCCGCCTTCGCAAAATTCGAAGCTTTGCTTCGATCGAAGGGACAGTGGACGACCCCAAAACCTTGGCTGCTGACGTTCCTGCCCGGCAGCAGCGCGGAAAAGCTCGCGCGCGACGTCCTCGCCGAACTGAGCCCGGTGGATATCGGGCCATTCGGACGGATCACCTGCTATCCCATGCGAACGAACGCGTGCCGCACGCCGCTGCTCCGCCTGCCCGACGAAGACGTCGTTTTCCCATTCAATGTCATCCGCATGCCGCCGTCCGACGATCGCGCCGCGACGGAGCGAATGGTGGCGCAGAACCGTAGCCTCTATGAACGCCTCCGCAGCGCCGGCGCAATGCAGTATCCGGTCAGTGCGTTTCCGATGTCGCAGGATGATTGGAAAGATCATTTCGGGCCGGGCTGGGCACGGTTCGCCGAAAACAAACGGCAGCTCGATCCGGCAGGCCTGCTGACCCCCGGCTACGAAACGTTCCGATGACGCGCTAGAGCAGCTCGGCCTTGAGCGCGCTGGCCAGGAAATCGGTGAAACGCCGCATGCGCTCCAGCGGCGCCTTGGTCGGCGGCCAGACCAGCTGGATCGGCATGCCCTCGGTTTCAAACTCCGGCAGGACGATGGTCAGCGCCCCCTGTTCGACCAGCTCCCTGATCTGCCAGAGCGGCAGCTGTGCAAAGCCGACGCCTTCACCCGCTGCCGCGCGGATCGCGGCGGCGCTGTTCGAGTGAAAGCGGCCGGACACGCTGATCCTCTGCAGCTTGCCGCCGATGCGAAACGGCCATTTGTGCGTCGGCCCCGTTCCCGACCGCAGCACGCAGTGATGGTTTCCAAGCTCGTCCGGATGTTTTGGGACGCCATGCTGGGCGAGATAGGATGGCGCGGCACAGGTTACGACGCGCAGCGCCTGCAGCCGGCGCGCCGTCAGCTGCTCATCGGCGGAGACGCCGATCCGCACCGCCATGTCGAGCCCTTCGGCGACGAGGTCGGCCTGGTCGTCGGACGCCTTCAGCTCGATCTCGACCTTCGGATAGAGTTTGAGGAAACGGCCGATGATCGGCGCGACATAGGATGACGCAAACAACACCGGCGCGCCGACCTTCAGCGGGCCCGATACTTCGCCACGAAGGCTGGCGGCTTCGTTGCGCGCCTCGATGATTTCGGCAACCGCCGGCTTGATGCGTTCATAGAACAGTTTTCCAGCTTCCGTCGGCTCCGAGCGTCGCGTGGTCCGCTTCACCAGCTCGACGCCGACCGAACGCTCCAGCGCGATCAGCGACCTGTTCAGCGATTGCAACGGACGGCGCAGGTGACGCGAGGCCGCCGCCTGGCTGCCCTTCTCGATCACCGCCACGAAGGCTTCGAGGTCGTCCAACCGTTCCACGCGCGGGATCCCCCTTTGCGGGATAGTGTATCATTGAAGAAGGGCCCGCCGCGACCATCGCGACGGGCCCTTCCCTGTTTGCTGTCTTACGTGCCTATCCCCACGGCCCGCGCGAGGCCGAGGGCCGGCCCCACGGGCTGTGGCGCAGATAGTTGCCGCTTGTATTCGTCGAAAGCGTTCCGCCATGTGCGCCCATTTCTCCCGCCAGCTGCTGCAGGGCGGCGATCCGGTTCTCGGTCGACGGGTGCGTGGTGAACAGATTGTCCATGCCGTGGCCCGACAGCGGGTTGATGATGAACATGTGCGCGGTGGCCGGATTGCGCTCGGCTTCCGGGTTCGGGACCACATGCGCGGCACCCGCGATCTTCGCCAGCGCCGACGCGAGCCACATCGGCTGGCCGCAAATGCGTGCGCCCATATCGTCGGCGGCGTATTCGCGGGTGCGGCTGATCGCCATCTGCACCAGCATGGCACCGAGCGGCGCCAGGATCATCATGGCGATCGAGCCGATGACGCCCGGGCCGCTGTTGTTGTCGCGATGACCGCCAAAGAACATGCCGAACTGCGCCAGCATCGAGATCGCACCGGCGATCGTCGCGGTGATGGTCATCAGCAGCGTGTCGTGATTCTTGATGTGCGCGAGCTCATGCGCGATCACGCCGGCGAGCTCCTCGCGGCTCAGCGATTGCATCAGGCCCGTGGTCACCGCGACCGCGGCGTTTTGCGGATTACGGCCGGTGGCGAACGCATTGGGCTGCGCCTCGTCCATCACGAACACGCGCGGCATCGGCAGGCCGGCGCGCCCCGCGAGCTCGGCCACGAGGTGGACGAGGTCGGGCGCGCTGTTACGGTCGACCTCATGGGCGCCGTACATCGACAGCACCATGCGGTCCGAATTCCAGTACGCGAAGATGTTGGTCGCGGCGGCGATCACGAGCGCGATCATGGCGCCGCTGGCGCCGCCGATCAGATAGCCGACGCCCATGAAGAGGCCGGTAAGACCGGCCAACAGGATGGCAGTCTTGAAATAGCTCATTGTCGTCTCCTTGCCGCCTCCGGCCGGAAGGCCGTGGCTGGCATCCCAAAGGTAGGAATTGCCCTGGCGGCGCTTCAAGATGCCGGGGTGCGTCGAGGCGCCGCGTTTGGCGGCCGAAACCGTGCCGAATTACGGAAACGTAATCTGACGGCTTGGGCACGGCCCCCCGCCAGCGCCAGTTGCTCCCGCCCGGCTTGTACAACGCGGACGCCACCGTCTACATTTGGCCAACGAGCGCCGCACGGGCTTGTTCCGCCATGCGAAAACGCAAATCGCGGTGGCTCATCGGAAACTGGGGAGGAATTGAAGCAATGTTTTCGCACGTGATGATCGGCACCAACGACCTCGACAAGGCCAAGGCATTCTATGACGCCCTGCTCGGCACGCTCGGGGTGCGGCCGGCCAAGGTCGACGGCCACCGCATTTTCTACTTCACCAAGACCGGCGTGTTCTCGGTGACCAAGCCGATCAACGGCCAGCCGGCGACACCCGCAAATGGCGGCACCATCGGCTTTGCAGCCGACTCTCCCGAGCAGGCCGACGCCTGGCATGCGGCCGGTATCGCCAATGGCGGCACGACCTGCGAAAATCCGCCGGGCGTTCGCGAAGGCCCCGGCGGCAAGCTCTATCTGGCTTACTTACGCGATCTCGACGGCAACAAGATCTGCGCGATGCACCGTATGCCGGCGTGACTCTCGAACCTCATCCTGAGAGTCTGTGAATGTATCCAGTTCCGTCATTGCGAGCGCAGCGAAGCAATCCACGTCTCGGCACGGGGATAGATGGATTGCTTCGCTGCGCTCGCAATGACGTGGACATAGCGGAGCGCGCAACCCCTCCCCTCATCCTGAGGAGCGGCGAATGCCGCGTCTCGAAGGATGAGGGCAATGACCGGGCCTCATGGTTCGAGACGGCGCCAAGGGCGCCTCCTCACCATGAGGTTTGACATGAACGACTAGAAGAGGAGCGCCAGGCCATGAATCGATTTGCCATCTCATTGGCGGCCTCCGCCGCATTGCTCTCGGCTAGCCTCGCGCCCGCGCACGCCGAGATCGATGTCACCACGCTCAAGAAGGCGATCGCGGCATCGATTGAAAGCACCTACCCCCAGCTCGACGGGCTCTACAAGGAAATCCACGCGCATCCTGAGCTTGCCTTTCAGGAAGTGAAAACCGCCGCGAGGCTCGCCGCGGAAATGCGCGCGCTCGGCTTCGACGTCACCGAGAATGTCGGCAAGACCGGGCTGGTCGCGATCTACAAGAACGGCGACGGCCCCACCATCATGGTGCGCACCGAGCTCGATGCGCTTCCGATGGAGGAAAAGACCGGCCTCGACTATGCGAGCCGGGACAAGACCAACTGGGGCGGGCGCGAGGTGTTCGTCGCCCATAGCTGCGGCCACGACATCCACATGGCGAGCTGGGTCGGAACGGCGAAGACGCTGCTTGGCCTGAAGGACCAGTGGCGCGGCACGCTGATGTTCATCGCGCAGCCGGCGGAAGAGATCGTGGCCGGCGCCCGTGCCATGATTGCGAGCGGCCTGTTCACGCGATTCCCCAAACCCGACGCCGCCTTTGCCCTGCATGCAGGCCCGTTCTCTCACGGCACGGTCTTTTATCGGACCGGGGTCGGCTCCTCTGCCGCCGATGGTCTCGAAATTACATTCCACGGCCGCGGCGGTCACGGTTCGGCGCCGCACACGACGATCGACCCCGTTACGATTGCGGCGCGGTTTATTGTCGACGTACAGAGCGTGATCAGCCGCGAAAAAGACCCGAACGAATTCGGCGTCGTGACCGTTGGCGCCATTCACGGCGGCACTGCCGGAAATATCATTCCCGATTCCGTGCAGCTCTCCGGCACCATTCGCTCCTTCAAGCCCGAGGTTCGCGCCAAGCTGCATGCCGGGATCGAACGAACGGCAAAGGCCGTCGCCGCCATGTCGGGCGCCCCTGCACCCGACATCAGGATGGCCGAGGGGACCAAGTCTGTCATGAACGATCCCGATGTGGTGGCCGCCACCGCCGAAGCCCTGAAGGCGGCATTCGGCGACAAGTTCAGGGTTTCGCCGCCGGGGACCGCCAGCGAGGATTTCTCCGAATATGCCGGCGCCGGCGTGCCGTCGATGATGTTCAACATCGGTGTCTATGACCAGGAACGCATCGACGCCGTGCGCAACGGTGGCCCGCCGATACCATCAAATCATTCGCCGCTGTTCGCGCCGGTACCGAAGCCGACCATCGAAACCGGCGTCACCGCCATGACGCTCGCGGTGCTGAGCGCGTTCGACAAGCGCAAAGGCAAATAAGTTCGTAGGATGGGTAGAGCGCAGCGAAACCCATCCTGGGCATTGACGATGCGCTCAATGATGGGTTTCGCTTCGCTCTACCCATCCTACGCACTTGCCATGGCACGGAAAATCGTGCGCGCCTCGCCCGCGCTTGTACAAGCTATGCCCTGCCGTCTACAGTGCCGGCCAAATGCGCCCGAGAGATCTCTGCGCAAATGGGAGGAATATCCATGAAGCACGCCTATATCCCGCGAACGACGACCTACAATCTCAATCCGGGCGAAGAACTCAACGATCTCAGAATGTCGGACGAGGTCCGTCCGCTCTATGAGCACGTGAAGAAATTCATCCGCGAGACGGTCGACCCGATGTCGGTCGAATTCATGCGGCTCGGCGAGGCCAAGAAGGACCGCTGGAGCTTCACGCCGGAACAGCTCGCGGTGCTGCAGAAGGCCAAGGACAAGGCCAAGGAGGAAGGGCTGTGGAATTTCTTCCTGCCGGATGCCGAGACCGGCGAAGGCCTGAAGAACCTCGACTACGCCTATATTGCGGTCGAGCTCGCGAAGAATCCGCTGGCGTCGGAAACCATGAACTGCTCGGCGCCGGATACCGGCAACATGGAAGTGCTGGAGCGCGTCGGCACCAAGGAGCAGAAGGAGAAGTGGCTGAAGCCGCTGCTCGCAGGTGAGATCCGCTCGGCCTATGCGATGACGGAGCCGAACGTCGCCTCCTCCGACGCCAAGAACATTTCGACCACGGCAAAGCTGGTCGGCGACGAGTGGGTGATCAATGGCGAGAAATACTACATCTCCGGCGCCGGCGATCCGCGCTGCAAGATCATGATCGTGATGGTGAAGACCAATCCCGACGCGCCGCCGAGCAAGCAGCAGTCGCAGATCCTGGTACCGATCGATACACCCGGTGTCGAGATCCTCGGGCCGATGCACGTGTTCGGCCACGACCACGCGCCGCGCGGCCACATGCACCTGCGCTTCAACAATTGCCGCGTGCCGAAGGAGAACATCCTGCTCGGCGAAGGCCGCGGTTTTGAAATTTCGCAGGTCCGCCTCGGCCCGGGGCGCATCCATCACTGCATGCGCACGATCGGCAAGGCGGAAAAGGCGCTCGATTTGATGGTGTCGCGCGGTCTGACCCGCGAAGCCTTCGGCAAGAAGATCGCCCATCTCGGCGGCAACCTGCAGATCATCGCGCAGGCGCGCTGCGAGATCGAGGCGATGCGGCTGATGGTGCTGAAAGCGGCCAAGGCGATGGACGTGCTCGGCAACAAGGAAGCGCGGATCTGGGTCAGCATGGTCAAGGCGATGGTGCCGGAGCGTACCTGCAAGATCATCGACCAGGCGATCCAGATGCACGGCGCCACCGGCATCTCGCAGTGGAGCCCGCTCGGCGAAATGTACCAGGACGTGCGGCATCTGCGCTTCGCCGACGGTCCCGATGAGGTGCACTGGATGGTGGTCGGCAGGCATGAGCTGAGCATGCCGTAGCGGCTTGCTCACAAAGCCAACGCAACCGTCATTGCGAGGAGCAAAGCGACGAAGCAATCCATGCCTTCATATGCCGCGCTATGGATTGCTTCGCTTCGCTCGCAATGACGGAGAAACTAGCCCCACCCGCGAGTCCCCCATGCAGTACGACCCCTCCGACCTAAAACCCCGCGAGCGCTACAAGGTGCTGACGTCGTTCGTGCTGCCGCGGCCGATCGCGTGGGTGACGTCGGTGGGACCTGCCGGCGTGGTCAACGCGGCGCCGTTCAGTTTCTTCAACGTGTTCTGCGAGGATCCGCCGCTTTGCATGTTCGCCGCCAACCTGCGGCCCGACGGCCGGGTCAAGGATACGGTGATCAACATCCGGGCGACGAACGAATTCGTGGTCAACATGACCGACGAGGCGCTGGCGCACGCGATGCATGAGAGCAGCGGCGATTTTCCGCCCGAGATCGGCGAGCCGGATTACCTTAAACTCAAACTGGCGCCCTCGACCAAAATCGCCGTGCCGCGGCTGGCAGATGCGCCGTTTTCGATGGAATGCAGGACCTGGAAGGAAATCGACGTCAACGGCGACCGCCTGCTGATCATGGGCGAAGGCATCCACTTCCACATCCGCGACGACTTGTGGGACCACGTCGCGATGCGCGTGCACATGGATCGCTATCACCCGATCGGCCGCATGTTCGCGGATCGCTATTGCCGGACGGATGATCGCGTGGTGTTTCCGCCGGCCGAGGGGGCGAAGACCGCCGTCTGAGCCGACGCGTTTCGTAGGGTGGGCAAAGCGAAGCGTGCCCACCATTCCAACCACGCATGAAGATGGTGGGCACGGCGCAAGCGCGCCTTTGCCCACCCTACGAATTTCAGGCCGGCCGGTGTGCGCGCATGAAAGACCGGATCTGGCGCACCGCGAGCGGTACCCGCTCCTTCGGCTCCTTCCACGGAAATAAACTCACTTCGGCGTTCGGCGCCAGCATCGCGCTCTCCATCGCGACCGCATAGGGATGCGCCGGGATGTCGTCGGGCAGGATCAAGACCGGCGTCTGGCATTGCCGCACGAAATCGCGCGTGACCGTGAACACGAAATCCGGATTGGTGCGGTACATCCGCGTCAGGAATTTCTCGGCCTGCTCCATCGTGATGTCGGGCCGGCGTTTTGTCAGTTCGGGCGCCCAGCCCCTCATGTTGTTGTCGTAGAACAGGTCGCGCATTTCGGGACGCGAGCCTGACGGCATTGCGAGCACGCCCGCCACCACGCGATCCGGCGCGCGCTTGAGCAAATTCCAGATCAAAGGGCCGCCGATGCAGAAGCCCAGCACCATGAATTTTTCGAAACCGAGATGGTCCATCAGCGCGAGCTGATCGTCGGTGTGGGAATCCCAGGGGCGGTCGGTCTCGAGCGGCCCTGACGACTGGCCGGGCGGCGCGTTGCGCAGGTCGAAGGCGACGCAGCGGTACTCGTCGCCAAACTCCTTGATGGCGTTGAAGGGCGGATAGTCGCCGGTGATGCCGGAGATGTTCGAGTTCAACCCGCCGCCGGCGATCAGCAGCAGCGGGAAGCCGGAACCGGCCTCCTCATAGTGGATGCGGACGGCGTCTTTTTCGAGAAAGCTCATGCGGTTTCTCCCTGCCCGCGCATCACGCCTTCGCGGGGCCGATCTTGTCCTGCGTTTTGTATCGAAATCGCTGGCGTCGCCATGCCGGCCTGGCGGCGTCAGTTCCAGAATTTCCACCACGGACGTGAACCTGGCACGCCATCAGCGCGTTTCGGCGCGCGCACCATGTTTGCTTCCGCCCGCAAAAATTCCTCTTCATCGTCGTTCAACCAGAAATTCGTTCCATCGGCTTGCAACCGATCCAGAGGGAAGCCGGTAAATGATCTGCATATCTCGAACACGAGTTCCTCGCCAAAATCGGGATCGCCCATATCACCATATTCGGGATGGCGGGGGTCCCGATATCGGGTCACTCCGTCGACGTCATGGCGATCGAATTTGGAGAGATAGGCTTCTTCTACCGGCAGCCGCGACCCCTCATCGGCGATCACCATCCCATCGTAGCCGTGTTGGCGGCGGATCAACGTGCCCCGATGGAAAATCGCAAATCCCCAATGACCGACTACGCTGTGCAGGGACAGAACCGCGATATCTGCTTCGGAAAATCGACGAAGCAGCACATTTCTGAAGACTTCAAACTCCTGATTCTCTTCATCGCCTTCGCCGGCAAAAAAGTATCCCGCAAGGGGGCTGTATATGATCGCGCAATCGTCCACCATGCCGATCCAGATACTGCCTTGCAGGGCACCGTCAATTGGCGTGTCACTGACCTTGCGCACCTTGTCATAGCCGAGGTCACCGAGAAGTTTCTCTGGTCCGCCGTCGAGCACTGCTGGCCGAACAAGGATTGTATGCGTTTTCCAGCCCAACCCGCGCCTCCACAATCTGTAATTGTCAGAGCGTGTAGCAGCCCGCGGTCGGTCTGTCACGTACTGGCCGGCTCGCCGATCTTGTCCTGCGTCTTGGTGTCGAAATCGCTGGCGTCATGCCGCTCGTGCAACTGGCTCGCCGGATCGCCCGAGATGCGGTTGACCATGCGGCCGCGCTTCACCGCCGGGCGTTTCGCGATCGCATCGGTCCAGCGCTGCACGTTCTTGTATTCGTGCACCGACAGGAATTCGCCGGCGCCGTAGACCAGCCCCTTGGCCAGCGCGCCATACCACGGCCAGGTCGCCATGTCGGCGATGGTGTAGTCCTTGCCGGCGAGATATTCGTTGTCGGCCAGGCGCCGATCGAGCACGTCGAGCTGGCGCTTCACCTCCATGGCGTAGCGGTCGATGGCGTATTCGATCTTGGTCGGCGCGTAGGCGTAGAAATGGCCGAAGCCGCCGCCGAGAAACGGCGCGCTGCCCATCTGCCAGAACAGCCATGACAGGCACTCCGCGCGCGCCGCGCCGCTGGTTGGCAGGAACGCACCAAACTTCTCGGCGAGATGCACCAGGATCGCGCCCGATTCAAACACCCGGATCGGCTCCGGCCCGCTGCGGTCCATCAGCGCCGGAATCTTCGAGTTCGGATTGACGGCAACAAAGCCGCTGCCGAACTGGTTGCCGTCGATCTTGATCAGCCAGGCGTCGTATTCCGCGCCGCTGAAGCCGGCCGCCAGCAACTCCTCGAACATCACGGTGACCTTCACCCCGTTCGGCGTCGCCAGCGAATAGAGCTGGAACGGGTGGCGGCCGACCGGCAGCTCGGCCTCATGCGTCGCGCCCGCGATGGGCCGATTGATGCTGGCGAAGCGGCCGCCGCTTTCCTTGTTCCAGGTCCAGACTTTTGGCGGCTCGTATCCAAGGGGACTGTTGGCGGGGGCGTCGGTCATTCGGGATGGCTCCAGGCTGTTCGGCCGTCTCGCGGTGGCGTGATATGCGCAGTCGTTTCGCTGGCCTTTTATACCGGCCCCTACGATCTGGTAGCAGCGCCGCAACCAAACAAGAAGGCGGCAAAAATCAGGGGAGCAATGCACTTCCGGCAAATGATGTCCTCGGAGCAATGCCGCTGTGGCTGGCGCGGTCGCGATCCGCCATAATGGCTGTGTCGCGACAACAGAGACCCTGCAAATGCTCCCGTCCCAGCGCGCCTTATTCGAGATCCCGCGCCAGATCTGCTACCTCAACGCCGCCGGCTATAGCCCGCTGCCCATCCGCACCCTGGAGGCCGGCCGCGCCGCGGTTCTCCGCAAGGGCACGCCGTGGACGCTCGAGGCCTCCTTCGCCAACCAGCAGCATGAACGCGCCCGCGCTGCGGCCGCCCGACTGATCAATGCCGAGGCTTCCGACATCGCGCTGATCTCCTCGATCAGTTACGGCGTTGCGACCGCCGCGAAGATATTGCCGATCGCCCGCGGCAGCCGCGTGATCGTGCTGGAGGACGATCATTCCTCGCCGGTGCTTGAATGGCACACACGGGCCGAGGCGGAAGGCTTCACTGTCGACACCGTCCGGCAACCCGGCGATGGCGACTGGACCTCGGCGGTGCTCGAAAGCATCGCGCGATCCGGACCACCGGTCAGCCTGGCCTCGATTTCGTCGGTGCACTGGTCGGACGGCGGGTTGATCGACGTCGACAAGGTCGGCGCGGCGCTGCGCCAGCACGGCGCGGCCTTCCTGATCGACGCGACGCACGGCGTGGGCGTACTGGCGATGGACGTCACGCGGCTCGATCCCGATTTTGTGATCTTCCCGACCTACAAATGGCTGCTCGGCCCTTATGGCCGCGCCTTTCTCCATGTCGCCAAACGCCATCAAGGCGGCTTCCCGCTCGAGCAGACCGCGTCCGGCCGCCGCGACGTGCGCGCCGACAACGCGGTCTATTTCACCGATATCAGTTACGTACCCGATGCGCGGCGCTTCGATATGGGCGAGCGCGACCATTTCATCTCGATGGAGATGGCTTCGATCGGCATGGAGATGATGGCGGACTGGGGCACAGCCGCCGTCGTGCAACGGCTTGCGATGCTGACCGAGCGGATCGAAGCGGGCGTGCGCGGCATTGGCGGCGTCCACGTTCCCGAACCCCATCTGCGGGCGCCGCACATCTTGAGCCTTGCGTTTGAGGGCGGAATGCCGGCAGGCCTCGTCGAAGGATTGGCGAGCGAAGGCGTCCATGTCGCGCCGCGCCTCGGGCGCATGCGCATCTCGCCGCATGTCTATAATGACGAGGCGGATGTCGATCGCTTCGTCGAGGTGCTGACGCGGCGGCTGCGGGGCTGACCCCATGTCAGACCTCATCCTGAGGAGCCGCGAAGCGGCGTCTCGAAGGATGAATGGCACCAGCGGGGCCGCATGGTTCGAGACGGCGCATTCGCGCCTCCTCACCATGAGGGTAACAGAGTTACGATGCCGCGGCTTATGACGCCGCGACCTTGCGTGGCGCTTCCGCCCGCTCCCATCACAAATCCCTCATAGCCTTTGGCGGCGACCTCGTCACAGATCTTTCGGTAGGGGCCGACGCCGCCGATATAGGGCATGAAGATGCGCGGCTTGCCCGGAACATTGGCGCCCATGTACCAGGAATTGGCCTGCGGATAGAGCGTGGCGGCCGCAACCTCATTGACGTGGTCGACCCATTTGTCTTCGGCGTCCGCCGACGCCTCCATCGTGTCCAGACCGCGTTCGCGCATGTACGCGAGGCAGTCCGCGATCCAGTCGACATGCTGCTCGATCGAGACGATCATGTTCGACAGCACCGACGGGCTGCCGGGGCCGGTGATGACGAACAGGTTGGGAAAGCCCGCGCTCATCAGGCCGAGATAGGTGCGCGGGCCGGCTGCCCATTTCTGGTTCAGCGTCTGGCCACCACGTCCCTTCATATCGATTTTGGCCACCGATCCGGTCATGGCGTCAAAGCCGGTCGCCAGCACCAACGCGTCGACCTCGTAATCCTTGCCGGCAACGCGCACGGCGTTTTCGGTGATCTCCTCGATCGGGTTCGACTTGATGTCGACCAGCGTCACGTTCGGCCGATTGAAGGTCGCGAAATAATCGGTGTCGATGCAGATGCGCTTGGAGCCGATCGGGTGATCGTTCGGCTGCAGCGCTCTTGCCGTTCTGGGGTCCTTGACGATCTCGGCAATCTTCTCGCGGACAAAATCGGCCGCAGTGTCGTTCGCCGCCTTGTCGAGCCCGAGATTATTGTAGACCGACATGAAGGTGAGGCCGCCGCGCTGCCAGCGCGCCTCATATTTCGCGCGGCGTTCATTGTCGCCATCATCGAGCGCGCCGCGGTCGGGCATCTCGGTATAGATGCCGTTCCGCGCGACTTCGCG
This sequence comes from Bradyrhizobium sp. CB3481, assembly GCF_029714305.1. Taxonomy (NCBI): domain Bacteria; kingdom Pseudomonadati; phylum Pseudomonadota; class Alphaproteobacteria; order Hyphomicrobiales; family Nitrobacteraceae; genus Bradyrhizobium; species Bradyrhizobium sp. CB3481. Next base: position 6,041,145 of record NZ_CP121647.1, read on the forward strand.
GGCAAAGCGCCTGATCTCGGGATAATTGTCGCGAAATTTCTTGCGCTCTGCGTCCGTCAGCGGTGCGTTGCGGGCAGGAATCGAAAAATTCGCGGTGCGCTGGAATACCGTGAGATGACTCGCCTGCTCGGCGATGACGGGCACGGACTGGATGCCTGACGAGCCCGTGCCGATGACGGCGACGCGCTGGCCGGTGAAATCGACCGCCTCATGCGGCCAGTGCCCGGTGTGATAGACCTTGCCCTTGAATTGATCGAGGCCCTTGATATCGGGCATGCGCGCGTTCGACAGGCAGCCGGTGGCGAGCACGACGAATTTTGCCGTCACCGTCTTGCCGTCGGATGTCGTGACCGACCAGAGATTAGTGACCTCGTCAAAAACGGCGCTTTCGACGCGGGTGTCGAACTGGATATCCTTCCGCAGATCGAAGCGGTCGGCAACGTGGTTGGCGTATTTCAGGATCTCCGGCTGCGGCGCGTAGCGTTCGCTCCAGTCCCACTCCTGCTGCAGCTCTTCGGAGAACGAATAGGAGTACTGCATGCTCTCGACGTCGCAGCGCGCGCCGGGATAGCGGTTCCAGTACCAGGTGCCGCCGACGCCCGAGCCCTGTTCAAAAACCCGCGCCGTCATCCCCTGCCCGCGCAAGCGGTGCAGCATGTACATGCCGGCAAAGCCCGCGCCAACCACGACGACATCGTAGGTGGCGGAGGATTTGGCGGTAACGGAAGACGTGGCGGACATGAAGGCGGGCTCCCTTGGCTTATCTCTTGATTTGGCCGCCAGCATTCTATCCGCAGCGTGAAAGCGCAAGACGCAAATCGGCGGCATGGCATTGCATATTTTGCGCGGTGGAATGTTCGCTCCTCATGGTGAGGAGCGCGTCTTCGCGCGTCTCGAACCATGAGGCCACAGGCGGGCCTGCATCCTTCGAGACGCCGCTCCGCGGCTCCTCAGGATGAGGGTCAGGAGTGCTTGGCATGCAAGCCTCCGATGGGCTAGCGTTCCGCGGAAGCCGAGCAGTAACTGGAATGCCGCCGCCAGGAGGACACACCATGAAATCGCCAATCTGCGAGATGCTGGGCATCGAGTTTCCGCTGCTTGCCTTCAGCCATTGCCGCGACGTGGTTGCTGCCGTCAGCCGCGCCGGCGGCTTTGGCGTTCTGGGCGCGACGGCGCATTCGCCTGAAACCATCGAGCAGGAGCTGAAATGGATCGACGATCACACCGACGGCAAGCCCTACGGGCTCGACGTCTTGATCCCGGAGAACATTTCGACCGCGGGTGAGAAGGGTGTCACCTGGAAGAGCCTGGAGGCGCGGATCTCGCCGCAGCATCGCGACTTCACTCGCAACCTTCTGAAGAAGTACGGCGTTGAGCTGACGACCACCAATGTCGCCGACAACCAGCCGCAGCCGTTCGACGCGCAGCGCGCACTCGATGTGCTTGAGGTCTCGTTCCGCCACCCGATCAAGCTGATTGCGAACGCGCTCGGCGTTCCGCCCAAGCAGATGATCGACATGGGCCGCAAGCATGGCGTGCCGGTGGCGGCGCTGGTCGGATCGAAGGAGCACGCGCTGCGGCAGGTTGCGGCGGGAGTCGATATTCTGGTGGCGCAGGGCACCGAGGCCGGCGGCCATTGCGGCGAAGTCTCGACCATGGTGCTGGTGCCCGAGGTGATCAAGGCGATCAAGCCTATCCGCGACGTGCCGGTGCTGGCCGCGGGCGGCATCATGACCGGGCGGCAGATGGCGGCCTGCATGGCGATGGGCGCGGCCGGCGCCTGGACGGGGTCGGTGTGGTTGGCGACGGTGGAATCGGAAACCACGGAAATCTTCCGCGAGAAGATGATCGCGGCCTCCTCGCGCGACGCCGTCCGCTCCAAAGGACGTACCGGCAAGCCGGCGCGGCAGTTGCGCTCGGTGTGGACCGATGCGTGGGATCGCGGCCCCGATAGCCCGGGCGCGCTGCCGATGCCGCTGCAAAGCATCATCAGTCGCGACGCCTTCAACTCGATCGACCGCGCCGCGGCGGCCGGTAACGCGCAGGCGCGCGATCTCGTGACGTATTTTGTCGGCCAGGGCGTCGGCCTGATCGACAGCGTGAAATCCGCCGGCGCCGTGGTGCAGGAATTCAAGGAGGATTTTGCCGATGCGGTGGAGCATATGAATAGGCTGATGGAGGAGTGAACTCCACTCTCGTAGGGTGGGCAAAGCGACTTGTCCGCCGTAGCTCAACGAGCGAAGGCGGAAGCGTGCCCACCACCTCCCAGCAGGATGCAAAATGGTGGGCACGTCGCTGGCGCTCCTTTGCCCACCCTACGAAGCTGCGCAATCTGAGAAAGCGAAACAAGAAAATATGTCCAACACCTCCCTCCCCGAAGACCGCATTCCCGTCATCGTCGGCGTCGGCGAAATCGTCGACCGTCCGAAGGACATCACCGACGGCCTCGAGCCGCTGGCGCTGCTCGAGCAGGCGGTGCGGCGGGCGGAGGCCGATAGCGGGACAAAATTGCTCGGCGAGCTCGGCTCGCTCGACGTCGTCAATTTCCTGAGCTGGCGCTACCGCGATCCAGAGAAGCAGCTTGCCGCAAAACTCGGCGCCAGCCCGGCCCACTGCTATTACGGGCCGGTCGGCGGCGAGAGCCCGATCCGCTACATCCACGAAGCGGCCAAGCGTATCGCGCGCGGCGAATGCAGCGTGGCGGTCGTCTGCGGCGCGGAGGCGCAGTCGACCGCGACCAAGGCCGAGCGCGGCGGCATCACGCTGCCCTGGACGCCGTTCGCCCATGACGTCGAGGAACCGAAGCGCGGCGCGGCGTTCCAGAAGCCGATGGCGGTGAAGCTCGGCGTGTTCAGGCCGATCACCGTCTATCCGCTCTACGAATCCGCCACGTCAGCGCATTGGGGCCAGACGCCGCGCGAGGCGCTCGCCGAGTCCGGCGCGCTGTGGTCGACCTATTCGAAGGTCGCCTCGGAGAATCCGAACGCCTGGCTGAAGAAGCGTTTTTCACCGGAGGAGATCACGACGCCGACGCCGGAAAATCGCCTGATCGCCTGGCCCTACACGAAACTGATGGTCGCCAATCCGACCGTGAACATGGGCGGCGCGGTGCTGCTGACGTCGCTAGCGAAGGCGCGCGCGGACGGCGTCGCCGAAGATCGCCTTGTCTATCCCCTTGGCGGGGCCTCGGCGGAAGAGCCGCGCGACTATCTCGTGCGCGACCAGTTCTATGAAAGCCACCCGCAGAACGCGGTGCTGAAGGCGGTGATGGATCTCGTCAAGGGCGACGGCAAAAAATTCGACGCCATCGAGCTCTATAGCTGCTTCCCCTGCGTGCCCAAGATGGCGCGGCGAACGCTCGGCCTGGGGCCCGATGTGCAGCCGACGGTAACCGGCGGCCTCACCTTCTTCGGCGCACCGCTCAATACCTACATGACGCATGCGGCCGTCGCGATGGTGCGAGCCTTGCGCGAACGCGGCAAGCTCGGCCTGCTCTACGGCCAGGGCGGCTTCGTGACCAAGCATCATGGCCTAGTGCTGTCGCGCGAGGCACCGAACGAGGCGCTCGCACAGGATACCAGCGTGCAGGCCGAGGCCGACCGCAATCGCCGCAAGGTGCCGGATTTCGTCACCGAGGCGTCGGGCAAGGGCAAAATCGAGAGTTTTACGGTGATCTACAAGGGCAAGGGCGAAGTCGAGCATGGCGTCGTGATGCTACGCACCGAGGCTGACCAACGGGCGCTGGCCCGCATCCCGGCCAATGATGCGGCGACGCTCAAACATTTGCTGGATCTGGACCGGACGCCGGTGGGCTCAGTCGGCGATGTCGTTACGTCCGGGGACGGCGTGCTGGAGTGGCGGGTGGGATAGCCTCCCACCCCCCGGTTCCCGGCCCTGCGTGCGGCATAACCGCACTTCGTCCCGGGCCGCCTGTCGTGTATGAATGACGAAGCGCGAACCGGCATTTCAGTCAGGATACCTAATGGCAAGTCGATCCAGGACGGCGCGGACCACGATGGCGGCGCGGCGTTGGGGTCCCCATGCCGTTATGGCACTCACGGCGATGGCCGCCGTGGCGGCGCTGAGCGCAGATGCCGCGGCGCGAGAGACGCGCCCCGCGCCCGTCAAGGAGGCGATGGCGCCGCGCGATGCCGGCGAGCCGATCATGGCCATCGTGTCGATCAAGACCCAGCATGTCACCTTCTACGACGCCGACGGATGGATCCTGCGCGCGCCGGTCTCTACCGGCATCACGGGACGCGAGACGCCGGCCGGCATCTTCGCGGTCGTCGACAAGGAAAAGGACCACCACTCGAACATGTATGACGATGCCTCGATGCCGAACATGCAGCGCATCACCTGGAATGGCATCGCCCTGCATGGTGGGCCCCTGCCCGGCTATGCGGCCTCGCACGGCTGCGTGCGGATGCCGTTCGGCTTTGCCGAGAGGTTGTTCGACAAGACGCGGATCGGCATGCGGGTGATCATCTCGCCTGAGAACGCCGAGCCGGTGGAGTTCTCTCATCCGGCGCTGCCGGTACCGAACCGGGAGGCGCTTGCGGCCGCGCCGGCCAAGGCGGAGGCGCTTCCCCGCGAGGCGGCCGAGGCCGCCAAGACGGCCGATGCTGCGAAGAAGGCCGCGGCAACGGCCGCACGCGACACGGCTGCCCTGACGGCCTCGCTGCGCAAGCTGGAGGGACTGAAAGCGCGCGCTGATGCCGAACTCGCCTCCATCGAGAAGGCCCTTGCTTCAGCCAAGACCGACGAGGCCAAGGCGCGCGCCGAGGAGCTCAAGCAAAAGGTCTCGGCCAAGGCCGCGGAGCTTGCAACACAGCTCGACACCGCCAAAGCCGACGCGAAATCGAAGCTCGAGGCGGCGGCCGCGGCCAAGGACGCCGCCAAGGCGGCCCAAATGAAGAAGGCCGACACCGCCAAGGCGGCGAGCGAGGCCAAGCTCGCGCTCGCGCCGGTCTCGATCTATGTCAGCCGCGCGACGCAGATGCTTTACGTGCGCCGCCCGACGGAAAAGCCGGCACCCGATGGCGGCGGCGTGGTGTTCGATGCCACGATCGAGGTTCCCATCAATATCCGCAATCCCGACAGGCCGATCGGCACGCATGTGTTCACGGCGATGGCGCGCAACGAAACAGGCCTGCGCTGGACCGCGGTCACCATCGACAATGGCGACAACGCCAAATCCGCCCTCGACCGCATCACCATCCCGCAGGAGGTGCTCGATCGGATCGCGCCGACCGCGGTGGCGCGATCCTCGATCATCATTTCCGACGAGCCGCTGAGCAAAGAGACCAATTATCGCACCGAGTTCGTGACGGTGCTCAGCAATCAGCCGCAGGGCGGCTTCATCACGCGCAAGCCCACGCCGCCCGACATGCTGATTGCCGGCGAGAACGACGATGGCTTCGGCTCTTTTTTCCAGCCCAGCTGGAATTCGCAATCGGTCAATACACGCCGGCGCGGTGCCCAGGACTATCAGCCGATGCAACCGCGCTGGTGGTAGGACCGCCTCTCGTCACGCCGCGCGCACCGTATCGAGGAACTTGCCGACCTCCATCTTGAGACGGTTAGAGTCGGTGGAAAGCGACTGTGCCGCCGAAAGCACCTGCGCGGAGGCGGAGCCGGTTTCGCCGGCGCCGCGCTGGACGTCGGTGATGTTGCTCGATACCTGCTGGGTACCCTCGGCCGCCTGCTGCACGTTGCGGGAGATTTCCTGGGTCGCGGCGCCCTGCTCTTCCACGGCCGCGGCAATCGTCGAGGCGATCTCCGCCAGCCTCTCGATCGTGCCGCTGATCTCCTTGATTGCGCCGACCGACTCCTGCGTCGCGCCCTGGATGCTTGATATCTGCTGGCCGATCTCGCCGGTGGCCTTGGCGGTCTGCTCAGCCAGCGCCTTGACCTCGGAAGCCACCACGGCAAAGCCGCGTCCGGCTTCACCGGCGCGCGCCGCCTCGATCGTGGCATTGAGCGCAAGCAGGTTGGTCTGGCCCGCGATGGTGTTGATGAGCTCGACGACGTCGCCGATGCGGGCGGCCGCTTTCGACAATTCGCTGACGCGGTCGTTGGTGATGCGCGCCTGGTCGACCGCCTCGCCGGCCATGCGCGCCGATTCCTGCACCTGGCGGCTGATCTCGTTGACGGAGGAAGACAGCTCTTCGGTCGCCGACGCCACTGATTGCACATTGGTGGACGCTTCTTCCGAAGCAGCCGCCACCGTCGTGGTCACTTCCTGGGCACGCCGGGCGGTCGCGGTCAGCGTTTTGGCCGAAGCCTCGAGTTCGGTCGAGGCGGACGAGACGGTTTCGACGATCTCGCCGACCGCGGCCTCGAAGGAATCGGCGAGGCGGACCATTTCGGCTTTGCGCTGTTGCGCCGCGATCTGATCCTGCTTCATCTTGGCCTCCCCCTCGTCGCGAGCTTTCTGCTCGGAGACAATCTTGAACTTTTCCACGGCGCCGGCGACCGCGCCGAGTTCGTCCTTGCGTCCGAGACCCGGCAGCATCACGGCAAAATTGCCGCCGGCGAGCTCATCCATCGCGCTGCTCAGCGCGCCCATCGGGCGGGCGATCGTGAAGAAGGAGAAGATGCTCGTTGCGATCAACAGCAGCATCGTTCCGATGCCGATCGCCATGGATTCCCATTCGACCGCAGTCATTTCCGCGGCAGCCTGGGCCGCCTGCTCTTTCACGCTGTGCTTGGCAAAATCGGCGATCTGGTCGGCAAGCGGCTCGAGCTCGGCAACGATCGGCAGCGTCGTCTCGCGCGCGATGCGCTTGACTTCGTCGAACGCTTTTGCAGCGGCATCGCTGCCAGCGCCCGCAGCAATCGCCTGGGCGCGAACGGCCGCGATCTGCAGGGCGCCCTTCTCGTAGTCCGCGGCCCTGGTCTTGAGCTTCTCGATCCGTGCGCGGTTCTCGGCGGATTTGGACAGCTTCATCATTTCGTCAGAGTACTTGTTCACTGATGCCAATCGGGCCGACAGATAGTCCTTTGCCTTCTGCAGGTCGGCCGCACTCTCCGCGAGGCGCAGGTCACGCACGCCGATCTGCATGCCGCGTATCGACGCCTTTACGTCCACCGCATCTCGCGCGATGGCCTGCTGGCCGGCCGTGCGCACGTCGAGATCGCGCATCGCCGCGTTGGAACGGATCTGCACGATCACCATCGTGGCGACGAGCAGAACACCGAGGCCCGAGGCAATGCCGAGCTTGGCGCCGATTGAGAGATTGAGAAGGAGACGGGTGATGCCGGACATGACAGGAGTCCTCGCGAACAGGATGAATTGGACCGCTTGAGAAGACCGTCTGTTCCCGACCGGGGATAACGGTTTGGCAGGCGCCGGGCCATGCGGACGAGCCGGTTCGTTGCGAACGAAGGGCTCCTGTGGCGACAACGGCCACAGAGCGGCATCCTTGGTCGCCAAGATTCCATGCGTTGGTTAATTAGCGACTAAGTCGATCCAGGTTCACGGACCGGTAGTACTACGGAATCACGGCGTACACTTCGGAAGCCCGCGAGCCGCCGATAACGTCTGCTGCGGTGTCTCACCGAATAATTCGCGGTAGAGCGAAGTAAACTCGCCCATGTGCCAGAAGCCGTTCTGAAGCGCAACGGCCTTGATCGATTGCGGTTCTATCCGCACCAGCTGCTGACGCACGTTCCACAGCCGCCGCAGCCGCATATAGCGGTGCATGCTCATCCCGCGAATGGCAACCACGGCGTTATGCAGCGTCCGCACCGAGACCCCAAGCTGCCGCGCCACGTCGGCGCTGTACAGCGTCTTGCCGGCGTTGACGGCGACGAACTCGTCGAATTTCCGGACTAGCGCCAGATAGTGGTTCAGGCCGAGGCGCTTGCCTTCAGGGGCCGGCGACGCCGCAGCCACCGCCAGATCGATCGCCTGCAGCATCGATTCCTCGATGCTCTCGATCACGTTTGGCTGAGCTAGCGTATCGGGAGAATGCGATGCGAGCATCAGCACATCGCGCAACATGGTCCGTAGCGCGTCGAACCTGACGTAGTCCGTGCCGATCACCTGGGCCCGGTCGTCTTCGCCCGGCCAGCCGCGATCGTCGACGGAATCGAAATTCACGAAAGCGACGAGATTGGCCTGCTGCTCGACGATCTCGCATTTCGCGGTGCCCTTGACCAGCAACAGCACGGGCGGGCGCGCCTCCATCCCGTTGAAGATCAGCGATGCCTCGTCCTCCATCAGCAAGCCGATGATCGCGCCGGTCGTGGAGTATTGCACCTGGAGAATTCGCGGAAACGTCCGCTGCAGGTAGACCGTGCAGCCCTTCAGCCTCAGCGACGCGAACGACGCGGCGAAGTTCCGGACGCCGAGCGGAATGCTGCTCGCATCGCCCAATCCTTCTATCCTCCGGAAATGATCAAAATCCGGAGACCGGCTGATCTTCACGAAGTCGGATTCAACTAGTTCATCAAGCAACGACACGCGGCGGTCATCCGAGCCGTCGGTAGCGATCGTTGCAACAACGAAAAAGCGCTAGCCGGGATTGAGAGAGATCGAATGCGCAACTTGACCATGGCGGACGGGTGCTTCGATGCACCCTGCCATCGGATGAAGCGTCTTGAGTCCTGAGTCGTCTTGGTTGACGCAGAACACGTGGCATCGGATCCTGGCACCAGGTCTTTCTCGATGCCCCTGCACCTTACCTATTTTTCCCGGCTACGGAAATTCGTTCGCCACATTCAGGCCAAGTTTCACTCAGGACGATTGGTCGGCCGACATCGCAATCGCCATTTTACGATCTGGGGATGTCTCCCGTGCCTCGTGCAGCCGAAAACCCCGGATGCCCGTGGCAGTTCGCGTCTCCGATTCGGAGACGCCGTGATCGCGAAGCCGGCAGAAGCGGCCGGCTTCGGCGCGGGGTCGATGCGCCAATCAGGCCGCCCGCACCGAATCGAGGAACTTGCCGACTTCCTGCTTCAGGCGGTTGCTGTCGCCCGACAGCGACTGCGCCGCCGTGAGCACCTGGGACGATGCGGAGCCGGTTTCGTTGGCGCCGCGCTGCACATCGGCAATATTGGTGGACACCCGCTGGGTGCCCATCGCCGCCTGCTGCACGTTGCGGGAAATTTCCTGCGTCGCCGCGCCCTGCTCTTCCACGGCCGCCGCGATGGCCGACGAGATCTCCGACAGCTTCTCGATGGTGCCGCTGATCGCCTGGATCGCGTTGACGGATTCCTGGGTCGCCGCCTGGATACCGGTGATCTGCTGGCCGATCTCGCCGGTGGCCTTTGCCGTCTGCTCGGCCAGTGCCTTGACCTCGGAGGCGACCACTGCGAAGCCGCGGCCGGCCTCGCCGGCGCGCGCCGCCTCGATGGTGGCGTTGAGCGCGAGCAGGTTGGTCTGACCCGCAATGGTGTTGATGAGTTCGACGACGTCGCCGATGCGGGTCGCCGCCTTCGACAATTCGCTGACGCGCTCGTTGGTGGTGCGGGCTTGACCCACGGCATCATTGGCCATCCGCGCCGATTCCTGGACCTGGCGGCTGATCTCGGTGACGGACGAGGCCATTTCCTCGGTGGCCGACGCCACCGACTGCACGTTGGTCGACGCCTCTTCGGAGGCGGCGGCGACCGTCGTCGTCAGAACCTGCGCGCGTTCCGCAGTCGCCGTGAGCGTGCCCGCCGATATCTCGAGCTGGCTGGACGCCGACGATACGGTCTCGACGATGCGGCCGACCGCAGTCTCGAAATCATCGGCCATCTTGTTCATGTCCGTCCTGCGGCTCGCCACGGCGCGGCTCTCGGCGGCGCGCTGCTCGGCCTCCAGCGACTGCCGCTCGACGGCATTACGCTTGAATACCTCGACGGCCTTGGCCATCTCGCCGATCTCGTCGCCGCGTCCGACGCCTGATACCTCGATGTCGAGCTTGCCGCTGGCAAGGTCGTTCATCGTGGCGGTCATCCGCTGCAACGGGGCGGTGATGCTGCGCGCCACGAAGATCGACACCGCAAGCATGAACAGCAGGATGGCGCCGGCGACGATCAGGGAGCGCTGGGTCGATACCCAGGTCTGCGCCTTCAGGTCGTCGATATAGACGCCGGTACCGATGACCCAGTTCCACGGCGCAAAGCCGACCACGAAGGACAGTTTTGGTTGCGGCTTGTCGAATCCCGGCTTGGGCCATTCGTAGGGCACGAAGCCGGAGCCGTCTTTCTTGACCGCATCGACGAAGTCGACGAACAGCAGCTTGCCGTTCGGATCCTTATAAGAGGAGAGATCGCTGCCGTTCATTTCCGGCTTGATCGGATGCATCACCATTTTGGGATGCATGTCGTTGATCCAGTAATAGTCGTTGCTACCGTAGCGAAGCGCCGATATCCGCGCCATCGCCCGCTTTTGCGCGTCGGCGTCCGAAACGCCGCCCTTCTGCGTGGCGGCATGCTCTTCCTTGACGATGCCGAGTGCGAGCTCGCCGAGATGCTTCAGCTCAATCTGCTTCTGCTGATACAGGCTCGCGGCCAGCTCGCGCGACTCGAGATAGGTAACGCCGAGCAGCCCGGCGAAGCTCAGGCAGATGAGGGCATAAATCCTTCGGCCAACGGTCATCCTGACCCGGCTCATCATTGCAAACATGATCGATCTCCACGCGACGACGAGGGTCGTCCGTCCCCAGCTTCGCGGAATCGTATAGGTGAGCGGCTTTCTACCCGTTAATTTCGCGGTCCGTAGATTTACGGATTTTCCGTCATCCGGAACGCGCGGCCCGCGCCCTCAGGCCGCCCGCACAAACAAGAAGGCCCGCCCCTTGTTTCAGGGACGGGCTTTTCACTTTACGGGTCTGGTGACTTAGGCCGCGCGAACCGAATTGAGGAACTTGCCGACCTGGGCCTTGAGGCGGTTCGATTCCGACGACAGCGACTGCGCCGAAGAGAGCACCTGCGAGGAGGCCGTGCCGGTCTCGCCGGCGCCGCGCTGCACGTCGGTGATGTTGGCGGAGACCTGCTGGGTGCCCCGCGCCGCCTGCTGCACGTTGCGGGAGATTTCCTGGGTGGCGGCGCCCTGCTCTTCCACCGCGGCGGCGATCGTCGAGGAAATTTCCGACAGCCGCTCGATGGTGGAGCTGATCGCCTGGATCGCGCCGACCGACTCCTCGGTCGCCGCCTGAATGCCCGTGATCTGCTGGCCGATCTCACCGGTCGCCTTCGAGGTCTGCTCCGCCAGCGCCTTCACCTCGGAAGCGACGACGGCGAAACCGCGGCCGGCATCGCCGGCACGCGCCGCCTCGATGGTGGCGTTCAGCGCCAAGAGGTTGGTCTGCTCGGCGATGGTGTTGATGAGCTCGACCACGGCACCGATGCGCGCCGCCGCCTTCGACAATTCGCTGACCCGGTTGTTGGTGGTGCGGGCCTGGTCGACGGCCTCGTTGGCCATCCGCGCCGATTCCTGAACCTGACGGCCGATCTCGGTGATAGACGAGGCCATTTCCTCGGTGGAGGAAGCCACCGACTGCACATTTGTGGACGCTTCCTCGGAAGCCGCGGCGACCATCGTGGTCAGCTCCTGGGCGCGTTCCGCGGTCGTCGTTAGCGTACCGGCGGCGCTTTCGAGCTGGGTCGACGCCGACGACACCGTATCCACGATATTGCCGACCGCACCTTCGAAATCGTCGGCGAGCTTGATCATTTCGGCCTTGCGCCGCTGCGCCGCGGCCAGGTCCTGCTGGACCTTGGCTTCGGCTTCCTCACGCGCCTTCTGTTCGGCGTTCTCGCGGATGACGGTCACCGTCTTGGCGAGGTCGCCGATTTCATCGCCGCGGCCAGCGCCGGGAATCTCAACGTCAAGATTGCCGCCGGCCATCTCGCCCAGCGCGCCGTTGAGGCGCGTCATCGGACGGGCGACGCCGAGGAAGGAGAAGATCACCGAGGCGATCAGCGAGGCGACCACGACGATCGCCATGATCAGGTTGATCTGGTTCGCGCGCTCGGTATCGGCCATGACCGCGTCCTTGGAGATTTTTGCATCCCGTTGTGCGGATTCGACGGTAGCCTCCATCAGGTCCGCAACCTCGGCAGCGGTCTTGACGGTGCGGGTGGCGATAATTTCGTTTTTCGATTGCTCGGTTCGCACCGCCTCCTCGTTGGCGGCCAGGAAGCGCTTGACGACCGAGGAAAGGTTGCTGACCACGACCAGCAATTCGCGATCATCGGCTTCGCCGCGCAGCTTGTTGAACACATCCTTCAGCGAGGCCTCGGTCTTGGCCATCTCGGTGACCAAGCCGGCATCGCCGGTGGCGCCGAGCTTCCAGGCATTCGCCCGCAGCGAATTCACCTTGCCGTCGGCCTGAAAAAGCAAACGCTCGATCTCGAGGCGGTTGTCCAGCTTGGCCATGGCAGGCAGCTTCAACTGGGCATCGACCCCCTTGTTCCATTCCTCCGAGATGGTCGAACGCTTTTCGATCTGTGCCAGCAGCGTCGTCTGCGCCTTGGCAAGATCCTCCACCGCCGCCACAAAGCCTTCCATCAGGGTCTTGGTCTTCTGCAGCCGCTCCCTGGCGTCGGGCTGCTGGGCCATCGACAGCGCCGCCTCGAGCTCCTTGGCCGCGCTCGCCTTGTGGCGCTGCAGATCGGCAACGGCCTTGTCCACTTCAGCGGACTTTCGCGCCAGGCGAACGTCGCCGGCGGCAAGCTGAATCTTGCGCAGGTCAATATGCGCGGCGAGCGCATTGTTCGCCACCTGCTGCGACCTTGTGGCGCGTTCGCTGGCTTCCTCGATCTTCGCCTCGGTGACCATCTGGTTGGCGACCATGCCGATCGCCAGCAAGACGCCGACCGCGCCGGCCAAGCCCAGTTTATTTCCGATACGGTTGAGCTTGATCATGTCGACGACCCCACATTTCTTCTGAAGCAGTTTTTCCTGAGGCGGAATTTTTGGCCGAAGGAGCCGGCAACCTTCGCGCGCGAATCCCCGCGATATCGCCTAGACTAGCGGGGGCCGGTTAATTTCCGCTTGCGTGGAATTGCGGAGTCTTCAATAGGGTTGCAGCGCAATCGACTTCTCGTATTACGCGAAAAGCCCGCCTCCCTGTCCGGAAGGCGGGCCCTTCGTCTGCGATCGGCCGGGTGTCAGGCTGCCCGGACCGACTCCAAAAATTTGCTGACCTCGAGCCTGAGGCGCTTGCTGTCACCGGAGAGCGACTGCGCCGCTGACAACACCTGCGAGGAGGCGGCGCCGGTCTCGCTGGCGCCGCGCTGGACGTCGGTGATGTTGCTCGATACCTCCTGGGTGCCCCGCGCCGCCTGCTGCACGTTGCGGGAGATTTCCTGCGTGGCCGCGCCCTGCTCTTCGACCGCCGCCGCGATCGTCGAGGAGATCTCCGCCAGCCTTTCGATGGTGCCGCTGATTTCCTTGATGGCGTTTACCGATTCCTGGGTAGCCCCCTGGATGCCGTTAATCTGCTGGCTGATTTCGCCGGTGGCCTTGGCGGTCTGTTCCGCCAGCGCCTTCACCTCCGATGCCACGACGGCAAAGCCGCGACCGGCCTCACCGGCCCGTGCCGCCTCGATCGTTGCGTTGAGCGCCAGCAGATTGGTCTGGCCGGCGATGGTATTGATGAGCTCGACCACGTCGCCGATGCGGGCGGCGGCTTTCGACAATTCGCTGACGCGGTCGTTGGTGGTGCGGGCCTGACCGACCGCGCCGGTCGCCATCCGCGCCGATTCCTGCACCTGGCGGCTGATTTCGGTGACCGAGGACGAGAGCTCCTCCGTGGCTGACGCCACCGACTGCACATTGGTGGTCGCCTCCTCGGAAGCGGACGCGACCGTGGTGGTGACCTCCCGGGCACGGTTGGCGGTCGCCGACAGCGTGCTTGCCGAAGCCTCGAGCTGGGTCGAGGCCGACGACACCGTCTGCACGATCTCGCCGATCACGTTCTCAAAGTTACGGGTGATGCCGTCGACCCGCCGGCCACGCTCGATCTTGGCTTCGGCGTCGGCAGCAGCGGCCTCGTCGGCGGCCTTCTTGGCGATCAGCGCCTGCTTGAACACCTGCAAGGTATCTGCCATCGCGCCGATTTCGGTCTTCTCGCCCCGATGCGGCACCTCGGCGCTCAGGTCGCCATTGCCGAGCGCCTGCATCGGCTTGATGATCGATGCGATGCCGCCCGACACGTCGCGCACCAGATAGGTGCTGATGCCGGCGCCGAGGATGACGGCTGCGGCAAGGATCATGGCGAGCATCATCAGCGCCGAGGCATAACTGTCGGCTGCATCCTGCGCCGCCTTGTCCGAGCCGGCGGTGTTAAGGTCGATGTCCTTGCGCAGGACGGCATCGCCTTCAAGTCCGATCTTGTTGACCGTCTTGGTGTTCAGCTCGTGCGCCTCGTGGGGAACTTGGCCGGCGGCCTTGCGGGACAGCGCCATCACCTGGTCGGCCCCCTTCGTGTAGCTTTCCCACAGTTTGACCCATTCATTGTACAATGCGCGCTCTTCCGGCGACGTGATCATCGGTTCATAGGCCTTGCGGGCCTTCGCGACGGCATCGACGACGGTAAGAAGCGTCTTTTCCTGCGCCAGCTTCTCCTCCAGCGTCTCGGACAGCATGTGCTCGCGGATCACGTTGCGGTAGGTGATGACGCCGGCACGAAGGTCACCGAGCACGCGGATGCTGGGCAGCCAGCTGGTGGAGATATCGACCGTATTGGCGTTGATGGCACGCATATTGCGGACCGCCAGCAGGCCCATGCCCGTCATGGCGACGAGCAGGAAGGCAACCACGGCAATGATCTTGGTACGAATGGAGTACTTGGCGAGCATGGTTGGTATCTCTTTGTTTTTTGGGCACGCGGGAGCGCGCCGATGGTGGCAAAGGCGAGTTGAAAGACAGAGGGATGCCTTGCCCGCATCAAACCTGATGCGTCCTCAGGTAGAGTTAACAAACGGTGGTAAAAATACCGACACAGTACTCGCCCGGAGACGCGCACCGACCAGGCGATCAGCGCATCAGCTTCAGCGCGTTGGAAAAGAATTCGGGCCCGCCAAAATTGCCCGATTTCAGGGCAAGCAGCATCTCGCCCTGGCCGGCGCCCACGGCGCGCAAAACCGGCACGCCTGCCGCGATTTCCTCACCTACGAGGAATCCTGGAATGCGCAGACGGTCGACGACGGCGCCTGAAGTTTCACCACCGGCGACCACCAGCCGGCGCACACCCGACTGCACCAATCCTTCCGCGAGATCGGCCATCGCCTGCTCGATGGCATGCCCGGCTGCATCACGGCCATGACGGGATTGCAGAGCTGAGACCTGGTCCGGCGTCGAGCTGCTCGCGATCAGGACCGGCCCCTCGCTGATTCGCGCACTCGCCCAAGCCAGCGCACGTCGAGTTTCGCTCGGACCTTGGATGATCTGCTCGGGGTCGAGATGCAACACAGCCATGGTCTTTTCGGCGCTTGCGATCTGCGCCAGCGTCGCCTGCGAGCAGCTTCCGGCCAGGCACGCCGCCGGTCCGCCGACCGGCGCGCCGGAGGCCGCGCCCGCGGAACCCGACTTGACCTTGCCGGAGGCGACCAGCGCCCGCGCCAGGCCAAGACCGATGCCGGACGCGCCGACCGACAGGCCATGATCCAGCGCCACCGCACCGATCGTTTCCAGGTCGCGGTCGAAGACGGCGTCGGTGATCGCAGCGCCGATGCCCTTGCCCGCGAGATCTTTGAGCCGTCCGCGAACCGCCTCCGCGCCGCGCGACAGCGTGGCGAGATCGACCAGGCCGACCTTGGTCTTGCTCTGCCGCGCCAGCACCCGCACCAGGTTGGAATCGTGCATCGGGTTGAGCGGATGATCCTTCAGCGGGCTTTCGTTCAGCGGCACGGAACCGACGAACAGATTGCCCTGATAAACGGTGCGGCCGGTTTCCGGAAACGCCGGCGTCACCAGCACGATGGCGTCGCCGGAAGAGGCGCGCAGCGCGTCCATGACTGGACCGATATTGCCGGCGTCGGTGGAATCGAAGGTCGAGCAGATCTTGAACAGCACGTGGCCGGCGCCGCGGCCGCGCAACCACTTCTCCGCGGCGCGCGAGCGATCCACCGCAACGTCAGCTTCGATCGAGCGGCTCTTGAGCGAGACCACGACCGCATCGACTTCGGGCAGCGCCAGATCGTCCGGCGGCACGCCGATGGTCTGCACGGTGCGCAGGCCCTGACGGGTCAGCGTATTGGCGAGGTCGGACGCGCCGGTATAATCGTCGGCGATGCAGCCAAGGGACAGTTTCACGGCTTTACTCCCGCATACGGCTTGAACCAGGCGAGCCCATCGGTGGTCTTGCCCCGCGGGTTATATTCGCAGCCGACGAAGCCGCCATAGCCGAGCCGGTCGAGCTCCGTGAACAGGAACGGATAGTTCAGCTCTTCGCCATCGGGCTCGTTGCGTGAGGGAATGCTGGCGATCTGGATGTGGCCTGTTATCGGCATCATCTCGCGCAGGCGCATGGTGACGTCGCCGTGAATGATCTGGCAGTGATAGATGTCGAACTGCAGTTTCAGGTTTGCGATCTTCAGCTCATTGATCAGATCGCGGGCGAAGCCAAAATCGTTGAGGAAGTAGCCGGGAACATTGCGCGGATTGATCGGCTCGATCACGAGGTCGAGGCCGTGGGGCGCAAAGAATTCCGCCGCCCATGCCACCGACTTGTAGAATTGCTCGACGGCCTTCGCTTCGCTGCGGCTGGCGATGCCCGCCATCAGGTGCAGCCGCTTGACGCCGGTTGCCTTGGCGTAAGGCAGCGCCGTCTCGAGGCTTCGCTTCAGATCGTCAAACCGCTCCGGCAGCGCGGCAAAACCTTTTTCGCCGGCGTCCCAATTGCCCGGCGGCAGATTGAACAGCGCCTGCGTCAGGCCGTTCTTTTTCAGCCGCTCGCCGACGGCTTCCGCCGGATGATCGTAAGGGAACAGGAATTCGACCGCGGTGAAGCCCGCTTTCGCCGCCGCCTCGAAGCGGTCGAGGAACGGAACTTCGGTGAACATCATGGAGAGATTGGCGGCAAAACGCGGCATCGGTAATCCCCTACTTGATCTAGCGCTTTACTTCGGCTCGCCCGGCAGGTGCGTGCCGGTGACGCGGGCATACATCCGCGCGACCGACGCGTCATCGTCGCGGCCCATGCCGGCGGCGGCTGTCATCAAAAACATCTGCAGCGCGGCGGCGGAGACCGGCACTGGAAACTTCTGCGAGCGTGCCATGTCCTGGATGATGCCGAGGTCTTTCACGAAAATCTCCACCGCGCTGCGCGGCGTGTAGTCGCCGTCGAGCACATGCGGCATGCGGTTCTCGAACATCCAGGAATTGCCCGCGGAGGCCGTGATCACCTCGTAGACCTTCCGGATGTCGAGGCCCTGCTTGGCGGCAAACGCGATCGCCTCCGAGGCGGCGGCGATGTGCACGCCGGCCAGCAACTGGTTGATCATCTTGAACGCGGCGCCCTGCCCGGCGACATCGCCGAGCTCGTAGAGTTTTGCCGCCATTGCATCGAGCGCCGGACGCGCTTTCGCAAACGCGGCCGGGCTGCCGGATGCGAGGATCGTGAGTTCGCCCTGCGCGGCGCGCTGGGCGCCGCCGGAAATCGGCGCGTCGAGGTAGTGCCGTCCGGTATCCTCCAACTGTTTGGCGAGCCGGCGCGCGACGTCGGGGTCCATGGTGGCGGAGGAGATGAATACTGCACCCTTGGCCAGGGTTTCGGCGACGCCGTTCGGGCCGAACAGGATGGTCTCGGTCTGGGCGGCGTTGACGACGACGCTGACGACGATGTCGGCCGCTTTCGCCGCTTCCGCCGGCGTTCCCGCGCCCTTGCCGCCATCGGCGACGAAGCGTTTGACGGTATCTGCCGAGACGTCGCAGCCGGTGACCTCGAGCCCGGCCCGGCGCAACGAGGTCGCCATGCCAAAACCCATCGAGCCCAGCCCGATGACGGCAACGCGCGGTTTGGTGGATTCTGGCATGCGGCGGTCCCCTCGACGTTTCTTGGCAGGTTTGGCTCTGGGTAACACGGCTTGGCCGCCGTGCCAAAGCGTGAGAAAAAGGTTTAGGAAACAGGGCCATCCGAATGAGCGAAACCAGAATCCGCGAGGAAATCTGCCGCCTCGGCCGCTCGCTGTTCGAGCGCGGGCTGACGCCGGGCTCTTCCGGCAATATCAGCGTGAAACTCGACGATGGCGGCTGGCTGGTGACGCCGACCAACGCCTCGCTCGGGTTTCTGGACCCGGCGCGAATGTCGCGGCTCGATGCCGGAGGCCGGCTGGTATCCGGCGACGCGCCGACCAAGGAAGTGCCGCTGCACACCGCGCTCTACCAGACCCGGATGGCCGCGCGCGCCATCGTGCATCTGCATTCGACCCATTCGGTGGCGCTGTCGATGCTGCCCGAGATCGACCCCCGCGCCGCACTGCCGCCGATGACACCTTATTATCTGATGAAATGCGGGCAGACCGCGCTCGTGCCGTATTACCGGCCGGGCGATCCGGCGGTGGCGGACGCGATCAAGGGGCTGGCGGGGAAATATTCTTCCGTGCTGCTCGCCAATCACGGACCGGTGGTATCGGGCGATACGCTGGAGGCCGCGGTGTTCGCGATGGAGGAGCTGGAAGAGACGGCGAGGTTGTACCTGCTGCTGCGCGGGTTGAATCCAAGGTATTTGTCGCCGGCGCAAGTGGAGGATTTGGTGAAGGTGTTTGGGTTGGAGTTGCCCGAACATCACCACGACTAAGACCGTCGTACCCCGCGAAGGCGGGGTATCCAGTACGCCGCGACTTATCGATTCAAGCTCGTAGCTCGTAGGATGGGTAGAGCGAAGCGAAACCCATCAATTCCTTGCGCGGCGGCATGATGGGTTTCGCTTCGCTCTACCCATCCTACATCACAGCCCCAGATACGCCTTCCGTACATCCGGATTGACGGCGATCTCCGCCGCGGCGCCCTGCATCAGCACGCGCCCCGTTTGCAGGATATACGCGCGGTCGGCGATCTCCAGGCATTCGGACATGCGCTGTTCGACGATCAGGACGGTCATGCCGGCGTCGCGGATGCGCTTCACGGCCTGGAAGATTTCGTCGACCAGCTTTGGCATGATGCCCTGCGACGGCTCGTCGAGCATCAACAGCCGCGGCCGCGTCATCAGCGCGCGGCCGATCGCCAGCATCTGCTGCTCGCCGCCGGAGAGCGTCTCGGCGCGCTGCTCCAGCCGCTCCTGTAAGCGCGGGAACAGCTTGAAGACGAGATCGAGCGGCGCCTCGCGGTCGGCCTCGCCGCGATAGAGATAGCTGCCGAGCCTGAGATTGTCGCGCACCGACAGGCGCGGAAACAGCCGGCGGTTTTCCGGCACATAGGCGATGCCGCGCGAGGTGATGACATGCTGCGCCATGCCGTCGATCCGCGTGCCATCGAACGTCACGGTGCCGGAGCGCGGACGCTCGGCGCCGGCGATCGATTTCAAAAGCGTCGACTTGCCGGCCCCGTTGGCGCCGGCGACGCAGACGATCTCGCCCTTCGCCACCTCGATCGAGACCGAGGAGATCGCGACCAGGCCCTGATAGGCAGTGGTGACTTCATGCACCGACAGCATGACGGTCTCCCAGATAGGCAGTGATGACTTTGGGATCGCGGACCACGTCGGCGGGCTTGCCCTCGACCAGCACCTTGCCGAGATCGAGCACGATGGCGCGGTCGACCAGCGGCATCACGATTTCCATGACGTGCTCGACCATCAGCACGGTGACGCCGGTCTCGCGCACCTTGCGCACCAGCTCGACACCGGTTTTGGCCTCCACCGGTGTCAGCCCGGTCAGCACCTCGTCGAGGAGCAGCAGTTTCGGCTCGGTCGCCAGCGCGCGGGCCACTTCGAGTCGGCGCTTTTCGGACGGAACGAGATCGCTGGCGAGCACATGGGCGCGCGGGCCGAGGCCGCAGAATTCCAGCACCTCATGCGCCTTGCGGCGGGCATCGCGCATCACGGTGCTGCGGACCAGCGCGCCGACGATGACGTTGTCGATGACCGTCATGGTCTCGAAGCTCTTGACGACCTGGAAGGTGCGGCCGATGCCGCGCTGGCAGCGCTCGGCGGCCGGCAGCGCGGTGACGTCCTCGCCGTCGAAGACGATCGAGCCCTGGGTCGGCGGCAGCACGCCGGCGATCAGGTTGAACAGCGTCGATTTGCCGGCGCCGTTCGGGCCGATCAGGCCGACGATCTCGCCACGCCCGACCGAGATCGAGACGTCACTGTTGGCGATCAGGCCGCCAAAACGCTGCCAGACGCCGCGGGTTTCCAGAAGCGGCTTGGTCATCGCGCCGCCTCCTTGCGCTTCGGCGAGAACAGGCCGATCAATCCTTGCGGCCGCGCCAGCGAAATCGCGACGATCAGGCCGCCATAGACGATCAGGTCGACACCCCTGCCGGAACCGCCGACATAGGACCGCGTCAATTCGGTGAGCGGAATCAGGATCACCGCGCCCAGCATCGGGCCCCACAGCGTGCCGATGCCGCCGAGCACCGCCGGCAGCGCCATCAGCAGCGAGAACTGAAAGCCCATCACGCTTTCAGGATCGATGAAATAGACGAACTGCGCATAGAAGCTGCCACCGACCGCGACTAGGAACGCCGATACCGCCGCCGCGCCCATCTTGGAATTGAAGACATCGACGCCGAGGCTTTCAGCCGCCTCCGGATTGTCCTTCACCGCGCGCCACCAATAGCCCCATTTGGAATTTTCCAGCCACCAGGTGACGAACCAGGCGACGCAAGCCAGCGCCAGCGCGAAGTAGAAATACGGCAGCTTGCTGCGCGGGAACTGGAATTTCAGCCAGCTATCGCCACGCGCAGGGATTTCGATGCCCATCGCCGCGCCGGCCCAATCCCAGTTGTGAAACAGCAGCAGGCCGATTTCGGCGATGACGATGGTGGCGATGACGAAGTAATGCCCGCGCAGGCGGAAGCAGGGATAGCCGAGTGCCATCGCAATGAGCGCGGAGATCACCCCGCCGCCGAGCATGCCGAACCAGGGCAGCACGCCGAATTTGGTGAACAGCAGCGCGGTGGTGTAGGCGCCGAGCCCGAAATAGAGCGCATGGCCAAGCGAGATCTGCCCGCAATAGCCGGAGAGGATATTCCAGCTCTGCGAGAGCGCGCCCCACATCAGCGTCAGCACCATGATGTTCTGGACGTAGACGTCCTTGACGAACAGCGGCACGACGGCCGCGACCGCGGCGAGAACAAAGGCGACGACGAGGTCGCGGCGGCGGCTTGTTGCGAAAGCGGTATCCATCACATCGATCCGAACAGGCCGCGCGGGCGGACGAAGACGACAAGGAGATAGACGGCATAGATACCGACCGCCTTGAGCGAGGGCGGCAGGATCAATGCGGTCGTCGCCTCGACGAGGCCGACGATGATGCCGCCGGCAAAGGCGCCGAACACGCTGCCGAAGCCGCCGAGCGCCACCGTGACATAGGCGATCAGCGCGAACGACGCGCCGACGTCGGGATAGATGTAGAAGAAGATCGCCATAACGGCGCCGGAGAGCCCGACCAGCGCCGCGCCAAGGCCCCAGCCGAGCGCAAACACCTTGTTCTTGTCGATGCCGACCAATGCCACCGCACCGGCGTCTTCACGCGTGGCCTCCAGCGCGCGGCCGAAATCGGTGCGGTTGATGAAGAGATAAAGCGCGCCGAAAGCCGCGATCGCAACCAGCGCGCCGACCAGTTGCGGAACGGGTAAGAAGATGCCGGCGACTGAGACGGTCTTGCCGCCGAGCCATGAATGCGTGACGCTGCGGTAGTCCGGGGTGAAGAAATATTGCGCGAGGCCGCGCATGACGATGGCAAGGCCGAAGGTCGAAAAGATCTGCACCATGCCGGCATTGGCTTTCGCGCGCACGGCAAAGCGCACGATCAACAGGTAGACCACGGCCCCGAACACGAACAGCGCCGCCGCCACCAGCGGCGCCGACAGCAGCGGGTCGATCGCGAAGAATGCGAACAGGAAGAACGTCGCATACATCGCGATCATAAGGAACTCGCCATGGGCGAAGTTCACGACGTCCATCAGGCCGAAGATCAGCGCGAGGCCGACGGCGATCAGGCCATAGAGCAGCCCCATGAGCAGGCCGCTAGCGAGGCTTTGGATGATGGTCTCGGCTGTCACGGCTGTTGCTCCAGGTACAGGTCCTCATCCTGAGGAGCTTGCGAAGCAAGCGTCTCGACGGATGGCGGCAAAAGCGCACTCGCGGCCATCCTTCGAGACGCGCGCCAAGGCGCGCTCCTGAGGATGAGGACCGGTGCAGCGGAACTGCGAGAGCGTCGCATCTTACTTCATCGGCCAGACGGCTTCGGCGATGGCGGCCTGCGGCGGGAAGATGGTGACGAACTTGCCGCCGATATATTGCAGCAGCACCGGGTCGGCGTCGTTGTTCTGGCCCATCTCGTCGAACTTGACGCGCTTCCAGGGCATGATGGTCTGCTCGCCGGGGATGTCGGTCGCGACCAGCGCCTCGCGGATCTTCTCGCCGTCGGTCGACTTGGCGCGGTTGATGGCGTCTGCCATCACCAGCAGGCCCATGAACTGGCGCGACGTCAGGTCGTTAAAATCCTTGCCGGACTTCTCCTTGAACATCGCATTGATCTTGCCGACCATCGGCCGCTTGGCGGCGAGGTCGAGCGAGAAGCTGCCGCGCGAGATCACGCCTTCGAGCTTGTCGCCGACCGCATCATAGAGCGCCTTTTCCGAGAAGCCCGCGTCCTGCGCCACGATCGCGTTCGGCTTGTAGCCAAGCTCGGCCATGGTCTTGACCAGGAGGATGCCGTCGGTGGTGTAGCTCGAGGGCATCAGCACGTCGGCATTCGCAGTCTTGAGCTGCTGCACTTCCGCCGACAGGGACGGCGAGTTGGAGCGATATTTGATGTCGGAGACGACTTTGTAGCCGCGATCGGCGGCGAGCTTGAGCTGGGTGTTGGCGGAGTCGGTGCCGAAGATGGTGTCCTCGTGGAACAGCGCCAGCGTGTCGATCTTGGTGCCTTTCTTCTTCATCGCATCGAAGAAGTTGAACATCGCGGCCGAGAACATCTCGTCATGGGGCGCCGCGCGGAAATAGAATTTGAGGCCCCGGCGATGCAGGCTCGGCGAGGAATTGTCAGCTGAAATGAACGGCACCTGATAACGCTCGCAGATCTGGCTGACGGTGACGGCGACCGCGCTCTGGTACGTGCCCACCACGGCGCAGACTTTTTCCTGCGTGATGAGGCGCTCGGTTTCGGCACGGCCCTTCTGTGGGTCGGCCTGGTGGTCGGCGAAGACGAGGCGGACCTTGGCGCCGCCGAGGCCGGGCAGCCCCTCGCCCTTCGCCAGCGGCAGATCAAAATCGTGGTTCTTGTTGATGATGTCGAGCGCGGTCTCGAACGACTTCTGTGCATCGACGCCCATCTGCGCGCTGGCGCCGGAGAACGGATAGATCACGCCGATCACGACCTCAGACGTTTGCGCGCGGGCCGCGACGGGTCCGAGCGCTGCGGCAGCGGTGGCTCCAAGCAATACGTTTCGGCGCGTGATGTTCATGGCGATATCCTCTGTTGGATCTGCAACTATCGATGAAACGGTTGGCGGTTACGGTAAAGCCCTAATGCACGGCATCGATTGCATCAAAGCACGGCAAGCTGTTTGTTCAGGAGATCGGTCACCAGCATCAGCCCGGGCGAATGTGTGATCGCAAACGGCAGCTTCGCAGCCTGGATCACCGATTGCGGCGTGACACCGCAGGCCCAGAACACCGGGATTTCGTCGGCGGCGATCGGCACCGCATCACCGTAATCTGGCTTGTTGATGTCGGCGATGCCGATCGAATGCGGATGGCCGAGATGAACCGGCGCGCCGTGCACAGCGGGAAAGCGCGACGTGACCTGCACCGCGCGGATCGCATCCGCCGGCTTGAACGGCCGCATCGACACCACCATGGGGCCGGCGAACGGTCCTGCCGGGGCGCAGGCGATGTTGGTGCGATACATCGGCACGCGCAGCTTGCGCTCGATGTGGCGGATCGGCAGGCCGTCCGCCAGCAACGCTTCCTCAAACGAATAGGAACAGCCGATCACGAAGGCGACGAGATCATCGCGCCAATGCGCCATGATGTCGGTCGGCTCCTCCACCACCTCACCGTCGCGCCAGACGCGGTAGCGCGGCAGGTCGGTGCGGATGTCGAGATCGATGCCGAGCGCGGGGATGCGGGGATCGCCGACATCGGACATGCCGATGATCGGGCACGGCTTGGGATTGAGCTGGCAGAAGCGATGGAAGGCGCTCGCGAGTTT
This sequence comes from Bradyrhizobium sp. CB3481, assembly GCF_029714305.1. NCBI lineage: Bacteria > Pseudomonadati > Pseudomonadota > Alphaproteobacteria > Hyphomicrobiales > Nitrobacteraceae > Bradyrhizobium > Bradyrhizobium sp. CB3481. The sequence goes on from NZ_CP121647.1 coordinate 6,065,472, forward strand.
TTCGGGGAGGATCGCGAGGTTGCCCTGGACATAGCCATTGGCGACACCCGCCGTGGTGGCGGCCATGCCGGTGCGACAGGCGTGCCGGGCCGCGACGCTCGGCGATAAATCCGCCGTATCGTGACCGGGTCGTTCGTTCCTCGCCAAGCTGGTCATCGTTGATCCCCGCTTCCAATCTTGTTGGCATCTACTCCGTCATATGGCTATGATAATGTCTAATCGTCTTTTCTAATTGAGTTTAATAAATCACACTTATCAAGCTGCGGACAGAGGGTGCATGACCGATTTCAAGGCAATGGAAACCTTCATGTGGGTGGTCACGCTCGGCAGCTTCCGCGGCGCCGCCCAGAAGCTCAACACCACCCAGCCGGCGATCTCGCAGCGGATCGCGCAGCTCGAACGCGAGGTCGGCGTCAAGCTCCTGCAGCGCGACCGCCGCATGGTGCTGCCGACGCCACATGGCCGGCAATTGCTTGTTTATGCCGAGAAGCTGATCGGGCTGCGTTCGGAGATGCTGGCCGTTGTCGGCGACCGCTCGGCGATGCGCGGCGTGCTGCGGCTCGGCGTCGCCGAAACCATCGTGCATACCTGGCTGCCGCAGCTGATCAAAAGCGTCAATCACGCCTATCCGAACCTGTCGCTCGAGATCGAGGTCGACATCACCTCGAATTTGCGCAACCGCCTGCTGGCCCAGGAAATCGAACTCGCCTTCGTGCTCGGCCCGCTGACGGCGCCGATGGTCAATAACCGGGCGCTGTGCGATTACGCCATCGGTTTTACGGCCAGTCCCTCGCTCGGCCTCGGCAAGCAGGAGCTGACGCTGCACGATCTGGCGAAATTTCCGATCATCACTTTCTCGCGCCGGACCCAGCCCTATGAAATCGTGCGCGCCCTGTTCAACCGCCCCGATTTGCCGCCGATCCGGCTGCATGCCTCCGCCTCGCTCGCCACCGTGATCCACATGGCGATCGAAGGCCTCGGTATTGCCCTGATCCCGACCGCGATCGTCGAGGACGACATGGCGCGCGGCCGGCTGCAATTGCTGTCGACCAATTTGCAGCTGGCGCCGCTGACATTTTCGGCAAGCTGGCTCGCCTCCCCCGATACGGTCGCGGTGGAGCGCGTGGTCGAAATCGCCACCAGCCTGGCGCGCGGCGGCGTCATTGTTGACGCGCCGCCGCAGGCGCGTCATTGAAGCGGCTCATCCCAGCGTTTTGTCGTCCGGAACTAGCCTATGACCAATATCGGATCCAACCTGCAGATCGATTCCGCCCGGCTGTGGGGAACGATTCACGAAACCGCCAAATTCGGCGCCACGCCGAAAGGCGGCGTCCGCCGGCTGACGCTCGGCCCCGAGGACAAGCAGGTGCGCGACTGGTTCCGCAAGGCCTGCGAGGATGCCGGATTAGAGGTGCATGTCGATGCGCTGGGCTCGATGTTCGGCCTGCGCAAGGGCCGCGATATGTCGAAGGCCCCGATCGGCCTCGGCTCGCACCTCGATACCCAGCCGACCGGCGGCAAATATGATGGCGTGCTCGGCACGCTGGCGGCGCTGGAAGTGGTGCGCACGCTGAACGATGCGGGCATCGAAACCGACGCGCCGATCTGCATCTGCAACTGGACCAATGAGGAAGGCTCGCGTTTTGCGCCGGCGATGATGGCCTCCGCCGCCTATGTCGGCGATTTCACCACCGACGACATTTTGTCGCGCAAGGATGCCGAAGGCATCACGGTGGCAGAGGCACTCGACAGCATCGGCTATCGCGGCGAGACGGCGGTGGGGACGCAAAAGTTCTCAGGCTTCGTTGAACTGCACATCGAGCAAGGCCCGATCCTGGAGGCCGAGAACAAGACCATCGGCGTGGTCGATTCCGGCCAGGGCGTGTTGTGGTACGACGGCAAGATCACCGGTTTCGAGAGCCATGCCGGCTCGACGCCGATGCCGCTACGGCGCGACGCGCTGGCGACCCTGTCCGAAATCGTGCTGGCGATGGAATCGATCGCGAAGAAGCACGGCCCGAAGGCGGTCGGCACCGTCGGCGAGGCCGTGATCGCCAACCCCTCCCGCAACGTCATCCCCGGCGAGATCGCCTTCACGGTCGATTGCCGCAGCGCCGACGCTGGCATCATGGATGCGCTGGATAAGGATTTGCGCGCGGCGATTGCCGAGATCGCGGCGCGGCGCAAGGTCGAGGTGCAGTTCGACCTGATCTGGCGCAAGCCGCCGACGCATTTCGACCCGAAGCTCGTCGATGCCGTGGAGAATGCCGCAAAAATGCTCGGCTATACCCATCGGCGCATCACCTCCGGCGCCGGCCATGATGCCTGCAATCTCAACACGGCGATCCCGGCGGCGATGGTGTTCGTGCCCTGCAAGGACGGCATCAGCCATAACGAACTCGAAGACGCGACCCAGCCCGATTGCGCGGCGGGCGCCAACGTATTGATGCATACCGTGCTGGCGCTGGCCGGCGTCGCATCCTGATAACAAAACTAATCAAGCCCTGGGGGAAAACCATGCGCGGAGTTTTCGTCGACGCCAATGAATCGCTGGCCGTGATCTTCGAACGGCTGCAGCAAGCCGGGGATCCCGAAGTGCGGATCAACCTGAATCCCGACATCACCCCGGAGCAATATCCTGAAATCCTTGATGGCGCCGAGATCGCCATCGTCGATCACACCGCGCTGCCGACCGATATTGCGAAGAAGTGCGCCGGGCTGAAGCACGTCGTATTTCTCGGCACCGGCGCGCGCAGCTACATGAACCCGGAAGAGCTTGCCGAGACCGGCATCCACGTCCACCTGATCAAGGGCTATGGCGACACCGCGGTCGCCGAATGCGCTGTCGCGCTGATGTGGGAAGGCGCGCGCGGCCTTGCCAAAATGGACCGCGGCATCCGCGCCGGCAACTGGCTGCGTGACGACGGCATGCAACTGACCGGCAAGACCCTCGGCCTGATCGGCTTCGGCGGCATCGCGGCCGAAGTGGCGCGGATCGCGATCGGTTCAGGCATGCGCGTCATCGCCTGGAACCGGTCGCCCAAGAAGTTTCCCAAGGTCGAGTTCCTCGATTACGATGAGGTCCTGACCGAGAGCGATGTGATCTCGATCCATCTGCTTTTGAATGATGAGACGCGCGGCCTGATCTCGCGCGCCTGCATCGAGGGGATGAAGCCCGGCGTCATTCTCGTCAACACGGCCCGCGGCGCCATCGTCGACGAAGAGGCGATGATCGACGCCCTGCAATCCGGCCATATCCGCCATGCCGGCCTCGACGTCTTCAACATCGAGCCGCTGCCGGCCGATCATCCGCTGACAAAACTGCCCAACGTGACGCTGTCGGCGCATTCCGCCTTCCGTACGCCGGAAGCGAGCGAGAATTTGATGCGCGCGGCCTGGGAGCACTGCCGGCGCATCGTGAAGGGGAAATAGCTTCCCGTCGTCCCGGGCAAGCGAAGCGCGACCCGGGACCCATAACCACCGAAGACTATGTCGCGCCGGGCTGGAGCCACAGCCGATGCGAACAACGGACGGCTGTGGTTATGGGTCTCTGCGTTCGCAGGGACGACGATGACAAAGTTCAATCCACCATATCCGCGACCGCCTTGCCGCAGGCGGTGGTATCCGCATTGCCTCCGAGGTCCTTCGTCCGCAGCGTGCGTTCGGCGAGCGTGCGCTCGATGGCGCCGACGATCGATGCCGCGGCTTCCTTCTCGCCGAGATGCTCCATCATCATCGCGCCGGACCAGATCATGCCGATCGGGTTGGCGATGCCCTGCCCTGCGATGTCAGGCGCCGAGCCGTGCACCGGCTCGAACACCGAAGGGAAATTGCCTTCCGGATTGATGTTGCCCGATGGTGCGATGCCGATGGTGCCGGTGCAGGCCGGGCCAAGATCAGACAAGATATCGCCGAACAAATTGGAGCCGACCACGACGTCGAACCAGTCCGGATGCAGCACAAAATTCGCGGTGAGAATGTCGATGTGGTACTTGTCCCACTTCACGCCGGGATATTTCTTCGCCATCGCCTCCACGCGCTCGTCCCAATAGGGCATCGTGATCGAAATGCCGTTGGACTTGGTGGCCGAGGTCAGGTGCTTTTTCGGCCGCGACTGGGCGAGATCGAACGCGAATTTCAGGATGCGGTCGACGCCGGTGCGCGTCATCACGGTCTGCTGTGTGACGAATTCGCGGTCGGTATCCGGGAACATGCGGCCGCCGACCGAGGAATATTCACCCTCGGTATTTTCGCGCACCACCCAGAAATCGATATCGCCGGGCTTGCGGCCCGCGAGCGGCGACGGCACGCCGGGCATCAGCCGCACCGGGCGCAGATTGACGTACTGGTCGAACTCGCGGCGGAACTTGATCAGTGAGCCCCACAGGGAAATGTGATCAGGGATTTTGGCCGGCCAGCCGACCGCGCCGAAATAGATCGCGTCGTGCTTGCCGATTTTCGCCTTCCAGTCCTCCGGCATCATCTCGCCGTGCTTTTCGTAATAGTCGTAGGAGGCAAAGTCGAAATGGTCGAACTGCACGGTGACGCCGTGTTTTTTCGCGGCCGCCTCCAGCACGCGCAGGCCCTCCGGCATCACTTCCTTGCCGATGCCGTCGCCGGGAATGACTGCGACGCGATATTGCTTTTTGGCGCTCATCGAGAGTTTCCTTGAGAGGTTCGTTACCCTGTTCGTCAGGGCTAATGCCGGGTATTTGATCGTCTTGCAATGGACCAAACCCGCCGCTTGCGCAACGCTGCACTGCAATGTTGACCGCCGCCATTCCTCAAGCCTAACAATTTCGCCGTCCTCTACTCCTCCCCACCCAAGCGAGAACTCCCATGGATCTGCACCTGCGCGGCAAGCGCGTCCTGATCACCGGCGCCTCCAAGGGCATTGGCGCGGCCGCCGCCGAAGCCTTTGCCGAGGAAGGGGCCGACGTCATGCTGGCCGCCCGCAACGGCGATGCCCTGAAAGCGCTTGCTGAAAAGCTGCGCTCGTCGCACCAGATCGGCGCGACCGCCCATGTCGTCGACCTGCGCAAGGCCGAGGACATCGCACGGCTGGCGAAGGAAGCCGCCGAGATCGACATCCTCGTCAACAATGCCGGCGATATTCCCGGCGGCTCGCTTGAGAAGATCGATGAAGCGACCTGGCGCCATGCCTGGGAATTGAAGGTGTTCGGTTACATCAACCTCACCCGCGCGATCTACGCCCAGATGAAGGCACGCGGCGGCGGCGTCATCGTCAATGACATCGGCGCGGCCGGCGAAAGATTCGATGCCAACTACATCTGCGGCAGCGCCGGCAACGCCGCGCTGATGGCGTTCACCCGCGCGCTCGGCGGCAAGAGCCTCGCCGACAATATCCGCGTGGTCGGCATCAATCCCGGCCCGGTCGGCACCGACCGCCACGTCACGCTGCTAAAGACGCGAGCCAAGAACCAGTTCGGCGACGAGAACCGCTACAGGGAATTCCAGAAGGGCATGCCGCTCGGCCGGCCCGCGCATGCCCGCGAGATCGGCGATCTCATGGCGTTCCTGGCCTCGGACCGCTCGGGCTATACGTCAGGCGTGATCGTTACGGTGGACGGCGGGCATACGTCGGGGTGGGGTTAGCCATCTCGCAACAACCACTGACCTCATCCCTGAGAGTTTGTGAAGCTATCTCTACCCGTCATTGCGAGCGCAGCGAAGCAATCCACGTCTCGGCTCGGGGATAGATGGATTGCTTCGCTACGCTCGCAATGACGTGGATATAGTGGCGCGCACAATCTCTCCCCTCATCCTGAGGAGCATCGCGAAGCGATGCGTCTCGAAGGATGGCCGCGGGTACCGGCCGCGCCTGCATGGTTCGAGACGGCGCTATCGCGCCTCCTCACCATGAGGGTTAGGCAGACGTCCGTGCTACGCCTACCCCGTCGTTCGCTCGAACAACTGCCGGATCAGCGTAGTGACCCTACCCTTCGGTGACATCATCTCATACATGACGGTGAAATGGTTCGCGCCGGGAATTTCCTCATACGTCACCGGCAAGCCATAACGGGCACGATGGCCAGCGAAATCGGCGGTCTGCTTGCGGAGCAGCGGCAGCTCGCTGCTGCCGACCACCAGCGACAGCGGCTTGAGCGGGCCGCCCTCCTGCGTCATCGGCGAGTTGCGGTGTGATATCGCTTCATCGGCCTTCAGTTTCTCGTTGAGATAAGAGTGGCGGATCGGTTCGAGATCGTAGATGCCCGAGATCGCCATTCCCGCCCTCACCTTCGGATGCGACAGCGCCATCGAGGTCAGGTGCCCGCCGGCGGACCAGCCCGATACCACGATGCCCGCATCGGCGGCACCGAGCGCCGACAACTGTCCGGCGAGATGATCGATCCCCGCTTGGATCTCGGCGACGATCTCGTCCAGCGTCGCCTCCGGCGCCAGCGTATAGCCGATCAGCGCCACGTTGATGCCATGCGCCATTGGCCCTTCGGCAACGACGGTAAAAACCTCCTTGGCCCGCGCCTGCCAGTAACCGCCGTGGATGAACAACAGCGTCGGCGCGTTATCCGCCGCTTTCAGAAAATCGATCCGGTTACGCTCGCGCGGCCCATAGCGCAAATCGATATGCGCGGGAAAACGCTTGCGCAACTCGGCAGAGCGCTGCTCCCAGCCGGCGACCATGTCGACGCTGCCGGAGACGGCGACGCCGTTGTTGAGGCCGAGGTCCAGCTCCTCCCGGCTCATGGCGCGCCAGTCCAGCGCAGAAAACAATGTCGTCATGCAATATCTCCGGTCGGCTACAACTTCGATGCGTTTCCACTTTGCCGGAAAATGTTCTACAGCACCATGACAAACGCAAAATGAGCGGGAGATAACGAAGTGGCTGATCAAGGGCTGGTGCGTGAGACGGCAATTGCCATTGTCGGCAGGCTGAAATCCGGCGAGGTCAGCCCGCTCGACCTGCTCGACGTCCTGGAAAAGCGTATCGCCGAGGTCGACGGCAAGGTCAATGCGCTGCCAACGCTGTGCTTCGAGCGCGCCCGTAAGCACGCTAGCGAGCTGATGAAGAAGCCGGCCAGCGCGCGCGGGCTGCTCGCCGGCCTTCCGGTCCCGATCAAGGACCTCACCAATGTGGCTGATGTCCTGACCACACAGGGCTCGCCGATCTACAAAGATAATATTCCGGCCAAGTCGGACATTCTCGTCGAGCATCTCGAAAACAACGGCGGGGTGATCTACGCCAAGTCGAACACGCCGGAATTCGGCGCCGGCGCCAATACGTTCAATGAAGTGTTCGGCCCGACGCGCAACCCGTGGGACACCTCGCGCTCCGCCGCGGGCTCCTCGGGCGGCGCGGCGGTCGCGCTCGCCACCGGCACGGCGTGGCTGGCGCATGGCTCCGACATGGGCGGTTCGCTTCGCAACCCCGCGAGCTTCTGCGGCATCGTCGGCTTGCGGCCGAGCATCGGCCGCGTCGCGCACACCATTGCCGCTGCCGTCGACCGCAATCTCGGCGTCCAGGGCCCAATGGCGCGCAATGTCGAGGACGTCGCGCTATTGCTGGACGCCATGAGCGGCGAGCATCCCGGCGATCCGCTGTCGCTGCCGGTGCTGCCCAACTCGTTCCTCTCGGCCGCGCGCTCCGGCAACAAGCCGAAGCGCGTCGCCTATTCGCCCGATCTCGGCATCACGCCGGTCGATTCCGAGGTTGCCGCCGTCACCCGCAAGGCGGCGGAGCGCTTTGCGGAAGTCGGCGCCATCGTCGAGGAAGCCCATCCCGACCTGCGCGAGGCCCATGAATGCTTCCATGTGCTGCGCGCATTTGACTTCGCGCTTTCCAAGGCGGCGCTCTTGCGCACCAAGCGCGACCTGCTCAAGCCGGAAGTGATCTGGAATATCGAGGAAGGCCTCAAGCTGACGGTCGAGCAGCTTGAACGCGCCGAAGCGCAGCGCGTCGCGATGACCGCGCGCACGCTGGAATTTTTCGACAAATACGATCTTCTGCTTTGCCCGGCGACGATCGTGCCGCCGTTCCCGGTCGAGAACCGCTATGTCGCCGAATGCGCCGGCAAGAAGTTCGACAACTACGTCGAATGGCTTGGCATCGTCTATGCGATCACGCTGGCGTGCTGCCCCGCGCTGTCGCTGCCTTGTGGATTCACCGCCTCGGGCCTGCCGGTCGGGCTGCAGATGGTGGCGAAGCCGCGCGGCGAGGCGCAGCTGCTCGCCGGCGCCAAGGTGCTGGAGGATGTTCTGGGCGTGCGCGGCACGACGCCGATCGATCCGAGGGCGCCGAAATAATCGCGGTCGCCCGACCAATATCTCCATCCGGCAAGGCGTCTTCCAGTCTGATCGGGGAACCCGGCACCGTCCATCGTCGTTACCTGCCGTTGTGCATGGCGAACTGATCCGACACCAAGGGATCGTACCTCGCCCTTTGGAGACGGATCATGACCGATCAAGCCATCAAGTCCGCCGGAGATCATCTCGACATCCAGGATGCAGCGCGGCGGATCAAGGCGATCTTCATCGGCTCGATCGGCAACCTCGTCGAATGGTACGATTTCTACGCCTACACCGCGTTCGCGCTGTATTTCGCGCCGGCGTTCTTCCCCAGCAGCGATCCGGTCGTGCAGCAGCTCAACGCCGCGGTGCTGTTCGCGGCAACCTTCCTGATGCGGCCGCTCGGCGGCTGGCTGTTCGGCTTCATCGCTGACCGTTATGGGCGGCGGCTGTCGCTGACGCTGTCCGTCGTGTTCATGTGCTTCGGCTCGCTGATCATCGCGGTGACGCCGACCTATGCCACGATCGGGCTGGCGGCCCCCGCCATTCTGGCGCTGGCGCGCATTATCGAGGGCCTCAGCCTCGGCGGCGAGTACGGCGCCAGCGCGACCTATCTCACCGAGGTCGCCGATCCCAGGCATCGCGGCTTCTATTCGAGCTTCCAATACGTCACGCTGATCGGCGGCCAGCTCACCGCTATCATGGTGCTGCTGTTGCTGCAGAAGGTGTTTCTGACGCCCGAACAGTTGAAGGAATGGGGCTGGCGCATCCCGTTCGTGATCGGCGCCCTCCTTGCGATCGTCGCCGCCGTGATGCGGCGTAACCTCCATGAGACCGAAGCGTTTGAGGAAGCGAAAAAGATAACAAAGCCGACCGGTTCGATCCGCGGTCTCCTGAAATATCCGCGCGAACTGCTGCTCGTCGTTGGCCTCACTGCGGGCGGTACCGCAGCGTTCTATACCTTCACCACCTACATGCAGACCTTCGTCAAGCTCTCCGTCGGCCTCACTGAGGACCAGACCACTTTTGTGATCTTCGGCTCGCTGGTGTTCGCGACCCTGCTGCAGCCGATCTATGGCGGCCTCTCCGATCATATCGGCCGCAAGCCGCTTTTGATTTTCTTCGGCGTCATGGGCACGTTGGCAACCGTCCCGATCCTGACGACGCTGAAAGAGACGAAGTCGCCCTTCACGGCATTCCTTTTGATCTGCGCCGCCTGGCTGTTCGTTGCCGGCTACACCTCGATCAACGCCGTGGTGAAGGCCGAGCTGTTCCCGACCAATGTCCGCGCGCTCGGCGTCGGCCTGCCCTATGCGATCACGGTATCGCTGTTCGGCGGCACCGCGCCGGCGGTGGCGCTCTACTTCAAGACGCTCGGGCATGAGCACTGGTTCTATTATTATCTCAGCGGCATGATCTTCCTCTCGCTGCTCATCTATGCAACCATGCGCGATACCAAGCATGCGTCCGCAATGCATCGCCACGAGTGACTGATCGCCAGATGGCCGACGAGAACGAGCCGCCGCCGGAAAGCAAGCTGACGCGCAGCAAGCAGCGCTGGGCGCGCGAGGGAAAATTCCTCACCGGCAAGATCGCGCGCCCCGAGGAAGCACGGCTGCCGCCGGGCCAGCATCTGACCAAGGATTGGCCGACGCTCGACCTCGGCGTGACGCCGAACATCTCGCGCCAGCGCTGGCGGCTCGACGTCTATGGCGCGGTCGAAGCGCCGCTGTTCTGGGATTTTTCGGAGTTCACCGCGCAGCCGCAGAGCCAATTTCTGTCCGACATCCACTGCGTCACCACCTGGTCGCGCTACGACAATCAATGGGAAGGGCTGGCGACGCGCGATCTGCTCGATGCCTGCCGTCCCCGCGAGGACGCGCGGTTCGTGGTGCTGCATTCCCACGACGGCTACACGACGAACTTGTCGCTGGAGGATTTCGCCGCTGAAGACGCCCTGCTCGCCCATAGCTGGTCCGGCGCGCCGCTGGAGCAGGAGCACGGCGGCCCGGTGCGGCTCGTCGTGCCGCATCTCTATTTCTGGAAAAGCGCGAAATGGCTGCAGAGCATCGAATTTCTCGCTGAGGACAAGCCCGGCTATTGGGAAGTCCGCGGCTACCACAATCGCGGCGATCCCTGGGCCGAACAGCGATATTCAGGCGACTGAAGATACGTTAGTTTCGGGGCTTCATCCTTCGAGACGCATCGCTTCGCGCCGCTCCTCAGGATGAGGTCTACTATCCTCATGGTGAGGAGCGCGGCAATGCCGCGCGTCTCGAACCATGCAGGCCGCGACTGCAGCCGAGCGGATTCGCGCTCAACTCAGGAGACAAGTCATGCCGACGGAACGCTTTCAATTCACCGGTGAAGGCGGACATCAACTTGCCGCCGCGCTGGATACGCCTGACGGGCCGGTGCAGGCCTATGCGCTGTTTGCTCATTGCTTCACCTGCGGCAAGGACGTGCTGGCAGCCAAGCGGATCGCGACGGCGCTTGCGGCCAAGGGAATCGCCGTATTGCGCTTCGACTTCACCGGCCTCGGCGCCAGCGAGGGCGAATTCGCCAACTCGACCTTCACTTCCAACGTCGCCGACCTCGTCCGCGCCGCGGCTCATCTGCGAGAAACCCACGCAGCGCCGGCGCTCTTGATCGGCCACAGCCTCGGCGGCGCGGCAATCCTCGCCGCGGCCGGGCAGATTCCGGAAGCAAAGGCGGTCGTCACCATCGCCGCGCCCTCCGATCCCGTCCATGTCACCCATCTCTTCAAGGACCGGATCGAAGACATCCGCGCGCAGGGTCAGGTGGAGGTCCAACTCGCCGGACGTCCGTTTCACATCAAGCGTGAATTCCTCGATGACGTCGCCGAGCACAGCCTGGCGGCGCATATAGCCAAACTTCACAAGGCGCTTCTCATCATGCATTCGCCGACCGACGACACCGTCGGCATCGACAACGCGACCAAGATTTTCGCCGCGGCAAAACATCCCAAGAGTTTTGTGTCGCTGTCCGGCGCCGATCATCTTCTCAGCCACCGGCGCGATGGCGCCTATGTCGCCGATGTTATCTCGGCTTGGGCCCAGCGCTATATCGAGCCGGCCGCCGCACAGCTCGTTGCGGCCGCCAGCGAGGGGCCACGCAACATCGTGGTGCGCGAAACCCGCAACAGCAAGTTTCAGCAGATCGTCACCGCGGGGCCCCATGAGATGCTGGCGGATGAACCCGCCGCGGTCGGCGGCCAGGATAGCGGACCCGGACCGTATGATTTCCTGCTCACCGGCCTTGGCGCCTGCACCTCGATGACGATGCGGATGTATGCCGACCGAAAATCGCTGCCGCTCGATCGCGTCACGGTGACGCTGAGACACAGCAAGATTCACGCAAAGGATTGCGCGGAGTGCGAAACGCGCGAGGGCATGCTGGACCAGATCGACCGCGTCATCTCGATCGAGGGCGCGCTCGACGCCGACCAGCGCGCACGGCTGATGGAGATCGCCGACAAATGCCCGGTGCACCGGACGCTTAAGTCGGAGATCCGGATCGTGACGAAGGCTGCGGATTAGGCGGCCGCCAGCGGCCGAACCCGCAGCGCGCCGCGCAGGCCGGCGGCGGTGCCGACGAGGATGCCGGCGAAGGCGATCAGGGAAGCCAGTGCCAGCGTGGAAAACCCGGTCAGCCCCTGCCCGATCGAGCAGCCGAATGCCATCACGCCGCCGATTCCCATCAGCGCCGCACCGCCGCCCGAACGCAACATGTGCCGCGGCGACTGAAAGCCTTCGAGCTGAAAGCGGCCGGTGAGTAGCGCGGTCGCGAGACTTCCGGCGAACACCCCGAACACCGTGACGATGCCGAAATTCAATGTCGAGCCTGTCGATAGCATGATGTATTGCAGCGCGTCCGCGATCGGCGCGATGAAGGTAAGCGAGGTCACCGGCGCCGGATTGAAATCGTCGGCGCCGAGATAGCCGGTTGCGAACCAGCCGCCCGCGACCAGAAGGCCGATCACGAGGCCGGCGGCAACCTGGCCGGGCGAGCGGCGGAACGCGGGATGCGCAAAGGCGAAGATGATCAGCGCCGCCGAAATGATCGAGGCCGCCAGCATGCGCGCCGCCGTTGCACTGAGGCCGGCGGCCGCAAACAGCGCGGGCACGGAGTTGGCCGTTGCCGTGGTCTGCGACGCGCCGACCATCGCGATGCGCGCCGGCGCGATCAGCCCCTTCAGCGTCATCTGCGCGAAGATCGCCAGCACGACGACGACCAGGAAGGAGCGAAGGTTGCCGCGCCCGAGCAGCACCAGCGCGCGCGAGCCGCAGCCGTTCGACAGCACCATGCCGTAACCGAACAACAGCCCGCCGAAGAACATCACAGGTGCCGAGAAGGATGCTTGCAGATAGATCGACTTGCCGATATCGACGAGGCCGGCGGCCGCTAGCAACTGCGTTGCTGCGACGCCAACGCCGATCGCCAGCGCATAGGTGCGCACCAGCCGGCCGTCGCCCTCGGCCCAGAAGCCACGAAGGCTCGAGAGCAGGCAGAAGCCGCTCAGTAGTCCGACCGATCCGTAAATCAGACCGATCAATAGTCCGCTCAAAACAATGATGTTGCTACCGTCCAGCACCGGCATGTCCTCGCTCTACGGCGCCGCAAACGCGTCGCCACGGCTCAAATAGGAAGCAATTTAGAGGTTGCTAATACGTTGGAAGCGCAGGTCCGTCCACGGTCGTCGCAGGCAAAGAATTAATCTCTCGCGCGGTGGCGAGATCGAGGAACAAACATGCTGTCCCTGCGCAAGACTGGAGAGATTTGTTTTACGTGCAAAAACGGGAGGCAGCCCTGCCCGATCACCTAACCCGAAGGCCGCAGGATCACGCGATCGCGCGACGACCCGGCAACGGCATTAAAGGCCGCCTTCGCCTGTTCCAGGGGATAGATCGCGCCCGGCTTGATCGGAAACGGCTTAAGATGTCCGCTGGCGAATCCGGAACCGAGTTCCCGCAGCACCGCGCCGGTTGCCACCGACGACAGGCCGAGCGTGTCGATGCCGACATAGGTGTGCTGGCCGCGATAGAATTCCAAAATATTGAACTGCACGATGCGGTCGACCGCAGCGATCAGGATCTGCCGCCCGCGCAGTGCCAGTGATTTGTGGGCCGCGTCGAAATAAGGATCACCCACCGTATTGAAGACGATGTCGGCGCCCTTGCCGCCGGTGAGTTCACGCACGCGCGCCGCGACGTCGGTTGAAGAGGCGTCGATCACCTCGACTGACGAATTGGCATGGCCTTCATAGGCCTCGCTCTTGCGCACGACACCGAACACGCGCGCGCCATGCCAGGTGGCGATCTGTGTCGCCGCCTGCCCGACCTTGCCGTTGACGCCCATGACAAGCACGGTCTCGCCGGCCTTCGGGATGCCGGCGCGGCCCAAGCCTTCCATGGCGGTGACGAAGGGCACGCCGATGCCGGCGGCCTCTTCCCAGGAAACGCTCTTCGGCTTCTCCACCACGGCATCCGCCTCGACCAAGAGATGCGTGGCGTGGGTGCCGTCGCGGCGGATGCCGAGATCGCCGGAGGAGCCGAACACCTCGCGACCGACCCAACCTTCCGGCCCATCCATCACGACACCCGCATAGTCGCGGCCCGGGGTGCGCGGGAATACGGCGTAGGGCATCAGCCCGGTCGCGGCCTTGACGTCGGATGGGTTGACAGCCGCGGCCTTGATTTCGATCAGCAACTCGTTTTCGCCACGTGACAGCGCACGCGTCTCGATCACGGGTGCGATCGAGGCGGCATCGGCGACTTTTTGCGGCAGGCGGACACAGCGGGCCTGGACTGTAACGGGCTTAACGTCTTGCTCTTTCGCAACCGGCATCGCGGCCTTCCTGCTCATTTATTCAAGCAGGAGTTACCCTTTCGGCCGCTTGTCGTAAACCCGTTTGGCCTTGCCGAGCGAACGTTCCAGCGTGTTCGGCGCGACCGCCTTGATGCGGGCGGTGATGCCGATGGTGTTCTTGATGAAGACCGCGACTTTTTCGGCGTGCGGCTCCAGGCCGCTGCCGTCCCAGCTTTCCGGGCGGGCTTCGGCAAGCACCGTCATCTCGTCCATGCGCCCTTCCCGCGTCAGCTCGATGATGAAATGGCCGCCGCACCAGTCGGTCTTAAGCAGCGCCTCCTCGATCTGGGTCGGGAAGACGTTGACGCCGCGCAGGATGATCATGTCGTCGGAACGCCCGGTCACCTTTTCCATCCGCCGCATGCCCGGCCGCGCCGTGCCCGGCAATAGCCGCGTCAGGTCGCGGGTGCGGTAGCGGATGATCGGAAAGCCCTGTTTGGTCAGCGAGGTGAACACCAGTTCGCCCTTCTCGCCGTCACCCAGCACCGCGCCCGTATCAGGATCGATCACTTCCGGATAGAAATGATCTTCCCAGATATGCAGGCCGTCCTTGGTCTCCAGGCATTCCTGCGCCACGCCGGGGCCGATCACTTCCGACAGGCCGTAGATGTCGGTGGCGTCCATGTCAAACGCCTGCTCGATCTCGGCGCGCATGGCGTTGGTCCAGGGCTCGGCGCCGAAGATGCCGAATTTCAGCGAGGATTTTGTGGGATCGAGGCCTTGCCGTTTGAACTCGTCGAGAATGGCCAGCATGTAGCTCGGCGTCACCGTGATGATGTCGGGCCTGAAATCGTTGATCAGTTGCACCTGCCGCTCGGTCATGCCGCCGGAAACCGGCACCACCGTACAGCCGAGTTTTTCGGCGCCGTAATGCACGCCGAGCCCGCCGGTGAACAGGCCGTAGCCATAGGCATTGTGAATGATCATGCCGGTGCGGCCGCCGGCGGCGCGGATCGAGCGCGCCATCACCTCCGACCAGATGTCGATATCGCCCTGGGTATAGCCGACCACGATCGGCTTGCCTGTCGTGCCCGAGGAGGCATGAACGCGAACCAGTTTTTCGCGGGGGACCGCGAACATGTTGAAGGGATAATTGTCGCGAAGATCCGTCTTCGCCGTGAACGGGAATTTGGCGAGATCGGAAAGCTCCTTGAAATCGGACGGGTGCACACCGGCCGCATCGAACGCCTTCCTGTAATGCGCGACATTGTCATAGGCGTGTTTGAGCGACCAGGCGAGGCGCCGGGTCTGCAGCGCCATGATCTCGTCCCGTGAGGCGCGCTCGGCTTCATCGAGTTCGGGATGGTAGCCGCTTCCGCTGGACTTCAATTTTGCCATGGCCATGACGTTTCCCCTTCTCGCTATTCTTGTATGGCTGCGCTGTCCGTCGCCGGCAGCCAGGTGCCGGCGATGGTGCGCGAATGCCCGCGGAATTCGGCGATCACGGCATCGCCTGATGTGACGCGCACGTCGTAGATGCCAGACCGGCCGTTGCGTGAGATTTCGCGCGCGGTTGCGACCAGGACGTCGCCGAGCTTGCCCGGCCGGATGAAGGCGATGTCGCATTGCGCGGCGACCGCGCGTTCATTGCGGGAGTTGCAGGCAAAGGCGAAGGTCGAATCGGCGAGCAGGAAGATGAAGCCGCCATGGGCGATGCGCTGGCCGTTGACCATGTGCGGCGCGACCGTCATCGTCAGCGTCGCCTGCCCCGGCTTGACCTCGACAATCGTCATGCCGAGGCCCTTGCTGGCGTCGTCTTCCTTCCACATCGCATCCGCGCAAGCGCGGGCGATTTCATCCGGCGAAAGCGCGACGTTCATAGCGGGTAGCCCGCTCGGCGAGACGGTTCCACGACGTTTTCTCCCTTTTGCGTACGGGCCTGTTTGGCCTCTTTACGTAGTGTGGGAACGAAGCACCTTGGGTGTCAACGATCCCTGTCTGTAGCCTCAACCACCTCCGTCATTCCGGGATGGTGCGCGTAAGCACCAGACCCGGAATCTCGAGATTCCGGGTTCGCTTCGCGCCCCGGAATGACTCCTTCTCACTCACACATGGTCGTAATCCACCACGACCCTGTCCGAGCACGGCCGCGCCTGGCAGGTCAGGATGAAGCCCGCCTTCAGCTCCCACGGCTCGAGCGAATAATTGACTTCCATCTGCGCGTCGCCCTCGACCAGCTTGGCGCGGCAGGTCGAGCACATGCCGCCCTTGCAGGCGAACGGCAGGTCCATGCCGGCGCGCAGGGCGGCATCGAGAATCGCCTCACCCTCGGCGACCGGCACCTCGCGCCGCTTGCCGTCGATGATCAGCGATGCCATCGCCTTGGGCGGTGCAGATGCTTCGACCACCTTCTTCGGCCGCGGCTTGCCGCCGAACTCCGAAACGAAACGCTCGACGTGAATGCGATCCTCGGGGATACCGACCTCGCGGCAGGTCGCCTCGATGTCCTCGCTCATGCCCAAGGGGCCGCAGATGAAGACGTGATCGACGCTCGATGCCGGCACCAGCGAGCGCAGCAGCACCCGCACCTTTTCGCCATCGAGCCGGCCGTGCAGGATCGGAATGTCCTGCTCCTCGCCGGAGATGACATGGAACAGCGAAAGCCGCTGCATAAAACGGTCCTTCAGCTCCTCCAGCTCCTCGAGGAACAGCATGTTCGACGTCGAGCGATTGCCATAGAACAGGAAGAAGCGGCTGTCCGGCTCGCGGGCCAGCACGCCCTTGATGATCGAGAGGATCGGCGTGATGCCGCTGCCGGCGGCAAAGCCGACATAGACCCGCGCCTCGCCGGGCGCATGCGCAACGCCGAAGCGGCCGGTCGGCGTCATCACGTCGAGCTCGTCGCCGGCTTTCAGCTCCTCCGCCGCCCAGTTCGAGAACGCGCCGCCGTCCACTTTCTTCACGGCAATGCGCAGTTCGCCATCGTCAGGCCCGGAGCAGATCGAATAGGAACGCCGCACTTCCTCGCCGTCCATGGTGGTGCGCAGCGTGAGATATTGCCCGGGGTTGAAGCTGTAGTCGCCTTCCAATTCCCTTGGGATCACGAAGGTCATCGATACGGCATCCGCAGCTTCGCGGCGGAGGTCGTTGACGGCCAAGCGGTGGAAACGTGGGGCGTGGGACATCGCTGCTTACCCCGCCGTCATTGCGAGGGGCTCGCGACAAAATTGCAAAGCAATTTTGCGCTGAAGCGACGAAGCAATCCATCTCTCGTCACGCCGGACCATGGATGCTTCGCTTCGCTCGCAATGACGGGCATAGTTGCGGCCTCAATGACACTTGAAATAATCAAACGGTTCGCGGCAGGCCTTGCAGCGCCAGAGCGCCTTGCAGGACGTCGAGCCGAACTCGGACAGCAGCTCGGTATTTTTAGAACCGCATTGCGGACAGGCCACCTGCTGCTCGCCGAACAGCGCGCGGCGCGATTGCGAGGCTAGCGGCGGCGCGATGCCGTAGGCGCGGAGCTTGTTGCGGCCGTCGTCGCTCATCCAGTCCGTGGTCCAGGCCGGCGACAGCACGGTGCGAACGACAGGCCGGGCGATGCCGGCGCGTTCCAGCGCCAGCTCGATCTCCAGTGCGATCATGTTCATGGCGGGGCAGCCGGAATAAGTCGGCGTGATCGCGACCTCGACGCGGCCGTCATGCACCTCGACCTCGCGCAGCACGCCGAGATCGGCGATCGTGAGCACAGGGATTTCGGGATCGACCACCTGTGATGCCGCCTCCCAGGCGCGCCGGCGCAGATCGGTATCGTTTGAAACGACCGTCACCATGACGCCCCCGGAAAGGTCCGCTGCATCGATTGCAGCTCAGAGAGGAGATGGCCGAGATGCTCGCTGTGCCGGCCGCTGCGGCCGCCCTGCTGCATCCAATCGTTCTTGGGCAGGGCGAGCGTCGCCTCGCTGACGACGCCAGTGATCGTCTTCAACCATGGCGCACGAAGCGGCGCCGGATCGATGGCGATGCCAGCATCGATCAGGCCGCGCTCGCTGTCGTCGACCGAAAACATCTCGCCGGTGAAGGCCCAGAGTTCGTCGATGGCGGCTTGCGCGCGGCGATGGCTTTCCTCGGTGCCGTCGCCGAGGCGGATGATCCATTCCGAGGAATGCCGCAGATGGTAAGCGCTTTCCTTTTCCGATTTCGCCGCGATCGCCGCCAGCGTCGCGTCAGTGGAGCGCATCATCGCGCGCCAGTAGAGATCGGCGAAGGCCGCATAGAAGAACTGCCGTACCATGGTGCGCGCGAAATCACCGTTTGGCTGCTCCAGCAGAAGCAGGTTGCGGTACTGGCGGACGTCGCGCAAGTAAGCGAACTTGTCCTCGTCGTTGCCCCTGCCCTCGACCTTGGCCGCATAGGTATAGAGTTCGCGCGCCTGCCCCAGCAGGTCGAGCCCCATATTGGCGAGCGCCATGTCTTCTTCCAGCATCGGGGCGTGGCCACACCATTCCGACAGCCGGTGCCCCAGGATCAGCGCATCGTCGGCGTGGCGCAGCGTGTAGAGCACCAGCGGCGTTTCGGAGACAGTGATGTTGGCTGCGGTCATGTTTGCTTCCACCTGCCTCTTCAAATTCGACCTCATCCTGAGGAGCGCCGCAGGCGCGTCTCGAAGGATGGGCCGCGAGTCCCGTTGCCGCCATCCTTCGAGACGCTTGCTTCGCAAGCTCCTCAGGATGAGGCCTGAATTCCCGGCTCAACGCCTCATGGCTCACCATGAGGATCGAAACTCACATATGCCCGACTTCCTCAGGCACGTCGTAAAACGTCGGATGCCGGTAGATCTTGGATTCCGCCGGCTCGAACATCATGCCCTTGTCGGACGGATCGGATGCGGTGATCGCGCTCGATGGCACCACCCAGATCGAAAGCCCCTCGCCGCGGCGGGTATAGATGTCGCGCGCTGCCTGCAGCGCCAGCGTCGCATCGGTGGCGTGCAGCGAGCCGACATGCTTGTGCGCAAGCCCGTTGCGGCTGCGGATGAAAACTTCCCAGAGCGGAATGTTCGGCGTTGCCATCGTCGTCTCCCTACTCGGCGGCCTGCAAAGTGGCGCGCTGCCTGCGCTTTTCGGCATAGGCCATCGCCGCTTCGCGCACCCAGGCGCCCTCTTCATGCGCCTTGCGCCGTGCCGCCATGCGGTCGCGATTGCAGGGGCCGTTGCCGGCCAGCACCTGCTTGAATTCGTTCCAGTCGATCGCGCTGTATTCCCAATTGCCGTTTTCGTTCTGCTTCATGCCGGGATCGGGAATGGTCAGACCAAGGAACTGCGCCTGCGGCACGGTGGCGTCGACGAATTTCTGGCGCAGCTCGTCGTTGGAGAAGCGCTTGATCTTCCATTTGGTCGAGGTGTCGCTGTGCTGGCTGGCCTGGTCGGGCGGACCGAACATCATCAGTACCGGCCACCACCAGCGGTTCAGCGCGTCCTGCGCCATCGCCTTCTGCTCTTCGGTGCCGCGGCACAGCATCAGCATGATCTCAAAACCCTGGCGCTGATGGAACGACTCTTCCTTGCAGACGCGGATCATCCCGCGCGCATAGGGGCCATAGGAGCAGCGGCACAGCGGGATCTGGTTCATGATCGCCGCGCCGTCGACCAGCCAGCCGATCGTGCCGATGTCGGCCCAGGTCAGCGTCGGATAGTTGAAGATCGAGGAATATTTTGCCTTCCCCGCCAGCATCGCATCGACCAGTTCCTCGCGCGAGGAGCCGAGCGTCTCGGCGGCGGCGTAGAGATAGAGGCCGTGGCCGCACTCGTCCTGCACCTTCGCCAGCAGCGCGGCCTTGCGGCGCAGCGACGGCGCGCGCGTGATCCAGTTGCCTTCGGGAAGCATGCCGACGATTTCGGAATGGGCGTGCTGGGAAATCTGCCGCGTCAGCGTCTTGCGATAGGCCGCCGGCATCCAGTCATTCGGCTCGATCCGCTCTTCGGCATCGATGCGCGCCTGAAACTGCGCCGCACGTTCGGCGTCCTCAACGTGGCGGTCTTCGCCCTCGGACGAATTGAGCGCCTGCGTATACATGGCGGACCTCCCGGTATTTGTTGGGAGGCAACATATAACATAATTTTAGATATGCAATATAATTCTGTAACATATTTACGGCCCATCGAAACGCCGGAACAGCTCGGCGCCGGGTTCCGGTAGCGGTCCGTTTTCGTTGGTCGCATGGCGGTCAAGCCATCGTTCGGACGCTGGAAGCAGCGCGCGATAGATCTCACCGCACAGCTCGCGGGCCGCCCTGCCCGGCCACTCCGCCGGCAACAGTGAAGTCGGCAGCAAGGGATCGCGCAGCACCACCCGGCGGTAATGGTGGATCAGCAGCACGCGCGCGGTGAAGGCGTCGGCCTCCGTCAGCCGCTCGCCCTTGCCGATCCTCTCCCGCAGCGGCGCGAAGGTCTTCATGAACTTCTGATAGGCGTCCGCGGTGCGGTGAAGCGGCCAGCTTTCGCTGAGCAGCCGCCGGCCGCTGTCGTCTTCGGCCGAGACTTCGAGGCGGATCGCGCCTGAGGCCTCCGTTGGAATCGGAACGCCCGACGGCGCAACCCACACGCCCGGCAACGGACTGCCGAAGCCCGCATTCTTCAGCGCCTCGCGCGCGGCATCGCGGTCGCCGCCATTGCCAATCAACAAAAGCTCGAAGCGCCCGGTCCAGTCGGAAGCCGGCGGGCCGTAGATGTGTTTCGTCGCGATATCAAACGTTTGCCGCCCGCTCTGCACGAGCCGGTAGAAGCTGTTGCGGCCGATTCTATTGCGCTCGAACCAGCCGTCGGCGGTGAGCCGCGACATCGCGGTGCGCACCACGCTGGCGTCGATATCGAGTTGCTCGAAGAATTCGAGCAGCGTGCCGAGCCACACCGAGCCGCCGCGCGGCACGATCGCATCGCCGAATACGGTGATGACAATAGAGCCGGTGCGCGAAGGTTCGCGCTTAAGCTGTTGAACGATACGGGCAAGCGGCGGCGACATGCGTCAACGCATAGCGCGTTTTGCGGATTCCTGAAATCGGCGGTGGCCGCTGCTCCCTCTCCCCGTCCTTCACGGGGAGAGGGTTGGGGTGAGGGGCTGCCTCCGCAAATTCGATAGACCTGAGTACGCCGAGAGAGCCCCTCACCCGGCGCTTCGCGATAGCTGAAGCTTCGCTTCAGCGTTCTTTGCTAAGAACGGCCGCCGAAGGCGGCCTATGCTCTCCCCGCAAGAGCGGGGCGAGGTTAGCAACCACCGGCGCATTTCTCAGCGATGTGGATACGGCGCCACTGCCCCTCTCCCCGTTCTTCACGGGGAGAGGGTTGGGGTGAGGGCTGCCTCGGCAAATTCGACAGCGCTGAGTACGCGGGCACAGCCCCTCACCCGGCGCTTCGCGCCGACCTCTCCCCGCAAGAGCGGGGCGAGGTTTAAGGCACCAGGCGCGCTCTAACGATGCGGGTTCGGATAGACCAGGCCGCGCCAGCCGCTGCGGTCGAACGGAGCCCACTCGCCCTCGGCCTGCGCGAGGCGATCGGCAACCGCATAAACGGCGGCAGGGTGATGGCCCATGCCGCAATGGCTGCTCTCGACCTCGATGCTCTCCGACATCGCCGAGGACTTTTCCATGCAGCCCTGCCAAGCGCAGATGCCGTCGGTGCGGCTGAAGATCGCGGTGGTCGGCACCGGAGGGGGCGACGACAGCGCGCCGCCGAAGCGCGTGTCCTCCTCATCGGCGCGGCGGCCGCTTGCCAGCTCATAAACGCGCCAGGCATTGGTGGCCTTCGGGCCGGCCGCGAACGGGCTGCCGAGCGTGATCACGCTGCGTACCCGCTCCGGCATCATCTTGGCGAGCTGCCGTGCATAGAGGCCGCCAAGGCTCCAGCCGACCAGCGAAACTTTGCGGCCATGCGTGTCGTTCAATTCCTGCACCAGATCGACCATCGCGTCCTGCACGCCATGGCGCAGGCCGAGATTGCGTCCCTGCCGCCAGCCGCTGACGGCGTAGCCGCGACCTCGCAGGAAGGCGCGGAGCGGACGGGTCGAGACGTCGGATGCGACGAGCCCCGGCAGCACCAGCACCGGATGGCCATCGCCGCGCGGCGCGAGGCTCAGAAGCGGCAACGCGCCGAGAAACGCACCCAATTCGGAAATGGCCCGGCCTTCCAGCAGCATCAGGGTTCTGGACGGCGGGGCAAGCGTCTGCGCAGCAACGGACATCATGTCTCCTCTCGGACGCGGCTCCTTACGTCGCGGCAGCCGGCCACTGGTTCGGTTACGTAGACGCGACCTTTCAAGAATCGTTCGCAGTGCAACATTGTTCCAGTAAAAAGCTAAGGAACCGGTTTTGCGCTTGCAAGCCGGCCAGATCACACTTGGAACAAGTAAAGGCGTTGACGTGATTAATTAGTCACAGCAGCCGCAGCAGGTATTCGAGGGTGTAAAGCGCCAGCCCCGCAAGCCCGCCGATCAGCGACCCGTTGAAGCGGATGTATTGCAGGTCGCGGCCGATATTGATTTCGATCAGCGAGATCAACTGCCCCATGTCCCAGGACTTCACCTGGTCGGAGATGAAGGTGGAGACGCCGCTCTTCTGCTCGGCAACGACGGTTCGCAGCACCGCGACGAGACCCTGGTTGATCTCGGCGCGCAGCTCGGCATCGCCCGCCAATGCCTCGCCCGCTTTCATGAACATGCGAACTAGATATTGCTGCAGCACCTGCGTCTCGCCCGACGCGCTGCGCTCGAAGAATGACCGGATGTTCTCCCAGATGTGGCGCGCGAGGCTGGTCAATTCGGGGCGCGCCAGCAGATCGCGCTTCAGGCCCGCGATGCGCTCGGCATAGGCCGGATCGCTGCCGAGGCGGTCGACGAAGTTCAGCACCATGCGGTCGAACTCGCCGCGGAAGGGATGCGCGGGATCGTTGCGGACTTCCTCGAAGAAGGCGCTGGCGGATGCCACGATCTTGTTCACGAGAAACTTGTCGGCGCGATAGAGTTTTAGAAGCGTCGGCAGTTCGCTCCGGATCTTCTCGCGGATCATGGCCATGGTCTCGGCCGTCGTCATCGTCTCGTGCACGCCGCGCAGGAGATCGTCGAGCAGGCCCTGGTGACGGCCTTCCTTGATGAAGTTGCGCAAGGTGCCGGCGGCCAGCGGCGCGAGATCGATCGCCATCAGTTGCGCCGTGATGCGGCGGCTGACGAAGGTCATCAGCCCGGAATTCTCGGTCGCAGCGACTGCCTCAGGCAACAGCCGCAGCGCAAAGCGCGCAAGATCCTCGCTACGCTTGCGATCGCGCAGCCAGTCTGCGATGAACGCGCCGAAATCGATCTGGCGCAGCTTGGCTTCGACGGGAGCTGCCTCGAGGAAATGCTGCTCTATGAATTCGCCGAGCTTGTCGGCGATGCGCTGCTGGTTGCTCTGGATGATCGCTGTATGCGGGATCGGCAGTCCCAGCGGCCGCTTGAACAGCGCGACCACGGCGTACCAGTCGGCCAGGCCGCCGATGGTGGCGGCCTCGGCGAAGGCCGCGATGAAGCCGAACACCGGATGCACCGGTAACAACGCGCGGGCGGCGAGGAAGATCACGAACGTCGCCGCCAATACCGATGTCGCCAGCAGCTTCACGCGCCGCAGCTCAGCGGCACGCGCGGCGTCGCCGGGGCTGTCGATGATGAAGGTGGCCGGGAGAGTCATGGCGACTTTCGGGGTGGACGACGACCCTCATCCTGAGGAGCCGCGAAACGGCGTCTCGAAGGATGAAGACCCCATCGTGGCCTCATGGTTCGAGACGGCGCAAGAGCGCCTCCTCACCATGAGGGTCTACACTGATCTATGCGGACGCCCGACAAAAAGAAGGCCCGCATCGGCGGGCCTTCGAAGCTCAGTGGTCAGGCAAATCGCGATCAGGCGGTCTTGGTGTAGACCTTGGAGAAGTTATCCTGCGCGGTCTTGGCGCCCTCGGTGACCAGCTTGCCGAGATACTCGGTGGAAGCCTTCGCCCGCGAGACGAGCACTTCGCCACGCGCACGGACCAGCTCCGACTGGATCTGGGCGGCTTCGCTCAGCGACTTGGCCGAAGCGAGCTTGTCGATGCCGGCGAAGAACGCTTCCGCGTCCTGGTAGAGCGCCTGCTGGATGTTGCGGCTGATCTTGGCGGCCTCGGTGACCGAACCGGCAACGGCGGTCTCGATCGCGGCGGTGACCTTCTCGGAGCCGGCATAGGCATCGGCGGCGCGCTCCTTGGCGGTCTCGGCCTGCTTCTTCACGAACTCACGGGCGGCTTCCGGAACTTCCAGGTTCTGGAGCTTGGTGAACGCCTCGGTGACGGGCGCGAAGGCTTCCTTGACGCTGTTCAGCACGGAATTGGTATCGGTCATTGGGGTCTCTCCATCCTCAGGTTTGAGCAACGGGGCTCACCCCGTCCGGATTGGCCCGGGGCATGCGTGTTGCGCCATAGTTAATGGTGCGATGCAACATCAATGTTGCAGCGCGATATCACGAATTCGTGATCAGCCTAGGGCGTGAGCGGATTGCCGAGCGAACCAGCAAAAGTTCCACTTTAGTCTAATACCTGACCCGCCCCCGGCTACTTTGCATGGGGTTGTTTTGCGATTTTTGTCCAGGCCCTGGCGCCGCTAGTGCTGGACGGCCCCTGGCAGCCCGTAGGCCTCGAGCTGCGCCCGGACCTGCGCCACATTGTGCCCGAGCACGACGATGTCGTGCTTCTTGCCATCGACGTCCCGGACATGGTCCCGCAGCAGCGCCTCGGCCCTGAAGCCGAGGCTTTCGAACAGGGCGATTGCCGCCTGCTGGTCGACCGTCATCTGCACCGACAGCTTCTCCAGGCCGGCACCCAGCGCCAGCGCAAAGGTCTCCTGAGACAGCGCCCGTCCGACCCCCAGCCCGCGGACATCCAGCGACACTACCATGCGGATCTCGCCGACATGGGGCGACCAGGAATGCGGATCGCGCACCAGCGTGCCGCAGCCGACCACCGTCCCGTCCTTTACCGTCAGCAGGCTGACGATGGCGCCGCGCTCGATCTCGTTGATCCAGGCCGACAGCACCTTTGGCTGGCTGATGTTGCGCGGCAGGAACAAGAGATCATGCGTCGGCAGCTTTTGCGCAAACGCCAGCACGGCGGCTTCATCCGCGCGGCCCATCAGGCGGAATTCGATGTCGCCGGCGTCGGTCTTGACGGTGCGGGGATAGGAACGTGTCTCGCTCATGTTGATCTCTTACCTAGCCAGGAATCCAGTTTCGGCCACAGCCGCTTGATGGCGTTGGCGCCGGCGACGAGGCTGACGTGACCGCCCTTCAACATCACCTCTTCCTTGTCTTCGGACCCGATCTTGGTGATCAGATGCTTTGCAGCATCATACGGCACGATGTGATCGTGCTCGGCGACCGCGTGCAGGATCGGCACCTTGATGTTCGCAAGCTTCGCCTCGCGCCCGCCGACCGACATGGTGTCGTTGTAGAGCTTGTTGTCCCACATCAGGTCCTTGGTGATGGCGCGAAAGTATTCGCCGGCCAGCGGCAAGGTGTCCGTGCCCCAGCGATCCATCATCCGGTAGGCCTTGACGTATTCATCGTTCCAGATGTTTTCCCAGAGCTGCACCTGGCTGACGGTGCGCGAAGCCGGCCGCAACATTTCGAACGAGGACAGGATCATTTCCGGCGGCACGTTGCCGACGCTGTCGACCAGGCGGTCGACGTCGAAATAGCGGCGATCCGAAAAGTTCTGGAACAGTTTCATCTCGCGGAAGTCGATCGGCGTGGTGAAGCAGATCAGGTTCTTCATCGGCCCGTCGTGGAAGATCGAGCCGTACAGCAGCGACAGCACGCCGCCGAAGCAATAGCCGATGATGCTAACGTCCTTTTCGCCGGAATCCTGCTGCACGCGGCGGATGCAGTCCGGGATGAAGTCGAGGACGTAGTCCTCCATCCGCAAGCTCTTCTCTTCGGGCTTCGGCGCGGTCCAGTCCAGCATGTAGACGTCGTAGCCGCGCTTGAGGAGAAACTCGATAAAGCTCTGGCCCGGCACCATGTCGAGGATGTAGCCGCGGTTGGTGGTGGCCATCACGATCAGGATCGGCACGCGGTAGATCTCATCCGCGATCGGGCGGTAGTGATAGAGGTTCATGGTGCCGCGGACGGCGAGAATGTCCTTCGGCGTCGAGCCGAGCGTGGGGCCGGAGGTGGAGAAATATTCAACACCCTTGATGCTGCGCTGGATCGCGCGTTGCACCTCGGACTGGACCCGCTCGGAAATGGAAGCGAAATCGAGACCCGTAGGGGCGTTCATTTTGGCTCTCCCTCCGAGGGCGGACGCTTGGTGCGCGGCGGACGCGGCGTGCCGGAGCCGCCCTCCTGCGCCAGCGAGTTGTGATGCACCTGGTGCAACAGCGCCTTGATCTCGTTGAGCTGGCCCTCGATGTTCTGCAGCCGTTCGGCCATGCCGACCAGTTGCGCCCGGCTCGGCAGGTTCATGGCGAGGAGATACTTCTCCATCAGCTCGCCAAGCTGCTTCTGCGCGCCCGCAGTGGCGCCGCCGACCTGATTCATCGCTTTTGAGAATTCAGGCGACGTCATCGCCTGATTGGCAAAGGAGTTGAACCCCTTCTCCATCTCCCCGATCATGGTCTGCCAGATCGCAGCAGGATCGTTGCCTTTGTCGGCCATCGGCGCCCTCTCCCTCAAAGGTTACGAGCGCTTGCCACGCTTCGCTTCTATTGCCCCATACCACACCGTTGCGCGGAGCCGGTCAACCGCCGCCACGCCTTCTGCGGTGCGGGAAACCATGCCATAGTTACCCAAAGCTCCGGTCATTTAAGGGAAGACGCGATGCTCGCCCATCAGCCGCCACAGATCGCCCGCGCCAACGGCATCGACATCTGCTACGAAATCTTCGGCGACCCGGCCGCGGAACCGCTGCTGTTGATCATGGGGCTCGGCGCCCAGATGATCCACTGGGACGACGACTTCTGCCGCCAGCTTGCGGCGCGCGGCTTTCGCGTCATCCGCTTTGACAACCGCGACATCGGCAAATCCTCGCATCTCTCCGGCGGCAAGCGCCTGACCCCGTTCGAACTCCTGAAGCAGCGTTTCCTGAAGATCCCGGTCGCGTCGACCTACAAGCTGATCGACATGGCCAAGGACACGGTCGGCCTGATGGACGTGCTTGGCATCAAGTCTGCGCACCTTGTCGGCGCGTCGATGGGCGGCATGATTGCGCAGGAAGTTGCGCTGTCGTTTCCGCAGCGGGTGCGTTCGCTGACTTCGATCATGTCGACCACAGGCAATCCCAAAGTGCCGCCACCGACCCGTGAGGCTGCCGCCGTGCTGATGGCGCCGCCGCCGCAGACCAAGGAAGAGTATTTCGAGCGGTTCGCCAAAACCTGGAAAGTGCTGCGCATCGGCTCCTTCCCGGAGGACGAGGCGCTCGACCCGGCGCGTGCTGCGCGCACCTATGAGCGCGGCCTCAATCCGGCCGGCGTCGGGCGGCAATTGCGGGCGGTGCTGGCCTCGGGCAGCCGCAAGGAACGGCTGCATCATCTGAAGATTCCGACGCTGGTCATTCACGGCACCGTCGATCCGCTGGTGCACCCCGAAGGCGGCAAGGACACCGCGGCCTCGATCCCCGGCGCGAAGCTTTTAATGATCGAAGGCATGGGCCACGCGCTGCCGATCCCGATGTGGCCGCAGATCATCGACGCGATCGACAAGCACGCGCATGGCGCGGCGGCGAAGGCGGCGTAGGTTTTTCGTCGTTCCTGCGAAAGCAGGAACCCATAGCCCCATGCCGTGGTGAGTTAAGCAAGGCGTCAACCGCTGCCTTACATCAGCCAGGCCGCGGCGTATGGGTCCCTGCGTTCGCAGGGACGACGCGGAGATTATCGAACTACTCACCCCTTCGTTGCCATCCAGATGAGATGACGCACGCCGCGGCCTCTGCCGGTGGCGCGGATGTTGATTTCGTTGACCTCGAAGCCAGCGCTGCGAAGGCGTTTGGTGAACGCCGCATTAGGCCCGGAAGACCAGATGGCGAGCACGCCGCCCGGCCGCAGTGCCGTGCGCGCGGCATTCAATCCGCCAGCGCTATAGAGCGCGTCGTTGCCCTTGCGCGTTAGTCCTTCCGGGCCGTTGTCGACATCAAGCAGAATGGCGTCGAATTTCGACCGGTGCGAGCGGATGATTTCGGCGATATCGGCTTCGCGGATGGTGACGCGCGGGTCGTTCAGGCTGTCGCCAAAGATTTCCGCCATGGGACCGCGCGCCCAAGCGACGACGGCCGGCACCAGTTCCGCCACCACGATGCTTGCCTCGCTGCCGAGAACCGCAAGCGCCGCGCGCAAGGTAAAGCCCATGCCGAGACCGCCGATCAGCATCTGCGGGCTTTCAACTTTCTCGATCCGCTTCGCTGCGAGCGTCGCCAGCGCTTCCTCGGAGCCCGAAAGGCGGCTGTTCATCAGTTCGTTGCTGCCGAGCTTGATCGAGAATTCCTTGCCGCGACGCATCAGGCGGAGTTCATCGTCGGTGCCGGGAATCCGGGCGGTATCGAGTTTTTCCCATGGAATCATGCGCGGCTTTTAGCATGATCGGCCGGACCTACGCACGGTCATCGTCCGGCTTGGCCGGACGATCCAGTATTCCAGAGACGGGGGTTGTTTCGGTTGTTGCGCGCCTCACGACCGCTGCGGCGTACTGGGTCCCCCGCTTTCGCGGAGGACGACAGCAGGTGCAAGCCTATCCGCCCGCCCACACATCCAGCACATAGCGGTTCTTGGTGCCGAGATCGTCGATCCAGCGCAGGCCGGCATCAGCATCCGCGCCTGACTTCTCGCGGTAGATCGCAACCAGCGCTGCCTTCACATCAGGCTCCATCTTGCCGCCGTCGCCGCAGACATAGATGATCGCGCCCTGCTCGATCAGGCTCCAGACACGGTCTTTTTGCGCAGCGACCTGATGCTGCACATAGGTCTTCGGCCCTTCGGCGCGCGAGAACGCGGTGTGCAGCTCGGTGATCCCATCGGCGGCAAAAGCCTTCAGTTCGTCGGCGTAGAGGAAATCCTGCTCGGGATGCCGGCAACCGAAGAACAGCATGGCAGGACCGAGTTTTGCGCCCTGCGCCTTGCGGTGCGCGCGCTCCTGCAGGAAGCCGCGGAATGGCGCAAGCCCGGTGCCGGGGCCGATCATGATCACGGGTACCGCGGGATCGTCGGGCAAGCGGAAGCCGGCCTTGGTTTCGCGCACGGTGGCATGCACGCTGTCGCCGACGCGGCGGCCGGCGAGATAGTTAGAGCAGACGCCCTTGTAGACACCGCGTCCCGAGCTTGCGGGGGCCTCGACCACGCCGACGGTGACGCTGCAGCGCGCCGGGTCGAGCGAGGGCGAGGACGAGATCGAGTAATAGCGCGGCGCGAGCAGCGACAACATTTCGAGATAGGCATGGAACGGCAATTCGCAGGCCGGATATTCCTCCAGCAGATCGAACACCGCTTTGCGCTTCGCCAGCACGTCCGAGCGGTAGAGCTCAGATGATGCGGCATCGTCGCCGACATAGGCGAGCAGTTTTGGCTTGGTGACGGGGCAGCGGGTGTGCTCCGACATGATCTGGATCTGCTTGCGGGTCGCGATCTGCTGCAACTCGACGAATTCGGTCAGGAGGCGCCCGACCGAGACGGCGTCGCCGACCGGCAATTGCGCGCGGCGGCCTTCCGCGACCTGCAGCCGGATCTGATCGCCTGGCAGGAAGCCGAAACGGCGGGCGACGGAATCGACCAGCGCGGGGTCGTTGCGCGGGACGACGCTGAGATGGTCGCCGACGCGGTACGTGATGCCGGGCGGCAGCTGCACCTCGATATGCCGTGTCGAGCGGTCGGAATTCGCGCCGGCCTTGGACTGCAGCTCGGAATTGACCTGCACCTTCATCGGCGCGACCCCGCCCTGCGCCACGATGGTGTGAACCGCCGACGGCGCTACCGGCTCGATCGAATAGAGCGGCGCATCATCGGCGCTGCGGGCAAAGCCGGTATCGACACCGAGCTCTTTCATCGCCGCGGGCGCGGCGGCCGCGAACCATTTCTCGAACTGGCCGTCGAGGTCGCTGCGGGCATCGCCCTCGCCGCGCCCATAGAGGCTGCGCGCGCCATGCGCCGTGAGCTGCTCGTCGATCAGGCGCGGCACGGATTGATAGGTCGCGGCCCAGTCACTGTTGCCGCAGCCGAACACGGCGTAGGGCACCTTGGCGAACGCGTCCTTGGCAAGGCCGCTGTCCAGCCATTTGACGAACTGCGTGGCGTTATCGGGGGCCGCGCCGTTGTAGGAGGCGCAGAAGATCAAGAGCGCACCCTGCTCAGGCAGCTTGCCGACATAATCGTCGAGAGCGCCGAGCTTCGTCTCAAAGCCGTTGACCTCGGCAAGATCGGCAACCCGCGTCGCCAGCTCTTCCGCGGTGCCGAGGTTGGAGCCGTACAGCACCAATAGCGGCGTGTTGTGTCCGGGACGGGTGCGAGCCTGCGGCGCTGCCGCGTTCGAGGCGGCCGCTGCCACTGCGGCACGGCCAGCGAAGGCGCCACGATCCTTGTCGCCGCGCGGCCGCACCTTGATCTTGAAGCCGTCGGGCTTGACGGTGAGCGTCTCCTTCAGGTGCATCTGGTAGCGGTGAATGTCCAACAGCTTGAAGCGCTGCAGGATCATGCCGATGGCCAGCGCTGCTTCATGCATCGCAAAGCCGCGGCCGATGCAGGCGCGTTGGCCGTTGCCGAACGGCTTCCAGGCGTTGATCGGCCGCTTGGCCTCGGCCTCGCGGCTGAAATTTTCGGGATCGAACACATCCGGATTCGGACCCCAGACGCTGGGGTCGCGGTGCAGTGCCATCACCAACACTGTAATAAAGGTGTTCTTCTTGAGCTTGTACTTGCCATCTGCGAGGGTCTCGTCCTGAAGCGGCGTGATGCCGTACGCCGGCGCCGGCGGCCACATCCGCAGCGCTTCCTTCAAGATCTGCGTGATGTAGGTAAGCTGCGTGACCTGCTGGTAGGTCGGCTTGGCGTTGATGTCGGGCCCGAGCACCCGGTCGACTTCCTCATAGGCCTTCTTGAGCACCTCGGGATGCTTGAGCAGCGCATAGATGGTGCAGGACAGCAGCCCGCTGGTGGTCTCGTGGCCGGCGATCAGGAATGTGTTGATCTGGTAGCGAATGTTGACGTCGTCGAGCTGCTCGCCGGTCGAGCGGTCGACGCCGGTCATCATGGCGCCGAGCATGTCCTTCTTGACCTCAGTGGTATCAGCACTGCCGCGGCGCTCGGCGATGATCTCGTCGACCATCTTGTTCATGAACATGACGTCTTCGGCGAGCGTCTTGCGCCGCTTCTGCATCCAGAGATTTTCCAACGGGAGACCGCGGGTCATCATGATGGTCTCGAGCGAGCGCACGAGCGCTTCGACGAACGGGTGGTAGTCGCGGCGATAGAACGAGTTGAAGCGGTAGTCGAAGCCGCATAGCCCGATGGTGTCGAGCGTCAGCGCCGTCATGTCCTGCACGACGTCGATTTCCTCGTCCGGATTGAGCCGCTCCCATTTCTTGACGAGTTGCTCGGCGATATCGACCATGCTCGGGTGATAGGACTGCATCGCGCGGTTGCCGAACGGCTGCAGCAGGATGTTGTGCGCCTTGCTCCAGTTCGGTTCGGTGGTATCTGCGGTGAACAGCCCGTCGCCGCCGACCGCACGGACGCGGCGCAGCGAGCCGCGCACGGTCTTGTCGAAGCGCTTCTCGTCGGAGAGCTCGTCGATCAGGTCATGGCCGGAGACGATGACGATCGGCGCGCCCATCATGTCGAGCCAGAAGATCGGCCCGAGCTCCTTGGAAAGCCGCACCAGATGCTGCACCGGCGCGTTGGGATCCAGCGACAGCATGTTGCCGACGACGGGCTTTTTCGGCGGATGCGGGATTGGGCTCAGTTTATTACCGGACGCCATTGTCGAAGTGTCTCCCCTGCCCTTCCCATTCACCCCGTCATTCCGGGATGGTCCGAAGGACCAGACCCGGAATCTCGAGATTCTCAGGTGCGCAATTGCGCACCATAGTTCGATGCTTCGCATCGCCCCGGAATGACGCTCAACCAAACCGCTTCCTACGCCATTCGATCAGCTTGGCGCTGACCTCATCAGGCTTTTCCTGCTGCGTCCAATGGCCGCTGTCGCGCACGAGGTATTTCTCGAGATCGGGGACGAGCTTCTCCATGCCGTCAGCGGCCGATGGCGGCAGCACGTGATCGTTTTCGGCCATGATCATCAACGACGGTACCCGCACGGTGTGGTCCAGCCACTCCGAACGCTGCCAGTTGCGCGACATGTTGCGGTACCAATTGATGCCGCCAGTGAACCCGGTCTTCGTGAAGGTATCGACGAACACCTTCTTTTCTTCCGGGCTCAGGATCGGCGTGCGCGGATCATGTTTGGCGTCGTAGCCGGCGATCATTTGCGGAAACGCCAGGTTGAGCCTAGGCGAGGCGCCGACGCCGGCGACCGGCTTGTCTGCGGGCGCAGTGTCGCTGCGCGGCACCGGCTTGCGCATGAAGGCATCAAAGGTCTGCTCGACCCGGCTGCCGAATATTCGATCGGGTTCGCGCGCCGGGTCCTGAAACTGCACGATATACATCTGGTCGCCAAAGCGCATGCGGAACAGTTCGATGGGATCCGCCGGCGCGCGGTCCATGTGAGGCGTATTGACGCCGACGACGCCCGCGGTGCGATCGAGATACCGCAGCGGCATCTGCCAGACGATGAAGCCGCCCCAGTCGTGACCGACAAAGATCGCCTTGCTGATCTCGAGATGATCGAGCAGGCCGACGAGGTCGCCGGTCAAATGCTCTATGTCGTAGTCCTCGACCGCCTCGGGGCGGTCGGTCGCGCCATAGCCGCGCTGGTCCGGCGCAATCACGCGGATGCCTGCCTCGCTCAGCGCCTTGATCTGGTGACGCCAGGAAAACGCCAGTTCTGGCCAGCCATGGCAAAGGATGACCGGCGGTGTGTCGGACTTGGGTCCTGCTTCATAGAAGCCCATGCGAATTCCGTTCACCTGGGCGAATTGCAGCGGCGGCATTTCAATCATCGGAAAATTCCTACTCGGCGGCGCCCTTGATTTCTGACGGCGGCGGCGCGTAGGCCGCCTCCAGCGCGTCGAACTCGGCCGGCAGCATGTCGCAGAGAACCTGGACATGCGGAATGATGTTGGCGCCGGCGATGAAGCCGAAATCGAGCTGGTCGCGGTAGCTCTGCACGGTGATGTTGAGCGCGATGCCGTGCGTGGAGATCGACACCGGGAAAATGTGCAACAGCTCGGCACCGGCCGCATACAGCGTCTGCCGCGGCCCGGGCACGTTGGAGACCGTGATGTTGGCTGCCGGCGGCAGCACGTCGGACAGGTTGGAGCGGCTGTACAGCAGCGCGAGGATCTGCGTCACGATCGGCGCGCCCAGCATCGAGAGATTGGAGACCTGCGGCATCAGGGCGCGCAGCGGATGCGACATCTCCTTCGACTTGGTCGATTGCGCGATGATGGTCTCGAGCCGCGTCTTGGGGTCGTCGACATTGGTGGCGATCGAGCAGATCATGCCGAACACCTGGTTGTTGGCGTCGGCATTGCCCTCCTCGCGCAGCGAGATCGGCACCGCCGCCGTCAGCGACTTGTTCGGCAGGCCGCCCTGGCTGAGTAGATAGCGGCGGACCACGCCTGAAGAAAGCGCCAGCACGACGTCGTTGAGCTTACCGCCGGATGCTTTCGCCAGCGCCTTGGCACGCGACAGCGAGATCGAGACGCCGGCAAAGCTGCGCTCCGAAGAGATGGTCTTGTTGAGGATGGTCGGCGGCGACGCCATGCTCACGAGGCTATCGCGCGATTTGGGATCGGAAATCTTGCCGACGACGTCGGATAGAGACTTCAGCACCGTCGGCACGCTGGCCGCAAACTTCACCGCAGTTTCAATCTGGAACATGGCGTTGTCGAACAGGATCGAGCCGAGATCGCTCTTGCCGGTGCGCGGCAGTTCGAGGCTCTTCGGCGCGGCCTTGGCGTCGAACGGCTGGGTCCAGAGCTGCTGGTAGGAATCGATCAAATTGGCGGCGATGTCGCGCGGCTCCTGCGCCACCTTGCGCGCCGCCGGCGGGTCCACCTCACGCGGCACCGGCGTGATGTCGTAAATCATGCTGGTGAGCGCGGCGCCCGCGCCGCCGTCGATGCAGGCATGATGCATCTTGGAGTAAAGCCCGACTTCATTGTCCTTCATGCCTTCGAAGACATAGAACTCCCAGAGCGGGCGGGCGCGGTTGAGCAGCTTTGCGTGCATCCAGCCGACGATGCGTTCCAGCGTCGCGCGGTCGCGCGGCTCCGGTAGGCTGGCGCGGAAGATGTGGCGGTCGATGTCGAACTGGTCGTCCTCGACCCAGGAGGGATGATCGATATCGAGCGGCGCCTTCTCCAGGCGCGCTTTCAGGATCGGCGCGATGTGCAGCCGCGAGGCTATCATCGCCTTGAACTCTTCGAAGAAGTTGCCCTTGTAGCCTTCGGGCAGGCGGAAGATCGCCATGCTGCCGACATGCATCGGCATTTCAGGCGTTTCCAGATACAGAAACGACGCGTCGAGCGAAGACAGCTTCTTGGCGTCCGCCATTTTTTCCTCCCGCAGTAGAAAACGCGGCGCCTTGGCGGCGCTTCTGGCGTCTGGAATGTCTTTGTTATTGGAGCATATCCGAAGGCTGCTAGCCATCCCGCATCAATTGCAGGGTGGGACCATTCGGGATCATGCCCTTAAAATCGGGGCGTTGGTTCAGGATTGTGCATTTTCAGGGGGGCCATAGGCAATGGCAAATGGTCCCGATCGGTCAAAATGCTTAAATTCTCCCTCCGCCTGCGCCAGACGGTCGGCTACCGCCCACAAAGCGGCGGGGTTGACGCCGAGCCCGATATGGCTGGCGAAGTATACTTCGATGTTTTCGGCGGTCGCGGAGGGACGCAACAGGCTGGTGTGCCAGTTCACGATACCGTCGGTGCGCGAATAGATCGAAGTCGCCGGCACCGGCAGATCGCCGGCGATCGCCTCAAGGATTTCCGGATGGTCGTCGACGGTTTCTCCTGACAGCGCCTCGTAGAGCCGCGTGGCGTTCGTCGCTCGGATGTCGTTAGCAAACGGGCTCCCGAGCGTGATCACCGAGCGCACCATCTCCGGCACCTGCAGCGCGAGATCTCGCGCATAGACGCCGCCGAGACTCCAGCCGACCAGACTGACCTTGCGACCAGTGGATTCATACGTGCGCCGCAGAAGTTCGCACAACGCGCCGCGCTTGGACGCGACACCGCCGAGATTGCGGCCCATGTTCCAGGCATGGGCATCGTAGCCGAGTTCTTTCAGATAGCGCCGCATCGGCGCCATCGAGATATCGCTGGCGAGAAAGCCCGGCAGCGCCAGCACCGGATGGCCATCGCCCCTCGGCGCGCGGAGCAGCAGCGGCGACAGCAAGAGGCTCGAATTCAATTCGAACAGGCCCCTCGCCTCGGCCAGCATGAGGAAAAGGCTCGGCGGCCGAAGCTTTTGTTCTTCCGTCGCCACCCCGCCCTCCGCGATGGTCACTTACTTCTTGTCCTTCGAACCCATGCCGCCGAGACCGGTCATGGTCACGAACATATCCTGGAACCGCTCGGCGATCTTCGGATCGAACGTGAACCAGCTCTGGATCAGCGACTCCGGCGAGACCTTTTCGATATTGGCCATCACCTGCTGCTGCATCTTGTCCATCACGGCGGTCTGCATCGGCGAGACGTCGGGCAATCCGAAGAACTGCCTGGCCTCCAGCGGCGTGCAATCGATTTCTACGTTAACTTTCATGACCGCTCCTCTTGCTGGCTTCCTTGCAGTATCGCCACGATGACCCTGATTACGCAAGGAAAAGACTTGCGCAAGGAAAAGAGCTGGGCCCCGGTCTCCTCAATTCCCGATATGGTCAACCAAAGCGTTCGGCGGCAAAAGGCCTGACGTCGGCAAACGGGGTTTCACCGGTCATCATTTCCGCCAGCAGGCGGCCGGTGGCGGGCCCGAGCGTCAGGCCGTGGTGCTGGTGGCCGAAATCGAACCACAGCCCGCTGTGGCGCGGGGCCTTGCCGATGACCGGCAACATGTCTGGCAGACAGGGTCGCGCGCCCATCCAGGGCTTGGTGTCGACCGGTCCGCCGAGCGGAAACAGTTTGTGCGCCCGCGGCAGGGCCCGTTCGACCTGGACCGGCGTCGGCGGTGCGTCGCGGTGGGCAAACTCCGCGCCGGTGGTCAGGCGGATGCCGCGGTTCATGGGGGCCAATAGAAAGCCGAGATCGGTGTCCAGCACGGGATGATTGAGAATGGCGTTACCGCGCGGCTTGAGGTGCAGGTGATAGCCGCGCTTGACCTGAAGCGGGATCGCATAACCGAGCGGCCTGAAGATCTGGTCGGACCACGGCCCCATCGCCACGACCACATCCCGCGCCGTGATCGTGCCTTCCAGCGTCGCGACTTTCCACCGGCCGCCGGATTGTTCGAGGGTTCGCCCATCGCCGACCAGATAGCGTCCGCCCTTGCGGCCGAACAGCGCCGCATAAGCCTTGGCCAGCCCGCCGGGATCGGGCACGAACCCCGGTGCCGGAAAATGGATCGCGCCGCTGAATTCGCCGGTCAGATGCGGCTCACGCGCGATCACCGCGGGTCCATCCAGCACCTCACCGGTGACGCCATGCTCGCCGGCGCGCTTGAGATCCTTCAGCGCCTCCGCAAGCGTCGCCTCCGAGCGAAACAGCTTGATCCAGCCGGTCCGCCGCAACAGGTCCGGCACGTTGGCTTCCTCGATCAAGGCCTCATGCTCGATCAGGCTGCGTTGGATCAGCGGCAGTTCGGCCTTTGCACTGTGCAGTGCACGGTCCGGCGATGAGGCGAGGAAATAGCGTGTGAGCCAGGGCAGGAAGGCCGGCAAATCCCTGAAATGGTAGTTGACCTGCGGCGCACGCAGAAACGCGTAGCGCAGGATCTGGCCAACATTGCGCGGAAACATGTAGGGAAAAACCGAGGCGCATTCGATCAACCCGCCATTGCCATAGCTGGTCTCCTCGCCGGCAACCTCGTGCCGGTCGATCAGCACCACGTTCCGGCCACGTTTTTGCAGATGCAGGGCGGCGCTGACGCCGACCATGCCCGCACCGAGGACGAGAACGTCGGCCTTCAGTTCCGCCATCCAACACTCCGAAAGTTCAATGTCACGTGCTCGCGCGCACGCCTTAAGGTGCAACCTAGTCTTTGCCGCACCGCCGCGCAAACTGGCATGCAGTGCGGGATAATGATGCTTGCGCGGCGGCTGGACTCTGGCAACATGGCTCGGCAATATCGGCCGTTAAATTGCTGATCAAAGCGGGAAATCCAACAGATGTCGGTACGTCAGACTTTGCTTGCAGCGGCCACGGCTTCCATTTTTGCCCTGGCAATAGTGCCGGCATCGGCCCAGACCCTGCGCTACGCCAACCAGGGCGATCTCAAATCGCTCGACCCCTACACGCTCAACGAGACCACCACCCACGCCCATCTTGGGCACGCCTATGAGGGTCTAATCGCCCGCGACAAGGACCTGAAGATCGTCCCCGCCCTGGCGGAAAGCTGGGAAACCCCGGAACCGACGCGTTGGCGCTTTCATCTGCGCAAGGGCGTCAAATTCCACAACGGCGACCCCTTCACTGCCGACGATGTCGTGTTCTCCGCGGAGCGCGTTCGTGCCAAGGGCTCGAATCTTCCAACCCGCATTCCGTCCGATGCCAAGGTCGTCAAGGTCGACGACTACACCGTGGACTTCATCCTGACCTCGCCAAATCCCATTCTGCATTCGCAGTGGGACACCTGGTACATCATGGACAAGAAATGGGCCGAGGCGAACAATTCGGTCGCCCCGACTCCAGCAGCAGCCACTTCGCCAAGTTTTGCCTCGCTCAACGCCAACGGCACCGGTCCGTTCATCATCGAGAGCCATCAGCCCGGGGTGAAAACGGTGTTCAAGGCAAACCCGAACTGGTGGCGTAAGCCGGAGCACAATCTAAAAGAGATCGTGTTCACGCCGATCGGCTCCGCCGCCACGCGCGTAGCGGCCTTGCTGTCGGGCGAAGTCGACGTCATCGAGCCAGTTCCGATCCAGGATATCACACGCGTGGATTCCAGCCCCAATGCGCAGGTGCTGAAGGGACCGGAACTTCGCACCATCTTTCTCGGCATGGACACGCTTCGCGACGAATTGCTGTATTCCAACATCAAGGGCAAAAACCCCTTCAAGGACGTTCGCGTTCGCGAGGCATTCTACAAGGCAATCGATATCGAGCTGATCAAGACCCGCGTGATGCGCGGCCTTTCCACACCATCAGCACTGATGATTGCACCGCAATTATTTGCGCTGTCCAAGGACTTCACTCGGCCGAAATTCGATCCTGACGGCGCCAAGAAGCTGCTGGCCGAGGCCGGCTACCCGGACGGTTTCGAAGTCAGCCTGGACTGCCCCAACGACCGCTACGTCAACGATGCCCCGATCTGCCAGGCGGTGGTGAGCATGCTGGCCCGGATCGGCGTCAAAGTCGACCTCCTCGCGCAACCCAAGGCGCAGTACTTCGCCAAGGTTCTCAAGTCGGGCGGCTATCAGACGTCGTTCTTCCTGCTGGGCTGGACGCCCGGCACTCTCGATTCCCACAACGTGCTCTACGACGTTATCGGCTGTCGCGACGATCCCAAGAGTTCGCGCGGAGAGAACAATCTCAGCGGCTATTGCAACAAGGAAATCGACGCGCTCACCGACAAGATTTTGCAGGAACCTGACACCGCCAAGCGTGATCAGATGATCAAGAGCGCTTACCAGATCCTCGACAAGGATTTCGGCTATATCCCGCTGCATCAGCAGGCGCTGGCCTGGGGCGTGTCGAAAAAGGTCAAGCTGACGCAGCGCGCCGACAATCAGGTCCTGCTGTACTGGGCGACCAAACAGGACTAGCAGGCGTCAACACCAAGTCCCGGTGGCGTCACAGCTTCCGGGACTTTTCGTTTCCAGACGACAGCGACGTCAGCCGCCGCAGCAGAGCATGATCCGGAAAAGTGGGTACCGGTTTTCCCGAAAGATCATGCTCAAAACAAGAAGCTGAACGACGAGCATGATTCAACTCCGTTGAAGCATGCTCGAGAGAGCAGTGAAAGGAATCCATGCTCGCTTTCACTCTTCGCCGCGCAATCCAGGCCATCGGCGTCATGATCGCGGTCGGCGTCATCGCGTTCTCGATGTTCCGCTTCGCCGGCGACCCCGTGAACCAGATCGTCTCCCTGGACACGCCGGCGGCCGAGCGCGAGGCGGTACGCAAGTCGCTTGGCCTCGACGATCCCGTGCCGGTGCAGTTCGCGCGCTATTTCGGCAATGCCGCGCAGTTCAAGTTCGGGGTGTCCTATCAGTTCCGGCAGCCGGTCTCGGACCTTCTGATGGAGCGGATGCCGGCGACACTGGAACTGGCCGCGTGCGCCACGGTGTTTGCCATGGTGTTCGGCATCCTGATGGGGGTCTATTCGGCGCTGCGGCGCGATACGATCCTCACAAAATTCTTCCAGGCGGTGTCGCTGATCGGAATCTCGCTGCCGACCTTCCTGATCGGCATTCTCCTGATCTACCTGTTCTCGGTGACGCTGGGCTGGCTGCCTTCATTCGGCCGCGGCGACGTGGTGCGGATCGGCTGGTGGACCACCGGACTGCTCACCCTGTCCGGCCTGAAGGCGCTGATCATGCCCTCGATCACGCTCGGTCTGTTCCAGATGACCCTGATCATGCGGCTGGTGCGCGCTGAAATGCTCGAAGTGCTCCGTACCGATTATATCCGCTTCGCCCGCGCCCGCGGCCTGACCACGCGCGCGATCCATTTCGGCCATGCCCTGAAGAACACGCTGGTCCCCGTCATCACCGTTGCAGGCCTGCAATTTGGCTCGGTAATTGCATTTGCGATCATCACCGAAACCGTCTTCCAATGGCCCGGCATGGGATTGTTGTTCGTGCAGGCCGTCCAGAATGTCGATATCCCGATCATGGCCGCCTACCTGCTGATGGTCTCGCTGATCTTCGTCACCATCAATCTGGTGGTCGATATCCTCTACACGGTCGTCGATCCGCGCCTGCGCTCGACCATCCGCAGTCCGGCATAGGCGAGAAATCCGATGTCCGACGCCGTTGTCCCCCACCGAGTTGAGCCGAACGCGCCGAAGTCGCGTGCGGGCATAAGCTGGCTGAAACGCGCGCTCGACAGCGACATCTTCTATTCGTTCCGCCGTTCGCGCATGACCATGGTGGCGGCCGCCGTGACGGTTCTTTTCTTCCTGCTGGCCATCTTTGCCTCGCAACTCGCGGTGCAAAACCCGTTCGATCCGGCGCAGCTGCAGCTGATGAACTCGCGGATTTCGCCGCTATGGACCGCCGAGGGACAGAGCCCGTTCCTGCTCGGCACCGACGAACAGGGCCGCGACGTGTTCTCCGCCATTCTTTACGGCCTGCGAATCTCGCTCATCGTCGGCCTGCTCGGCGTACTCTTTGCCGGCACGCTCGGCATCGCCCTCGGATTGATCGCGGGCTATGTCGGCGGCGCGGTCGATGGCTTGATCATGCGCATCGCCGACGTTCAGCTCACCTTCCCTGCGATCCTGATCGCGCTGCTCGTGAACGGCGTTGCCAAATCCGTGCTCGGCAACCGGCTGGATGCGATGAGTACGCTTGGCGTGCTGGTGATCGCGATCGGCCTGAGTTTCTGGGTGCAATATGCCCGCACGGTGCGCGGCTCGGTCATGGTCGAGAAGAACAAGGACTATGTCGCCGCCGCCCAGCTGATCGGCCTGCCCGCGCCAAAAATCATGCTGCGGCACGTGCTGCCGAACACGATGGGCCCCATCCTCGTGATCGCGACCATCAACCTGGCGCTCGCCATCATCACCGAGGCGACGCTGTCGTTCCTCGGCGCCGGCATGCCCGACACCATGCCCTCGCTGGGCACCTTGATCCGGATCGGCAACAACTATCTGTTCGCCGGCGAATGGTGGATCGTCGCCTTCCCCGGCATCGCGCTGGCGGGCCTGATCCTCGCGATCAACCTGCTCGGCGACTGGCTGCGCGACGCGCTCAACCCAAAGCTCCGATGACCACGCCCGTCCTCTCCGTTCGCAATCTCGAGGTCGAATTCCTCACCCGCCGCGAGACGCTGCGCGCCATCAACGGCGTCTCCTTCGATATCGCCAAGGGCGAGGTGCTCGGCGTGGTCGGCGAATCCGGCGCCGGCAAATCCGTCACGGGGCTTGCCGTGATCGGGCTGATCGATCCGCCCGGCCGTATCTCGGGCGGCGAGATTTACCTGTCGGGCACGCGCATCGATCATCTGCCGCCGGAGGAAATCCGCCGCGTCAGGGGCAAGCGGATCGGCATGATCTTCCAGGACCCGCTGACCAGCCTCAATCCGCTCTATCGGATCGGCGACCAGATCGTCGAGACGATCCGCACCCACATGAATCTGTCGGAGACCGCGGCGCGCAAGCGCGCCATCGATCTGCTCGCCGAAGTCGGCATCCCCGCGCCGGAGAAGCGCATCGACGCGTATCCGCACGAGTTCTCCGGCGGCATGCGCCAGCGCGTCGTGATCGCGCTTGCGATCTGCGCCGAGCCGGAGCTGATCATCGCCGACGAGCCGACCACGGCGCTCGACGTCTCCGTGCAGGCGCAGATCATCTCGCTGATCAAGCGGCTCGGGCGCGACCATGGCACGGCGGTGATGCTGGTCACCCACGACATGGGCGTGATCGCCGAAACGTCGGACCGGGTCGCCGTGATGTATTCGGGGCGGATCGCCGAGATCGGCCCGGTGCAGGACGTCGTGCAGAACCCGCTGCATCCCTACGCCAAGGGCCTGATGGGGGCGATCCCGACGCTCGCCGGTGAAGAGAAACGCCTGGTGCAGATTCCGGGCTCGATGCCGCGGCTGTCGGCGATCCCGCCCGGTTGCTCGTTCAATCCGCGCTGCGCCTTCGCTTTCGATCGCTGCCGCGTCGATCGGCCCGAGCCGCTCAAGCAGGGCTCGCACGCGGTGGCCTGCCATCTCTACGATACCGCACCCGTCAAGGAGACCGCAGCATGACGGCCTCCTTTGTCGACGTGCGAAACCTGCGCCGTGTATTCGACGTCTCGAAGCCGTGGCTCAACCGCGTCCTCGAAGGCGGCCATCTCGAATTCCTAAAAGCCGTCGACGGCGTGACCTTCGACATCAAAAAAGGCGAGACCTTCGCGCTGGTCGGCGAATCCGGCTCGGGCAAGACGACGGTAGCGCGGATGGTGGTGGGGTTGCTGCCGCCGAGCTCGGGCGACGTCATGATCGACGGTGTATCGATGACAGATCCCCGGCAGGCCCAGGCGCGGCAGCGGCTGCGCCGCCGCATCCAGATGATCTTCCAGGACCCCTATGCGAGCCTCAATCCGCGCTTCCGGGTCGACGCCATCGTCTCCGAGCCGATCCGCGCCTTCGACCTGATCCAGGGCGAGCGCGACATTGCCGCGCGCGTCGGCGAATTGTTGAGCCTGGTCGGCCTGCATCCCGATGACGGCTTGAAATATCCGCATGAATTTTCCGGCGGCCAGCGCCAGCGCATCGCAATCGCCCGGGCGCTCGCCTCGGAAGCCGAATTCATCGTCTGCGACGAGCCGACCTCGGCGCTGGACGTTTCGGTGCAGGCGCAGATCCTCAATTTGATGCGCGACCTGCAGGACAAGTTCGGCCTGACCTATCTCTTCATCAGCCACAATCTCGCCGTGGTCCGCCACATGGCGACGCGGATCGGCGTGATGTATCTCGGCCGCATCGTCGAGATCGCCGAAGGGCGCGAATTGTTCGCCAATCCGCGGATGCCCTACACCAGGATGCTGCTGGGCGCGGTCCCGGATCTGGCGATGTCCGGCCGCCAGCGCATTCCGGTCAAGGGCGAGATTCCCAATCCGATCGATCCGCCGCCCGGCTGCGCCTTCAATCCGCGCTGCCCGCTGGCCTTCGATCTCTGCCGCAAGCAGGCCCCCGCGCTGATCGACGGCGTCGCCTGCCACGCCGTCAACCATCCGGTTGAAACCGCCGCCGCGGTATGATCACGGGGATGGGAGCAATGCGTGGCATCCCAGCGGTTGGCATCCAGCCTCGGCTGTGGTCAAGTGCGCCAGCATCGCGATAGCAGCCCGGCATTGGATTCCCATGAGCAACATCAATCCCGATC
Organism: Bradyrhizobium sp. CB3481; assembly: GCF_029714305.1. Taxonomy (NCBI): domain Bacteria; kingdom Pseudomonadati; phylum Pseudomonadota; class Alphaproteobacteria; order Hyphomicrobiales; family Nitrobacteraceae; genus Bradyrhizobium; species Bradyrhizobium sp. CB3481. The sequence goes on from NZ_CP121647.1 coordinate 6,108,906, forward strand.
CCTTCACCACACGGCCGGAAATCGAAGGCACGTTCGGCGTTGTGACTTCCACCCACTGGATCGCGACCGCCGTCGGCATGAGCATTCTTGAAAAAGGCGGCAACGCCTTCGATGCCGGGGTTGCCACCGCCTTCACCCTGCAGGTGGTGGAGCCACATCTGAACGGTCCTGGCGGCGACGTGCCTGTTATCGTGCACGACGTCAAACGCGGCCGTACCGAAGTGATCTGCGGCCAGGGACCGGCGCCCGCGAAGGCGACGATTGCGCATTACAAGAGCGAGGGCCTGGAAATGGTGCCCGGCACCGGGCTGCTCGCCGCCTGCGTGCCCGGCACGTTCGAATCCTGGATGCTGCTGCTGCGCGACTACGGCACGATGCAGCTGCGCGACGTGCTGGAGCCCGCGATTGCCTATGCCCGCGACGGCTATCCGCTGGTCGAGCGCGCCTCCGCCACCATTCAGGTGGTCGAGCAATTATTCCGCAAGCACTGGACGACGTCGGCCGCCGTCTATTTGCCGAACAACGAGGTGCCGAGGCCGGGCACGCTGTTCACCAACCAAAAGCTCTCGGAAACCTACGCCCGGATCCTCAGGGAGGCCGAAAGCGCCGGCGGCGACCGCGTCGCGCAGATCGAGCGCGCACGCAAATCCTGGTCGCAGGGGTTTGTAGCGGAGGCAATCGACAAGTTCTGCCGCACCCAAGAAGTGATGGACGTCTCCGGTTCGCCGCACCGCGGCGTGCTCTCCGCCGACGACATGGCGCGCTGGCAGCCGACCGTCGAGGCGCCACTGACCTACGACTATGGCCGCTATACCGTCTGCAAGCCCGGCGTCTGGAGCCAGGGCCCGGTGATGCTGCAGCAGCTCGCGCTACTGAAGGGTTTTGAACTCGACGGCCTCGATCCCGCAGGGCCCGACTTCATCCATCTGCAGATCGAATGCGCCAAGCTCGCCTTCGCCGACCGCGAGAAGTTTTATGGCGATCCCAAATTCACTGATATCCCGATCGCGACTTTGCTGTCGGATGCCTACAACGACGAGCGCCGCAAGCTGATCTCCAAAGACAAGGCTTCGCTCGATTTCATTCCGGGTTCGGTGGAAGGCTTTGGCTCGGTCGTCAAGCTGCGCCGGGCCGATGGCCATCGCGAGGCGGTCGGCGCCATGGGCGCGGGCGAGCCGACCGTCGGCCGCTTCGGCGAGGTGCGCGGCGATACCGTGCATTTCGACATCATCGACCAGGCCGGCAACATGGTCTCGGCAACGCCGTCCGGCGGCTGGCTGCAATCCTCGCCGGTCATTCCCGAACTCGGCTTCTGCCTCGGCAGCCGCGCGCAGATGTTCTGGCTGGAAGAGGATCACCCGGCGGCGCTGGCGCCCGGCAAGCGGCCGCGCACCACGCTGTCGCCGACCATGGCGCTGCGCGACGGCGAACCCTACATGGCCTGGGGTTCGCCCGGCGGCGATCAGCAGGATCAATGGACCACGCAATTCTTCCTGCGCCACGTCCATGCCAAGCTGAACCTGCAGGAAGCGATCGACGCGCCCGCATGGCACTCCGAACATTTCCCGATCTCGTTCTGGCCGCGCACCGCGCGTCCCGGCGTGCTCGTGCTCGAAAGCCGCGTGCCGAAGGCGACGGTCGATACGCTGAAGAGCCGCGGCCATGTCGTCGAGATCGGTCCCGAGTGGTCGGAAGGTCGCCTCACCGCGGCATCCAAGGTTGGCCGCCGCCGCCGCGCCGCCGCCAATCCCCGGGGCATGCAGGGCTACGCGGCGGGGCGGTAAGGGAACGAGACAGGATGACCTGGTCGATCATCGCCCGCGATCCCGCAACCGGCCAGATCGGCATCGCGGTTGCGACCAGATTCTTCGCGGTCGGCGCGCGCGTGCCGCATATTGCGCCGGGGATCGGCGGCATCGCGACACAGGCGCTGGTCAACCCTTATTATGGCATCGACGGCGTGAAGCTGTTGCGTGAAGGCCGCAGCCCGCGCGAGGTGATCGATACACTGATCGCGAGCGACGCCGGCCGCGAGGCCCGGCAGCTCCACGTCATGGACAGTAAGGGCCGCATCGCCGCGCATACCGGCAAGGAATGCATCGACTGGTGCGGTCACATCCAGGGCGACGGCTTTTCCCTCGCCGGCAACATGCTGGCGAGTGCAGCCGTGCTTGGCGACACCGCAAGAGCCTACACCGCCAACGCCGCCCTGCCCTTTGCGCAACGGCTGATCGCGGCGATGAAGGCCGGTGAAGCCGCCGGTGGCGACAAGCGCGGCAAGCAGTCGGCGGCGCTCCTGATCCATGGCGAGGAGGAATGGTCCGACCTCGACTTGCGCGTCGACGACCACACCGACCCGTTGGCCGAACTCGAGCGGCTGGAGCAGGTGAGCCGCGAGCGCTGGGTGCATTTCCGTCCTTTCCTGCCGACACGGAAGAACCCGGCCGGGATCACCGACCGCGCCATCATCGATGCACGCCTCGAAGCGGCGACGACGGGTAAGGCATGACCGCGAGCCCGCTGATCGAGATCGAGGGACTGCGCGTCCTGTTCCATGGCGATGACGGCCGCACCACGCATGCGGTCGACAGCGTCGATCTCAGCGTCGCCAATGGCGCAACACTGGGCCTCGTCGGCGAGTCCGGCTGCGGCAAGAGCGTGACCTCGCTCGCGATCATGGGGCTATTGTCGAAGCATTCGGCCGAGGTCTCCGGCTCGATCCGTTTCGACGGCTTCGACCTGCTCGATGTCCCCGACGACACGCTGCGCGATCTCAGAGGCAACCGCCTCGCGATGATCTTCCAGGAGCCGATGACCTCGCTCAATCCGAGCTTCACCATCGGCGACCAGATCATCGAGACCATCCTGCGCCATCGCGGCGGATCGCGGCGACAGGCGCGCGAGCGGGCGATCGAGCTGCTGCGCCACGTCCACATCCCCTCGCCCGACAAGCGGATCGATGAATATCCGCACAAGCTCTCGGGCGGCATGCGCCAGCGCGTGATGATCGCAATGGCGCTGGCCTGCGATCCTCGCCTTCTGATCGCGGACGAGCCAACCACGGCGCTCGACGTCACCCTGCAGGCGCAGATCCTCGATCTGATGCGCGAATTGAAGGCGGCCTCGGGCGCTGCGATCATTCTGATCACCCACGATCTCGGCGTGGTCGCCGAGGTCTGCGACGAAGTCGCGGTGATGTATGCCGGCGAGATCGTCGAGCGCGCACCGGTCGATGAGCTCTTCGCCAATCCGCAGCATCCCTACACGGTCGGCCTGCTCGGCTCGATCCCGCGGCTCGACCGCCGCACCGCGCATCTGGCGACGATCGAAGGCATGGTGCCGAACATGGCGAATCCGCCCGCCGGCTGCCGTTTTGCTGCACGCTGCCCCTTTGTCGTCGAGCGCTGCACTGCCGCGCGACCGCCGCTGGCGATCGTAAGTCCTGGCCACGCCTCGCGCTGCATCCGCGCGCCGCTGGAAAAGCTGGTGTCATGACCGCGCTTCTCTCCGTTCCCCGGGCGCGGCGCAGCACAAGCGTAGCGCAGTGGTGCGCCGCAGAACCGGGGCCCATCTGCGGGCCCCTGCGACATGGGTCCCGGTTCTGCAGCGCAACGCCAAGAGGCGCTGCGCCGCGCGCGGGACACGAGGAGTGTCGGCGATGACCGCGCTGCTCGAAGTCGAAGGCCTCGTAAAACATTTCGTCGCCGCGCGTTCCGTGCTGGGCCGGCCGACCGCTTACGTGAAGGCGGTTGACGGCGTCAGCTTCACCGTGGAGGCCGGCAAGACACTGGCGCTGGTCGGCGAATCCGGCTGCGGCAAGTCCACGGTGAGCCGGCTTGTGCTGCGGCTGATCGAACCTGACGCGGGCACCGTTCGCTTTGAAGGCCGCGACCTCGGCACGCTGAATGCAAGCGAACTGCGTGCGTTCCGCCGTAATGCGCAGATCATTTTCCAGGATCCCTATGCCTCGCTCAATCCGCGGATGACGGTGAGCCAGATCCTGACCGAGCCGCTGGCGCTGCACGATCTGGTGCCGGCGGCACGGCGTCGCGAGCGGGTCGAGGAAATATTACGGCTGGTTGGCCTCGAGCCGCGCTTTGCCCGCCGCTATCCCCACGAATTCTCGGGCGGTCAGCGCCAGCGCATCGCGATTGCGCGGGCGCTCGCGGTTGAGCCAAAGCTGATCATCTGCGACGAGCCGGTATCGGCGCTCGACGTCTCGATCCGTTCGCAAATCCTCAATCTGCTGCGCGACCTGCAGGACCGGCTCGGCCTTGCCTACATCTTCGTTTCCCATGATCTCGCGGTCGTCAAACACATCGCCGATCGCGTCGCGGTGATGAACCTCGGCGGCATCGTCGAGACCGCGGATGCCGAGAGCCTGTTCGCCGCGCCGCGCCACCCCTATAGCCGCGCGCTGCTGTCGGCCATTCCCGTGCCAAAACCGCAGGCCAAGCGCAGCCGCATCGTGTTGGAGGGGGAGATGCCAAGCGCGCTCAACCCGCCCGCCGGCTGCCGCTTCCATACCCGCTGCCCCTACGTCATCGCGCGCTGCCGCACGGAAGTTCCGCCACTGCTCGCAGACGGCACGGGACACGCCACGGCGTGCCACCGCACCGCCGAATTGCCGCCGCCCGGGGCCATCGTTCCTGCCGATGGCGGCTTCTCGCCGGTGCTGGAGAAATTGGTCGCCGCCTTCAGCGGCGGCACGGAAGGTGCGGGCCGCGCCGGGGTTGATAGGTCAGGAATACGGCCCGCAGGATAATCGTGAACTAAGGGGATGGTAGCGATGAAAATCTTTCGTTCGGCAATCACCGTGGCGGCGCTGCTGCTGTCGCTTCCAATGGCCGTTCAGGCCCAGACCACGCTGCGGATCGGGCTCGCCGAGGACCCCGACATCCTCGACCCGACCATGGCGCGCACCTATGTCGGCCGCATCGTGTTCGCCTCGTTCTGCGACAAGCTGTTCGACATCGACGAAAAGCTCAACATCGTGCCGCAGCTCGCGCTGAGCCACGAGGCCTCGGCCGACGGCAAGGAAGTCACCATCAAGCTCCGGCCGGGCGTCAAGTTTCACGACGGCGAGGAATTCAACGCGGAAGCCGCAAAGTTTTCGATCGATCGTCACCTCACCATGCCTGGCTCGTTCCGCAAGCCCGAGCTTGCCAGCGTCGATCGCGTCGAGGTGGTCGATCCCCTCACCATCAAGCTCGTGCTGAAGGCGCCGTTCTCGCCCCTGATCGCGCAGCTCACCGACCGCGCCGGCATGATGGTTTCGCCCAAGGCGGCCAAAGAGGCTGGCGACAAGTTCGGTCTGCGCCCGGTCTGCGCCGGACCCTACAAGTTCGTCGAGCGTGTCCAGCAGGACCGCATGGTGTTCGAGAAATTCGCTGACTACTGGAACAAGGACAATATCTTTATCGACCGCATCGTATTCCTCCCGATCGTCGACGCCACGGTTCGGCTGGCCAACCTGAAATCCGGCGGACTGGATCTGATCGAGCGCGTGCTCGCCACCGACATCAAGGACGTTCGCGCCGATTCACGCCTCAAGCTTTCGACGGCGATCGAACTCGGCTATCAGGGCATCACGCTCAACATCGGCAAGGACAAGGCCAAGGGGCCGCTCAGCCAGTCTGCCAAGGTGCGTCAGGCGCTCGATCTTTCGCTCGATCGCGAAGCCATCAACCAGGTGGTGTTCAACGGCGAGTTCAAACCGGGCAATCAGTGGGTCAATCCGGATCATCCGTATTACCAGAAGTCCTTCCCCATTCGCGGGCGCGATGTCGCGAAAGCCAAGGCGCTGTTGAAGGAAGCTGGCGTCTCGCCGCCGGTGACTGTCGATTTCATGGTACCGAAGGGCGCGGAGACCGAGGCGGTCGCCCAAGTCGTGCAATCGATGGCATCGGAGGCCGGCTTTGACATGAAGATCAGGGTCACGGAGTTCGCGACGTCGCTGAAGCAGGCCGAAGCCGGCGAGTACCAGGCTTTCATGCTGGCGTGGAGCGGCCGGATCGATCCAGACGGCAATTCCTATGTCTTCCTCAAGACCGGCGCGCCACAGAATTACAGCGCCTGGAGCAATGCGGAAGCCGATAAGGCACTGGACGATGCCCGACTCGTCACCGAGCTGGCACAGCGCAAGGCAATCTACGAGAAGCTTGCCAAGTCGACGCTGGATGACCAGCCGCTCCTCTACATCTATCACCGCCGCATCCTGATCGCCCACACGACCAAACTCGAGGGCTACAAGCAGATGCCGGATGGGCTGGTGCGCGTGGTCGGGTTGAAGCTGAAGTGAGCGCGGCGATCGGGCTCTCGTGTCCCGGATGCATTGCAGCGCGAAGCGGTGCACTGCTGAGCCGGGACCTGTCACCTACTCGATATGGGCCCCGTTTCTGCGGCGCAACGCTTCGCGTTGCACCGCGCCCGGGACATGGATAGCGCCATGCTGAACTTTCTCGCGCGCCGTATCGTGCAGCTGATCCCGACGCTGTTCTTCGTGTCGGTCCTGATCTTCTCGCTGCAGCAATTGCTGCCGGGCGATCCGGCGCTGGTGATGGCCGGCGAGGAACGCGACCCTGAGGTGATCGCGCAGATCCGCCAGCAGTACCGGCTCGATCAGCCGGTGCCGGTGCAATATGTCTATTGGGTCAAGGGTGTGCTGTCGGGCGATTTCGGCGAGTCCTTGCGCAACAAGGTCCCGGTGCGCGAACTTATCGCGCAGAAGCTGCCGGTGACGCTGCAACTGGCGTCGATGGCGATCGTGATCGCCTTCCTGATCGGCATTCCGGCCGGCATCGTCTCGGCAGTGAAGAAGGGCACGGCCTGGGATTACGGCGCCAATTTCTTCGCGCTATGGGGCATCTCGACGCCGAACTTCTGGCTCGGGATTTTGCTGATCTTCCTGTTCTCGATCCAGCTCGGCTGGCTGCCGGCCTCCGGCTACGTGCCGCCGACCGAGAACCTTCGCGCCAGCATCGCCTCGACCATCATGCCGGCTTTCGTGCTGGGCAATGCCATTGCCGCCATCCTGATGCGACACACCCGCAGCGCCATGCTGCAGGTGCTGGAAAGCGATTACGTCCGCACAGCCCGCGCCAAGGGTCTGCTGGAGCGCTCGGTCATCCTCAAGCACGCCATGCGCAATGCGCTGACGCCCGTCATCACGCTCGGCGCACTCGAGCTCGGCACGCTGCTGTCCGGCGCCGTGCTGACCGAGCAGATTTTCTCGATTCCCGGGTTCGGCAAACTGATCGTTGATGCCGTCTTCAACCGCGACTATGCGGTCGTGCAGGGCGTCGTGCTGACGACGGCGACGATCTACATCACGCTCAACCTGATTGCCGACATTGCCTATGTCCTAGTCAATCCGCGGCTGAGGTCGTAAGCGATGACCGACGCCGCCCTCAACGCATTGCCCGCTGCCGCCTCCGACGAACTCGAGAGCCCGGCGCGGCGCGCGCTGCGCCGCCTGTTCAAGCGCAAGGGCGCGGTGGCCGGCCTCGTGGTGATCGCAACCTTCGTGCTGCTCGCGCTGTTTGCGCCGCTGATCTCGCCCTATGAGCCGATCGCGACAAGCTGGTCACTGGTGCGCAAGCCGCCCTCCGCGCTGCACTGGTTCGGCACCGACGAGCTCGGCCGCGACATCCTGGCCCGCGTGATCTATGGCGCGCGGGCTTCGCTCTTGGCCGGCGCGATCTCGGTCGGGATCGCGCTGTCGATCGGCGTGCCGCTCGGCCTGTTGTCAGGCTACCGCGGCGGCTTCATCGACGCGCTGATCAGCCGCATCACCGATGCGATGCTGGCCTGCCCGTTCTTGATCCTGGCGATTGCGCTGGCCGCCTTCCTGGGGCCGAGCCTTGGCAATGCCATGATCGCGATCGGCGTCTCGGCGACCCCGATCTTCGTGCGGCTCACCCGCGGCCAGGTGATGAGCGTCAAGGTCGAGGACTATGTCGAAGCCGCGCGCGCCATGGGCAATCCGCGCTGGCGCATCGCGCTGTTTCACATCCTGCCCAACATCATGCCGGCGCTGTTGGTGCAGGCGACGCTGTCTATCGCCGCGGCGATCATTGCCGAGGCCGCCCTGTCCTTCCTCGGCCTCGGCCAGCAGCCGCCCGCCCCGTCCTGGGGCAGCATGCTGAACGCCGCGCAGCGCTTTTTGACCAATGCGCCCTGGATGGCGGTCTGGCCGGGGCTGGCGATCTTCCTGGTCGTGCTGTCGTTCAATCTGGTCGGTGACGGCCTGCGCGATGCGCTGGACCCGAGGGAGCGGTAGGCACCGCCGCCCGTCATTGCGAGCGAAGCGAAGCAATCCATAGCGCCGCAAGCGGAAGGATGGATTGCTTCGTCGCTGCGCTCCTCGCAATGACGACTAACCCCGCTAGTGGCTCTAGATCACCAGCTCCCGCAGCACCCTCCGGCAGTCCATCTCATACTCAAGATCGATCACCGGAGGCCGGGCAAAGTGCCAGGTCAGGCCGGAGCGCGCAGCGCCGCGGCAGACCAGCGCCTCGGCGAAGACGTGATGAAAGTCGTGGATGGTGTAGGTCTGCACACCAGTTGCATCCTTCCAACCGAAGCCGAACTCGCCCATCCGCCGCTCCATTACGCCGGCGACATAGTGGACTTTTTCGGCAATGCCATCGGGGCTGATATCGCGGTAGCGCACGGTGCGTTCGGCGTAGCTCGCATTGCCCTCCTGCGACTCGCCGCTGCCGGCGATCACGAAGCTTGGCCCAGCGCCCTCCCTCGGCCGTGTGAACGAAAACGCGTAGAACGACGGCTCGGCCGGCGGATCGACCTCCGGGCAAACATTGCTGCGCGCCACCGGGTTGGTGGTGCCGTCATAGATACCCCACTCCGCCAGCGTCCTGACGTAGTGCAGGTTGAAATTGCGAAAGCCCTCGTCGGTGAACGCGGCGGGCGAGCGCAACTCGCAGGCGCAGAACGAGGTCAGCGGCCGGCTCGCGGCCTGGATATATTCAGCGAACCGCGTAAATCCTTCGGCCAGCGGCACCGGCCGATCGAAACGCACCCGCTCGATTTCGAAGCCTGGGCTAGCGGCGACGCCACCGGAATACTGGAACACGGCCGGGATGAAGCGGTAGTTGCCGGCGGAAAAGTCGCTCGTCATGGTGGCACCCTGCTTTTTCTTTTCTTTCTAGCACGGGGAACCGGCTGCGTCGCGGGGCGCGCAACATGAAAACGGCGGCAGCGATGTTTCGCTGCCGCCGTCGGCGCTTGTTCCTGAGGTGAGCACTCAGGTCGGCTTCAACGCCTTGTTGCCGAGATCGAAGTCGGCGATCTCCTTGGTGCGCTCCGAGCTTGCATGAGCCTGGTGGTCGGTCGCCAACCAGACATAGACCGCCGGCAGCACGAACAGCGTGAATAGCGTGCCGATCGACATGCCCGCGACCACGACGAGACCGATCGAGAAGCGGCTGGCCGCGCCCGCGCCGCTCGCCGTCAACAGCGGAATCAGGCCGGTGACCATCGCTGCCGTCGTCATCAGGATCGGACGCAGCCGGATGCGGGCCGCCATCTCGATCGCCGAACGCTTGTCGAGGCCTTCATTGAGCTGCAGCTCGTTGGCGAACTCCACCATCAGGATGCCGTGCTTGGTGATGAGGCCGACCAGCGTCAACAGCCCGACCTGGGTGTAGATATTGATGGTCGCGACGCCGAAGAACAGCGGGAATAGCGCGCCGACGATCGCCATGGGCACGCTGATCATGATCACCAGCGGGTCCCGGAGGCTCTCGAACTGCGCCGCCAGCACCAGGAAAATGATGATCAGCGCGAAGCCGAAGGTGATCGCGAGCTGGTTGCCCTCCTGCACATATTGGCGGGAGTCGGCGAGATAATCGTGACCGAAGCCGGTCGGCAGCTTCTTCGCTTCACCCTCCAGGAAGTCGACCGCCTGCCCGACCGTCACGCCCGGCATCGGCACCGCCGAGAAGGTGGCGGAGTTGAGCTGGTTGTAGTGCGTGAGCGAGTTCGGATCGGTGGCGGTCTCGATCGACACGATGGTCGACAGCGGCACCAACTGCCCGGTGTTGGTCGGGACGTAGTAGCCGCCAAGCGATTCCGGCGACAGCCGCTTCTCGCGCGGCACCTGCGGAATCACCTGATACGAACGTCCCTCGAGATTGAAGCGATTGACGTAGTTGCCGCCCAAGAGCGTCTGCAGGGTGGCGCCGACCTGCGCCATGTTGATGCCGAGGTCGCTGGCCTTGGAGCGGTCGACAGAGACGCGCACCACCGGCTGATTGAACTCGAGGTCGCTGTCGGACACGATGAACAGGCCGCTCTTGCGCGCGGCGTCTTTCAGCTTGGCCATCTGCTCATAGACGGCCTGGAAACCGGCGGTCGAGTTGATCACCATCTGGATCGGCAGGCCGCCCGGTCCGCCCGGCAGCGGCGGCAGGTTGAACGCGAACGCCTGCACGCCTTCGATCTTGCTGATTTCAGCCTGCACCAGCGGCTTCAGCTTGATCGAGGACCGCTTACGCTCCTCCCAGGGTTTTAGCAGCATGCCGGCGATGCCGCCCTGCGGCCCGTTGATGCCGTTCAGGACAAAGCGCAGATCGGTTTCGGGGAATTTGGCAAACGCCTTGTCGAGCTTGTCGCCATAGAAGTCGACGTAATCGATATTGGCGTATTTCGGCGCCTTGGTCACCGAGAACACGATGCCCTGGTCCTCTTCCGGCGCCAGCTCCTTGGCGGTGTTCATGTAGAGGAAGCCGACCAGACCCAGCATCGTCAGCGCGAACAGGCCGGTGACCGGCCGATAGTCGAGCGAGCGGTCGAGCTGACGGCCGTACCAGCGCGTCATCGCGCCGAACACACGGTTGACCAGCCGGGCAAAGCGCCCCTCATCGGCGCTCTTGAGCAGCACCGAGCACATCATCGGCGACAGTGTCAGCGCGATGACGCCGGATACGATCACCGAGCCTGCGAGCGTGAAGGCGAATTCGCGGAACAGCGAGCCGGTCAGGCCGCCGAGGAAGCCGATCGGCGCGTACACCGCGGCGAGCGTAATGGTCATCGAGATGACCGGACCGACAATTTCGCGCGCGCCCTGCAGCGACGCCTGTACGGGCGTCTTGCCCTCCTCCAGATGACGATGGATGTTCTCGACCACCACGATCGCGTCGTCGACGACGAGGCCGATCGCCAGCACCATCGCCAGCAGTGTCAGAAGGTTGAAGCTGAAGCCCAGCGCCAGCATCAGACTGCAGACGCCGATCAGCGACAGCGGGATCGTCACGACGGGAATGATGACCGACCGGAGCGAGGCCAGGAACAGGAAGATCACGACCACGACGATTCCTACGGCCTCGATCAGCGTGTTCTTCACCTCATCGATTGATGACTGAATGAACTTGGTGGAGTCATAGGCCACCTTCATCTTCATCGACGGCGGCAGGTTGCGCTCGATCTCCGGCATCAGCGCGCGCACGCCCTTGACCAGCGTCAGCGGGTTGCCTTGCGGCGTCGCCTGCACGCCGATGAAGATCGCCCGCTCGCCGCTGAAGGCGACGCTCGCATCAGAGCTCTGGGCGGCAAGTTCGACGGTTGCGACATCCTCGATTCTGACGAAGCCGCCGTCCTTGGACTTGACGATCATCTTCTTGAACTGCTCGAGGTTGCGCAGGTCGGTATTGGTCTGGATGTTCGAGACGATGAAGTAGCCCTTGGCCTGACCGGCCGCGGCCTGGAAGTTGTTGGCGGCAATCGCCTGCGAAACATCGCTCGGCGAGACGCCGCGCCCGGCCATCTTGACCGGATCGAGCCACAGACGCATCGCAAAGGTCTGGCCGCCGAGAATGTCGGCCGACGCCACGCCGTCGACCGTCGACAGCACCGGCTGGACCACGCGCGTCAGGTAGTCCGAGATCGCCGAGCCCGAGAGCTCATCGCTGGAGAAACCGAGATACATCACGGCCGTGGTCTGACCGGTGGTCTTGGTCACGATCGGATCGTTCGATTCCTTCGGGATCAGGTAGCGGACCGAGTTCACCTTGGCGAGGACTTCGGTGAGCGCCTGGTTCGGATCGAAATTCAGCTTGATGTAGACCTGGATCGTGCTGGTGCCTTGCACGGAGGACGAGGTGATGTAGTCGACACCCTCGGCGGAAGCGACCGCCTGCTCGATCGGGGTGGTGATGAAGCCCTGGATCAGGTTGGCCGATGCGCCGGGATAAACCGTGGTGACGTTGACCACGGTGTTCGACAGCTTCGGATATTGCCGGATCGGCAATACGCTGGCGGCCCGCAGGCCGATCAGGAGGATCAGCAGGCTGACGACGATCGACAGGACCGGACGCTTGATGAAAATATCGGTTAAGGCCATCACAGAATTATCCCGCTGAGTTCAGCATTCCGGGCACGGCCTCCCCATGGAGACCGCCGCCTGTCTTTTCTCGCCAGCGCGGCCCTGAAGGCCGCGCGATCGTCCGTCAGTAACGCGGCGGCTTCGCCGGAACCGGCGGCACCGGATCGTTCGAGATCTCCACCGCCGCGCCCGACTGCAGCTTGAGCTGGCCGACCGCCACGACGCGGTCGCCCTCCTTCAACCCCTTCAGGACTTCGGCCCGTCCTTCGACGCGGTTGCCGGTCTGCACGAAGGTTCGTGTCACCGTGAGGCTGGTCTTGCCGTCCTCTGCCTTCTTCTCGGTCAGGAGGTAAACCGAGTCGCCATAGAGCGTGTAGTCAACAGCGGTTTCCGGCACGGTGATGACGGGCGGCTTCTCCGGCAGCACCACGGTGGTGGTCGCGAACATGCCGGGTTTGAGGATCTTGTCGGGGTTCTGGATCGTCGCCTGCACGCGAATGTTGCGCGTCTCAGTCGCGATCTGCGGCTCGATCGTCGTGATCTTGCCCTCGAAGGTGCGGCCCGGATAGGCATCGACCGCGATGCGGACGATCTGGCCGACCTTGAGCTGTCCGGAATCCTTTTCCGTCACGGTGAAGTTCGCAAACAGCACCGACAGGTCGGTCAACGAGACGATCTGCGTGCCGGCGGTCAGATATTGTCCGACTTCGACCTTGCGAACGCCGAGCTCGCCGTCGAACGGCGCCCGCACCAGCTTCTGCGAGATGATTGCTTCGGTCTTGGCGATGCCGGCGCTGGCCTGGTCGAACACAGCCTGGGCGTTGTCCACCGTCGCCTGCGGTCCGACCTGGCGCTCGGCCAGTTGCTTGGCACGATCGAGCGAAATCTGCGCCACGCGCTGCTGCGCCTTGTAGTTGGCGAGATCGCCCTGCTCGGGTCCGTCGAACAGCTGCACCAGCGGCGTACCCTCCTTCACGGCGGCGCCCGCCTTGAACATGATGTCGGTGATGCGGCCGTTGACGTCGGAGGTCACGTTGACCTGATGCACGGCGGCGAGATCGCCGACCGCGGTCAGGAGATTCGGAATGGTTTCGGACTTTGCCGTGGCGACGTTGACGCTGATCGGCGGCGGCGCCTTGCTGAAAATCTGCTTGAACAGATTCGGCAGAAAGACAAACTTGAAGAACACGAGAACGCCGACCACCAGGGCCAGCAGCGTCCCAACGATGAGGAACCAGCGCACCAGCTTGACCGGCCGCTTGTGCGGCTTCTCGGTAATCGGCTTGCCCGAAAGTTTGGGTTCAGTCACGATATTCATGTCATGCACTTTCTGCAGTTACCGATTGTCCCGGGGTCGGTGACAGCTCGCCGTCCAGATGAGAAGCAATTGCGGCCTCGGTAAGTCCGATGCCGCGCAGGATGAATTGGGTAAGCTGCCGCTCCAGGTCGGCAGCGTTGCCGTAGGAAAGACAGGGCACGGCGGGAAGCCGCGTCAGCGCCGCCATCAGCACGGTATGGTGCGCGAACCAGAACAGGTTGAGCGGATCGCTGCCGATCCGCGCCGCATCGCCGGCCGCAACCGCGCTTTCGATCGACGCCTTAAACACCGGCCCGATCAGGCCGCCGATCTTGTCATAGAGCAGCCGCGCAAACTCGCCGTCGTCGAGATGGCTCGTCGTCATCAGCCGCAGGCGCTGCGCTTCCTCCTGGTCCGAGCCGTCGGATACTTCAATGAAGTGGCCGACCATGCCCTTGACCAGTTCGACCAGTGTGGCAGTTGAAGGCTCCTGGCCGAGCAGGTTTGCGAAATCCGGATCGGCCTCGCACTCCTCCGCCAGGATTTCGGCATAGAGCGCGGCCTTGGATGGGAAGTGCTTGAACAACAGCCCTTCCGAAATAGCCGCGGCGGCCGCCACGCTCTTGGTCGTGGTGCCGGCAAAGCCGTTACGGGCGAAGCATCGCTTGGCGGCGCTCAGGATCAATTGGCGCCGCAAGTCACTGGTCATGCGCAGGCTAGACATGGGCGCGTGAGTAATTACTCACCTTGACGAAGTCAAGGATCTATTGCAGCGCACCCGGCGGATTCTGTTGCGGGGTGATGTTAAAGCCACAACCTCATCATCTTGTTTGGTCACGATTTTTCCGAGAATCGGGCGCTCATCTTCAAGCTTATTCTAAATAGGCCGCAACCCCAGCGCGCCCATCAAGACGCCCGTCGGGCATCGAGCTGCCGGCGTCGCGCCGGCTTGACGCGCCCTCCGCGGCATCTAAGATAGTTGCATATGCGACTAATTATCGGTCGCGAGGACGTCGGTCTTCCCAAAACATTGGCGAGCCATGGTTTTAGAAGCGAACGAACTGGCGGCGACCTTCGACCTCGAAAAGCTGACGCCGGAGTTCTACGCCAATCCCTATCCGACCTACCGCGCGCTGCGCGAGACCGAGCCGGTCAAGCGGCTGCCGAACGGCTCGTATTTCCTGACCCGCTATGACGACCTGGTGGCCGCCTACAAGAACACCAAGGCCTTCTCCTCCGACAAGAAGAAGGAGTTCTTGCCGAAATACGGCGACTCCCTGCTCTACGAGCACCACACCACGAGCCTCGTCTTCAACGATCCGCCCGCGCATACCCGCGTCCGGCGGCTGATCATGGGCGCGCTGTCCCCGCGCGCGATTGCCGGCATGGAGGCCGACCTGATCCGCCTGATCGACCGCCTGCTCGATGCCATCGCGGCCAAGGGCAAGGTCGACCTGATCGATGATTTCGCCGCCGCGATCCCGATCGAGGTGATCGGCAATCTGCTCGACGTGCCGCAGGACGAGCGTGAGCCGCTGCGCGACTGGTCGCTGGCGATCCTCGGCGCGCTGGAGCCGGTGATCGGCGCGGAGGCGTTCGCCCGCGGCAACAAGGCGGTAAAGGACTTTCTCGCCTATCTGGAAGTGCTGGTGGCGCGGCGGCGGGCGAGGCCCGGCAATCCCGACCGTGACGTGCTGACACGGCTGATCCACGGCGAGGACAATGGCGAGCGGTTGACCGAGAAGGAGCTGCTGCACAATTGCATCTTCCTGCTCAATGCCGGCCATGAGACCACCACCAACCTGATCGGCAACGGCCTGGTGACACTATCGGGCCATCCGGGCGAGAAACGGCGGCTGATCGAAGACCCCACGCTGATCAAGACCGCGATCGAGGAAATGCTGCGGTTCGAGAGTTCCAACCAGCTCGGCAACCGCATGAGCGTCGAGCCGTTCGAACTCGGCGGCATTGCGATGCCACCGGGCACGGGCGTGACGCTGTGCATCGGCGCCGCCAACCGCGATCCCGCGCAGTTCGCCGACCCTGAGCGTTTCGACATCGGCCGTACGCCGAACCGGCACCTGGCCTTCGGCACCGGCGCGCATCAATGCGCCGGGATGGCGCTGGCGCGGCTCGAGGGCGCGATCGCGATCGCGCGCTTCCTCGCGCGCTTTCCGGATTATGCGCTGCGTGGCGAGCCGGTCCGCGGCGGCCGGGTGCGCTTTCGCGGCTATTTGAGTGTGCCTTGCACGGTCAGCTAGCACTGTGACGAATTGCATCAGCTTCGGCGTCGCAAAATCGTGAACGATTGCTACGCTTGCGCGTTGACTCCCCGGGCGACGAAGCACGAGGGAGTTGCGACCATGCTTCCGCGCGGTGTTCGCCTTGCAGCGCTTTTTCTTGGTGCCTCCGCGATCGCGCTGAGCACCGGTTCGTTTGCCCAACCAGGAGGAAGAGGCCATGGCCCACCATCTGGAGCAGCCGCACCGGCTGCCCGACCGGCGGGGCCGCCACCTGCCATGGCGCGCCCGGCGGCGCCGCCGGCGATGGCACGTCCAGCAGCACCTCCGGCAATGGCACGACCAGCCGCACCGGCGTTCCGTGCGGCTCCTCCCATGCAGCGTCCGGCGATGGCTCCGCATGCCGCGCCACGTATCGCTGCACCGCCACGACCGGCCGCACCGCACATTGCTGCGCCGCGGCCCCAGATCCATCGTGCCGCACCGCCGCAGCGGCCGGCCATGGCGCGGCGTCCCGAGCCGCGCATTGCCGCACCATCGCGTCAGGGCCCACCGCCCGCGGCCGCGCGGCAATCGCGAGGCGAACAAATCGAAACGCGTGCGCAGCAGCGTGCACAACGCATCGAGGAACGGCGCCAAGTCGTGCAGGAGCGACAGCGCGGCATGCTGACGCGCCAGAGCACGGAGCGGCAGAGCCGCATCGAGCGCATGCAGCAGCGTGTGCAGCAATTGCAGGGGCAAAAGCCGGAAGGCGTTCGGGCGCAACGCGCGCAGCAGCGATTGCTGCAGACCGAAAACCGCCGGCTGCAGCGCGAGCAGCGCATGCTGCAAAGCGACCAAGCCCGCCTGCAGCGGATGGGGCCGCAGCCCTCGGCTGAACGATCGGCTTCTGCCGCCGCGCAGGCCGCGGCCCGCGGACGTTTTTCCACCCAATTCCGCAGCAATGATGCCATGCAAGCCCGCGCGGCACTCACGGCGCGAGAGAACGCCTGGGCACCTCGCCATGCCTGGCGGCGCGGTCACCGCGCAGCCTTTGTGGCCTGGCTCGGCCCCGTGTTCTGGCCCTACGCCTATTCCGACATCTTCAGTTACACCTTCTGGCCCTATGCCTATGATCCCGGCTACTGGGCCTACGCCTATGACGACTTCGTCGACACGGTGTTCTGGGGCGCCGACAGTCCATATTCCGCCTATGCCAGATATCCCGAGCCCGGCGCCGCGATCACTGGCTATCAAACGCGCAAGCATCCGACCGCGAGCCGGCAGACGCTGCGGGAATTGTGTGGAGCGCCCGGCGACGGGGTGACCGCCTGGCCGATCGCCTCGATTGCGCGCGCAGTGCAGCCGACGCCCGAACAGCGCGCGCTGCTAGACGAATTGAAGGCCGCCGCGGCGAAGGCCGCCGACGCGTTCAAGGATTCTTGTGCCGATTATTATGGAATGACACCGCCCGGCCGCTTGCGGGCGATGACGACCCGCATCAGTGCAACGCTCAACGCGGTCAGGATCGTACGGCCGGCGCTCGAGCAATTTTACAATTCGCTGAGCGACGAGCAGAAGGCGCGCTTCAACGCCCTCGGCCCGAACGTCGGTGAAGGTTCGCAACAGCCGCAACAGGAAGCAAACGCGCAAGGCGAGCGCTGCGGCGAGCCGAAGTCCAGCCTCACGCAGTTGCCGATCGATCGGATCGAGGCCGTGATACATCCGGCCGGCAACCAGAAGGAAGCGCTCGACCGCCTGAGCCAGGCGACGAAGAATGCGGTTGAACGGCTGCAGGCCGCCTGCCCCGACGACGTCCCGCTTACCCCGCTTGGACGGCTCGAAGCCATGGAAAAGCGGCTCGATGCAATGCTGCAGGCCGCCGCGCTGGTGCAGCCGGCATTGGATGAGTTCTATGCCACGCTGAGCAACGAGCAGAAGGCGCGCTTCAATACGCTGCAACAGGTGGCAGGCCAGTGAGCTAACCCAACCCTTTCAAGCGAGGCTCGCATGAGATGGCGAGACGGACGCATGCGGAACCGAGTGCTCATGATGATGGCGGTGGGCGGGATAGCATACGCGCTTTCATCGCCGTTCGCCCTGCCGCAGGACGCCTCCGGACAACAGGCGTTCAACAATTCCTGCCGGACCTGTCACATGGTACGCGAAGGCGACAATCGGCTCGGCCCCAATTTGCACAAGATCATCGGACGGAAAGCAGGATCTCTGCCGGAATACGCCTTCTCCAGCGCGATGAAGGAAGCTGGCTTCGTCTGGGATGAAGAGAAGCTCGATCGCTTCATCGCCAACCCCGAGGAGGTCGTACCCGGCAATAACATGAAGCCGTATGGCGGTCTCTCCTCGAGCGAGGACCGAAAGAAGATCATCGCCTTCCTGGCCGAAGGGCGCTGACGCGCGGCCTTGAACAGCTCTTGAGAACGACGGTCGGCTACTTCATGCGCACTGACGCTAAGGCGCGTTCCAGCGCCTCGGTCACGATGATCGCCGAGCGCTCGTCGAGATGAACGCCGTCTGCCCAGCGCAGCTCGCCTCGGTCTACTTCGATCGGCAACCACCGGTTCGAATCCGGAAATGCGGCGTGGGCAATCTGCCGCGTGGTGGCGGCGTATCGCGAGGCTTCGATCGGCCCCGAATAAGGAATCTCAAACAGAAATACCCGTGCGCCGCGCAGTTCGATCGTGCGGATCAACTCCGCGATCCGTTTCTCATTGAACTGTACCATATCCGTCGGATCTTCCGCCTCGAACTGTTGCAGCGCGCGATCCGCATAGATCCGGTTGTCGAAGTCGCTTGGCGGCTGCGCGGTCAATCGGCGCAGATTGACCGCGACCTGCTCATGCGCAAGCGGGGCATGAAGCCGCTGCTCATAGGCGGCGATCGCAGCCCTGACAGGGCGAAAGAACCACGGCTCGCTGTCGCTGCGCGCATAAAGTTCGACCAGCGTGGCATCGACCGGACGGGCAAGCACGTTAGCCTCGACCAGAATGATCGCCGGAAGATGCGGCTGGCTCGCGACGATTTCCAGCCCGGTAACCGGTGAGCCGCCGGCCAGTGCCAGATTCCGCAAGCCCGGCGTTGCAAAATATTCCTCCTTGAGGCGGAACGCGATCGAGCTGCCGACCAGTACGATGTCGGGCACGGGCTCGCGCAGGTAGCGGCTCAGGGTGGTCAGCGTGCCGTCCCGCGTCGTGGTCGCCGGCATCTGCAGCCCGGTGCCGAAACGCGCCGTCGCAAAACCGCAGGCGATCAGCACGACCGCCGCGCCGACACTGCATTTCATCAACCACCTGATAGCAGACACTTTTCTCATCCTAGAACTGAAAATAAATGAACGAGGTTTCCGGGCCGGCCTCCAGATACATCAGCGCGGCCATCGAGCCGTAGAGATATGGCTCCGCCCAGCGTAGCCTTCCCTCGGAAAGCGCACGGAAACCAAGATGCTGGATCATGACCGGCAGCGAATAGAGCAGCGCCAGGCTGTAGAACAGCTTTGTCGGATTTGGGTTTGTGCCCGGCGTGAACATTCCCACGAGATAGCCGAGCGCGTGGTCGAAGTTCGGTAGCTTGAAGAAGATCCAGAGCATGCTGACGAAGACGAAGACGACCGTCATGCGCGCCGCCCGGAACGCCGCAAGGTCGATCGAGCCCAGCCGCGCCAGCAAGGGGCGTTCGAGCACCAGCAGCAGACCGTGCATCAATCCCCACGCCAGATAGCTGAGGCCGGCGCCATGCCAGAGGCCGCCGAGACCCATCACGATCATCAGGTTCAGATAGGTCCGCCAGACACCATGACGATTGCCGCCGAGCGGGATGTAGAGATAGGTGCGCAGCCAGGTCGACAACGAAATATGCCAGCGCGTCCAGAACTCGGAGAACGAGGTCGAGATATAGGGAAGATTGAAGTTGATCGGCAGGCGGTAGCCGAACAAGAGGCCAAGGCCGAGCGCAATCGCCGAATAGCCGAAGAAGTCCGCATAGATCTGGTAGCTGTAGAGGAAGATCAGCAGCCAGCGGTCCTGGGTCTGCAGCGTCTCATGGAGCGGGTAGCTCATGTAAGACGTCATCTCATTGAGGTTGTTCGCCACATAGAGCTTGAAGAAAAAGCCGGCGAGAATCCATTTCGCGGCCTCGACGAACGGAACGTCCGCAAAATATTTCGGCTTGATCTGCGGCATGAATATTTCTGCTCGCGTGATCGGACCGGACACCAGCTGCGGAAAGAAGATGATGTAGAGGAAGACCCCGGTCAGCGTCGGTGGCGCCGGCTTCTGCCGGGTAAGATCAACCAGCAGGCTGATGTTGTGGAAGACGAAAAACGAAATGCCGATCGGCAGCGGCAGCTTTAAAAGAAAATCCAGCGGCGCAAAATCGGTCAGGCGCGGGGAAGCCGGATCGAGAAACAGGAACTTGTATTTGAAGAAGGCGAGCAGCGCGAAATTGAAGACGATGCCGACCGGCAGCCAGACCCGCCGGTTTCGCAAGGCAAGGATCAGGAAGAGATAGGTTCCGAAAACTGCGACAGCGAGCAGCGCCAGCAATTCCGGCTGGCCGTATCCGTAAAAGAACAGGCTGGCGAACACCAGCAGCTGGATCTGAAAGCCCCGCAGCGCCGGCAGGTAATAAGCCGCGAACACGAGCGCGACGAAAACGCCGAACTGCCAGGATGTGAAAGTCATGCCGCCCCAACGGATGTCGGGGAAGCTCTAGCATTTCGGTTCGGGAGGGCATAGCCGGAACCGGGGCTGCCGGTGCGGGCCCGGCCGCCGCGCGATCCTGCCCTTGTGTCAGGAAGCGCTAATTGCCGGCGGTATTGAAGCGCGAGAGATCGCAATCCCGTTCGGCATATCGCACACGCCGCAGGCCCTCGCTATCCTCGATCACGGTCGGCCGGCAGCGGGCGTTCCAGGCGGCCTGGCCGGCTTCGTCGGCCTTCAGTTCTTCCGCCGTCCGGGGCGCGACCTTCACCATGGCGCGACCGCCGACATAGAAATTGGTCTGCTGGCTCGGAAGCAGCGGCGCGCCGGAGGCGATCGCCGCGGCCTTGGCATCTGCAGCAGCCCTCGCCGCGCGTGCGGCCGCTGCGGCGTCCGCCGCGTGGCCGTGGTCCATCGCGAATTGCGCTGACGCGGACGAGACCGAAGCGACGAGAATCGAGATTGCGATGAAGAAGCGCATTGCCCTGCCTCTTGAAATGACTGCCCTGTCAGCAATGACGGACAAGCATTGAGGCGCCGTAAAGCAGCGTGACTAACCGGATCGCAATTTGGTCGATAAAGATTTAGCGGTTGTTCGGGCGCGGCAAGGCGGCGGAACCATCGGGCTCACAGGCCCGGAAATGCTCCCCGCCAGTTGCGAGGAGCAGAGGCAGATTAATCGCTGCTGCGACCGAACTCGCAGCCCTTGCGCGCATAGACCAGGCGGGTGACGCCTTCCTCATCATAGGTGCGCCGCGGCTTGCAGAACGCTTCCCACTTCTCGATGCTGGCGCGCCTTGCTTTCTCGTCTTCCTGTTCCTGCTGCGCGTTGCGCGGCGCATCATCCAGATAGGAAGTCGTGCACACCCTGCCAAAGAACTTGCTGTAGGTGCAGCGCTCCACGACCTGCCAGGCCTGTGCCGACGACGACAGCAGAACGAGGGCCGCAATTGCGTAAAGAGTTTTCATGGTGTCGCTCATCGCTCGCGGAGAAACGTTCTCCATGCGGCGTAGCTAGCGCCGGAGTTCTCACGGGCGCAACGGTAACCCTTTGTTAATCTAAATAGCTGCGCAAAAGGTTAAATCCGGAACCGCGCGCTGTCTCACGGCGCGACGCTATCAGAAAACACAACTCACGGCAGTTCACATACGAGACAACAGCGTGCGCAATTGAGACAGCTAACAAGCGACCTCGACACACGACCCTCAGACCACCGTGCGGTGCCGCGCGATACAGGTCTGTAAAACCTCGTCCATCGGCCTTCCCCACCAGTCGTTGGAGAAGATTTCGATCTCGGAATAGCCGGCAAAGCCCTGCGCCTCGACCGCTGCTCGCGCGGATTTGATGTCGATGACGCCGTCGCCCATCATGCCGCGGTCGTTGAGGATGTCCTTTGTCGGCACCAGCCAGTCGCAGACGTGAAATGCGAGCAGGCGGTCTTTGCCGGCGCGCGCGATCTGCGGCATCAATTCCGGATCCCACCAGATGTGATACACGTCGAGCGCAACGCCGAGCGCGCCGGTGCGTTGCGGATCGAGCTGGTCGCAAATATCAAGCGCCTGCTTCGTCGTGTTCACGCAGGCACGGTCCGCGGCATAGGCCGGGTGCAGGGGCTCGATCGCGAGCGGCATGTTGGCCCCCCTCGCATATTCCAGCATCTCCGCGATGGCGTCATGCACCTGTGTACGCGCAGCCACGATATCCTTCGATGCCGTGCTTCCGGGGCGCGAATATTGCGGCAGGCCGCCGACAACGAGCACGATGCACGGCGCGCCCAGCGCCTTGGCTTCGTCCACGGCGCGGCGGTTGTCGTCGCGCGCCTCGATACGGTGCGCGGCGTCCGCCGTGAACATGCCGCCGCGGCAGTAGCCAGATAATTCGAGTCCTGCGTCGCGCACCGTCCGCACCGCGCGGTCAAGACCGACGGCCGCAACCTGGTCGCGCCAGGGATCGATGGCGCGGATGCCATGTCGCGCGCAGGCTTCGATGATGGCGACGAGATCGCCCTGCTTGCGGACGGTTGCCGTATTCAGCGACAGCCAGCGATGATCCGAAGAGAAATCGCGCATCAAGGTTCGATGCCGCGCGTTGCCAGCACCGTCTTCATGCGCCGCGTCGCCAGTTCGGGGTTGGAGAGCAGCCCGGCCCTGTCGGCGAGGCGAAATAGTTCGGCGAGATGCAGCGTCGAGCGCGTGCTCTCCTGGCCGCCGACCATGGTGAAATGGTCCTGATGGCCGTTGAGGTACGCCATGAACACGATACCGGTCTTGTAGAACCGCGTCGGCGCACGGAAGATATGGCGCGACAGCGGCACCGTTGGGCCCAGCACATCGTGAAAGCCGGCCTCGTCGCCGGCGGCAAGCCGCGACAGCGCGTAGGATGCCGCCGGCGCGATGGCATCGAAGATGCCGAGCAGCGCGTGCGAAAAGCCTTGCGCGTCGCCGGCGATCAATTCGGCATAGTTGAAGTCGTCGCCGGTATACATCTTGACGTTCTCATCGAGGCGCCGGCGCATGTCGATTTCGCGCTGCTTGTCGAGCAGCGAGACCTTTACGCCGTCCACCTTGGCCGCGTTGGCGTTGATGATGGCGACCGCCGTATCCATCGCCTTGTCGAGATCGGTCGTGCCCCAATAGCCCGCCAGCGCCGGGTCGAACATGTCGCCGAGCCAGTGGATGATCACGGGCTCGCGTACCTGCGACAGTACGCGATTATAGACTTTTGCGTAATCGTCGGCGCTGCGGCCGAGCTTGGCCAGCGCGCGCGAGGCCATCAGGATGATCCGGCCGCCGGCCTTCTCCACCGCCGCGATCTGTTCCTCATAGGCGCGGATCACGTCATCGATCGATTTGGCATCCTCCACTGCGAGGTGGTCGGTGCCGGCGCCGGAAAACACCAGCGCATTGCCCCTCGCCTTCGCGGCCCTCACCGAGCGCTGAATCAATTCCAGCGATGTCGGCCAATCCAGCCCCATGCCGCGCTGCGCGGTATCCATGGCTTCAGCGACGCCAAGGCCGAGGTCCCAGACATGCTCGCGGAACGCAATGGTGCGATCCCAATCGATCGCGGCGCTGAGCCAGGGATCGTTGTCGGCAAGCGGATCGGCGACCGTATGCGCAGCCGAGAAGGCGACGCGGTTCAGCGTGCCCTGAAGCTTCGCCGGAAACGTCTGCGACGCCGCCAGACGATAGGTCTCGATGGAACGTTCCGCGGTCGGCAGTTTCAGGAACAGCGATGACATCGGCAGGACAGGCTTGTTCATGCTTGGGCCTCCTCACACCTTGATCGGGGCAACGTCGATCCAGCGCCGCTCGCGCCAACTCTGCAGCGCGCATTCGGCAAGCTGCACGCCCTTGGCGCCTTCCAGCAGCGTGAACTTGTAGGGTGCGTCCTCGCAGACGTGGCGGATGAACATCTCCCACTGCTCCTTGAAGCCGTTATCGTAGACGGCGTTGTCAGGAACCTTCTGCCAATCGGCATAGAAATCATGCGTGCGCTTTTCGTCCGGATTCCACACCGGCCGCGGCGTTGCCTGGCGTGCCTGGATCACGCAATCGGTCAGGCCGGCGACTGCCGAGCCGTGGGTGCCGTCGACCTGGAAGGTCACGAGGTCGTCGCGATAGACCCGCGTCACCCAGCTCATGTTGATATGCGCGATCACGCCGCCCTTGAGGCGGAAGGTGGCGTAGGCGGAGTCATCGGCGGTCGCCGTGTATTTCTTGCCTTTCTCGTCGAAGCGCTCGGGGATATCTGTGGTGCCGAGGCAAGAGATGCTCTCGACCTCGCCGAAGAGATTGTCGAGCACGTAGCGCCAGTGGCAGACCATGTCGAGGATGATGCCGCCGCCGTCCTCGCTGCGGTAGTTCCACGACGGCCGCTGCGCCTCCTGCCAGCCGCCCTCGAACACCCAATAGCCGAATTCGCCGCGCACCGAGAGCATGCGGCCGAAGAAGCCGGAATCGCGCAGGAAGGCGAGCTTCTTCAGGCCCGGCAGGAACAGCTTGTCCTGCACCGTGCCGTGCTTGACGCCTTTGGCGTTGGCGAGCTTGAGCACCGTGACCGCTTCCTCGAGATTGGTCGCGATCGGTTTCTCGCAATAGACGTGCTTGCCGGCCTCGATCGCTTTCGTCAGCAGCGAAGGGCGCGCCTGCGTGGTGGCGGCGTCAAAGAAGATCGTGTCGTTCTTGTCGGCGAGCGCCTTGTCGAGGTCGGTTGACCAGCGCTCCACGTTGAAACGTTTTGCCAGCCGCTCCACCTTCTCGGCGTCGCGGCCGATCAGAATCGGATCGGGCAGCATGCGGTCGCCATTCGACAGCAGCACGCCGCCCTGGTCGCGGATCGCGATGATGGAGCGGATCAAATGCTGGTTGAGCCCCATCCGGCCGGTCACGCCGTTCATGATCAGGCCGAGGCGTTTGGTCGTCATACTGCTTTCTCCAGGGAGTTTTTGGCTATGGGCTCGGCAAGCGGCGACATCGCGGACCAGTCCGGATGTACTGAAGTGGCGAAGCCCGGTGTCGTCAGCGATCCCGTCAGGAGATCGCCGTCATGGACAGCGAGACGAACCTTGCCGCCGTCGCGGGTGTAGAGATCGGGATGACCTGCGAGAAACGCTTCCGCCTCGGCGGCCGGCGTGTCGCCAAATCCATCGACGTAATGGTGGCCGTTGCGCTCGGCATGGGTGACGCCGATCAGCGCGCCGAGCGCGAGATCCTGCTGCACGGCTAGCCCCGCCTGACAGGTGAGATCCTCGCCCGTAACGAAGCATTTTTCGCCTGCCGCGCTCCATCGGGCGGCGCGGGTCGCGTTGATCACCGACTTGTAGATGCCCTTGCAGGATTTCGAGGAGATGCCGCGATAGCCGAGCGCCCGCGCGATCGGGAAGGCGTCGTAGGAATCATCCGCCTCGTCGACAATGAAATCGCGCCGGGCCAGCGCACCAAGCGGTGACTGGCGCGTGATGTCGCGCGGCATCGGCTGTTCGATGTAAAGTAATTTTGACGCAATCGGCCGCAACGCGGCGTCGCGGTCGAGGCGGTCAATCAGCGCGCCGAGAACGGCGAGGTCGGAATATTGCTCGTTGGCATCAAGCGTGACGCGGTAATCATGGGACAGCGTGGCCAGCTCGTGGCCGATTCGAATCAGGCGGTCGGCATCGTGCGCGGGATCGCCGTTGAGCTTGAGCTTGAAATAGCGCGCGCCGGCGTTTTCACGTGCATCGGCGACACCGCCCTCGCCTTCGACCTCGTCGTCCATGCCGACCGTATGTCTGATGGCCACGCGCTCCAGCCGCTTGCGGCTGGCGAGGAGCTTGGTCACGTCACCATCGCCGATATCGCGTGACAGGCGCGCATCGATGCCGGCGATGTTGGCCGCCATGCCATCGAAGAAGTTGGCGCCGGTGCAGCGCAACAACGCATCCAAAATCGCCTTGTCGATTTCGGCCGGCCCGTAAGCTGCCGCCAGCGGCGGGATGTCCTCGGCGGCGCAGGCCTCGATTTGCGCGCTGATACAAGCAGCATGCAGACCGAACGCGGTCTCTAAGCCGGAATGTGCCAGATAGATATCCCGCGCGATCAGCAGCGAGCGGCGCAGCTCGGTCACCGTCTCCTGCGGCGAGAGATGCGGCCGCTTGTCGAACCATTTGGCGACCAGAAACTCGGCGCTTGCGCCCGTCGCCCTGCCTTTGCCTTCAACCTCGATCTCGACCCGCACAAAAGCCTGCGGCGTGCCGTCGATGACAACCGCGCCGAACCGGAACGGCCGGGCGAAGGCGACCTGCCGTTCAAAAAAGGAGATGTCCTTTATGGCTAGACGTGGCGGCATCGAAAGCCTGTCTCAATCCAGCGCGCTTTGGGTGAAGAAGTGCTTGCGAATCCGCTGCACCAGCTCGGTGAAGGCCGGATCGGCCATCGCATCGAGCGAGCGCGGACGCGGCAGCGGCACGTCATAGATTGCCGCGATCGCGCCGGGACGCTCGGTCATAACAAGCACGCGGTCCGCCAGAAACACCGCTTCCGGGATCGAATGCGTGATCAGGAGTACGGTCTTGCCGGTCTCGCGCTGGATGCGCATCAGTTCGACATTCATCTTCTCGCGCGTCATGGCATCGAGCGCGCCGAACGGCTCGTCCATCAGCATGATCTTGGGATCGTGCACCAGCGCGCGGCAGATCGAGGCGCGCTGCTGCATGCCGCCAGAGAGCTGCCAGGGCAGCTTCTTCTCAAACCCTTCGAGGCCGACCAGCTTGAGCAGCGACTTGGCGCGCGGCAGATATTCGTCGCGCGGCAGCTTCTTCATGTCGATCGGCAACATCACGTTGGAGAGGATGTTGCGCCAGGGCAGCAGCAGCGCATTCTGAAACACGATGCCGACATTGCCGTGCGGTTTCGTCACCGGCTCGCCATCAACGGTGATTTCGCCGGTCGAGGGCGCGAGCAACCCCGAGATCATCTTCAGCAGCGTGGATTTGCCGCAGCCGGACGGGCCGACCACGACGAAGAACTCGCCCTCGTTGATATGGAAATCCAGCGGCCGCAGCGACGGCACGTCGCCGTCGCGCGACCGATAGGTTTTCGAGACGCCCGAAAGCGTAATCCCCGGCGCCGCGCTGCCGGCGCGATCCGATACCAGCCGCAGATGCGCGGCCGGTTGATTGATCTCGATTGGTTTGGTCGCCGGGTTCATTCAGATGAGTCCATTTGGAAAAGTCTCGCTCCGCCGTCGTCCCTGCGAACGCAGGGACCCATACGCCGTGCCCTTTCGTTTGGGCAGCCTGGCAGAGACCTTCTGCAACAACACAGGCCGGTGGTTATGGGTCCCCGCGTGCGCGGGGACGACGATGGAATTTTTAACGCCTGCTCACGAACCGCCCTGCGGCAGGTAGTCGTTGGTATAAAACGCCTTCGGATTGTCCTTGGCCTTGGCGTCCAGCCCGCCATACTCGACCATCAAATTGACCGTGTCGGTCATGTTCTGGTCGGTCACCTGGAACGGCCGCTTGGCCTTGGTTTCAGCCGTGCGGTAAAGCGGAATCGTCAGCTCAAAGCCCTGCGTCAGCGTTTCGATCTTGCCGCCCTTCGGGTTGGCGTCGAGGATCGACTGCGCCGCGCCCTTCGGGTCCTTCTCGGCTGCTTCGACCGCCTTGGTCGTTGCCGACATGAAGCGCTTGACGAGGTCGGCATTGGCCTTGACGAAGTCGGTGTTGGCGACGATGCCCGAGCAGACCATGTTGATGCCGTAGTCGGCGAACTTGATCGCGTTGACGTCCTTGCCGGTCGCGTCCTTGATCTTCATCGACTGGTCCATGACGTAGCCGAGCAAGAGATCGGCCTGCCCGTTGATGACGGCGTTGAGCTTGGTCTGGCCGTCGCCCGCTACCGTCTGGAAATCGCTTTCCTTCAGGCCGGTCTTCTTCAGGAACAGCGGCCAGATCTGCGTCATCGAGTCGGCCGGCGTGATCGCCACCGTCTTGCCCTTGATGTCCTCGGGCTTCTTGATGTTCTTCTCGACAAAGCCCATCGCCGACATCGGGCTGGTCTGCAGCAGCACGCCGGTGGCAACGATCGGCGCACCCTTGACCGCCGCGCGCATCATGGTGGGCACATCGACATAGCCGAAATTGGCGGTCTTGGCCGCCACGGCCTGCGTGGTCGCTGCGGAGCCGCGGCCTTCCTGGATCTCGAGGTCAATGCCCTCGGCGGCGTAGATGCCCTTGGCCTTGCCGTAATAGAACGGCGCGTGCTCGCCATAAACGTACCAGTTCAGCATCAGCACCACCTTGTCGGCGGCCGATGCCGGAAGCACCGAAAGCGCGGTCCAGATCAGGGCGGCGGAGACCGCCGCTATCGTTCGTATCATTGTCTTCCTCCCTTTGCTTCGTCATTGCGAGCGAAGCGAAGCAATCCATCTCTCAACTTGCGGCGCCATGGATTGCTTCGCTGCGCTCGCAATGACGTCATCTGCTATCGTTCCAACGGTAATTTCACGAAGCGAAAATGATGTCGTCACGCTGGCTGACGTGCCAGGGGATCACGAGGCGCTCGATGCGATCGACGACCCAGAACAGCACGACGCCGAGCAGCGCGAGGATCACCAGCGCGGCAAACATCGTCGGCAGGTCGAACGTTCCGATCGAGCGCTGCATCACATAGCCGATGCCGGAATTGGAGCCGACGAACTCGCCGACCACGGCGCCGACGACGGCGAGCGTGACCGATACTTTCAGGCCGGAGAAGATCGCCGGCATAGCATGCGGCAGGTTGACGGCGCGGAACACCTGAAAGCGGCTGCCCTGCATCGCGCGCGCGAGATCGACCATGTCAGGATCGACCGATTTGAAGCCCTGCACGGCGGAGACCACGACCGGGAAGAATCCCAGCAGGAATGCCGAGATTACTTTCGGAATGATGCCGAAGCCGAACCACACCACGAACAGCGGCGCGATCGCGATCTTCGGCACGGACTGCGAGAATACGAGCAGCGGATAGACATAGCTTTCCACCGTCTTCGATCCCGCAATCAGCATGGCGACGGGGATGCCGAATACCGCCGACAGCAGGAAGCCGCAAATGGTGGCGTAGGTGGTCGGCCAGGACTGCCGCAGCAATTCCGGCCACTCCGTCCGCAAGACCGCCACGACATCGCCGGGCGCCGGGATCTGATAGGCCGGAATCTGGAACAGGCGGATGGTGACGTCCCACATCACCACGATGAAGATCAGGAACAGAAACGGCCGCACCCACGCCGCGTTCAGCGCTTTCGACAAGCCACTTTCAGCCTTCAACTCGGCCACGTTGCGCTCCCTGGTATCGTCTTTTCGGAGGAGAAATTAACCCGTTGGATAAATACTGGCAAGCGGGTTTTCGTGCGGTATTTTGTCGTTCCTGCTCACACAGGAACCCATAACCACGAACGTTAATTGTCAAAGCAAGATCAACGACTACCGCCTCAAGTCGAAAGGCCGCAGCGTATGGGTCCCGGCTTTCGCCGGGACGACAGAATCACACCGGCTGATGCTCGGGCGACCGTGCCCCCTGCGCGATGGCCTTGCCAAAATCCGCGGTCGATTTTCCGGTCAGCGCCGCCAGCACCAGCGCCACCATGTGGGCGAGGCGCTCGTCCCGCGCCTCCTTCTTCAGGAGGTCGCGGCCGAAGATCACGGAGAGCGTCGCGCTGTTGGACAGATAGAAGAAGCACAGCGCCGCGATCGAAATGTAGAGCTGAACCGGATCGACGGCGACACGGAAATCGCCGCTGACGACGCCGCGCGTCACCACGGTGCGGATCATCTCGACGAACGGGGAATGCATCGACTTGACCTTGGTCGAGCGCTTCAGGTGGCGCGCCTTGGCCAGGTTTTCGGTGTTCAGCAGCGCCAGGAATTCGGGGTTACGGAGAAAATAATTCCATGTGAAGTCGATCAGACGCTCGATCGCTTCCGGCGGATCGAGATGCTCGAGATCGAGCTCCCGCTCCTCGGAACGGATCTTCTCATAGGCGCCTTCCAGCACCGTGAGATAGAGGTCCTCCTTGTTGCCGACGTGGTAGTACAGCATGCGCTTGTTGGCGCCGGCATTGGCCGCGATGCGATCGACCCGCGCGCCAGCCAGGCCGTGGGCGGCGAATTCCTGCTTGGCGGCCTCGAGAATCCGAAGTCGCATCCCCTCAGGGTCGCGTTGCCATTTCTGTCCGCGTTTTGCCTTTGCCAAATCAGTTGCCCGATGGATGCACGAAGCAAGCTGTAGCATGCGAGAGGCGCTTTGAGAACGGATCACCCTCCCCTGGAGGGGCGTGACGGGGTGGGGTGATCTCTCCACTCGGGCACTGTTGGATGACGAGAGACCGTCACCCCACCTCGGTTCGCATTTCATGCGAACCGATCCTCCCCCTCCAGGGGAGGATAAGCTCTTTCGCCCTTCCCCGCCGATGGCTGCACCAATAGTGTCGGCACGCCGCAGGTCCCCTTCCGCACCGTCATGACCCGCGTGCCCGGCTTGCGGCCGGTGCGGATTTCGGAGACGTCGGCGCCGGCCTGGACCAGCCGCGCATGGACGGCGTCGATGTCCGCGATGCGCCAGCACAGGCCGTATAATTTATCCTGCGTCGTATCGGCCTGCTTGCCCGGCCGGTGCGTGATCTCGACGATGAGGTCGCCGCAGCGGAAGAACATCAGCCGGCCCCAATCGGGATGCGAGCGGTCGAGTGCCATGTCGAGGCCGAGCCGTGCGCCGTAGAGGGCAGCGGCGTGCTCGGGGTCCGAGGTCGAAACCACGACATGGTCCAATGCCGTGATCGCGGCGGCCGTAGTTGGCACCGACGGCGGCCGCTCCTTGTCACGCTCGAGGAAGAACAGGCGGACGCCGCGCGAGGCCTCCGTTGCGGTCCGCGTGCGCCTCCAAGACAGCGTCGCACCCGAGATCGCATCGCGGCTCTCGACCTCCGCGATCGCCTCCGGCTGCAACGCCAGCCGCTCGAGCCGGCGATGCATTTTCGCGATGTCGCCGGTCCGGAAGCAGATGCTCGCCAGCCCCTCGCCCTGCGCATCGAGTACGGCGCGGATGCGGTCCGCATCCATGCCCTCCCCGTTCGGGGCCACCAATTCCAGCGTGGTGTTGTCAAGCGTGAACAGGACGCGGTCAGCGCCCCCGCCGCCATACTGCCAGGCCGGCGCGCGGGCAAACAGCGTCTGGTAGGCGGTGGATGCCGCGTTGATGTCGCCGGTGAGAATGACGACGTGGTCGAGGTCAGTGATCACGGGAACAGGCCTCGCGTGTTCTTGGCGGCGCGCACCTTCTCCACCCCGATCGCCATCGCCGCGGTGCGGTGCGGAATCTTGTCTGCCTTGGCGCGTGCCAGCATGGTGTCGAAGGCGCGATCGAGGATGGCGTATTCGCGCCGTGTCACCTCTTCTTCCTCCCAGAACAATTGCTGCAGGTCCTGCACCCACTCGAAATAGCTGACCACGACGCCGCCGGAATTGCAGAGAATGTCGGGGATCAGAAACACTTCGCCCTGGCGCTTCTCCAGCACCAGATCGGCCTCCGGCGTGGTCGGGCCATTGGCGCCCTCCGCCAACACGCGGCATTTGAGGTTTTCCGCGACCTTGGCGTCGATCACCCGCTCCATCGCGGCCGGCACCAGCACGTCACACTTCAAAGTGAGGATCTGCTCGGGGTCAAAAGTCAGCTGGTTGGAGAAGCCGGCGATGCTGCCATGGCTGCCGGCATGCCGCATCAGCGCCGGAATATCGAGGCCGGCCGGATCGTGCAGCGCGCCGGTGTGATCGCTGACGGCGATGATCTTTAGGCCGTAATTGTGCAGTTCCAGCGCGGCATAGGAGCCGACATTGCCAAACCCCTGGATCACCGCGGTCGCCGTGCCCGGATTGATCGACAGCTCCTTGAGCACGCGTTTGGCGAGATAGGCGACGCCGCGGCCAGTCGCCTCGCGCCGGCCGAGCGTGCCGCCCGACGAGACCGGTTTGCCGGTGACGATCTCGGTCACGGTTTTGCCCTGGTACATCGAATAGGTGTCCATGAACCAGGCCATCACCTGCTCATTGGTGCCCATGTCGGGCGCCATCACGTCGGTGTGCGGGCCGACGAACGGAATCATCTCCTGCATGTAACGCCGCGACAGACCTTCCAGTTCGCGCTTGGAAATCGTGGAGAGATCGACATTGACC
The DNA here is from genome assembly GCF_029714305.1 of Bradyrhizobium sp. CB3481. Lineage (NCBI taxonomy): Bacteria > Pseudomonadati > Pseudomonadota > Alphaproteobacteria > Hyphomicrobiales > Nitrobacteraceae > Bradyrhizobium > Bradyrhizobium sp. CB3481. The sequence goes on from NZ_CP121647.1 coordinate 6,141,167, forward strand.
CCGCCCTTGGCGCCGCCATACGGCAGCCCGACAAGCGCACACTTCCAGCTCATCCAGATCGCCAGCGCCGCGACCTCGCCGATGTCGACGGAGGGGGCGAATCGCGTGCCGCCCTTGGTGGGGCCAAGTGTGAGGTGATGCTGCACCCGGTAGCCTTCGAACACCGCGACCGTACCGTCGTCGCGGTGAATCGGACAGGAGACGGTGATCGCCCGCTTCGGCATCAGGATACGGTCGCGCTCGTCCATCGGGATTTCCAGATGGTTGGCGATGACGCCAAATTGGTTAACCGCCATGTCGAAGACGGGACCGGAATAAACGGTCATCATTCCCTCCACTTTTGTCGCGCCGCCGGGAAACCCGGGCAGCCGTCAGCCGTTATACGGCAGTATGCCCAATACCTCTAAGGACAAGACCTTCTCAGGAAGACCTCCAAGTACAGGACCCAAGGACGGTCGTATTCTCCTCATACTCCCATCTCAAGCTGCAAAGACGGCACGGTTGCGAATAATTTCAGCGAATGCATCCGATAACCGGTGCTAATGTGTGTACGCCGGGGCCGGGATAACCCAAGCTCATGACGGAAAACGAATGCAGGCTCTCTTCATCGGACAGACCTATATCGACGTCACCTTCATCACCGACCACATGCCGACCGGCGACGAAAAACATGTGGCTTCCAACTATGCGGTGTCGTTTGGCGGCAATGCCGTCACTGCGGCGTTCTGCTGCGCCAAGCTCGGCGTCGTGCCCGACCTGATCGCGACCGTCGCCAATGACTGGCTCGGCCGCATGTTTCAGGACATGGCCGCGAAATACGGAATCTCGATCCATCCGCGCAAGGTCAACTCCTCATCGCTGTCGTTCATCATGCCGAAGGACGGCAAGCGCGCCATCGTGCGCTGCCGTGACGACGAGCACATTCATCCCTTCCCGATGCTCAACCTGAAGGGCTGCCGCGCGCTGCATGTCGACGGCCATCAGCCCGATGCCGCCATTCATTACGCAAAGCTCTGCCGCGAGGACGGCATTCTGACCTCGCTCGACGGTGGCGGCCTGCGCACCAACACCCACGAGCTGCTGCAATTCATCGACGTTGCTATCGTCGCCGAGCGCTTGTGCGAGCAGATGGACAAGACGCCGGAGGCCATGCTCGATTATCTCAAGAGCCGCGGCTGCCGGGTCGGCGGCGTCACCATGGGCGAACAGGGCCTGCTCTGGTATGACGAGACCGGCGCGGTGCGCAAGCTGCCGGCGCTGCCGATCGCCGCCGAGCGCGTCATCGATACCAACGGCGCCGGCGACGTATTCCATGGCGCTTACGTGTTTTCCTATCTCAACAATCCCTCAAAAGGCTGGCACGAGCATTTCGAGTTTGCGCGTGCGGCCTCGACCTATAAGATCCAGCGCCTCGGCAACGAGGCTGGATTGCCGACGCTGGCCGATATCGACGCGGTCAAGCAGGAATTCCAGATCGGGCGCAAGAAGGAATTTTGGGACTAGAGATGGGGCGTGTCTTCGTCGCCGGCAGCATCAACATGGATGTGGTGGCAACCGCCAGCCGGCATCCCAAGGTCGGCGAAACCGTCGCGGGCCAGGCCGTGCATTATTTTCCGGGCGGCAAGGGCGCCAACCAGGCGGTATCAGCCGCAAAGCTTGGTGCGCCGGTCACGCTGATCGGCCGGCTCGGCACGGATGCGTTCGGCCGGCAACTCCGGCAGTTTCTTGAGCTGCAGGGCGTCGATCTCGCTCTGGTCAAGGACAGCGCTGACATCCATACCGGGACAGCCATCATCACCATCGCCGATGCCGACAACACGATCGTCGTCGTGCCCGGTGCCAATGCGCTGGTCAGCGCCGAGGATGTCGCCGCCCCCGCGCTCGCCAGAGGCGACGTTGCTGTGAGCCAGTTCGAGATTCCGCAAATGGCGATCGCTGCCTTCTTCAAGCGTGCCCGCGCGGCCGGCGCCGCCACCATCCTCAATCCAGCGCCGGCGCTTGCCTGCGGCGCCGAATTGCTCGACCTCGTCGATATTCTCGTCCTCAACGAGACCGAGCTCGGGCTGCTCGCACAGGCCGAGCTTCGCGATACCGACGAGCCCGCTCGTTTCGTTGAAGCCGCGTGCCGCCTCCCGACGGCCTCGGACAAGATCATCTGCGTCACGCTGGGCAAGCGCGGCGTGCTCGCGCTCATCGGCGGCGAGCCGTCGCTGATCGAGGGACGCGCCGTGAAAGCGGTGGACACTACCGGCGCCGGCGATTGCTTCGTCGGCGCCCTCGCCGCCCAGCTTGCCAATGGCAAGCCGATCCGCGACGCGCTTCAATACGCCAATGCGGCCGCGTCGATCTGCGTGCAACGGATGGGCGCCGCGCCGTCGATGCCGACCGCCGCCGAGGTGGCTGCGCTATCAGCTATTTGAGGGCCTGCAATTCATCATATTGCGCGCGCGTCCACCCCGCCCCGAGGGATGCATCATTATGCAGCGGGATCGCCGCCTTTCGGAACGCCTCCCGGTCGGGCTCGATCACAGTCATGCCGAGCCGCTTCAACTCGCCGGCCAAAATCCGCTCAGAGGCCTCGATCGCTTCCGTTGCCTTCGCGGCGGCTTCCTGCAACGTATCGGCAAAGAGCTTGCGATCTTCCACCGTCAACTTGTTCCAGACGTGACCGCCGACCACCGTTACCATCGACTCGGTGATGTGGCCGGTCAGCGCGATGTGGCTCTGCACCTGATAGAATTTTTTCGCCATGATGGTCGGCAGCGGATTCTCCTGGCCGTCGACCAGCCGCTGCTGGAGCGCCGTATAGACGTCGGAAAAAGCGATCGGGATTGCATCGGCGCCGACCGACTTGGTGAACATCAAAACCAGCGGCGCCGGCGGCACGCGCAGCTTCATGCCCTTCATGTCCTGTGGGATGCGGATAGGCTTGTTGGCCGTGACATGGCGCTGACCGTAATAGGTCAGCGCCACGATCTTGTGTCTCGTCTTGTCCTCATAGCCCTTCGCCAGTTCGGCAAACAACTTGCTGCCGCGGTAGGCCTTCCAGTGCTCGAAGTCGCGCAGCATGAACGGCGCGCCGGTGATGCCGAGCGGCTGATAGGTCGCCGCGGCGAAATTGATCCCGACATAGACGATATCGATGGCGCCGGCGCCGAGCGCTTCATTGATCTGATTCTCATTGCCGAGCTGGGAGGCCGGAAACACCTCGATATCGAACCTGCCGTTACTGCGCTTCCTGATCTCGCTGGCCGCCCAAAGCGCCTCGGTGTGGAAGGGTTCGGTGACCTCGTAGACATGCGCCCATCTCAGCTTGGTCTGCGCCGATGCCGGGCCGCTTGCAATCCAAGCGACGATGGCAGCGCCAATCAACCCGAGATAGCACGCACGAACAGACATATACCCTCCGAGGATGGACCGCCGGAGACTCATGACGGACCTTCCGCGGCATGGTTGCCGAAATGGATCGGCCGACGCAAGCAGACTGGCGGCGCGGAAAGTCGAATCTAAGTCAGGCCACGTTCGAAGTCAGGGCGCGCTTGAGGTCGAATTCGGCATCGGCGGCTTGCTCGGGGGTAATTGAGCCGTGAGCGGCGAGCAGACGCCGTCCGAACATGTGATCGCCCGCGCGGTTAACGGATTCGATGCCGACGAGTTGCCCCGCCTTGTAGCAAAAGACGGAGAACGCGCCTTGCGCGCGATCACCGCGCACCACCACCTGGTCATAACCTGTGGTCAATCCCACCATCTGCAGCTTGTCAGGTCCCTGATCGCTCCAGAACCACGGCAGGCCGTCATAGGGCTTGGCATCGCCGGTCAGCCGGGCGGCAATGCAGCGCGCGTGGTCTGTGGCGTTCTGCACGGATTCCAGCCGCAGCGAGCCGCCGAACCGCGGGCTCGCATAAAGCGAGCAATCGCCCATCGCCGAGATATTCGGATCCTCGGTCAAAAGATTCTCATCGACGATGATGCCGGCGGCGACCTTCAAGCCGGCGTCCGCCGCCAGTTCGACATTAGGTAAAACGCCGACGCCGACCACGATCAGGTCGGCCTTGATATGCCGTCCGTCGCTCAGGCTCACACCGGTGACCTTGCTGCCGTCACTCTCGATGCTGGTGACCTGTACGCCGAGGTGAATCCGGATACCGGCCGCGGTGTGCCGGGACTGGAAGTGCTCCGAGATTTCCGCTGTCACCGCGCGCGCCATGACCCGCGGCGCGAGCTCGACGACGTCGACCTCGAGGCCCTTGGCTCGCGCCGTTGCGGCAAATTCCAGCCCGATGAATCCGGCGCCGATGACGACGACGCGCTGGCCTGCCGTGATATAGTCGCGCAACGACTGGCTTTCATCGAGCGTGCGCAAATAGCGCACGCTGTCGAGATTGGCATTTGGAATATCGAGCAGGCGGTTGCGCGCGCCGGTCGCCAGCACCAGGTGGCCGTAATCGAGCGAGGCGCCGGAGGCGAGCGCCACCTTGCGCGCGGCACGATCGATCGACACCGCGCGATCGGAAATCAGATCGATCTTCTGGTCGGCATAGAATTTTTCCGGGCGGAACATCAGGCTGTCGGGTCCGCCGGTTCCCTTCAGATAGGCCTTCGATAGCGGCGGCCGCTGGTACGGCAGATGGCCCTCGTCATTCACGAGCGCGATGGCTTGCGAAAAGCCGTGCTGGCGCAGCGAGGCCGCGAGCTGGTAGCCGGCGTGGCCCGCCCCAATGATGACAACCGGTCCTGTCATCGGCACATCCTACGTTCGAGCGCACGGGAACGACCCATGTTGTTTCCCCTCCGAGGTTTTGGCTTGCCTGTCCCGTCCCCTGAAGCGGCGCTCGTGTCCGTCCGACAAACGATGACAGCTCCTATCTGACCTCATGGCGCGCGGAGACGCAAGAGCGCCGTGGCCAGAGGATCGCGCAGTATTTTGCCGGCCATGCCTCGGGGATTGTCACCCCTTGCCTTCTGCGATTTAAATGCAGACCCCGTTTCGAGCCGAGGGCCCGCCATGCCAACGTCAGATGATACCGCCAGCGCACCTGCCCTGCTCCGGATCGAGGGTGCAATCGCCACCATCACATTGAACCGGCCCGCCGCCTTCAACTCCATCAATCTGCCGATCGCGCAGAAGCTCGAGCAGCTCGGCGCCGAGATCGAGGCTAACCACGATATCCGGGTGCTGGTCATCGAGGGCGAAGGCCGCGCCTTTTCGGCCGGCGGCGATTTGCAAACCATTGGTGCTGCGGCCGCCAACGACACCGTCGCACCTGTGGTCGGCGAACTCCTGAAGCACTACCACGCCTTCATCGAGACGCTGCGGCGGATGCCGAAGATCGTTCTCTCCAGCGTCCACGGCTCCGCCGCCGGCGCCGGCATGGGCCTCGCCTTCGTAGCCGATCTCTGCATCGCCGCCGAGGACGCCCGCTTCACGCCGGCCTATGCCAAGATCGGCGTGTCCCCGGACGGCGGCAGCACCGTAAGCATGGTCGGCACCGTAGGCACCCGCCGCGCGTTGCAGATCTTCCTCGCTGAGGACAGTTTTACCGCGCAGCAGGCCTATGAATGGGGCCTGGTCGCCCGCGTCGTTCCGGCAGCCGAGCTGAAGGCGCAAACGCGAAAGTTCGCCGAGCGGCTGGCGCAAAATCCGCCGGCCGCCATCGGCGGCACCAAGGCGCTGGTCTATCAGGCAGCGGTCACGCCGGTGAAGCAGCAGTTAGATGCCGAGGAAGCGAAGATCATCGATGCCATGTGCACCGACGAATTCCGGGCTGCCGTGAAGAAGTTTACCAGCAAATCGAAGTAGCGGCGTACTGGCGCCGCCCACTCAACTGTCATCATCCGCGAAGGCGGATGATCCAGTACGCCGCGCCCTCTCGATTCACGTCCGGCGCCTCGGCGTACTGGATGCCCGCCTTCGCGGGCATGACGACGATGTGCCGACCCGATCAATTCGGGCAGATATACCCCGTCCCTGATGGTGACTTGAAGCAGCCGACCGATTCCGGGATCACCTGCTTCGGCAGCCACAGCACCACCTTCGGGAAGTAGATCGTAAAGGTGATGGTGACCAGGAACACGACATAGATCGGCAGCGCCGCCCGCAACGCCTTGGAAAACGGGACCCCGACGAATTTCGAGGCCATCAGCAGCACCAGCCCGTAAGGCGGCGTGATCAGTCCGAATGCCAAAGTCGCAATCAGCACGACGCCCATGTGAACGGCGTTGATGTCTCCGGCTTGCGTCAGCGTATTCACCAGCGGCATGAAGATGATGATGGTCGGCACCGGCTCGATGAAATCGCCGACCACGGTGAACAAGAGCACCAGCAGCAGCATGATCAAATGCGGATCGTTGCCGGCGATCGCGATGATCCAGTCGGCGATCACGGAGGCGCCGCGCAGGTAGGCCAGCATCCAGCCGAACGCATTGGCGGCGCCGATCGTGATCAGCGGCAGCGAGAAGATCAGCCCGGCGAGGCAGAAATCATAGGGAATGTTCTTGAAGTGGCCGCGGTTGAGCGCGGGGATCACCACGGCGATGATCCAGATCACGGCGACGACGCCGGCCTCGGTCGGTGTGAAGGCGCCGGTCAGGATGCCGCCGAGCAGGATGACCGGGATCATCATCGGAAGGGCCGCATCGCCTGCCGCGAACACGATCTGCTTCAGCGGCGCGCGGGGCCGGCGCATGCCGGTCGGCCCGAAGAAGAAACAATAGATCATCAGGCCGAAGCCGATCATCAGCCCCGGCACCACGCCGGCCATGAACAGGCCGGCGATCGAGACGTTGCCGACCGCGCCGTAGACCACGGCGGTGATGCTCGGCGGCACCAATGCCGCGATGGTAGAAGCCGCGGCAATGATCGCGGCGATGAAGGCGGGGCTGTATCCCTCCTTCTTCATCGGGCCGCCCAGCGCGCGGGTCATCACGGCAACGTCGGCGGTGGTCGATCCCGACATTTCCGAGAAGAACATCGAGAACACGACCACGACCTGCGACAGCCCGCCCCTGATATGCCCGACCAGCGACAGCGACAGATTGGCGATCCGTATCACCACATTGGCCGAGCTCATGAGTTCGCCAACCAACAGGAAGAACGGGATCGCGAGCAGCGCTTCGGAATCCACGCCGTCAAAGATCTTCTGCATGATGGCGGCAAGCGAGACATCGGCGAGCAGCGCGCCGACGAAAACGCCAGCCATCAGCGAGAACGGCACCGGCACGCCGAGATAGCCGAAGAACAGGAAGCAGAACGTCATCAGTCCGAGAATGACGGGGGAGCTCACAGCCGTCCCCCGTTCTGGATGCCGACATCGGCGGGCGGAATGTCGGCAGTCTCTTCAGGGGGCTCGGGATGGTCAAAGCCGTTGCGGATGCCGTTGACCAGCTGCTCGATGGTGAACAGCGCGATCAGCGCACCTGACAGCGGAATCGCGGCATAGAGCGAGGCGATCGGCGTGTTCGAGGGCAGCCGGAAACTGCCGAAACCCCTAAGATAGTTGATGTAGCCGTAATAGATCAGGCATCCCGCCACCGTCAGTACCACGAGCCGGATCAGGATTTCGACGATCATGCGCGGCGTGCCGTGCATCGATTCCGAGATCGCGGTCAGATAGAGGTGATCGTTGCGGCGCGTGGCAACCGCGGAGCCGATGAAGATGGCATAGATGAACAGCGTCGAGGTCGCTTCCTGCAGCCATAGCCAGGGGTGGCCGACGGTCCGCGTGAAGATGTCAGCGGTGACGGAGAGCGAAAAGCCGAAGCACAGCATACCACAGATCATCATCAGGATCAGTTCGAGCCGGTCGAGCGCCCGCCATTTCAGATGATGCTGGCGTTGCAGCACGAGTCTATCGGCAATGGACATTGCTACACTCTCTGCCGTCGTCCCTGCGAAAGCAGGGACCCATAACCATGGGCGCTAATTTAGTCGTTGCGAACGTCGGCTAGCCGATCACTCAGCCGACAGGCCGCGGGGTATGGGTCCCGGCGTTCGCCGGGACGACGCACGGAACTAATTGACCGCCCGGATCAGCGTCTTGATCTTGTCGGCGTGCGGACCGAGCTCCTTGGCGAGCTTGTCGAGATAGGGGTCGGCGATCTTCTGGAAGCTCGCTTTGTCGACGTCCTTGACGATCTTGACGCCCATTTTCTCGAGCCGCGTCGCAGCCGCGTTCTCCAGATCGAATGCTCGCTTCGGCTCCTGCAGGCTGACGTCCCGCGCGGCGGCCAGCACCCATTTGCGCTGATCGGCATTGAGGCCCTGCCAGAGCTTGTCGCTGACCCAGACCACGCAATTGTTGGCCTCATGTCCGGTCGTCGACAGCACGGGCGCGACTTCGTAGTGCTTGTTGATCATGTAGACGTTGACGGCGTTCTCGCCGAAGTCGACCACGCCGGTTTGCAGCGAGGTGTAGACGCTGCCGAACGGCATGTGCACCGTCTGGGCGCTATAGGCCGGAAACATCATGTCCTCGGTCGCGGTCGCCTGGACGCGGACCTTGAGGCCCTTCATATCCTCGGGCTTGCGCACCTCCTTCTTGCCGTACATGTGCCGAAAGCCCTGGGTGCAGAGGCCGATGGCGTGAATGCCCTGCGTGGTGTTGTCGATCATGTCGCGCACCGCCTCGAACACCTTCTCGTCGCCGAGCGCCTTGATGTTGTGCTCCTCGGAGCGGAATAGGAAGTGCAGCGACATCACGCCGGCCTGCGGCGAGATCGTCGAGGTGTTGGCTGACGACACCACCGCGAAATCGAGATCGCCGGCCTTCACCAGCTGCAGGAGCTGAGGCTCCTGCCCGAGCTGCGCGCCGGGAAACTGATCGACGAGCATCGTGCCCTTACTCAGCTCCTTCAGCTTCGCCGAAAAGATGTCGTAAGCAATGCTGTAACCGGAGTTGAGCTGCTGATCGTGCGCGAAGCGATAGTGCTTCACTTCCTGCGCACTGGCGCCGGTGGCGAGCATGACCGCCGCAGCGGCGATCGCCGCGAGTATCGATTTCCCTGGATTCCCCATGACGCATTCCCCCGTTGGCTTGATTTTTTCCAATCAAACCACCGGGGTGGCGACATTGTCAATAAAGCATCGGATTTTTCCCGCCAGATCGCGCCAATCAGCTGTATCCTGATAGCTATTATCGATAATTCGGCCGGATCAGTCCCTGCCCTCGCCGCGCATGAAATCGAAGTCGCAGCCCTCGTCGGCCTGCAGAATCGTTTCATTGAACAGATACGCGTAGCCGCGCCGGGCTCCCTCGGCCGTTGCGGCCGGGGCCAGCGCCGCACGGCGCTTTGCCAGCTCGGCTTCATCGACCAGGAGATCGAGGCGGCGGCCTGCGACGTCGAGCCGGATCATGTCGCCGTTCCTCACCAGCGCCAGCGGGCCGCCCACCGCCGATTCCGGCGTAATGTGCAGTACGATGGTGCCGAACGCGGTGCCGCTCATACGCGCGTCCGAGATCCGCACCATGTCCTTGGTGCCGCCGCGCGCCAGCTTCTTCGGGATCGGCAGATAGCCGGCTTCGGGCATGCCCGGCGCGCCCTTGGGGCCGGCATTGCGTAGCACCAGCACGTCATCGGCATTGACGTCGAGATCGGGATCATCGACCCGCAGCGTCATGTCCTCGACGGATTCGAACACCACCGCACGTCCGGTGTGCTGCAGCAGTTTTGGGCTCGCCGCCGATTGCTTGATGACGGCCCCCCGCGGCGCCAGATTTCCATGCAGGATCGCCATCGCGCCTTCCGCTTTGATCGGGTTGTCGCGTGAACGGATGGCATCCTGCCCCGGCACATCCTCCGCGCCGGCGACGATCTCGCGCAGCGTCTGGCCCGTGATGGTCTTGGCATCGAGATCGATGAGGTCGCCAAGTTGCGCCATCAGCTTCGGCACGCCGCCGGCATGATGGAAATGCTCCATGTAATGCTCGCCTGACGGCTTCAGATCGACCAGCACCGGCACCTCACGGCCGAGCCTGTCGAACGTCTCAAGATCGATCTTGTGCGGCGAGCGATGGGCGATCGCGGTCAGATGGATCAGCCCGTTGGTCGAGCCGCCGATCGCCTGCATCACGACCTGGGCGTTGCGGAACGACGCCGGCGTCAATAGTTCGCTGGGTTTTGGCCCCTTCGTCTTGGCCATTGCGGCAGCGACCCTGCCGCTGGCCTCCGCCGAACGAAATCGCTCGGCATGCGGCGCAGGAATCGTTGCACTCATCGGCAGCGACAGCCCGAGCGCTTCGGTGATGCACGCCATGGTGCTGGCAGTGCCCATCACCATGCAGGTGCCGACCGATGGCGCGAGCCGGCCATTGACATCTTCGATCTCGACGTCATCGATTTCGCCCGCACGATATTTCGCCCAGAGGCGGCGACAGTCGGTGCAGGCGCCGAGCACCTCACCCTTGTGATGTCCGACTACCATCGGCCCGACCGGGATGACGACAGTCGGCAGATCGGCGCTGACCGCGGCCATGATCTGCGCCGGCAGCGTCTTGTCGCATCCGCCGATCACCACCACCGCATCCATCGGCTGCGCCCGGATCATCTCCTCCGTATCCATCGCCATCAGGTTGCGCAGATACATCGAGGTCGGATGCGAGAAGCTTTCGGCGATCGAAATGGTCGGAAACACCATCGGCATCGCGCCCGACAGCATCACGCCGCGCTTCACCGCCTCGATGATCTGCGGCACATTGCCGTGGCAGGGGTTGTAGTCGCTGTAGGTATTGGTGATGCCGACGATCGGCCTGTTCAGCGCGTCGTCCGAATAGCCCATGGCCTTGATGAAGGCCTTGCGCAGGAACAGCGAGAAGCCAGCATCGCCATAACTTGCCAGTCCCTTGCGAAGTCCGTCGGCCATTTTTTCTTCCCGTTTCGTTGGAGGTGGGCACTTAAGGAGCCCGCCGGATTATTGTCAATGTCTGATTATTCGGGCGCATTCTGGGCTCATGCACCCCGAAATCGGCCGTCATTATTGACAATAAAGATCCGGCGTGTTGACTACGGGCACCATTGGAAACGCGCCCATGAACCAACCGTTGCGCATTGGCCTGATCGGCGCCGGCATGGTGAGCCGTCATCATCTCATCGCCTGGGCCAGCATATCAGATCAGGCCCGCGTCGTGGCCATCGCCGATCCGTCGGCCGAAAATGCCGCACGGCGCGCCGGCGAGTTCGGAATTGCGCAGACCTATGCCAGCGCCGAGGCGATGCTCGCGGCGGTGACGCTCGACGCCGTCGATATCGCAGCGCCCCGCGAAATGCACGCGCCGCTGGTGCGGCTCGCTGCCGCAAGACGATTGCCGGTGCTGTGCCAGAAGCCGCTCGCGCCCAACCTGCAGGAGGCAACGGAGCTTGCGGCCGAAGTCGATGGTGCGACACGCCTGATGGTGCACGAGAACTGGCGTTTTCGCGGTTATTACCGCGATGCGGCGGCGTGGCTGCGCGAGGGACGGATCGGCAATATCAAACAGGCGCAACTGACACTGTTGACCTCCGGCGTGCTGCCGGGGCCGGACGGGCTTTGTCCCGCGTTGGAACGGCAGCCGTTCATGCGGCGCGAACGGCGCATGCTCGTGGCTGAAGTGCTAATCCATCATCTCGATACGCTGCGCATGTTGCTCGGGCCGCTGCAGGTGACGGCGGCGCAGCTCTCGCGTTCCAGTGACCTTCTCGCCGGCGAAGACGGCGCGGTGATCCAGCTTCGGACCGATGGCGGCGCGGGCGTTGCCATGTTCGCCAGCTTCGCCGCCCACGGGCACCCGGCCACGCAGGTCGACCGGCTGGAAATCCTCGGCGACAAAGGCGCGATCCGGCTCGACGGGCCGTCGCTGACGTGTTCGGGCACGTCGCCGGCCGAACGCAGCTACGATCTCGCCGTCGAGTATCAGGGTTCCTATAATCGCACCATCGCGCATTTCGTGAGTGCGCTCCGCGACAATCTGCCCTTCGAGACCGCGCCGGCCGACAACCTTCAGACCTTGCGCCTCGTCGAGGATTGTTATCGGCTGTCGGGCTGGGAGGCTCTGCGATGAACCCACAGCCATCGTCGACGGACGCGCCCGCGCCCTCGCGCGAGGAGGAGCAGGCAGAGGTCATCCGCCGGCTCGAGGAGGACATCATCTTCGGCCGCTTCGCGCCGGGCCTGCGGCTGGTCGAAGACAACTTGATGCAGCGCTACGACGCCAGCCGGCACTTCGTCCGCCAGGCGCTGTTTCAGCTCGAGCGCCAGGGCATCGTGCTACGCGAGAAGAACATCGGCGCCACCGTGCGATTCTATTCGGCCGACGAGGTGCGCCAGATCTACGAGGTGCGGGAAATGCTGACGCGGCAGGCGGCGCTGATGATTACGCTCCCCGCTCCCGCCAGCCTGATCGAACAGTTGACCGAACTGCAGCGGCAATACTGCGCCAAGGCCGACGCGCAGGATCTGCGCGGCATCCACGAGGCCAACGACGCGTTTCACGTCGCGCTGTTCTCGGCCTGCGGCAACCCGTATCTGGTGCGCTCGCTGCAGGACTACATGAACCTGACACTGCCGATGCGCGCCAAGAATCTCGCCGACAAAGAAGGACTGGCGCTATCCCGACGCCAGCACGAACTGATGATCGAACTCCTCACGGGCCGCGACAGCTGGGCGCTGGCGCAGCTGTGCGTCGATCACATGCAGTACAGCAAGTCGGATTATCTCGGCCGCATCGCGGAGGACGAGGGCAAGCGCTAGCGCTTGCCCCAATCCACGATCCGGCCCTTGTCGCCATCGAACTCCATGCTGCAGAACGTGCCGCCCTGGAAGTAATCGCCGACCGGATCAGGCTTCAGCTTGGCCTGCTCGGCCATGGCGTGCTCGCGGAAATCTTCTGCCCTGCCGGTCGGCCGGTAGCCGAGCTCATAGGCTCGGTGGTTGTCCCACCAGGCGCGCTCGTTATAGGAGGCGCCGTAGAAGATCTCGAAATGGATGTCGGGATGTTCGAGGCCGATGCGGCAGAGCTGCACGAGGTCCTCGGGCTTCAGCCAGATCGAGAGGCGGCGGTGGTCGAGCGGCATCTCGCCGAAATTGCCGATCCGGATGCAGGTGACGCCAAGCCCGTGCTTGTCGGCGTAGAGCGCGCCGACCGCTTCGCCAAATACCTTGCTGACGCCGTAACGGCCATCGGGGCGCGGGGTGACGTCGGTGCCGATCCGGTGATGGCGCGGGTAGAAGCCGACCGCATGGTTCGACGAGGCGAAGATCACGCGCTTGACGCCCTTCTTTCGCGCCGCCTCGAACAGATTGTAGCCGCCGATGATGTTGGACTGCAGGATCGAATCCCAGGGCCCTTCGACCGAATAGCCGCCGAAATGCAGGATGCCGTCGACGCCCTCGCAGATCGCCTCGACCTCAGCCATATTGGCGAGATCGGCCGCCTTGAATTTCTCGTCCTTGCCGAGATCGGCCGGCGCCTTCAGGTCGCTCAGCACCAGGTCCGGATAGATCGGCGGCAGCAGCTTGCGCAGGGATGTCCCGATCCCGCCGGCGGCGCCGGTCATCAATATGCGTGGCATTTCGTTCCTCTTATCTCGCAACCGATTTGCGGTCATTAGCAGGGAATGATAGCAAACCCAACCGCTCTGGGAACGCACCAACGAGAACAGCAAATGTCCGATGCAGCATCGCATGCCGCCGGCTGGCGCCCGGCTACTTATTACCCCGATCCGGCCATCCGTGCCCTCGACCCGCGCTTCGAGAAATACTGGCTCAAGCTCTCGGCAGTCGAGCGGCTGACCACCGGGCTGCGCTGGGCCGAAGGGCCGGTGTGGTTCGGCGACGGGCGGTATCTGCTCTGCAGCGACATTCCGAACCAGCGCATCATCAAATGGGAAGAGGAGACCGGCGCGGTCAGCATCTTCCGCAAGCCCTCGAACTTCGCCAACGGCAACACCCGCGACCGCCAAGGCCGCCTCGTCACCTGCGAGCACGGCGGCCGCCGCGTCACCCGCACCGAGTATGACGGCTCGATCACCGTGCTGATGGATTCGTTTGACGGCAAGCGGCTAAACTCGCCGAACGACATCGTCGTCAAATCCGACGGCTCGATCTGGTTCACCGATCCGGTGTTCGGCCTGCTCGGCAACTACGAAGGCTACAAGGCGGAGTCGGAGATCGAGCCGAATGTCTATCGGATCGACGGGCAGACCGGCAAAGCCACCGTCGTCGCCGAAGGCGTGCTGGGGCCGAACGGACTCGCCTTCTCGCCAGATGAAAAGATTCTGTACGTCATCGAGTCGCGCGGCGTGCCCAACCGCAAGATCCTCGCCTATGACGTCTCACCTTCCGGCGACAAGCTTTCCAACAAGCGCGTGTTCGTCGATGCCGGACCGGGCACGCCTGATGGCTTCAGGGTCGACATCGACGGCAATCTCTGGTGCGGCTGGGGCATGGGCGATCCGGAACTCGACGGCGTCGTGGTGTTCGCGCCCGACGGCGTCATGATCGGCCGCATTGCGCTGCCCGAGCGCTGCGCCAATCTCTGCTTCGGCGGCGTCAAGCGCAACCGCCTGTTCATGGCCGCGAGCCAGTCGATCTACGCGCTCTATGTCAACACGCAGGGCGCGCCGGGGGGATAACGCTCCCGCACACACTGCTGTCGTTCCGGCGAAAGCCGGAACCCATAACCACAGAATCGAGTCGTTGGAGCGAGCTGGAGCGCGAGCCTTCGCAAAGTGACTTCCTGTGGTTATGGATCCCGGATCGGCGCTCGCTGTGCTCGCTTGTCCGGGACCACGGGGTGGTCAGAGACTATCAGCTCACCCCTTCTTCTCCTGCGCGGCGGTCTGCTTGACGAGCGCGTCCTCGAACGCCTTCTCCAGCGTCGCCGCGTAGGCATTGAACTCGCCGGGATTGACGAATGGATTGGGTCCGCCTTCGCCGAGCTTGGCGCGTTTGTCCTGCATCTTGTACATTTCCGGATGCGGCGCGAGCAGCACGTCCACCTTCATGTCCTTGGCGCGCGCGAACGTCTTGCGGTAATCGGCGACGATTCCGAAATAGGTGGGATCGCCGACCAAGCGGTTCAGCGCCACAGTGCCGCTGCAGAAGATCAGCGCGGAGCGCGTGGCGTCACCGTCCTTCACCGAAAATTCCCAACTCGTGCAGCCCGGCGAATGTCCGGGAGTCTCCCGCGCAGTCAGCGTGACATCGCCGACCGTCACCGTGTCGCCCTCGCGCACCGTGCGGTCGACCTTGACCGGCGGGAAATTGAGCGCGTCGTTGTTCTCCGCGCCCGGGTAGTAGCCGCCTTCGAGCAGCGACTTGTCGGCTTCGCCCGCCACCATCCGCGCGCCGCTCGCCTTCTTGATCTCGGCAAGGCCGCCGGTGTGGTCGATATGGGCGTGGGTGTTGAGGATGTATTTGATGTCGGTGATCTTGAAGTCGAGCTTCTCGATGTTTGCTTTGACCAGCGAGGTCGATTCCGGCATCACCATATCGACGAGGACATGCCCCTGCGGCGACGTGATCAGATAGGACGCCAGCCCCTCGGTTCCAACATAGTAGACGTTGCCGATCATCTTGAATGGCTCGGTCGGTGCGTTCCACTTTGCGCGTAGGGTTGCGAGCATATCCTTGACCGTCTGGGCCTGCGCGACCCCGGCAAGCGGCAACAGCGCGACCAGCGCAATGGCGACTCTCTTCATCTTCAACCTCGGTTTCTTGATTGTTCTGCGCCCGTCCTGCGAAGCGGCGTCATTATGAGGATCGAAAGCAACGAAGCAATCCACGCTTGTCCAGCAATGGATTGCTTCGCTTTACGCGTAGTGACGGTTTAGGGATTACGCAGCGTTGTAGCCGGCGACCGCCTTCACCTCGAGATATTCCTCGAGGCCGTACTTGCCCCACTCGCGGCCGTTGCCGGACTGCTTGTAGCCGCCGAACGGCGCGGTGCGGTCGTTCGGCACGCCCTGCAGGTTGACGTTGCCGGCGCGGATCTGGCGGGCGACGCGGCGCGCGCTTTCCACGGTATCGCCGGTGACGTAGCCGGCGAGACCATAGGGCGTGTCGTTGGCGATCTTCACTGCTTCAGCCTCGTCCTTGGCGCCGATGATGGTCAGCACCGGTCCGAAGATTTCCTCCTTCGCGATGGTCATGTCGTTGGTGACGTCGGCGAAGATGGTCGGGCGGACATAGAAGCCCTTGTTGACGCCGTCCGGCAGGCCCGGACCGCCGGCGACGAGCGTCGCGCCTTCATCGATGCCCTTCTTGATCAACGCCTGGATCTTGTCCCACTGGCCACGGTTGACGACGGGGCCGATAGTGGTGCCTTCGGCGCGGGGATCGCCGGCCTTGGTCTTGTCGGCGACGCCCTTCGCGATCGCAGCGACTTCTTTCATCTTCGACAGCGGCACGATCATCCGCGACGGCGCGTTGCACGACTGTCCGGAGTTGTTGAACATGTGCATGACGCCACCGGTTACCGCCTTGGTGAGGTCGGCGCCTTCGAGGATGACGTTCGGCGACTTGCCGCCGAGCTCCTGGCTGACGCGCTTCACGGTCGGCGCGGCGCGCTTGGCAACGTCGACGCCGGCGCGGGTCGAGCCGGTGAACGAGATCATGTCGATGTCGGGATGTTCGGCCATCGCAGCGCCGACTTCGGGGCCGAGGCCGTTGATGAGGTTGAACACGCCCTTCGGCACGCCGGCTTCATGGAGGATTTCCGCGAAGATCAGCGCCGAGGTCGGGGTGAATTCGGAGGGCTTGAGGATCATGGTGCAGCCAGCGGCGAGCGCGGGCGCGACCTTGCAGGCGATCTGGTTCAGCGGCCAGTTCCACGGCGTGATCATGCCGACGACGCCGACCGGCTCGCGCACGACGACGGCCGAGCCGAGCGTCTCCTCGAAATGGTAGTTCTTCAGCACTTCCAGCGTCGAGGCGATGTGGCCGAGCCCGGCGCCGGCCTGCAGCCGCTCGGCCATCGGCAGCGGCGCACCCATCTCGTCGGACACCGCCGCGCCGATCTCCTTCATGCGGCCCTTGTAGACCTCGATGATCTTTTCCAGGAGCGCGATGCGCTCTTCGCGGCTGGTCTGCGAATAGGTCACGAAGGCGCGCTTGGCGGCGGCGACGGCCTTGTCGAGATCGGCCTTGGAGCCCAGCGCAACTTCATACATCGCTTCTTCGGTCGCTGGATTGACGACCGGGGTGGACTTCTTGACGGCCGGATCGACCCAGGCGCCATCGATGTAGAATTGCATGCGATTGACCATCGGAAACCTCTTTAATCTCGGAGCAATGGAGGGGAACGAAAGCGTTCGGCAGGCATCCTTGCACGAAAGCCAAGGCGGTTGAACCCGCCATATGCGGGGCGCCGCGATGCGGCAGGCGCTGGATATAAGGACGGCGGCGCGGCGGTGGCAAGGTCGGTAATTCGTCCCGGCGAAGGCCGGGACCCATAAGCACCGGCGGGAGTCGTGAGATAATGCCGTTGGACCTCATCAAGGTAACGGCGGCGTATGGGTCCCGGCCTTCGCCGGGACGACTGGAATTGTCACACCGCCATCTTCCTGTGCCGCACCGGTGCGCCAACCGTCAGGCTTTCTGCCGCATCGATGATGGCGTTGGCATCTATTCCGTAGTGGCGGTAGAGGTCTTGAATGGTGCCGGTCTGGCCGAACTGCTCGACGCCGAGCGCCTCGACGCGGTGGCCGCGGACGCTGCCGAGCCAGCCAAGCGCAGCGGGGTGGCCGTCGATCACGGTCACGATGCCGCAGTCGCGGCCGAGCGGCGCCAGCAATTTTTCGACATGGCTGAGATGTTGTATGCCACGGCGGTCGCGCCGCAAATTCCGCGCCGCGGACCATCCCGCGTGCAGCCGGTCGGCGGAGGTTACCGCCAGTAAACCGACATCGCGGTGGCTTTCACCGATCAGGCCGACGGCCTCGATCGCCTCGGGCGCCACCGCGCCGGTATAGGCGATCACGATATCGCAGTTCGGCCCTGGCTCGCGCAGCCAGTACGCACCCTCGGCAATGTCCCGTTGCAGGTCCGGCGTCATGATGCGCTGCGGCTGGTCGATGGTGCGGGTCGAAAGGCGCAAGTAAACCGAGCCGCCCTCGCCGCCTTCGCGCTGCATGTGGCGGAAGCCAAACGCCATGATCGCCGCCAACTCATCGACGAAGGCCGGCTCGAACGAAGCCAGCCCGTCCTGCGCCATGCCGATCAGCGGCGTTGCAATCGACTGGTGCGCGCCGCCTTCCGGCGCCAGCGTGATGCCCGACGGTGTCGCCGCCACCATGAAGCGCGCGTCCTGGTAACAGGCATAATTCAGCGCATCGAGGCCGCGCTCGATGAAGGGATCGTACAGTGTGCCGACCGGCAGCAGCCGCTCGCCATTGATCTGGTGCGACAGGCCGAGCGCCGAGAGCATGATGAACAGGTTCATCTCGGCAATGCCGAGTTCGAGGTGCTGGCCCTTCGGCGAAAATTCCCAGCTATAGGCGGACGGAATCTTCTCCTGCCGGAACAGGTCGTGATTTTCGGCCTTGGCGAACAGCCCGCGGCGGTTGACCCAGGCGCCGAGATTGGTCGACACCGTGACGTCGGGCGATGCGGTCACGATCCGCGACGCCAGCTCGGTGTCGGCGCGTGCGAGTTCGTTGAGCACCAGCCCAAAGCCCTGCTGCGTCGACATCTGCGCCGCCGGCTTGAAGGTGAGCCGCTCGGGTACCTCGATCGTGGACGCGGTCAGCCGGCGGCGGCCCTGCTGATTGAAGGGCGCGGCCGCCAGAAAGGCCTCGAGCTCGGTCGGCGTCTGCGACAGGCCCTCGAACTTGTCCCACTCATGGCCGGGGCGGATGTTCTGTGCAGTGCGCCATTTTTCCATCTGCGCCACTGTCATCAGGCCGGCGTGGTTGTCCTTGTGGCCCTGCATCGGCAGGCCGACGCCCTTGATGGTGTAGGCGATGAAGCAGACGGGGCGATCATGATCGATCGCCTCAAACGCCTCGATCATGCTCGCCATGTCGTGGCCGCCGAGGTTGGACATCAGCGCCAGCAATTCCTCATCGCTGCGGCGGTCGATCAGCTCTGACACCGCGCCCTGGTCGCCGATGTCGTCCTGCAGATGCTTGCGGAAGGCGGCGCCGCCCTGAAAGCACAGCGCGGCATACATCTGGTTCGGGCAATTATCGATCCAGCGCCGCAGCGCCTCGCCGGCGGGTTCGGCGAACGCCGCCTGCATCAGGCGGCCGTACTTCACGATCACGACCTCCCAGCCGAAGTTGCGGAACATGGTCTCGAACTTCGCCCACAGCCCCTCGCGCACGACGGCATCCAGGCTCTGGCGGTTGTAGTCGACGATCCACCAGGTGTTGCGCAGCGCATGCTTCCAGCCTTCGAGCAGCGCTTCAAAGATGTTGCCCTCGTCCATCTCGGCATCGCCGACGAGTGCAATCATCCGCCCCTCGGGGCGATTTTTCATCCAGCCATGCGCGGTGACGTAGTCCTGCACCAGCGAGGAGAACAGGGTTTGTGCGACGCCAAGGCCGACCGAGCCGGTGGAGAAGTCGACATCGTCGGCATCCTTGGTGCGCGACGGATAGGACTGCGCGCCCTTGTAGCCGCGGAAATTTTCCAGCTTCTCGCGGGTCTGGTTGCCGAACAGGTACTGGATGGCGTGAAACACCGGGCTAGCATGCGGCTTCACCGCGACACGGTCCTGCGGGCGCAGCACCGAGAAGTACAGCGCCGACATGATGTTGGCGAGCGAGGCGGACGAGGCCTGGTGGCCGCCGACCTTCAGCCCGTCGGCATTCGGCCTGACGTGGTTGGCGTGATGGATTGTCCACGACGACAGCCAGAGCACCTTGCGCGCCAGCGCGGACAACAGTTCGAGACGTGCAGGCTCGATCGGCATGGCAGGGCTCCCGGCGATTCAGTATGCGCCAATTTTAGCCGCGGCGCAGGCGCCAAACTTCTCAATTTCCTGCGGCATACCGTCCGATATTGGGATAAAATACCACAATACCCCTCCAAACTATGAGTTCATCCCAATGGCCGCCCTCGATGCCATCGACCGCAAGATCCTCAGCCACCTGCAGAGCGACAGTCGCATGACCATGCAGGAGCTCGCCGACAAGGTCGGCCTTTCGGTGTCGCCATGCCATCGCCGGGTGAAATTGCTGGAACAGCACGGCGTCATCACCCGCTATATCGCGACCGTCGACCAGAAATCGCTCGGGCTTCACGTCAGCGTGTTCATCTCGATCAAGCTGGCGCGGCAGAAGGAAGAGGACCTCAACCGGTTCGCCAAGGCGATCTCGAAATGGGACGAGGTGCTGGAGTGCTACCTGATGACCGGCAACCGCGATTACCTCTTGCGCGTCGTCGCCGCCGACCTCTCCTCCTATGAAGCGTTCCTGAAGAACAAGCTGACGCGGCTCGATGGTATTGCTTCCATCGAGTCGAGCTTTGCGCTGAGCCAGGTGAAGTATTCGATCGCGCTGCCGGTGTGATGGAGAGATGCCGCCACACACACCATTGTCGTCCCCGCGAAAGCGGGGATCCAGTACGCCGCGGCTTATCCGTTCAATCACTGGCGTCTCTGGCATACTGGGTCACCCGCCTGCGCGGGTGACGACAGCTGAATGTGGAGCGGCGATCTCGCGACATGATTTGCCCGAGGTTTGCATCTCGTTTGCCCCCATCGAAATGAGGGCGCAGGGAAGACCAGGTGCGCGCCGCACCCGCGGTCTCGCGTGCCATTATGCGCATTAGCAAAAGATGCACACGAGCATACAGGTTCGGCGGGAGCATCCCGGCCTTCCCTGCGCAATGGCTTTACCGCTTACTTCGCGCTCTTCCCGGAGAACGGCTCTTTTGCCTCCGTCGCCCGCAAGATGCTTTCGCTTCCCGAGGGCTTAACGCCAGCACCACGGCGCCAGAACCACACGACTTCACCGTACGCCTCAGCCACACTCGTCCGTCATGGCATCGGCGTCCATCGCATCTCCCCGCGCGTCAGTGACGATGGCCAACGCCCCTCATCTCGCGGTGAGACGGCGGTATTTATGCCGCTGATTTGGGTCAGAATGGAAGCGGAATATTTCTGATTATCAGCAATTCCTGACTTGACGCCACTTCTGACAATCAGAACTGATTTGCCCGTCGGGCAGCCACAATCGTCGGTGCCGTAGGGTGGGCAAAGCGACAGCGTGCCCACCATCGAGCGGCGCGATCGGTGAGAGATGGTGGGCACGTCGCTTGCGCTCCTCTGCCCACCCTACGGCATCCTCATTCTACATGACCGTTTTCGCGGGATTTGCGTCATTTCCAGCGGAATATGACGGCGGTAAACTCTGATACAATCAAGCACGCATCGAGCCGGCAATTATGACATCGCGACGCCTGTTGTGGAGCGCCCTTGGCGCTGTCGCACTTCTTCTCATTATCGGCGGCGGCTGGCTGTGGTCGCTGCCGCCTGCCCCAGCCGTCACACCGCCGCCGCCGATCGCACAGGCCGAGCGCGACGCGACGGTTGCGGCGTTGAAGCCGCCGAAGCGGCAGCGCCCGCTGATCGCCATCATCGGCATCAACGATGGCACCGAGACCACCGATTACCTGATGCCCTACGGCATCCTGCGGCGCGCCGATGTTGCCGATGTTATGACGCTGGCGACGAAGCCGGGCCCCGTGCAGCTCTATCCGGTGCTCAAGGTCGAGCCGCAGGCGACCATCGCTGAGTTCGATGCGCAGCACCCTGATGGTGCCGACTATGTCATCGTGCCCGCGATGATCCGCGACGACGATCCGGCGGCGCTGCAATGGATCAGGAATCAATCGGCCAAGAAGGCCATCATCATCGGCGTCTGCGTCGGCGCCAAGGTGGTCGGCGATGCCGGGCTGCTGCACGGCAAGCGCGCGACCACGCACTGGTATTCGGTCAAGGAATTGCGCAGCAAGCATCCGACCATGCAATACGTTGAGGACCGGCGGTTCGTCGTCGACGACGGCGTGGCGACCACCACCGGCATCTCCGCCTCGATGCCGATCTCGCTGACGTTGATCGAGGCGATCGCCGGCCGCGACAAGGCGCGCGCGGTGGGACGCGATATCGGCGTCGCCGACTGGGATGCGCGGCATGAAAGCGACGCGTTCCGCTTCACGCGCCCGTTTGCGCTGACCGCAATCGGCAACACCGCCGCGTTCTGGGCGCGCGAACGGCTCGGCATCGAGCTCAAGGACGGTGTCGACGAAGTGTCGCTGGCGCTCGCCGCCGATGCGTGGTCGCGGACCTTTCGCTCCCAGGCGGTGACGTTCGCCGTCACCGCCGATGCCCGGCAGAGCCGGGGCGGTCTCCGCATCTATCCCGAAGAGGTCGCCGCGAGCTGGCCGGCGGAACGGCTGCTGGCTTCAGTCGGGGAGCGCAAGCCGGCGGAAGCGCTGGACGAGACCTTGCGCGCCATGACGGCGCGTTACGGTGCGCGCACGACGGATTTTGTCGCGATGCAGATGGAGTATCCGAGAAATCGTGCAGCGCAGTGAGATTTCGTAGGGTGGGCAAAGCGAAGCGTGCCCACCATCTCACAGCGTACTCGTCGATGGATGGTGGGCACGTCGCTTCGCTCCTTTGCCCACCCTACGGCAGCGGCAATCACCGCCACGGCTCGACGATGATCTTGGTGTGCGCCTCGGGATTGGCGAGATCGGCGAAGGCTTTTGCGACGCCGTCGATGCCGACTGACGCGGTCACCATCGAAGCTGCATCGACCTGCCCTTCCGCGATCAGCCGCAGCGAATACGCGAACTCCTCCGGCGTGTAGCCGAGCGCATACTGGACGTTGAGCTCCTTCAGGATGCCGAGCATTGGCTCGGAGCGGTCGGTCTCCATGCAGACGCCGACCACGACGATGCGCGCATCGCGCGGCGCGCCCTCGAACACCTGCTGGATCAGGCCGGGCACGCCGACGCATTCGAAGATCAGCGCGGGCTTGAGCGCCGGCAGCAGCGCCTGCAGCGGCGGGCGCGCGGCCTTCTCCTCCGGCGACATCTGGGCGTGCTCCGCCCAGGTCGTATAAGGCTGCGTGCGCGCGGGATCGACGACGACGTCGGCGCCGAGCCTTTCGGCCAGCGCGCGGCGCGCCGGCGAGTAATCCGCGGCGACTATCGGATGCAAACCCCTGATCTTGAGCGCGGCGATGACGGCGAGCCCGACCGGACCGCAGCCGATCACCAGCGGCACCTCGCCGCCGCTGATGTTGGCTTTCGCCACCGCGTGCACGCCGACCGCGAGCGGCTCGGTCAGCGCGGCATGCTCGGCGGCAAGGCCGTTCGGCACTTCAAGCAGCAGCGCCTCGGAGAGCAGCATTTGCTCGGCATAGGCGCCGACAAAATCGTTGGAATAGCCGATGCCCTTCGGACCTTCGGCGGTCAGCAGCGCCGGGATCGAGCAGACTTTTGCGCCGGGCTTGAACTTACGAGCGGTATCGGGGCCGTAGTCCAGCACCTCGCAGCAGAACTCATGGCCGAACACCACATCGCGCGAGAGATCCATCGGCTTGCGGCCGGGAAAATGTTTTGCCAGTTCCACCATGCGGTGCGCATGTTTGCGCGCGTGCAGGTCGGAGCCGCAGATGCCGCAGGCCAGCGACTTCACCAGCACCTGCCCGGCGCCGGGTTTCGGCTCCGGCATCTGATCGACGACAATTTCCCCGTTGCGGAAAATGGCGGCGCGCATCGACGGAATCCTCCCGGTGATTTTTCATCACTCTAGCATGGAGAATTACCAGGAATAGCGGACCACACCCTTGCCGGCGTAGGAATTGGTGACGCTCGAGAACTGGCCTTCGAAGGTTGCCGCCGTCGACCAGCCGTTCAGCCATTTCATCTCGGCCGCGGCCGTCACCAGCGCCGAGTCGTGCGCCTGCGCCGCGCCGTTGACGATGAAGGCCGCGCCCGGCAGCGTCTGGAACAAGGCCGTGACGTTGCGGTCGGTGTTGAAGTCGTGCGCCCAGGCGGCGCGGCCGCGCAGCGTGAGGATGCCGTTCTGCACGGCATACGATTTGTCGGTGCGCAGGCCGAGTTCGGTGCGCGCGGCGGTGACGTCCTTGGCGGCATAGTTCAGCGCGAAGGTGCCGGGGCCGACCAGCACCTGCTCGGCATAGGCCGGCAGGCTATAGCTGGTGAACTGGCCGGCGGCATAGGGCGTGATGCCCATCCACGGCGTGATGAAGCGGTAACCACCTTCGATGCGGCCGGAATAAGCGTTGGTGTTGAACTCGGCGCGCAGGCGCTCGAAGCCGGCGACCGTAACCGTGCGCTCCGTGGAGACATCCTGCCAGCCATAGGCGGCCGCGGCGGTGACATAGGCTTGGCCCATGGTGTGGCGCACGAACGCGCCGGCCTGGAACAGGTCCGAACGTCCCGAGCCGAAACCGGAGACGGCAAAGCTGGTGCCCCCGCCGGCGAGCGCAAAGACAGCCAGCGTATCCGGCGAGAAGCGATAATCGGCGCCGACCGCAACGCCGAAGGCGCGCGCGCTGGCGTCGTTCGAGCCGAGCGCCGCGTTGCCCGACGTATTGCTGCCGCCGCCATAAGCCGAGCCCCAGACGCTCCAGCGCCGATCGAACAGATCGCTCTGCGCGACGTCCGCCTTGGTCGGGAATTTGGCGAAGGCCTCGCGCGCGGGACGCTTCTTCGCGGCATAGCCGAGCTCGCTCTCCTCCGCGAACGGCACTGCGCCGGCATTGCCACCGAAGCCGCCATTGCGGCCGGCGACGAACGGATCCGAGATCAGCGACAGGAACAGGTTCATCGCATCGAACGTCGCCTGCTGCGAGCCGGTCGCGAGTTCACCCGACACCTGCGTCAGGCCGGCCGGCGACAGCGAGGCGAAGGCGGCGGGAATGCCGCCGGTGGCGTTGAAGAAATTGGTCAGGCTGCCCGCAACATTCTGCTGGTTGACGTTGAGGCCGCCGCCATAGTTCAGCGCGAAATTCAGGTAGACGTTATTGAGGTCATAGCTGAGGCTTGCGGCCAGGTTCGGCGTGGTGCTCGACACGACCGGGTTGAACGTGCCGGAGACGCCGCCGGTCGCGGTAAGGATGGTGTACTGCTTCGCCACTGTCCCCAGCGGCGCAACTACGACGGTGGCGCCGCCGAGCGTCGCCACGCCGGTGACGCGAGTCAGGTCACTGCTCGCGCCTGAAATCTCCACCATGTAGCTCGACGCCGCCGTAAAGGTCAGGCTACCAGGCACGTTCAGCGTACCGATCGAATTGCCCGGCGCCAGCGTGCCACCATTGACTGTGACATCGTTGATCGTGCCGATACCGCCGAGCGTGCCGCCGGCGTTGATGGTGACGAGGCCGTTGATGATGCCGTTGACCGAAAGCGTGCCGCCCAGCACGTTCCAGTTCTGCGCGCCGGTGCCGAGGAGGGTCCAGTTCGAGGCGCCAACCTTGTTGAAGGTCGTGAAGCCGTCATATTGCTGGCCGCCGCCGATCAGGCTGAGGTTGAACGTATCCTTGCCGACGCCGCCGAGCTGGAACGTATCGGTGCCGCTGCCCATCACGAGGCCGTTGATGACGCTGCGGGGCCCGAGCGTCAGCGTGCTGTTGCCACAGCCGCAGAGCTCGATCGCGGCAAATCCCCCGGCAGCATTGATGGTGCCCGAGTTGAATATCGTGCCGCTGCCCCGGAGCAGAATGCCGATGCCGATCCCCCCCGTGCCGACGTTGACCGTGCCGGTATTGGTGACGGAACTGGTGCCGACGAAACTGGAAACGTCGATGCCGACGGCAAACCCGTTTCCGACGGTGATGGTGCCGCTGTTGGTGATGGTGTTGGAATCGCCGACCACGAGGATGCCAACCGCAGCCTCTCCGAGCAGGATGCGGCCGCTGTTGTCGATCGTGCCGGACGAGCCGTTAAAGGCAAGGCCCGCGCTCTGCACCCCACCATTGATTGTGCCGGAATGAGTGATCAGCGCGCGGGCGCCCACGATGGCAATTCCGGCGCCGTTATCGCCGATATTCATCACCCCATTGCTTGTGATCGTCGCATCGTCGCCGAACACGTCGATGCCGGCCCCGGAAGCCGCCGTGTTGATCGTGCCCGCGTTGTTGATGATCCCGCGGTTGCCTTGCAGAAAGACGCCGTCGCCGTTGATGCCAGCGATGAGGGTGGCGCCGGCCAGGACATTGACGGTGAGATTGTCGATCCCGCCGGCCTGAAAGCCGTTCGGAGTCCAGCCGCTACAGGTTACAGTGTCCCCGCTCGCGGCGGGATCGGGCGCGCACGCCGCGTTCGCGGGCGCTGCCACCAAACTCAATGCGCCGAAAGATGCCGACACGGCGACGGCCCACGCAGCCGCGCTCCGGCGTCGTCGGCCCTGCGCCGATAGAAGCAACTGAAAAAACAACGCCCCGAACCCCAATATCAGGCGCTCTTCCGGCGCCATCGGGATTCACTAGCACGGGTTCCGCCGTGGAATTACGGATGCGGTGTTGAATCCGCCGGATTTGCGCCACAACCGGGCGTTTTGCGGCGCGGCTGTGGCACGCGCGCCACGTTTTTGACGGCCAGCCTACGGCGGGCTCAGGCGTTGGGCGACGGCTCGCCCGAGACGGAAAGAAGCTGCGAGCGGCGCACCCGCTCGCGATGGGCGGTGTAGAGGCCGCTGGCGACGATGAAGGCGGCGCCGGTGATGGTGTAGGCGTCGGGGACCTCGCCGAAGATGAAGAAGCCGAGGATGCTGACCCACAAGAGCTGCGTGTAGGAGAACGGCGCCAGCACGGACGCATCGGCATAGCGGAACGCCAGCACCACGATCCACTGCCCTGCGGTCGAGGCGACGCCGATCAAAATGCCGAAGCCGAGGTCGTGCCAGGTCGGCGTGACCCAGACGAACGGCACCAGCGCCGAGAGAATGCACAGGCCGACGATCGACGAATAGGCCATCACCGTGATGGCGCGCTCGGTGCCGCTCATCATCCGCGTGATGATCAGCGTGCAGGCCCAGGCCAGCGCCGAGACTAGCGGAAAGAACGCCGCCGGATGGAATGCGCCGGTGCCCGGCCGCAGGATGATGAGCACACCGATCAGGCCGACGGCCGTGGCGATCCAGCGGCGCAGGCCGACCTTCTCGCTGAGAAAGATGATCGACAGCGCCGTGACGAACAGCGGCGCGACGAAGCCGGTGGCGGAGGCTTCCGCGATGGGGAGGAACCGCAGGCCGGAGATGAAGAACAGCGAGGAACCCAAAATGGTCGCGCCGCGCAGCAGATGCAGGCCGAGCCGGCCGGTCTGCATCGCAAACAGCGGCGAACCCGGCATCATCGCCGGCGTCATGATCAGCGCGAACACCAGGAAGCGGATCCAGGTGATCTCGATCGAGGGCAGCGTGGCCGAGAGATATTTCGCCGTGACGTCGGAAGTGCCGAGAAACACCGTCGAGGCCAGGATCAACGCGATGCCCTTGAACGGCCGGTCGGCGCGCGCCGGCGCCTTGGGGACAGAGGCGGTCTTCTTTTCGGGAATGGGTAATGGAGCGCTGTCCAGCCTTGCGGCTGCGGCGGGGGGCGGTGTCACGGCAATCTCGAAGGCAGTAATTCGAATCGGGCGAGGTTGTAAAAAACACCAATTCGCGGCATGCGACTAGGTCCGAAAACAGGATGCCGATATGCACAGAGGGCGCGATTGAAACACTTTGTTAAGGACGGTGTTCCTCAGAGCATCGGCAGGCCGCGCGGCTTCGGGCCGCGCGGCAACGCCTTGTCGAGCGCGGCGATATCGGCGGCGCTTAGTTTCAAATTCCCCGCCCCCGCATTCTCCGCCGCATGTTCCGCGCTCGAGGCTTTCGGAATCGCCAGCACGGAAGCCGCGCGTGTGAGAAACGCCAGCGCGACCTGGCGCGGGGTCGCTCTGTGCACTTCGGCAATCGCCTGCAGCACCTCGCCGCCCCTGCTGCGTGCGGACGGAAAATCATTGTGACCGAACGGCGAATAGGCGACGACAGCAACGCCGTTGCGCTCGCACCACGGGATCACCGCGTGCTCGATCGCCCGCTCCTGCAGATGATAGAGCACCTGATTGCAGGCGATCCTGCCCTCGCCGGCGACATCGAGTAGTTCGTCGAGATCGTCCTCGTCGAAATTGCTGACGCCCCAGGAGCGGATCTTTCCGCTTGCGACAAGCTCCTCGAAGGCCGCGACCGTCTCCTCGAGCGGATAGGAGCCGCGCCAGTGCAAGAGATAGCAATCGAGATGATCGGTCTTCAGCCGTTTCAATGAGCGCTCGCAGGCGGTAATGGTGCCACGCCGCGAGGCGTTGCTCGGCAAGACCTTTGAGACCAGGAACAGTTTTTCGCGTGGCAGGCCGGCGATGGCGTCGGCGATGACAAGCTCGGCATCGCCATACATCTCGGCGGTGTCGATATGCGTCATGCCGGTCTCGATGCCGCGGCGGAGCGCAGCGACCGCGGCCTTGCGGTCGCCGTGGTCGAGATACCAGGTGCCCTGCCCGATCACGGATACGTCAGGGCCGCCGGCGCCGAATTTTTTCTGCTTCAAGAGTCACCTCAACTTCTGACGATGCCGACTACCCGGCGGCGTTGCAGCGCAAGCGAATTAGCATCTGGCAAGCCGTGCAGCCAATCACGGAAACTGGATATCTCTGGACAATCCGCCGTGCCCGCCGGTGCGACCAGCCAGTCGCCCACCCCGGCCCCCTCCGTCACGCGATCGCAGCGATATCCCGGATGATGGCCGACACCGCGCGCGATCAGGACGTCGACCTTGCCCTCGACCAGCTCATGCAGGCGGGCGGGCTGCAGCACCCGCACGCCGATTTCCGGGTGGCTTGTGCGAAACTCCTCGAGCGCCAGACGGCGCAGATCGAAGCTGCCGTGCACGCCGAGTTGCAGCAGCACCGCGCCCACCGGCTTCAATTGCGCGGTTGCGTCGGCGATGCGGCGAAAGCCGTCGGAAATTTCCGGCAGATAGGCCTGGCCGGCCTCAGTCAGGATGAGTTGCTTGTGCAGCCGCTCGAACAGGCGGACGCCGAGGCGCGCTTCGAGCGCCTTCACCTGCTGCCCGACGGCGGCCGGCGTGACATGCAGTTCATGCGCCGCGAGCTTGAAGCTGAGATGGCGCGCCGCGGCTTCGAAGGCACGCAGCGCGTTGAGCGGTGGAAGGATGTAGGTCATTACCGCACCAGTTTGACACCGATAGGCCGCGGCCTTGCAATAGATTTTCTTGCGCTAAACCGCAGCAACAATGCTTTGCCGCGCGGCGATGCCGCCGGTTACGGTCGGCCCGCAACCCGGAGAACCCCATGCCCCGCCGACTGGATCATCTCGTCGTTTGTGTTCGCGACCTGACGCAGGCTGCGCTCGATTGGCAAACGCTCGGCTTCACCCTCACGCCGACCGGCGTGCATCCGTTCGGAACCAGCAATCGCCTCGCACAGTTCGGGAACAATTTTCTGGAACTGCTTGCGGTCACCGATGCTGCGGCGGTGCCGCCGGCCGCGCCCGACCGATTCAGCTTCGCCGCCCACAACCAGGATTTTCTTCGCACCCGTGAAGGAATGTCGATGCTGGCGCTGCACAGCGACGATGCCCACGCCGATGCAGCACGCTTCAAGGCCGAGCACGTTAGTAGCTACGCGCCGTTTGATTTCGGCCGCGACGCAGTACTGCCGGGCGGTGGCACGGCGCGCGTTGAATTTTCACTCGCCTTCGCCGCCGCGACGGCCATGCCCGGGATCGCCTTCTTCACCTGCCAGCAGCGTCATCCGCCGGAGCTGTTCTGGAAATCGGATTATCAGTGCCACCCGAACGGCGCGCTTCGCGTGGTCGAGGTCGTGATGTCGGCGCCGGAGCCGGCGGCGCACCGCGATTTCCTCGAACGCGTCACGGAAAGCAAAGCCGAACTTGCGCCCGGCCGGCTGACGGTTGGTGCGAGCGGCGACCGCATCAGCGTGCTCGACGCACGCGAGACGGCGCGCCGGCTGCCCGGTTGCGCGATCGATACCGCGCCGCGCTTTTGCGCCGCGCGTGTGGTGGTCACCGATCTGGATGCGACAAGATTGGGATTGAAGGACAACGGCGTCGACTTCGAGATGATCGGCGCTGTGCTGCTTGTTTCATCCGCCGCAACGCATGGCCTGGCCCTGGAGTTCGTCGAGCGGAAGGCGGTCTGACATGCCGGAGACCGAACGGCTCGCGTCGGGACATCAGTTCATGTCTGCCGAGAACCAATCCCTGCTCCGCGAGCAGGCAGTCAAAAGCCAGACGAATGAATATCCGGAAGATTTCATCTACGATTTCGTCGAGCCTGGGCCCGGCGACAGCTTTGAGTTCGGTATCGATTACAAGGCCTGCGGCTTCTGCAAATTCGCCGCGCGTCACGGCGATCAAGAAATCCTCCCACATATTTGCGGACTTGATTTCGATGCCTATGCAACGCGTGGCATTCATTTGGAACGAACCCAAACGCTGGCCGGCGGCGCCAGTCACTGCAACTTTCGTTTCTCCCGCATCGAGGCAGAGTAGGAGATACCGGCACGCGAAGTGATCGCGCTTGTTCGACGAACTCGTCGGCACGAATGCGCGCGAATCCGGGCGGCGAGTTCCATCACGCGTCATGGATTCGTCCAGCTATCACCTTGCTTGCAGGTGCAATGGCCGCGGTCTCGGCCGAATGACGCCACGAAGGAGGACGATCGGTTGCGGCCATCGGTCACGTTGACAGGGAGAAAAGCCAGCCATGGCCAGCCATTCTCATCACCATCATCGCCACGATCAGACATCCCCAGTCATTACGCCTGATCCCCCGGTGGATCCGACGCCTCCAACCGATCCGACCACGCCTCCGACTGATCCGACACCGCCAACATCTTCTGCGCCGGCATTCTCGGACCTCGGCCTGACGTTCAACGACGCAACCCGCGCCCTCGTCGGCGGTTTGTGGCAAAACGTGGTCGAGGAAGGCGGCCAGGGATTGGGCAGTGTGTTCAAATACACCGCCGATCTCACTGCCGTGCAAACTGGCCTTCAGGCCGAGATCGCGGCCGGACAATTCACCGGCGACACGCTGACCCATGTCAACACGATCCTTGCCGATATCACGACCGCACTCTCGGCGGCCACGGCCTCGGTGAACGGCGGCGGCGATTTCGGCAGCGTCGCGGCGGCAGAAGCCGCGCTGCGCACGAGCCATCTCGACATTCTCAACATCGTCAACAACGATGCCAATCTAGCCACCCTGGCAACGCAAGACGGCGCGGCCGGATTTCTTGCCGCGCCCGTGGGCCTTGCCGCCGGCGTCACGGCCGCGACCGCGCCCCACGCCAATCTCGCCGAGATCGGCGTCATCTTCAACGACGTGGCGAGCCAGATCCTCGGCGGCGTCAATGCCGACAACGCGGCCACCATCAGCAACGATGTGAACGCGATCATCACGGACATGCAGGCCTTGATGACGGCAAACCCGCTGCTGTTCGGCGGACTGACCGGCGTTCACGCCGAGGCTGTCGTGCGGCAGCTTCAGCTCGAGAACATCTACATCGCAGAGGCGGGCATCAACCCCGATGCGGGGCGGGCCAGCAATGACAACATCCTCGACATCATCGACATCGTCCAGGGCGACACCAACCTGGCGAACATGGCGAACCAGGGCGGCGTATCCGGCTTCACGCCGTTTGGCGACGCGCTGAACCCGACGCCAAAATACCTCGACAACGATGCACAGACGAACTTCTGGGCGAACTTCATCGCGCAATCCAATTCGCTGGGACAACAGGCGATCGCGGCCGTCACCGCGCATGATGCGGCGGCGACCGCGCAAGTCATCGCCGACCTGCACACCTTCCAGACCGACGCCACCAACTTCGACGCCGCGCAGGGCGGCATCTTCGAGGCCCGGTTCGACAACGAGCTGCTCGGCGACACCAGCACGCTCGGCGCTGAGGTGACCAAGATGATCGAAGGCCTGCAGACCGGAAACGCGGCGCTGGTCGCCGCTGCCGCCGAGCAGATGCACGCCAACTCCGCCGATGTCGGCGGCAACAATATCCCGGTGACCGGCGGCACCTATAACCCCGATGGCTTGACGGTGGCCGAGGTGCTGTCGACGGCGGGGACACCCGCGGCGGTTGCCGCTGCTGCTCCGGCGGCTGCGGCACCGACTCCTGCGGCTCCCGACCCGGTCGCGAAGGCCCTCGCCACCGCCGACGCCGGTACGCATGATGTTGCGCCGGCGGCCGTGGAGGTCCACGATTCGGCCGTCAACGACGGAGCGCACCACTTCCATCATATGTGGGGATGACGCCAAGGCGGCACGTTTCGGAAGGCGGGCAATGGCGCACTTGCGCCATGCCCACCGTCTCTCGACACGTCCATCGCGAATAGTGCGCTCGCTACGCTTTGCCCACGCCACAGCCGTCATCACCCGCGAAGGCGGGTGATCCAGTATCCCAGAGACATTAGTAACTGAATCGACACAGCGCGGCGTACTGGATCGCCCGGTCAAGCCGGGCGATGACAGTTCATGGGACTTCAATAATTCGTCGCCGTCACGTCGTTCGGGATGCCCTCGATCGGGCATTCGTCGGTGCCGACGGTCGGCCGCGTCAGCGCCTCGACCATCTCGCGAGTGCCTTCGGGGTCGGCGATCCACTTCGCGTAGAAATCATAGGGGCATTCGGCGACACCGCGCGCGCCTTCGCCGGAATTGATCTTGCCGGTATAGCCGCGATGCAGCAGCTTGAAGAGGTGGTTCTGCGACTGGTTGTTGCGGCGGGCGTCGCGGATCAGGTTCTTCGATAGTGCCGCATACTGGATGCCGTACTCTTCCTCGCCGGTCTCGCCCAGCGTGCGTCCATCGAAGCCGATGATCGCGGAGTGGCCAAAGTACGAGTAGACGCCGTCGAAGCCCGCCGCGTTGGCAACGGCGACATAGACGTTGTTGGCCCACGCCATCGCCTTGGAAATCAGGACCTGCTGTTCCTTGGCCGGATACATGTAGCCCTGGCAGCGCACGATCAGCTCCGCGCCCTTCATCGCGCAGTCGCGCCAGATCTCCGGATAGTTGCCGTCGTCGCAGATGATCAGGCTGATCTTGAGGCCCTTCGGGCCGTCGGAGACGTAGGTGCACTTGCCGGGATACCAGCCTTCGATCGGCACCCATGGCATGATCTTGCGGTACTTCTGGACGATCACGCCCTCGTCGTTCATCAGGATCAGGGTATTGTACGGCGTCTTGTGCGGATGCTCCTCGTGACGCTCGCCGGTAAGCGAGAACACGCCCCACACCTTGGCCTTGCGGCAGGCTTCCGCGAAAATATCGGTCTCCGCGCCGGGGACGGAGGAAGCAGTCTCGTACATCTCCTGGGAGTCGTACATGATGCCGTGCGTCGAATACTCCGGGAAGATCACGAGGTCCATGCCCGGCAGGCCAAGCTTCATGCCGACGATCATGTCGGCGATCTTGCGGGCGTTGTCGAGCACCTCGGCCTTGGTATGCAGCCGCGGCATCTTGTAGTTTACGACAGCGACGCCGACCGTGTCGTTGCTGGAGGAAATGTCACCGTGGAGCATCGGATCGCCTCTTGTTCTGGTTTGAGTTTTCAGGGGATCAGCTAGTGGCTGATCATCCAGGGCCGCGCGGTGGGAAAACCCTTGGCGCCGCTCCTCGTCTTGGTCATCAACCGCGCCGGTTTCTTCTTGCCGGTTGAACAGCAGCCGCAGCCCGGGCCATGCGTGGCCTTGTATTCGGCAAGCGACTTCGGCGCGTGAGAGCTCCGCTCGTTGGTGGCGATGGCTTTGCGCTTGTCCGAGGGCATGCAGAAGAATGCCGGCGCGGTCAGGATGACGCGCGGCGATTCACTATCGCAGCGCGGGCAGTCCTGCGGGTCGTCGCATTCGGCCATCGGCCGCATGTCCGTGAACGGGCCGCAATCGTTACAGAGATATTCGTAAACGGGCATTGGATATCCTCAGCGAGTAGCGAATGGCGAGTAGCGAATGGATTCCATTCGCTACGGATGCGGGGCGGCCAGCACGCATGCGGTCCCGCATCCCTCTCGCGCGGGGGTTACTTGTCCGGCGAGATCGGCATCTGGATGTCGCCCGTGATGTGTTTGATCGGGCCCGCCGACGACGGCATGATGTCGAAGTCGAAGATCTCCGTCGGCAGCCACAGCGTGGCGCAGGCGTTCGGCACGTCGACGACGCCTGAGATGTGGCCTTGGCACGGCGCGGTGCCGAGGATCGAATAGGCCTGCGCGCCGGAGTAGCCGAACTTCTTCAGGTACTCGATCGCGTTCAGGCAGGCCTGGCGATAGGCGATGTGAACGTCGAGGTAATGCTGCTTGCCGGCCTCATCGACCGAGATGCCCTCGAAGATCAGATAGTCCTTGTAGTTCGGCGTGATCGGCGACGGCTTGAACACAGGATTCTTGATGCCGTATTTGGCAACGCCGTCCTTGATGATTTCGACCTTCAGGTGCAGCCAGCCTGCCATCTCGATGGCGCCACAGAAGGTGATCTCGCCGTCGCCCTGGCTGAAGTGCAGATCGCCCATCGAGAGCCCGCCGCCCGGAACATAGACCGGGAAGTAGATCTTCGAGCCGCGCGAAAGATCCTTGATGTCGCAATTGCCGCCATGCTCACGCGGCGGCACGGTGCGCGCGCCCTCGGCGCCGACCTTGGCCTTGGCGTCGCCCTTGGCACGGCCAGCATGGGCGGTCGGCGCGAACGGCGGATTGGCAAGGCCCGGAATGCGGGTCGGATTGGTCGAGATCAACTCGGCTTCGCGCGCATTCCACGTCGCCAGCATCTTTGGATCGGGCAGACAGCCGATCAGGCCGGGATGAATCAGGCCAGCAAAATTCACGCCGGGCACGTGGCGCGACGAGGTGTAGAGGCCCTTGATGTCCCAGATCGATTTCTGCGCCAGCGGGAAATGATCGGTGAGGAAACCGCCACCGTTCTGCTTGGAGAAGAAGCCGTTGAAACCCCAGAGGCTCTCCTTGAGCGGGCCGACATCGAGCAGGTCGACCACCAGGAGATCACCAGGCTCGGCGCCCTTGACGCCGATCGGGCCGGACAGGAAGTGCACGATCGACAGATCGATGTCGCGCACGTCGTCGGCGGAATCGTTGTTCTTGATGAAGCCGCCGGTCCAGTCATAGGTCTCGATGATGAAATCGTCGCCCGGATTGACCCACGCCACGATCGGAATATCGGGGTGCCAGCGGTTATGGATCATGTCGTTCTCGTAGGCCGACTTGGTAAGATCGACCTTGATCAGTGTCTCTGGCATCGATAGCTCCCCTTTTGCAAAATATGGTTCAGACAGACAGGAATTTCGAAACTTGCGCGGCATCGACGAGCTCGCGCGGGTCGTCGCGGACGATCTCGCCGTTCTCGATCACGAGCACGCGGTCGGCGATATCGAGCGCAAAGCTGAGCACCTGCTCGGAGACGACGATCGACAGGCCGCGCTCGTCGCGGATGCGCTTCAGGGTGCGCGCCATGTCCTTGATGATCGACGGCTGGATGCCCTCGGTCGGCTCGTCCAGCAGCAACACTTTTGGCTTGGTGGCGAGCGCGCGGGCGATCGCGAGCTGCTGCTGCTGGCCGCCGGAAAGGTTGCCGCCGTGGCGGCCCTTCATCTCCAGCAGCACCGGAAACAGCTCGTAGATATCGTCAGGCACTTCGGAGCCGCCGGATACCACGAGCCCGGTCTCGATGTTCTCCTTCACCGTCATGGTGGAGAAGATCATCCGGCCCTGCGGCACATAGGCGAGGCCCTTGGCGACGCGGGCATAGCTCGGCAGCGCGTTGAGTTCGGCGCCGTCCATTTTCACCGAACCGCTCTTGGTGGGCAAAATGCCCATTAGCGACTTCATCAGCGTGGTCTTGCCCATACCGTTGCGGCCCATGACCGCCACGATCTCGTTGGGCGCGACGGAGACGTTTAGGCCGTGCAGTACCTCGCTCTGGCCGTAGGCGACGTGAAGATCGGAGATTGCCAGCATGAACCCGCTCCTTAATGGCCCAGATAGACTTCAATGACCTTGGGATCGTTCTTGACCTTCTCCATCGTCCCCTCGGAGAGGATTTGGCCCTGGTGCAGCACCGTGACCTTGTGGGCGATGTCCTCGACGAACTTCATGTCGTGCTCGATGACCAGCACCGAGCGGTCCTTGATGATGCGGTTCAGGAGTTCGGCGGTCTTTGCGCGCTCGGAAACGCTCATGCCGGCGACAGGCTCGTCGAGCATCAAAAGCTCCGGGTCCTGGATCAGCAGCATGCCGATCTCGAGCCACTGCTTCTGGCCATGGCTGAGCTGGTCGGCATAGGTGTCGAGGCGATCCTTCAGGAAGATCATCTCGGCAACCTCCTCGACGCGCTGCTTCACGGCTGCATCGCGCTGGAAGGCGAGCGAGCCGAACACGGTGCGACCGCGCGGGTAGGAAATCTCCAGGTTTTCGAACACGGTGAGATCCTCGAACACCGACGGCGTCTGGAACTTGCGCCCGACGCCGGTCTGCACGATCTGGTTCTCCTTCAGCTTGGTCAGCTCCTTGCCGCGAAACTGGATCGAGCCCGAAGTGGCCTTGGTCTTTCCGCAGATCAGGTCGAGCACGGTGGTCTTGCCGGCGCCGTTCGGACCGATGATGACGCGGATCTCGTTCTCCTCGACATAGAAGGAGAGGTTGTTCACGGCCTTGAAGCCGTCGAACGACACGGTGAGCGCCTCGACCGCAAGCAGGAAGGGTTTGGGTTGGTGACCGATGAGCATGATCTATTTTCCTCATTCCGCCAATGTGGCATCGGCACCGGGGTGACCGATGAGCATGATCTATCTCCTCACTCCGCCGGTGCGCCGTCCGCGACGGAATTCCAGCCGTCCTTGGGTTTCGATTTGCGCGATGCCAGCAGGCGATCGATGCGCGGCTGCACGTAGTCAGCCCAGATGCCGGACAGGCCATTCGGGAAGGCCAGCACGACCGCGATGAACAACGCGCCAAGGCCGAACAGCCAGAGCTGCGGGAAGGATTCCGACAGGCTGGTCTTGGCGAAGTTCACCAAAATCGAGCCCCACACCGCGCCGAAGATCGACATCCGGCCGCCGACCGCGGTGTAGATCACCATCTCGATCGACGGCACGATGCCGACAAAGGACGGCGACATGAAACCGACATTGAGCGCGAACATGGCGCCGCCGATCGCGGCGAAGATCGCGGCCATGCAGAAGGCGAAGATCTTGAAGTTGGCGACGCTGTAGCCGGAGAAGCGGACGCGGTCTTCCTGCTCGCGCATCGCTACCAAAATGCGGCCAAGCTTGGTCAGGCGGATGAACTGTGCGATGCCGATGCAGGCGAACAGCAGCACGACCTCGACGAAGTACAGGATGACCTTGGCGTGGTCGGGCCGAATGTCCCAGCCCTTGAGGGTGCGCAGGTCGGTCATGCCGTTGATGCCGCCGGTGTAGCCCTGCTGCCCCACGATCAGGATGGTCAGGATCGCGGCGACGGCCTGGGTGATGATCGCAAAGTAAGTGCCGCCGACGCGGCGCTTGAACATCGCCGTGCCAATGATCAGCGCGAACAGGCCGGGCACCAGGATGATGGCAAGGATGGTGAAGGTGAGACTGTGGAACGGCTGCCAGAACAACGGCAGTGACGTGACCTGATTCCAGTCCATGAAGTCAGGGATGCCCGGCGTCGACTGGATCTTGGTGTTCTCGACGCTGGAGGCCTCCAGCTTGAGGAACATCGCCATGCAGTAGCCGCCGAGGCCGAAGAACACCCCCTGCCCCAGGCTCAGGATGCCGCCATAGCCCCAGCACAGCACAAGCCCGATCGCGACAAAGGCGTAGGTCAGGTATTTCGCGACCAGGTTGAGACGAAACACATCCAGCGACAGCGGCAGGATCACGAACAGGATGGCGGCCAGTGCCAGGAAGCCGATGAGCTCGGACCTGTTGAAGAAACGTGAGTTGATCATGACCGGGCCTGCCTGTTGTTATTTGCGGACTTTGAGGGCGAACAGGCCTTGCGGCCGCAGCATCAGGATCCCGACCACGGCGAGCAGCGTCAGCACCTTGGCCATCGATCCCGACATGAAGAACTCGAGCGTCGACTGGGTCTGCGAGATCGAGAAGGCGGAGGCGATGGTGCCGACGAGGCTGGCGGCGCCGCCGAACACGACGACCAGGAAGGTGTCGACGATGTAGAGCTGGCCTGAGGTGGGCCCAGTCGAGCCGATCATGGTGAAGGCGCTGCCGGCGATGCCGGCGATGCCGCAGCCGAGCCCGAAGGTGTAGCGGTCGACCTTCTCGGTGTTGATGCCGACGGCGCCGGCCATGATGCGGTTCTGCACGACCGCGCGGACCTGGCGGCCCCAGCGGGATTTATAGAGGACGTAGGCGACTACTATCGTGATCAGCACCGTCAGGCCCATCACGAACACGCCGTTGATCGGCACCTCGATGCTGTCGGTCACTTTCAGCGAACCCAGCATCCACTGCGGCAGCTCGACGCCGACCTCGCGTGGGCCGAACACCGAACGATACGTCTGCTGCAGCATCAGGCTGAGGCCCCAGGTCGCGAGCAGCGTGTCGAGCGGTCTTTTATAGAGGTGTCGTATCAGCACCCATTCGACCAGCATCCCCAGCGCCCCGGAGGCGAAGAACGCCAGTATCATCGCGAGGAAGAAATAGCCGCTGAACAGGCTCGGCAGGTACGACTGGAAGAAATTCGACGTCATCCAGGTGACGTAGGCGCCCAGGATCATGAACTCGCCATGCGCCATGTTGATGACGCCCATCTGGCCGAAGATGATCGCGAGCCCGAGCGCCATCAGCACGTAGACGGAGAACAGGATCAGGCCCGCAAAGCCCTGCATGACGAAGATGGAGCCCAGATCGCCAATCGAGTAGTCGCCGAACATCGATGTTTCTCCGTCGGAGGGATAAGGTCCCCCGCGCCGCGAACAATGTCGCGACGCGGGGTCGTCAAGCGCGGATTGACGGTCCACGCCAGGGAGCTGGCTGCTCGGAGAAGCGCTGATGGCGGCTGCGCTTACTGGTAGCCCTTCGGGAACGGATCGGGCTCGACCAGATCCGTGGTCTCGAAGATCAGCTCGAACTGGCCGTCGAGCTTGGCGCGGCCGACGCGGGTCTTCGACCAGAGGTGATGGTTTTCATGGATGCGCACGTAGCCTTCCGGCGCTTCCTTGAATTCCACGCCGGGGGAAGCCGCCGCGATCTTGTCGACGTCGAAGCTGCCGGCCTTTTCGCAGGTCAGTTTCCACAGCCACGGGCCGAGATAGCCGGCCTGCGTCACGTCGCCGATCACGGTCTTGTCGCCCCACATCTTCTTGAAGGCCGGCACGAACGCCTTGTTGTTGGCGTTGTCGAGCGACTGGAAGTATTTCATGCAGGCATAGGCGCCCGCGATGTTCTCGCCGCCGATGCCGTCGATTTCGTCCTCGGTCACCGAGATCGTCAGCAGCGCCTGCTTGGAGAGGTCAACTCCCGCCGCCTTGAGCTGCTTGTAGAACGCGACGTTGGAGCCGCCGACCACGTCGGTGAAGATGACGTCGGGCTTAGTGAGCTTGATCTTGTTGATGACCGAATTGAACTGCGTGGAGCCGAGCGCGTAATATTCCTCGCCGACGACCTTGCCCTTCAGCACGTTCTCGACGTGCTTGCGCGCGATCTTGTTCGAGGTGCGCGGCCAGATATAATCCGAACCGATGAAGAAGAATGATTTGGCGCCCTTCTCCTTGGCAATCCAGTTGAGCCCGGCGAGAATCTGCTGGGTGGCTTCCTGGCCGGTGTAGATGACGTTCTTGGACTGCTCGAGGCCTTCATAGAAGGTCGGGTAATAGAGCATGCCGTTGTATTGCTCGACGACCGGCAGCACCGCCTTGCGCGAGGCCGAGGTCCAGCAGCCCATGATCGCCGCGACCTTGTCGTTGACGAGCAGCTTCTTCGCCTTCTCGGCAAACGTCGGCCAGTCGCTGGCGCCGTCTTCCTGGATGAACTTGATCTTGCGGCCGAGCACGCCGCCCATCGCGTTGATCTGTTCGATTGCGAGCTTTTCGGCCTGGATCGAGCCCGTCTCCGAGATCGCCATCGTGCCGGTCGCGGAGTGCAGGATGCCGACGGTGACTTCGGTATCGGTCACCGCAAGGCCCGTGGTGTTGACGGTGGCAGTGGCGGGACCGGCCCCGAAGGAAGGCCGCGGAAGGATCGAAATCAGCGGCAATGCCGCCGCCCCCATCAGCAGCTTGCGGCGAAGCGGCGACTGCAGGCCCTTGTTTGGTTCGTCTGACATGAGCACCCCATTTTTGTTCGAG
The DNA here is from genome assembly GCF_029714305.1 of Bradyrhizobium sp. CB3481. Classification (NCBI taxonomy): domain Bacteria; kingdom Pseudomonadati; phylum Pseudomonadota; class Alphaproteobacteria; order Hyphomicrobiales; family Nitrobacteraceae; genus Bradyrhizobium; species Bradyrhizobium sp. CB3481. The sequence goes on from NZ_CP121647.1 coordinate 6,181,513, forward strand.
AACGCGCCTATTGGTCAGGCGAGGATGCCCAGAATTGTGCACTGCACAGATACGTGGGATTGCGTATACTGCACCGCAAAATTGCGACGTAGGTTTTTGGTACGGACTTTGCTGGGCCAGGCGGGGTCGGCTGAACTGGGCAGGAGCAGCATAAGTGGCAGGGCGGCAGCGGATAGACCGCGTCAGGCGCCAGTACAATCAATGGGTTGCCAACCAGACGCTGGAAGACTACGCGCTGCGCTTCACCGCCAAGAGCGCGCGGCGATGGTCCGCCGCCCGCGTCGCCAATACCGCCCTTGGCGCGATCTCGTTTCTGGCGCTGGAGGCCATCGGCGGCACGATTACGCTGAATTACGGTGCCACCAACGCCACCGTGGCCATCCTGGTCGTCAGCGTCATCATCTTCTTCTGCGGCCTGCCGATTGCCTATCATGCCGCCAAATGCGGCATCGATATTGATCTGCTGACCCGCGGCGCCGGCTTCGGCTATATCGGTTCGACCATCACCTCGCTGATCTACGCCTCCTTCACCTTCATCTTCTTTGCGATCGAGGCCGTCATCCTCGCCTCCGCGCTGGAGATGTGCTTCGGCATCCCGCGCCCGCTCGGCTATCTCATCAGCGCCGTCGTGATCATCCCGCTCGTCACCTACGGCATCACGCTGATCAGCCGCTTCCAATTGTGGACGCAGCCGATCTGGATCATCCTGCACATCCTCCCCTTCGTCGCGATCGCCTATGCCAATCCGCATTCCTTCACGGAATGGCGCAAGTTCGCCGGCGAGCATGGCGAGACGAGCGGCCATCTCGATCTGCTGCTGTTTGGCACCGCGGCTTCCGTGGTATTCTCGCTGGTGGCGCAGATCGGCGAGCAGGTCGACTTCCTGCGCTTTCTGCCGCGCGACCGCCGCACCTCGCGGACCTCGTGGTGGATCTCGCTATTGATCGCCGGTCCCGGCTGGATCATCTTCGGCGCGCTCAAGCTGCTGCTCGGCTCGTTCCTCGCCTTCTTTGCGCTGAGCCACGGCCTCTCCAGCGAACAGGCCGCCGAGCCCGCGCAAATGTATCTCGAGGCGTTCCGCTACGTGCTGTCGCAGCCGGACATGGCGCTGGCGCTGACTGGAACCTTCGTCATCCTCTCGCAGATCAAGATCAACGTCACCAACGCCTATGCCGGCTCGATCGCCTGGTCGAACTTCTTCTCGCGGCTGACCCATAGCCATCCTGGCCGCGTGGTGTGGCTGGTGTTCAACGTGCTGGTCGCGCTGCTTCTGATGGAGATCGGCGTCTACAAGGCGCTGGAGCAGACGCTCGCGCTCTATTCCAACGTGGCGATCGCCTGGGTCGGCGCTCTCGTCGCCGATCTCGTCATCAACAAGCCGCTGGGCCTGCGCCCGCAGCAGATCGAGTTCAAGCGCGCGCATCTCTGCGACATCAATCCGGTTGGCGTCGGCGCGATGACGATCGCGACCATTGTCTCGATCTCGGCGTTCTACGGCCTGTTCGGGCCGACCGCGAAGGCGCTGTCGGCCTTTGTCGCGCTCGCCGTCGCCTTCGTCGCCGCGCCGCTGATCGCCTGGGCGACCGACGGCAAATATTACATCGCGCGCAAGCCGAAGCGGAGCTGGCAGAACATCGAGCAGATCCAGTGCTGTATCTGCGAGCATTCGTTCGAGCCGGAGGATATGGCCTCCTGCCCCGCGTATGCCGGGCCGATCTGCTCGCTGTGCTGCTCGCTCGATGCGCGTTGCCATGATCTCTGCAAGCCGCATGCGCGCGCCGGCGCGCAGGTTTCGGACCTACTCGGCAAGCTGCTGCCGGAGACGATCTATGCGCGGATCAACTCGCAAGTCGGGCATTATCTCGGCGTATTCGCCGTTTCGGCCGGCCTCGTCGCCCTGACGCTGGGGCTGATCTACCTGCAGACCTCGACCACGCTGCCTCTCGACAATGCCCAGATATCCGACGTGCTGTGGAAGGTGTTCTTTGCGCTCACCATCATCATCGGCGTGGTGGCGTGGTTGTTCGTGTTGGCGCAGCAGAGCCGCCGCGCGGCGGAAGCGGAGACGCGGCGGCAGACCACGCTGCTGATCCAGGAGATCGATGCGCATAAGCGCACCGACGCCGAGTTGCAGCGCGCCAAGGAAGTGGCAGAATCCGCCAACCTCGCCAAGAGCCGCTATGTCGTGGGGCTGAGCCATGAGCTGCGCTCGCCGCTCAACGCCATCTCCGGCTACGCGCAATTGCTGGAGCAGGACTCAAGCCTCGCGACAAAGCCGCGCGACCAGGTCCGCGTTGTCCGCCGCAGCGCTGACCATCTCTCCGGCCTGATCGACGGCATTCTGGATATTTCCAAGATCGAGGCGGGCCGGCTTTATTTGTCGCGTGGCGAGGTGCGGTTCGGCGAATTCCTCGATCAGCTCGTCGGCATGTTCCGCGTGCAGGCCGCCGCCAAGGGCATCGACTTCGTGTTCAAGCGGCCGGCGGTGCTGCCGGTCGTGGTCTATGCCGACGAGAAGCGGCTACGGCAGGTTCTCATCAACCTGCTCTCGAACGCGCTGAAGTTTACGCAAACTGGCAGCGTGCAGTTCGTCGTGCATTACCGCAGCCCGGTCGCGGAATTCGAGATCATCGATACCGGGCCCGGCATCCAGGCGGACGATCTCGAACGTATCTTTGCCCCGTTCGAACGCGGCGCGCTCGGCGTGTCGCAGCCGCAGACCGGCACCGGGCTCGGGCTCACCATCAGCCGCCTCTTGGCAGGCGTGATGGGCGGCGACATCAGGGTGACCAGCGGGGTCGGCACCGGCAGCACGTTTCGTGTAAAACTCCTGCTGTCGGAAGTCACCAACCCGACCCGGATCGCGCCGGTGGAAGCGCCGATCTTCGGCTATCACGGTTCGCGCAAGACCATTCTCATTACAGACGACGATCCGACCCACCGCGATCTCTTGCGCGAGGTATTGGTGCCGCTCGGCTTCATCCTGCTCAGCGCGCCGGATGGTCCCGGCTGCCTGGCGCTGGCGCAGCACTGCCGGCCCGACCTGTTCCTGCTGGACATCTCGATGGCCGGCATGGACGGATGGACAGTCGCGGAAACGCTGCGCGCCACCGGCCATCACCAGGCGCGCATCCTGATGGTATCGGCGAGCGCGCTGGAAGCGCATGGCGCGCCGCTGGCGCAGCCGTTCCACGACGGCTATCTGATGAAGCCGATCGACATTCCGCGGCTGCTCGAAACCATCCGGCAATTGCTCAAGCTCGAATGGCAGTATGAGGCCGAGCAGCCCGCCCTGCCTGGCTGGAAACCGGAGACCGGCCCGCGGCCGCCGGTCAAATATGTCGAGGAACTGATCGGGCTCGGGCAGCTCGGCTACATCAGGGCCATCCAGCTCAAGCTCGACGAGATCGGCAACGACTACCCTGAGCATGCCGACTTCGTTGCGCAGATGCGCGGCCTGATCGACCGCTTCGATCTCGATCAGTACATGGCGACTTTGAAAGTGCTGCACAGCTATGATCACTGAACCGAAGAAGCGCGATGTCGCCCTCGTCGTCGACGACTCCCCGGAGACGCTGCGCCTGCTCACCGATGCGCTCGACGGCGCCGGCATGACGGTCATGGTCGCGCTCGACGGCGCGTCCGCGATGCGGATCGTCGACCAGATCACGCCCGACATCGTGCTGCTCGACGCCGTCATGCCCGGCATCGACGGGTTTGAGACCTGCCGGCGGCTCAAGCGCGACGCCGGGCTCGACCACGTGCCGATCATCTTCATGACGGGGCTTGCCGAAACCGAGCACATCGTGCGCGGGCTGGAGGCCGGCGGCGTCGACTATGTGACAAAGCCGATCGCGGTCGAGGAGATGCTGGCGCGGATCCGCGTTCACCTTGCCAATGCGCGGTTGACCCAGAGCGCGCGCGCCGCGCTCGATGTCTCCGGCCGCTATCTGCTCGCGGTGAACGGCGCCGGCAGACTGATGTGGGCGACGCCGCAGGCACAAAAGCTGCTGTCGGACGCGCTGGCGAGCGAGAGCGACGACGACGTCGTGTTGCCCGACCCGATCCCGCAATGGCTGGAGCAGGCGCGCAAGGGCAAGGCGGGCTCGAAAGCCACCGTCATGGCCACGCTGCCCGGCAACGAACTCCGCCTGCAATATATGGGCAAGCTCGGCGCCAACGAGTTTCTGCTGCGATTGGCGAAGGACTCCGGCGCCGAGGCGCCTGCGGAATTCTCCAGCGAACTCGGACTGACCACGCGCGAGGGCGAAGTGCTGTCGTGGCTCTCCAAGGGCAAGACCAACCGCGACATCGCGCAGATCCTGGGCCTTTCCCCACGCACCGTCGACAAGCACCTGGAGCAGATCTACGCCAAGCTTGGGGTCGAGAACCGCACCGCCGCGGCCGCGATTGCGGTGAACGCGAAGAACCGGAAGGGGTGAGGCGCCTTAAGCCTCTCCTCTTGTCGTCGCCCGGCTTGACCGGGCGATCCAGTATCCCAGAGGCGGACATGACTTACAGCGAGGCCGCGGCGTACTGGATGCCCCGCCTTCGCGGGGCATGACGAGGGTAGGCTGACGCAACACTGCTCCGAAGGCGACGAACACTCAGTTGGCGCTCACGACCAACTTCTGCGGCACTGCGCCCGACGTGCTCGCCTGCGCAATCAGCCGCTTCAGCTCCGGAATGCAGGAGCCGCAATTGGTGCCGGCCTTCAGTTTCGCGCCGATGTCAGCCGCCGACCTTGCTCCCGCGGCGATGGCCTCGCAGATCGTGTTGCGGCCGACGCCGAAGCAGGCGCAGACGATCGGGCCGGCATTGGCGAGGCCGTCGGCGGATTTACCCGACAGCAGCATGCGGCGCTGGTCGCTGCCGAGCGCACCGGCGGCGAACAGGTCCTTGACCACGTTCCAGTCGCCGGCGTCGCGCGCGGGGCCGATGAACAGGCAGGTCTCGATGCGGTCGCCGGCGAAGCATGCCGCGCGGTAGACGCCGCCGCCAAAGTCCTTGTATTCGGCGAGATCGTCGGTGGCGTTTCGCCGCAGCCAGGATTGCCAGCCGGCGAGATCGGCGTTGTCGGCGAATAAATAGCCATGACCGCCGTTGACCGCGACACGCGCCACCCAGGCATGTGCGGGAAATGTGACCGACTTGCGCGACAGGGCAAGGCCGCGGAACACATATTCATACGGCGCGATCGAGGCCGGTGTCGCCTTGTTCTCGGGCTGGCCGGAAAACGGATCGGTGAGCGGCGCCACCAGCGAGCCGACGCGCGCGCCGGTCGCGTTGGCCTCGCTCCAGTGGATCGGTGCGAACAGCATGCCGCGCTGCTGGCGCGGGCTGACGACGACGCGAAGCGTGCATTGCCCGTGATCGGTCGTGACGCGGGCGAAATCGCCATCGGCGACGCCATGACGCGCAGCATCATCGGGATGGACCTCGACAAACGGCTCGGGCAGATGCTGGCCGAGCCGCGGGCTCATCCCCGTCCGGGTCATGGTGTGCCATTGGTCGCGAATGCGGCCGGTGTTCAGCCGCAGCGGCCGCGCCGCCGTCGTTTCGGTTCGCAGCGCCGGGATTTCCGGCGCGATGAAGCGGGCCTTGAAGTCGCCCGCAAAGAAGCCGCCGTCGGCAAAGAACCGCGCCTGCGACTCGGCGCCCTGCCGGACCGGCCATTGCACCGGCGCCATCGCATCGAAATCGCTATCCGAGACCGATTGCAGTGCGCCGATATCGAAATCTCGCGCGCCCTCGTTCTCGAACGCCGAGAGCGCGGCATGCTCGCGAAAAATATCCGCCGCCGAAGTGAAAGAGAACGCCGCGCCGAAGCCAAGCCGTTTGGCGACCTCCCCCATGATCCACCAATCGGGCTTGGCTTCTCCCGGCGGCGGCAGAAACGCGCGCTGCCGGGAAATGCAGCGCTCCGAGTTGGTCACCGTCCCGGATTTCTCGCCCCAGGCCAGCGCCGGCAACAGCACATGCGCGCCGGCATCGACCGTATCGTTGGAGATCACGTTCTCGGAAATGACGAGCAGGTCGAGCTTGTTCAGGGCTTCACGAACGCCGTCGGCGTTGGGCAGCGACACCGCCGGGTTGGTGCCCATCACCCAGAGCGCCTTGATCTCGCCGCGCGCGATCGCCTCGAACATCTGCACCGCCTTCAGCCCTTCATGGGTGGCGATGCGCGGCGCTTTCCAGAACCGGCGCACGCGGTCGATGTCGGGCGGCGTGAATCCCATATGGGCGGCGAGCTGATTGGCGAGCCCGCCAACCTCGCGGCCGCCCATCGCATTGGGCTGCCCGGTCAGCGAGAACGGCGAGGCGCCCGGCTGGCCGATCCGCCCGGTCGCGAGATGGCAGTTGAGGATGGCATTGACCTTGTCGGTGCCCTGCGCCGACTGGTTGACGCCTTGCGAATAGAGCGTCACCACGCGCGGCGTATTGGCGAACATCTGGAAGAATGTCGAAACGTCCGGCTCGGAAAGGCCGGTCGCCAGCGCCGTGGCGCCGATGCTGCCGGCCATGCTGCGCGCCCGCGCAATGGCGTCATCGAAGCCGCTGGTGTGGAGCGCGATGTAGTCGCGGTCGATGACGCCATTGTCCACGAGGTGGACCAGCAAGCCGCTGAACAGCGCGGTATCGGTGCCCGGCTTCAATCCCAGAAACAGATCGTCGTCGCTGACGGTGTCGGTGCGGCGCGGGTCGATGACGACCATGCGCGCGCCGCGCTTCTGCTTGTTGGCGAGCATGCGCTGGTAGAGCACTGGATGGCACCAGGCCGCGTTGGAGCCGACCAGCACCAGCAGGTCGGCCTCGTCGAGATCCTCATAGCAGCCGGGCACGGTGTCGGCGCCGAAGGCGCGGCGGTGGCCGGCGACGGAGGACGCCATGCAGAGCCGCGAATTGGTGTCGACATTGGCGCTGCCGACAAAACCTTTCATCAGCTTGTTGGCGACGTAGTAATCCTCGGTCAGCAACTGGCCGGAAAGGTAGAACGCGACCGCGCCGGGGCCGTCGCGCGCGATGATGTGCTGGAAGCGGTGCGCGACATGGTCGAGCGCATCGCTCCAGGCGACCCGCTCCATTCTCCCTTCGCCGCAGCGGATCATGGGATAGAGCAGACGATCATTCAGCCCAAGCGTCTCGCTGAGCGCCGAGCCCTTTGAGCACAGCCGGCCGAAATTGGCGGGATGCTCGGGGTCGCCCGAGATCGCCGCCCCGCCCCGCCCATCCGGCGTCGCCAGAACGCCGCAGCCGACGCCGCAGTAGGCGCATGTGGTCTTGATGGCACGGAGATCGGGATCGACAATGGTCATGCTGACAGCCCGATCATGCAGCTTCCAGGCGCATCGCGAGCGAGCGGCCGAACATCATGTCGGCACGAATTCGCGCCGTCGGCTGCTGCGTGCGGATCAATTCGAGGTACCAGAGCGCATCAGTGACATCGCCGATCAAAACGGCGCCGGTCAGCCGGCCGTCCGCGATCACGAGCTTCTTGTAGGTGCCATGGTTGATATCCGACAGCACGATACTCTCGCTGCCTGCGCCGCCGATGAAATCGCCGGCCGAGAACACGCTGACGCCGGAAACCTTCAGGTTGGTCGCCACGATGCTGCCGGCATAGGACGCTTGCCGCCCGGCGAGATGCTTGGCCAGCACCCTCGCCTGCTCGTAGGCCGGCTCGACCAGGCCGTAGCAGATACCGCGATGCTCGGCGCATTCACCGATTGCGAATATGTCCGATATGCCGGTTTGCAGATGATCGTCGACCACGATGCCGCGGTTGACGGCAATGCCCGCCTCCTTCGCCAGCGCAATGTTTGGGCGAATGCCCGCGGCGAAGATCACGGCGTCGGCATCGATCAGGCGTCCATCAGCCAGTTCAACGCCTTCGACGCGCGTTACGCCGTGGATGCGCGCGGTGTTGGCGCTCAGGAGGATATCGATGCCCTTGCGCTCGACGAGGGATTTCAGAAGTTCAGCCGCCGGCGCATCGAGTTGCCGCTCCATCAGGCGGTCCATCAGATGCACCAGCGTCACCGGCGCGCCGGCCTTGGCGAGGCCATAGGCCGCCTCCAGGCCCAGCAGGCCACCGCCGACCACGACGACGCGCTTCTTCTGCGCGGCCAGCGCCAGCAGAAGATCGACGTCGCGGCTGTCGCGGAACGTATGCACGCCGGCAAGGTCGGCGCCCGGCACGTTGAGCCGCAGCGGCGACGAGCCGGTGGTCAGCACCAGCTTTGAGAACGGCATGCTCTCCTCGCCGGCAATCTTCAGCTCGCGGCGGCCGACATCGATCTCGGTGGCAACGCAGCCATACTTCAGCGTGACGCCGCGGTCGCGCCACCAGGAGGCCGGCCGCAATTCGATATCCTGCGAGGCGGTCTCGCCGGCCAGCACCGACGACAGCAGCACGCGGTTATAGGCAAGGCGTGGCTCATCACCGATCACGGCGATGGCGTAGCGGCCCAACGCCGCCTTGGCGAGTTCATCGACCAGCCGGGCAGCGGCCATGCCGTTGCCGACGATGACAAGCGGTTCGCTCATGGCGCGTCCTCACTCGGCGGCTTGCGACTTGTCGTAGGCCTCCGAGATCATGTAGCCGGACAACGTGCCGTAGGCCGCGGTCCAGGCCGCGGCGACCTCGGGCGTCCAGGCCGCACCTAACCCTTTTTCCAGCGTCAACAGCAGCGCACCGCCGACGACCGGATAATGCTCCGGCTTGGCTCCATAGTTCACGTGGCGCTTTGCCAATGCGCTGGCAGCAGGCAACACTGCCGCCAGATTGCTCAGGCCGTTGACGACCAGAGCGAGGGTTGCCATCAGCTTCTTGCGCTGCTCGGTCAGGTCGGAAGGAAACATCGCCTTCACCTGCGGAGCGACTTCGAACAGGCGGTCGTAGAACATCACCGCCGCCTGCTCGGAAATCGGAGCGACCTTGACGAAACTTTGCTGCACGAGATTGACCTGCTCAGGCGTCATCTTCTTCTCCTGCCTGTTCCAAAGCCCCCGCCCCGTGAAGGACCAAGCAAGACTCAGGCCGCTTCGACGAAGCGATGCCGCTCGTAGAGGAACTCGAGCACGCGCTGGCGGCATTTGAGGTAGCCGGGGTTGGTCGCGAGTTCGAGCCGCTTGCGCGGCCGCGCGAGCGGCACCTCCAGCACCTCGCCGATCCGCGCGCTCGGGCCGTTGGTCATCATCACGATGCGGTCCGACAGCAGCACGGCCTCGTCGACGTCATGGGTGATCATCAGGATGGTGTTGCCGAGCTTCTGATGCAGCGCCATCACCGAGTCCTGCAGATGCGCACGGGTGAGCGCGTCGAGCGCACCGAAGGGCTCATCGAGCAGGAGCACCTTCGGCTCCATCGCGAGCGCGCGGGCAATGCCGACGCGCTGCTTCATGCCGCCGGAGATTTCGCTCGGGCGCTTGTCCTTGGCGTGCGCCATCTGCACGAGGTTGAGGTTGTGCATCACCCATGCGTCGCGCTCGGCCCGCGTCTTGGCGCCGGCGAACACCTTGTCGACGCCGAGCTTGACGTTCTCATAGACCGTCAGCCAGGGCAGCAGGCTGTGGTTCTGGAACACCACCGCGCGATCCGGACCCGGGGAATTGACCTCGCGGTTCTCCAAGAGCACGCCGCCATTGGTCGCGCCGGTGAGGCCGGCCACGATATTGAGCAGCGTGGACTTGCCGCAGCCGGAATGGCCGATGATCGAGACGTATTCACCCTTCCCGATCGTCAGGTTGATATCCTTCAGCACCTCGGTGGTGGCGTTACCGCGGGTGAAGGTCTTGTCGATGTGGTCGAGCTTCAGATAGGCCTGCATGACATTCTCCTTCAGTTCAGCGCGGTGCCGCGGGTGACGAACTTCGCAAGTCCCGCGATCAGGCGGTCGAGCACGAAGCCGATGATGCCGACATAGAACAGCGCCAGGATGATTTCGCTGATATGCGAGGAGTTCCAGGCGTCCCAGATGAAGAAGCCGATGCCGACGCCGCCGATCAGCATTTCCGCCGCGACGATCGCCAGCCACGACAGGCCGATGCCGATGCGCAGGCCGGTGAAGATGTAGGGCGCCGCCGCCGGGATCATGATCTTGGAGAAGAACTCCAGCGGATTGAGCTGCACCACCGCCGCGACGTTGCGGTAATCCTGCGGGATGTTGCGAATGCCGACCGCCGTGTTGATGATGATCGGCCACACCGAGGTGATGAAGATGACGAAGATCGCCGAAGGCTGGCCGTCGCGGAATGCGGCGAGCGACAGCGGCAGCCAGGCCAGCGGTGGAATGGTCCGCAGCACCTGAAACAGCGGATCGAGCCCGCGCATCGCCCACACCGACTGCCCGACCAGTGTACCGAGCGCAATGCCGACAACAGCGGCAATCGAATAGCCATAGGCGACGCGCTGCAGCGATGCCGACAAATGCCAGAACAGGCCCTTGTCGATGCCGCCATTGTCGAAGAACGGATCGAAGATCAGCTCTTTTGTGTCCTTGAAGACTTTCGATGGCGGCGGCAGCGTCGAGCCGGTACGCCGGCAAACCAGCTCCCAGAACAGCATGAGCAGCGCGAGCACGACCAGCGGCGGCACGACTCGTACCGCAGCCTCCTTCGTCATCTTGACGTATTTCTCGGCACGCGGCGCCTGCTTCGGCGTCATCGTTACCACGGGCGCCGCAACAGTCGGCGAACTCATCGGAACGGCCACGGCGGTGGCTTCGGTTTTGATCGCGGGCATCGACATCGAAAATTTATCTCCGTGTTCAAAAAAAGCGAGCCGCCCACCTGTGGCGGGCGGCCCGGGCTTGATCAGACATCAACACGCTTGATCGAGAGCGACTTCAGATATGCGGCCGGATTCTCCGGATCGAACACCTTGCCGTCGAAGAAGGTCTCCTTGCCGCGCGAGGTCGAGGCCGGGATGTCGGAGGCGGCAACGCCGAGCGTCTTGGCGGCCTCCTTCCAGAGATCCTCACGATTGACCTTGCCTATCAGCGCCTTGGTGTCGAAGCCCGCTTCGTACTTGCCCCAGCGGATATCCTCGGTGAGGAACCAGAGATCGTGGCTTTGGAACGGATACGAAGCGTGATCGCGCCAGTACTTCATGATGTGCGGCGAGTTCTCGACCACCTTGCCGGGGATGCCGTAGTCGAACTTGCCCGCCGAACGGTCATAGACGTCGTCGACCGGGCAGTTCATCCATTGCCGCTTGCCCATGATGGTGGCGAGCTCTTTCTTGTTCTCGGCCTTGTCGGCCCATTGCTGGGCTTCCATGACAGCCATCAGAATTGCCTTGGCGGCTTTCGGATATTTGTCGACAAAGGCGGCGCGCATGCCGAGCGATTTTTCCGGATGCTTGTTCCAGAGTTCGCCGGTGTTGACCGCGGTGTAGCCGATGCCCTGGTTGATGAGCTGCAGATTCCAGGGCTCGCCGACGCAGAAGCAATCCATGGTGCCAACCTTCATGTTGGCGACCATCTGCGGCGGCGGCACCACGATGGTCTCGATGTCCTTGTCGGGATCGATGCCGCCAGCGGCAAGCCAATAGCGAATCCAGAGGTCGTGGGTGCCGCCGGGGAAAGTCATCGCGGCTTTCACCGGCTTGCCCGACGCCTTCTTTCGTTCGAGTGCCGCCTTGAACGGCGTGGCGTCGACACCGAGCTTGAGGTCGGCATATTCCTTCGCGACCGAAATGCACTGGCTGTCGAGATTGAGCCGCGCCAGGATGTACATCGGCGTCGGCACATTGTTCTGCGTCACCTTGCCGGCCGAGATCAGATAAGGCATCGGCGTGAGGATATGTGCGCCGTCGATGCCGTTGCCTTCACTGCCGAGCACCAGATTGTCGCGGGTGGTGCCCCATGAGGCCTGCTTGGCGACCTCAACATCGGGCATGCCGTATTTAGCGAACAGCCCCTTGTCCTTGGCGACGAACAGCGGGCCGGCGTCGCTCAGCGCGATGAACCCCAGCGTCGCCTTGGTCACTTCCGGACCTGCACCTTGCGCGAACGCGCCCGCGGGAAAGTTCAGCTTGGCGGCGGCGAGCAGGGCCGCCGTGCCGCCGGTCGCCTTCAGAAGCTGGCGGCGGCTCAGGCCACGGCGTGAGGTCGGATAGGTGGTAGGCTTCGTCATTGGTATCGCGCTCCTTTGCGTTTGAACGGGGCCGTCCGACTGGTGTCACCACGTGAGGCGCACGAGGGCGCGTTCCAGGGAGGCCCCGGAGTGGTGGCGTCAACAAATTCGGATGAGTGGTCTCAAGGGACGGCGTCGATGGCGTCAGCACTAGCTATTCAAGCTCCGTGCCAAGCCTCCCGCAGCGCAAAAATAACTTAAATGTCAATACGTTGAAAAACCACTGCTACAGAAATAGGCAGCGGTCAGGAACCAGTCACCGCATGCGAAAATTGCGATTCGCTCAATCCTTGTGCGGCGCACAAGAATTGAGCAGGCGCAAAGCGAGGGACTCAAGCTTCCTCGGTAGCCTTCGCCATCATCGGTTTCGGCGCGTTTCCTTCACCGGGTTTCATCCGGAATTCGTAGGTCATGAGGTGCCAGGGTTCGGCGGCGGGCTTGCCGTCCGGCATCGTCGGATCGCTGCGTTTTTCGATCCTGGCGACGAGTTCGTCCTTGACCCCGAACACCACGTCGGAATCGAGATATTTGTCACCATCCATGAAGACGTGCGTGATCAGCGGCTGATAGCCCGCTGCATTGACGAGAAAATGCACATGCGCCGGCCGCATCGGATGGCGGCGGGTCTGCACGATCATCTCGCCGACCGGACCGTCGGTCGGAATCGGATAGCTGCACGGCAGGATGGTGCGGAAGAAGAATTTTCCGTCGGCGTCGGTGACGAAGCGCGCCCGCGACGACGGCCCTTCGCTCGCATAGGTCGGCTTCTGGGAATCATAGAAACCGTCGCCATCGGCGTGCCAGATATCTACCGGCACGCCGGCCAGCGGCTTACCCTTGAGGTCGGTCACCCGGCTCTGCACGAACATCCGCTCGCCGGCTAGGTTGGCGGAGATATCCGTGCCATGGGGCGTCACCTTGTGCTCGCCGACGTAGAACGGGCCGAGCACCGTCGTTTCCGTGGCGCCTTCGCGTTCCCTGTGGTTGACGGCATCGACCAGCATCGACACCCCGAGCACGTCGGAAAGCAGGATGAACTCCTGGCGGATCGGCGTGCATTTCTGGCCAGTCCGCGTCAGGAAGTCGATCGCATATTCCCATTCCTCGAAGGTGAGATCGGTCCTGCGGACATAATCGTGCAGCGATTTCACCAGTTCCTGCAGCAGGAATTTGGCGCGCGCATCCGGTGTGCTGTCGAAGCTGCGGATCACGGCGACGGTCAGTTCGGTCTCGCTGAATTGGCGCATTTGGTAGTCCTCGAGGGGTAGGCGAAAAGCTGCGTGGAGCCTACACCAGTCTCCTATCCGGGATAAGCAGGCCGGTTGGAACCGGGTACACTTTTCGGCTATCAAAGCCGTATCGCCAGAGGGAGATCAGCGCCGATGTTAGCCCCTACCCCCGCATCGCCCGAGCAAGCCGGAATGTCCCAGGCCGCGCTCGACCGTTTCGAAAATCACCTCAAGCTGCGCTACATCGATGCCGGCCGCTTTCCGGGAACACAGCTGCTGATCTATCGCCGCGGCAAGGTGGTCCATTCGGTATCGCAGGGCTTTGCCGATCTCGAGCGCAAGGTGCCGGTGAAGGACGACACGATTTTCCGCATCTATTCGATGACCAAGCCGCTGACCAGCGTCGCCTTCATGATGCTGGTCGAGGAAGGCCGCGTCGCCATCGACGAGCCCGTGCACAAATACATTCCGCAGTGGAAGAACCTCGGCGTGTTCGCGGCCGGCACCCATCCGGCGTTCCTGACCCGGCCACCGGCGCGGCCGATGCTGATCGTGGATTTGCTGCGGCACACTTCGGGCCTGACATACGGCTTCCAGCAGCGCAGCAATGTGGACGCCGCCTATCGCGCGAACAAGATCGGTGAGGTCGAGAAGGCCGGCACGCTGCAGGGCATGATCGACGACCTCGCAAAAATCCCGCTGGAATTCTCGCCAGGCGAGGCCTGGAACTATTCCGTCGCCACCGACGTGATCGGCTATCTCATCGGCGTGATCAGCGGCAAGCCGTTCGAGCAGTTCCTGAAAGAGCGCATCTTGGACCCGCTCGGCATGAACGATACCAACTTCTTCGTGCCGAGGGACAAAGTGAACCGTTTCGCGGCGTGCTATTCGGCCGACCCCGGCGGCGGATTCAACCCGCTTGCCGCCGACCGCAAGGGAACGCTGACGCTGCAGGACGATCCGGCGACGAGCTCGTTCCTGGAGCCGCCCTCCTTCATCTCTGGCGGTGGCGGGCTGTGCTCGACGTCGGCCGACTATCTCACCTTCTGCCGCGCGCTGCTCAATGGCGGCGAGCTCGGCGGTGTCCGCCTGCTCGGTCCGAAAACCCTGAAGCTGATGACCTCGAACCACCTGCCCGGCGGCGTCGACCTGCCGGCGATGTCGCGCTCGCTGTTTTCGGAAGCCGCCTACAGTGGCATCGGCTTCGGGCTCGGCTTTGCCGTCACCATGCACCCGGCGCAGACGCTGATCGCCGGCAGTCCCGGCGAGTACAATTGGGGCGGCGCGGCGACGACCTCGTTCTTCATCGATCCGGCGGAAGAGCTGATCACGATCTTCATGACGCAGGTGCTGCCGTCGAGCGCCTATCCGCTCCGGCGCGAGCTGCGCACCATGGTGTATGCCGCCATCACCGACAGCAACCTCTGAGGATCGGCGGCCGGGCCGCATCGACGGAACCCGGCCGCACCTCCAGCCCGGCTGAATATCTGACTTCATCCTCTTATTATCGTTGTATTTTCTTGGCGAAATTCGGCGGCTTCTCCTATGCTTTAGGTATTGGGGTCCGATCCGGGGCGTGCGTTGCCGAAACCTTCACTGCCAGTGCGTCTCGCCCTTCTGGTCGCAGGGACCACGCTGCCGCTGATCCTCTTTGCGGCCGGCATCGTTTTCAACCATTACAAGCAGGACCGCCAGATCGCGACGCAACGCGTCGCCGAAACGGTCCGCAGCATTCGCCTGGTGCTCGATGCGGAGATACAGCGAATTACCGGGGCGCTGCAGGTGTTGTCGCTAACCAACGCGCTGCACGACCGCGATTTCGAAGGATTCCGCCGCATCTGCCAGGGTTTCCTCGACCAGTACGGCGACGGCGGCGTCGTGCTGGTGGCCGATCGCGAGGGACGCCAAGTGTTCTCCTCGCTGACGATGGATACGAAAAATCTGCCGCTTCGCAATAACCTGCCGATGGTCGCGAAGGTCTTCGCGGAGAAGAAGCCTGTCTATTCCAACCTGTTCTTCGGATCGGTCAAGAAGCGGCTGATCGTGACGGTCGAGGTGCCCGTGATGCAGGGCGACGAGGTACTTTACGACATCTCGTTCAGCCCGCCGATCGAAATCTTCCAGGCCATGATCGAGCAGCAGCGGCCGAGCCAGGACTGGACGATCTCTATCTTCGACAGCGAAGGCACCAATTTCGCGCGCGTGCCCAACCCGCAGGATACCGTCGGCAAACGGGCCTCGCCCTCGCTCTACACGGAGATGTTCCAGAATCCGGAGGCGACCATGCCGACAGTATCGCTCGAGGGCGTGCCGCTGATCACGAGCTTTGCCCGTTCCTCGCTCACCGGCTGGACGGTCGCTGCCGGCGTTGCCGAAAGCTCGCTGGTCGCGCCGCTCTGGCGCAACCTCGCGATCACGAGCGTGATGGGCGCCGTGCTCCTGATGGTCGGCTTCGCCTTTGCGGTGCGGATGGCGACCCAGATCGCCCGCGGCGAGATGCTGCATAATCTCCTGATCGAGGAGCTGAACCACCGCGTCAAGAACACGCTCGCGGTGCTGCAGTCGATCGCCACCCAGACTTTCCGTAGCGCAAGCCGCGGCGAGCGCGAGAAATTCGAGGGCCGTCTCGGCGCGCTGGCCGAGGCGCATAACCTTCTGAGCCAGGAGAAGTGGCAGGGCGCTGAGCTGCGCGAGGTGATCGCCCGGGTGCTGCAGCCCTATTTGATCAACAATCAGGAACGGGTGCGGATGTTCGGACCGCAGGTTCCGCTGACGCCGAGGCTCGCCGTGGTGCTCTCGATGATCGTGCACGAGATCGCCACCAATGCCGCCAAATACGGCGCGCTGTCGAACGAGACCGGCACCGTCGCGGTGGATTGGGAGATCCTCGAGGAAGCGGGCGGCCGCAAGCTGCGGCTGATCTGGACCGAGGCCGGCGGCCCGCCGGTGACCGCACCCGTACAGCGCGGCTTCGGCTCACGGCTGATCGAACGCAGCGCCCGCGACCAGCTCGGCGGCGAAGCGACCGTCGACTTCCTGCCGCGCGGCGTGATCTACACCATAAGCTGCGCGCTCGACCGCGACGAATAATCTATTTCAGCATCTCCGGCACGATCAGCCGCGGCAGGAACAGCGATACGCTCGGCCAGATGATGACGGCGGCCAGCACCAGCAGCATCGGGATCAGCATGATCACCGTATCCTTGAGCGCATAGCGCAGCCGCACGCCCGCGATCGCACAGGCAATCATCAGGCACAGGCCGTAGGGCGGCGTCACCAGGCCGAACGCCAGCGATACGATCGAGATGATCGCAAACTGCACCGGATGCAGGTCGACCGACCTGGCGAGCGGCTCCAGCACCGTGCCGACGATCACGATCGCCGGAATGGCATCGAGGAAGCAGCCAACGACCAGGAAGCAGAAGGCGATGAAGAAGCCGGCGGCGATGGTGCCCATGCCCCAGGTCGAAACATTGGCGAGCAGCTCCTGCGGAATCCTGTAGTAGGCAAGCAGCCAGCCGAAGGCGCTGGCGGTGCCGACGCAGAACAGCGCGACGCCGGCCAGCCGCCCGGTGTCGAGCAGCGCCTTGTAGAGCTCACGCCAGCCGGTCTCACGATAGAAGAACATCGACAAGGCGACGGAATAGAGCACCGCGACGCAAGCGGATTCGGTGGCGGTGAACCATCCGAGCAGGATGCCGCCGACGATGATGAACGGCGTCATCAATGCCGGTATCGACCGCCAGATGGCATAGCCGATATCGCTCCAGGTCGATTTCGGGTAGGTCGGATAGCCGCGGCGCACGGCATAGACATGCACCGTCGCCATCTGCGCGCCCGCGATCAAAAGGCCGGGAACGATGCCGGCAAGATACATCGCCGCGATCGAGGTCGAGATCAGCCCGCCCCACACGATCATCAGGATCGAGGGCGGAATGATCACCGCGAGCACGGCTGAGACTGCCGTGATGGCGATCGAGAACGAGAGGTCGTAGCCCTCCTTGGTCTGGGCATCGATGAAGATCTTGGACTGGCTGGCGGCATCCGCGGTGGAAGAGCCGGAAATGCCGGCAAAGAACACGCTCAGCACGACGTTGATCTGCGCCAGCGACCCTGGCCAGTGCCCAACCATCGAGCGCGACAATGCGACCAGACGGTCGGTGATGCCGCCGATGCCCATCAAATTGGCGGTGAGCAGAAAGAACGGCACCGCCAGCAGGATGAATGAGTTGTAGGCGTTGAAGGTTTCCTGCGCGAGCGTCATGATCGACAGGCGCGGCTCGATCATCAGGATCGGCACGCAGGCAAGGCCAAGCGCAAAGGCGACCGGCACGCGAATGATGAGCAGGCCGACGAAGCTGCCGAACAGGACGAGCGCGGCCTGGCCGGCAGAAAGTACGTTACCGCTCATTGCTGCGCCCCAAACAGAATCCGCGCTTCATCAAGAATCTGCTCGCCCGCGAACACGATCCACGTCACGCCTGCAACGGGCCAGGCGACGTGGATCAGCCAGAGCGGCAGGTCGGCCAGTTCGGAGGTCCGGTTCCAGGCAAACCGCGTGAATTCGAGCCCGGCCCAGACGAACACCACCGCCATCGCCAAGACGCCGAGGCGTGCGGCAATCCGCACCGCGGCTTCGCTGCGCCGCGACAGATTGGGCCAGATGTCGACCTCGAAGTGCTGGGATTCGCGGATCCCGACCATGGCGCCGATCATGATCGTCCAGACGAACAGGAAGCGCGCCATCTCCTCGGTCCAGATGTAGGACGGAATCAGCGACGTGTAGCGCGAGACGATCTGCAGCGTGACGGGGATGATCAGAATGCCGACGCAGGCGGCGAGCAAAAATTCCAGCAATTTGGCATAGGCCGCCGTCGCGCGTCGCCACAGCGACGGGTTCGGCGGCATCGGTATTTCAGTCATCATGGCTCCGGGGAATAACGGTCACGGAATGGGGCAAGCCGAACGGCCTGCCCCAACGTCCTGTCAGCTCGCCGACAGTCTCAAGCCATGTTGATCTTCTCGTAGATGCCCTCGGCGCCGATTTCCTTGGCGTAGGTGGCCATCACGGGATCGGCGAGCTTCTTCATGGCGTCGCGTTCCTCGAACGGCACGCGCTTGAGCTTGCCCGCCTTCTCCAGCGTGTCGAGCTTGATGGTTTCCTCGCTCGATTCCAGCTGGCGGCCGTAGTCGCCGGCTTCCTTGCCGGCCTTCATGATGGCGTCCTGCAGATCCTTCGGCAATGTCTTCAACGTCTTCACCGAGAAGCAGATCGGCCGGATCGAGACCGCGTGCTGGGTCAGGTTGAGGTGCGGCGCGACTTCATAGAACTTCATCGCCTCGACGCCGGCCGCCTCGTTCTCGCCGGCCGCGATCACGCCGTTTTGAATCGCATTGTAGATCTCGTTATAGGCGATCACCGTCGGGCTCATGCCGACCGCCGCGAACGTCTTTGACCAGATCGGCGCGCCCTGCACGCGCACCTTGAGGCCCTTGAGGTCGGCGAGATTCTTGAGCGGCTTGTTGGCGAAGATGTTGCGGACACCGCCGCCGGCATAGCCGATCAGCACCACCTCGGCCTTGGCGGCAACCTCGTCGGCGATCGGCGCCAGAATGTTGGCTTCCACCACCTTGTTCATGTGCTCGATGCCCTTGAACACAAAGGGTGCATCAATGAACGGTGCCGCCTTGGCGAAGGTCGACATATGCGCTGGCGAAACGATGCCGTAATCGACCGCCTTGCCCTGCGACATGTACTCGAAATATTGCTTCTCGAGGCCGAGCGACGAGTTGCGGTGCAGCGTGAAATTGATCGGCTTGCCGTAGTATTTTTTTACCAGCTCCTCGAAGCGGAGCAGCGCCCGATTGAAGGCGTGATCGTCGTTGAACTGAACGGCTCCGTTGAGCGAGATGGATGCCTGCGCCCGCAGGATCGACGGCATGCCCAGCACGCCGGCAGCCGCCGTCGCTCCAAGCCCCGCAAGTACGGTTCTTCGCTTCATCGCGTTCCTCCCCTGTCATGCCCGTCCCTTGTAGGCGGGACTTTGGGCCTGGCCGACGACGCGGCCACCCACGCAAAGCGTATGCAAAACGGTGCGGCCTTGGAAGCCAATTTAAGTCGTAGCCGACACTATAGGCCACAGCGGCCTGGCGATGGTTGCAATCACGCCAACCCGGCTGCAGCCATCTCGCTCGAAGCGACGCTTCCCGGCGCCAGCCGCGCTGTGATCGCACTGCCGCATATGGAATGGCGAGCAACATCGAACGCCTGTGGACGTCGCCCGTTCAGGTCAACCAACTGACTGGTTGCAAATGTTGCGGGATGTCGAATCTGCCCTGCGCCGGCAAGGCGTATGCGAAATATTCCCACAAGTGCGACGGCGACGTCGCCGGTCGATTTGCTTAATTCCGATAGTGCAGCATGCACATGTTACCGCAATTTCCCGAACGACGCTGATCGGAAAACCGAGGCTGAAGCCTGCTGCATTTTGTCAGGCATCAGCCCCGTGAAAATTTCGCGTAGCAAGCGGCGACGTGTAGCAACCGACGCACTTTCTGCGGGCAAACTCCCGTAGAAACCCGGTGGGAGACCGCGAGATAGTAAGCATGCCCGGCCAAAATCTGTGACCTTTGAACTCGCGGTGGTTGTGGTTTGTCGAATATTTTGTCAAATGTAGAGAGCGGGGTTTTGCCAACATGCCCCGGGTGCAGACAGCCTTAGGTGGTTGCCCGTACCGGTATCAGGATGCTTCCAATACGCGTAGGCGTTTGGCTACCATCCTGCAATCTCTCAGGATTCCTGTGTTCCGATACAACTCACGGGTTGGACTGACTTTAAATAGGCAAAATTGTGGAGGAATCCCTGACCTACTTTTGCCAGGGTTTCCCGATTGAAGGACGGTAAAACCAGAATGAACAGATCAGCAGCGAAGAAGATGAAGCAGCGCAGCGCTGGCAAACCCGATATCGAATTGGGCAAGCGGATCAGGCTGCGGCGTGTGGAGCAGAAGATCTCTCAGGCGGAGCTCGGCGACAAGCTCGGCGTCAGCTTCCAGCAGGTCCAGAAGTATGAGAAGGGCGTCAACCGCGTCGGCGCTGCCCGTCTTCAGCAGATCGCGACCGCGCTCGATGTGCCGGTGACCTTCTTCTACGATGGCGACAACAAGGCACGCGAAGTCGAGAGCCTGCTCTTCCTGGACAGCGCCTTCAGCCTGCGGCTGCTGCGCGCCTACAGCAAGATCAAGGACCAGACGGTGCAGCGTCAGCTGGTGTCTTTGATGGAATCGATCGCCGCCAACGAAGGCTAGGCAATATCGCGCCTGGATCGCAGCACCGCGGACCCGACCAATCAACGCGGGAAATCGCCGGGTAGCCTGTTGCTGCGCTAGGCCTGATCTTGAGCCGGCCGGAGACAAGATCGGTTTGTCGCCATCGAAATGGCGAAGTCCGGCCACGACACAGTACGAAGGCTGCGCGGCACGCTTGGGCGAAATAGCCGCGGGGGTCCAGCCTCCGTAATGTCTTCGTCACCATCTGCCCTGCCCCTCCGCGCGTAAGCCTGGCCGTGCGCCAACGGCCCTCCCTCCGCCGCGCCTGACTTCCACGCCTCCCTGCCGTGAAAAATGCGACGATTGACCTCGGCGCGATGCTTGTCCGACAATGGACAACGCCCCGCGACGGAAGGTCACAACCCGTGCTCGATATCCCCAAATCCGCCGAAATCGCCCATGCCGACGGCAAGATCCTGCAAAGCGTCAGCGATGGCGTCGGCGTCATCACATTCAACAACCCCGACAAGCGCAACGCGATGTCGCTCGAGATGTGGGAGGGGCTCGGTTACGCGCTGACCAGCCTGCGCGACGATCCCGCCGTGCGCGTGGTCATCCTAGTCGGCGCCGGCGACAAGGCTTTCGTGTCGGGCGCCGACATCAGCCAATTCGAAAAGACCCGCCACAATGCAGCGGCCTCGGAGGAATATTCGAAGCGGAGCGAGGCGCAGCGCGCGCTGCTCGCAAGCTACCCGAAACCGACGATCGCCTGCATTCGCGGCTTCTGTCTCGGCGGCGGCATGCAGGTCGCGATGCTGACGGATATGCGCATCGCCTCCGACAACAGCCAGTTCGGCATTCCCGCAGCAAAGCTCGGCATTGCCTATGGGTATGACGGCCTCAAGCATCTGGTGTCGCTGGTCGGCCCGTCCTGGGCTCGGCTCATCATGTATACGGGCATGCGCATCGAGGCGAGCGAGGCGCTGCGCATCGGCCTCGTCGACCGCGTGCTGCCGGACGGTGAACTCTGGAATGCGACCATGGAGATCGCCCGCACCATCTCCGGCAACGCGCCGCTCGCCATCAAGGCCGCGAAGATCACCATCGCCGAGGTGCTCAAGGACGAGAGCAAGCGCGACATGGAGGCGATCAAGGCGATCGGCCGCGCCTGCATGGATAGCGAGGATTTCCGCGAGGGGCGAACGGCTTTCATGGAGAAGCGCAAGCCGCTGTTCAAGGGGCGGTGATTGTTGGAGTCCACTCTCCGCAGTCATCATCCGCGAAGGCGGATGATCCAGTATTCCAGAGACGCCAATGATTGAACCGAGAAGCCGCGGCGTACTGGATACCCCGCCTTCGCGGGGTATGACGACCGTGGCTTACGGACATACAAGGCGACGATCAATACGCGCTCCTTGGTCATGCCTAGCCTATAACCCCGCCAGCACCGCCTTCGTCACGTCAGCCGTGCCGTTGCTGCCGCCGAATTCCATCGGCTTGATGCCGCCGGCATAGGCCTTGTCCACGGCGCGCTCGATGCGCTCGCCGGCCTCTGCAGCGCTTTCGAGGCCGTGCTTTTCGGCGAGCCAGTCCAGCATCATCGCGGCCGAGAGGATCATCGCGGTCGGGTTGGCCTTGCCCTGCCCCATGATGTCGGGCGCGGTGCCGTGGCAGGGCTGGAACACGGCATAGCGGTCGCCGATGTCCGCCGATGGCGCCATGCCGAGGCCGCCGATCAGGCCGGCGGCGAGATCGGAGAGAATGTCGCCGAACATGTTCTCCGTCACCATGACGTCGAAATCCCAGGGCCGCTTCACCATCATCAGCGAGCAGGCATCGACATAGACCCGGTCCGTTCTGACGTCCGGGTGGCGCTTGGCGGCTTCATCGAACATCTCGCGAAAGAACGCAAAAGCCCTGAACACGTTCGCCTTGTCGACGCAGGTCAGGCCGCCGTTCGCCTTGCCGCGGGCCTTGCGCCGCTCGGCGAGCCTGAAGGAAAATTCGAACAGCCGCTCGGAGGTCTTGCGGGTGATGACGAGCGTCTCGCGCGCATCGGTTTCGGTCACGACGCCCTTGCCCATCGAGGCGAACAGGCCTTCGGTCGATTCCCTGATGAGCACGAGGTCGATGCCGCGCGCATCGGCCCCGACGATCGGGCTCGGCACGCCCGGGATCAGCCGCGCCGGGCGCACGCCGGCATAGAGGTCGAAATGGAAGCGCAGCTCGATCTGCGGGGCGATCTCGGTGTTATCAGGGTAGCGCACCGACGGCAGGCCACAGGCGCCGAGCAGGATAGCGTCCGCCTCCTCACACAGCCGCACGGTGCTGTCGGGCATCGATTTGCCGGTCGCGAGATAATTGTTGGCACCGGCCGGCGCCTCGGTGAAACGGAATTTGAGATCGGACGCCGCCTCGATCCTGCGCAAAACTTCAAGCGCCGGCGCCATCACTTCAGGGCCGATACCATCGCCGCCGAGCACGGCGATGTGGAGGGCGTTATTTGCGGACATGGGCGTTCCTTGGAAGAATGAAAATGATAGCTGCCGTCATTGCGAGCCAACGGGTCGCACGAATGTGCGCCCGATGACAAGCTCCGCGAGGCAATCCATATCTCGGCAGAACGGATGGATAGATTGCTTCGTCGCTTCGGCGCAAAATTGCTTTGCAATTTTGTCGCGAGCTCCTCGCAATGACGGCGGCAACAGCGGGGGCTTACGGCGTCAACACCGCGCGGCCCACCAACTTGCCCTTCTGCAGATCGATGAGCGCTTCATTGGCTTTCGCGAGCGGCATCGTCGTCACCGGGATCGGCGCGATCATCTTGTTGCGGACGAGCTCGAGCAACTCCTGGGTCTCCCGCAAATTGCCGACATAGCTGCCCTGGATGGTGATCGCCTTGATCGGGATCAGCGGCAGCGCAAAGGTCGCACCGCCGCCGAACAGGCCGACGATGACGAGCTTGCCGCCCTTGGTGAGACAATCGAAGCCGAGCTGCGTGGTCTGCGCGTTGCCGACGAGATCGATCACCGCGCGGATCGGCCCGCCCGCCTTCTTCGCGAGCTGTTCCAGCGCGTCCGGCGCCTTGCCATCGACGGTGGCGAGCGCGCCCGCAGCTTCCGCCGCCTCGCGCTTGCGCGCGTCGATGTCGACGACGATGGCGCCCTTGCCGCCCATCGCCTTCAGCAGCGACAGCGCCATCAGGCCGAGCCCACCGGCGCCGAAGATCACGATCGGCGAGTCGAAGGCGAACTCGACCTTCTTCAGTGCGCTATAGGTGGTGACGCCGGAACAGGCATAAGGCGCGGCCGTCACCGGATCGAGCCCCTTCAGGTTCAACAGGTATTTCGGGTTCGGCACGGTCATGTGATCGGCATAGCCGCCGTCGCAATAGACGCCGAGCGAATTCGGCTTGATGGCGCACATGTTCTCGTCGCCGCCGAGGCAGGTCGGGCATTTGCCGCAGCCGAGCCAGGGATAGACCAGCGCCACATCGCCAACCTTGAGATCGCCCTTGTCGGCCGCGCTGACATCCGGCCCGAACGCCACGATCTCACCGACGGTCTCATGGCCCATCGTGCGCGGCAGCGACACGCCGCGGTCCTTCAATGACAGCGGCTTGCGGCCATGGCCGAGATCATAGCCGCCTTCCCAGATGTGAAGGTCGCTGTGACAGACGCCGGCCGCCTTGACCTTGATCAGCACCTGCGTGCCCGTCGGCTGCGGCGTGTCCTGATCGACCTCTTTCAGGGGGGCGTTGAACTCGGCGACCTGAAAACTCTTCATCGCTACTCTCCCGTCATTCTTGTTCTTGGGACCGGAATTTCTTGCGCGGACATTGCCACGTCTGCCCGGGCGAGACAAACGCAGGCCGCGGCGGACTGTTCAGATCAACGGGTGATGGCAGGCCGCGAACTGGCCCGGCGCGACGGCGCGAAGCTCCGGCACCTCGGCGCTGCATCGCGCATCCGCACGCGGGCAGCGGGTACGAAACCGGCATCCCGACGGCGGCGCGATCGGCGACGGCGGTTCCCCGACCGGCACTGATACCGTGGGACGGACGTCGGGATCCGGCACCGGGATCGCTTCGATCAAGAGCGCGGTATAGGGATGCGCCGGTCTTGCGAACAACTGCTCGGACGGGCTGACCTCGCAGAGCCGGCCGAGATACATCACCGCGACACGGTCGCTGACCGCCTTCACGACCGCCAGATCATGCGCGATGAACAATAGCGTCAATCCGAACCGGGCCTTCATCTCCTCCAGGAGGTTAAGGATCTGGGCGCGGATCGAAACATCGAGCGCAGAGACCGGCTCGTCGCAGACGATGAACTCCGGATTGAGAATGAGCGCGCGGGCGATGCAGATGCGCTGGCACTGTCCACCGGAAAATTCGTGCGGCAGCCGCCCGCTCACGATCGCCGGATCGAGACCGACCGCGCTGAGCACCTCGTCGACGAGTTGCTTGCGTTTGTCCGGATCCTTGACGCCCGCGATCACCAGCGGCTCGGCGACGATGTCGCCGATCTTACGGCGCGGGTTCAGCGAGGCGATCGGGTCCTGGAAGATCAGTTGCACGCGCCGGCGCATCTTCCGCAGGGCATCGCCCTGCATCGCCGTGAGATCGTTCCCGTCGAACAGGACGCGCCCCGCGGTCGGCCGGCGCAGTTGCAGCACCGCACGGCCGAGCGTCGATTTTCCGCAACCGGATTCGCCGACCAGGCCCAGCGTTTCGCCGCGGGCGATCTGCAAGGACACGCCCGAGACGGCATGAACGGTCTTCGCGCCGACCGGGTATTCCACGACGAGATCGTCGACCTTGAGTAGCGCGCCAGGTGAAGTAGCCGGGACAGATTGCAGCATCACGCGCCGGCCTCCGCATGGGTCTCGATCGGATGGAAGCAGGCGAACTGGTGCGCGCTCGTCTCCGCCGACTCGAGTGACGGCTTCTCGGCCCGGCAGCGGGCGACCGCATAGCGGCAGCGCGGCGAGAACGAACAGCCCCGCAGCGGCCGGGTCGGATCGGGCGGCCGCCCCGAGATTGCCGGCAGCGGCGTGTGGGGCGCAGTGTCGAGCCTGGGCAAGGCCGCCAGCAGCGCTTCGGTGTAGGGCATTCGCATGTTCTTGAACAAGGCAGGCGTCGGCGCGCGCTCGACAACGCGGCCGGCATACATGACCGCGACCTCGTCGGTCCGGCCGGCGACGACGCCGAGGTCGTGGGTGATGATGATCATCGCCATGTGGCGGCGTTGCTGCTCGCGCGCCAGCAGATCAAGGATCTGGGCCTGGATCGTGACGTCGAGCGCGGTGGTCGGCTCGTCGGCGATCAGCAGCTTCGGCTCGCACGACAGCGCGATTGCGATCGCCACGCGCTGCCGCATGCCGCCCGAGAGCTGGTGCGGATACTGCGCGAGCCGCTGCTCGGGCGCGGGAATGCCGACCGCCGCGAGCAATTCGACGCTGCGCCTGGCGGCGGCGGCATCGTCCAGCTCGAGATGCTCCTGCAACGTCTCGATCAACTGGGTGCCGATGGTGAGCACCGGATTGAGCGAGGTCATCGGGTCCTGAAACACCACCGCCAGCGATCGGCCACGGAGCTTGCGCAGCTTCTCCGGCGAAAGTCGCAACAGGTCCTGCCCATCGAACATCACGCGGCCGGCAAGCTTGGCCTTCTTCGGCAGCAATTGCAGGATGGCGCGCGACAGCATGGTCTTGCCGCAGCCGGATTCGCCGACGACGCCGAGCGTCTGGCCGGCGCCAAGTGTCAGGTTGACCCGATCCACCGCGCGCAGATTGCCGCGCGGGGTCGGCAGGTCGACCACGACATCCTCGATCGAAAGCAAGGTGTTCCCGATCACAGCGCGCCCTGACGTGGATCGGTGAGCGCACGCAGCGCGTCGCCGATGAGATTGAAGGAAAGCACGGTGAGGAACATCGCCGCCGCCGGCAGGAAGGCGAGCCGTGGCGCCACTTCGAGGCTCTCACGCCCCTCCCCGATCATGCTGCCCCAGCTCGATATCGGCGGTGGCACGCCGAGCCCGAGGAAGGACAAGGCGCCTTCGACCACGATGAGGACTGCAACGCCGAGCAGGAAGAACGCCAACAGCGGCAACATGACATTGGGCAAGAGTTCCCGCAGCAGGATGCGCGCATGCGTCGCCCCCAAAGCCTGAGCTGCAATCACGAATTCACGTCGCGCCAGCGTAAGAGTCGCCGCACGAGCCACGCGCATAAAGGCGGGAACGCTGAGCACGCCGAGAATGCAGGTCAGATAGAAGATCGATTGTCCGAGAAAGGCGGTCACGGCGAGCGCCAGGATCAAAGGCGGAAACGCCAGCAGCACATCCATGCTGCCGACCACCATCGTTTCGAACCGGCCACGGAAATAGCCCGCGAGCATGCCGAGCGCACCGCCGATGATGAGCCCAATCACCGACGCGCATATCCCGACCACCAGCGATATCCGCGCCCCGTAGATCAACCTTGATAGCTCGTCGCGGCCAAGGCCGTCGGTCCCCAGCCAATGCTCTGCGGAGATTGGCGCGCGCCGCTCCAGCATGTCCATGTCGGTCGGACTCGGCAGCGGCAGCACGGGCGCAAGGATTGCGACCGCGAACATGAAAATCATCCAGCCAGTCGCCATCCAGAACAGCAGTCCCAACCGCCGTCCGCGCTTGGCAGGTTGCGCCGCGGCATCCTCGTCGAGCGTAAGTTCAAGCGTGGCCATGGCGAATCCTGGGATCGAGAACTGCGTAGAGCAGGTCGACGATGAAGTTCATGATAACGAAGCCGGCGGCGACGATCAGCACCACGCCCTGCAGGATGATGAGGTCACGGGTGTAGATCGCGCCGACCAGGAGACGGCCGATTCCCGGGAGTGCGAAGATCGTTTCCACGATCACCGTGCCGCCGATCAATCGCCCGATATTGATACCTGTTATCGTGACCAGCGTGAGCGATGAGGGTTTTAGCGCATGCACGAACAGGATGCGCGAGGCCTTCAGTCCCTTGGCTTTCGCCAGCGCGATATAATCTTCCTGCAGGGTCGCGATCATATCAGAGCGCAGCACCCGCATGATCCCCGGCCATTCCGCGAGCGCCAGCGTCAGCGCCGGCAACACCATGAAGCGTAGGTTTGCGGCCGGATCTTCTGCAAACGGGACGTAGCCCGTTGCGGGCAGCCAGCGCAGTTCCACCGCAAACAGATAGATCAGCAGGATCGCGGACAGGAAAGCCGGCACCGAAAGCATGGCAAAGGCGCTGCCGGTCATGAAGCGGTCAAACCCGCTGCCGCTGCGGGCGGCGCAGACGATCGCCAGGGGAACGCCGATGACGAGGCCGATGATTTCGGCCAGAAGCATCAGCTCGATCGACACCGGCAGCCGTTCGGTCACGGCCTGCAGCACGGTTTGCCCGGTGCGGAACGATCGGCCGAAGTCGCCCTGCAGGATGTTGGCGAGCCAGCCGAAGTAACGGACATAAATCGGCTGATCGAGCCCCATGTCCTTGCGAAGAGCAGCAACGTTCTCCGGCGTCGCCTGATCGCCAAGTATCACATAGGCGAGATCGCCCGGCAGCAGCGAAGCGATGAAGAACGTCAACAGCGATACGGCGATCAGCACCGGTACGAGGTACAGAAGCCTACGCGCAACAAACAACAGCATGGAAGATTATTCCAGCCAGGTGTCCGATACGTCGATTACTCCGTGGTAGATCTTGGGCAGGCCCTTCAGTTTGGAGGTAGCGATCGCATAATAGGTATTCTGGAAGGTCCAGAACCATATCGCCTCCTTGTTCACGATGCGGCTGACCGCGCAATAGTCCTCGATCCGCTTCTGCAGATCGGCCGTGACTCGTGCACGATCCAGTAGCCGGTCGAGCTCCGGATTGGAATAGTTTGCAAGCGCGACCGGACTGCCGGTACGGAAATTGGCGTACATCTGCGGATCGGGATCGGCGAGATCGACGATCCGCCACCCTATGACCTGAAACTGGCGCATGAAGGCGCGTGGCGGGAACGTGGCCTGATCGATCTGCTCGATCTCCGCATTGGCCCCTGCCCGTTTCCAGAACTGCTGGAGCACCTGACCGATGGCGCGGCCGCGCGGCGTCGCGGTAACCAGAAACTTGAACTCGACCGGCTTGCCATAGTCCTTGATCAGCGCCTTTGCTTTCTCAAGGTCTTCGGGAAGCGCACCGTCGTCCTTGCACTTGACCCAGGAACCGTCGCCGTAAGGATTGCTGGCGGGTCGTGCGAGGCCATTGGTGATCGCCTGCGACATCTTCTTGCGGTCGAGTGCCATCACCAATGCCTGCCGCACGCGGACATCATCGAACGGTGCGACCTTAGTGTTGATGGCGTAAACCTGCGCGCCGGAGCCGGCGTAGGTGTGCACCTTCATCTTCGGGTCTTTCTGCGCCTTCATGACGTTGTCGGGGTCGTATTCATCAGCCCAGACGATGTCGGCTTCGCCCGACTGCAGGCTGGCAAAGCGCGACTGCGCATCCGGCAACGGCTTCAACACGATGCGGTCGAGATAGGGATGACCCTTGTTCCAATAATCCGGATTCTTTTCCAGCACCATGCGGTCGCCCGCGGCCCATGACTTCAGAATAAAGGGACCGGTGCCGACTGGGTTGCGGTTATAGTCGTCGCCCTTGGTCTTCCACGCCGTCGGCGAGTGGACAACGTTGTTTGAACTTTGAATGGTCATCAGCGCGGGCTGGTTCACCTGCGGATCGTTCAGATTATAGACCACCGTCAATTCGTCGGGCGCCTGCACGTTATTGACGTAGGCAATGTAAAAGGCACAGCGGCATTTGTTGGCAGGGTCTTTCTGCCGATCGAAATTTTCCTTGACCGCTTGCGCATTGAAAGGCGTGCCGTCGTGGAATTTGACGCCTGGCCGCAGCTTGAAAGTCCAGGTCTTGTAGTCGTCCGAATGCGTCCAGGACAACGCCAGCTTCGGCACCGGTTTGCCATTGTCATCGAGCGCAACGAGCGTGTCGAAAATCGCTGCTGCCGCTGTTTCTGCCGATGTATCGTAAACTCCAACCTTCAGCGGATCGAATCCGGGAATATCGAGCTCAAGCCCGACGGTGATGCTGCCGCCCGCCTTCTGCGCACCGGCGGGCATAGCCGACAATGCCACGCCAAATCCCGCCACAAGAAATATTCGCGCGAGCGCGCTCGAACGGATCGCCGCTTTCATTGATATTCCTCCCGATGTGCCGTTCGTCCGGTGTTCCGGATCGTCGATGCTTGCCCGCAAGATTGTCCGGAAACGCAGTCGCGGGCAAGGCCGATCACACGCGGCGGGTGAAAAGCCGCAGGTTCATATTTCGCTATGCGGACCGCGCGTCAGGCGCGCGCAGTTTCCTGTGCCTTGCCGGCGAAGGCCGCGATCTCATCCTCCGAAAGGCCGGTCTCTTTCAGATAGGCGCGCGTGTGCTCGCCGAGCGTCGACATGCGCGGCGCCGCCGACACCCTGGCAGCGGACATGCGGAACGGCAGATTGAGCACCTTGAACGTGCCGCCGCCGTCCTCGACCTCGGCGAGCGCGCCGCGATGGGCGATCTGCGGATCGCGCAGCGCCTCGGCGACGGTGCGGTAGGCCGACGAGGGAACGCCCTGTGCGTTAAGCGCGGCGAGACATTGCGCCGTGGTCACGGTGCGCGACCATGCCTCGACGCCTTCGATCAGGCTTACCCAGTTTTCTCGCCGATCGGAATATTTGGCAAAGCGCGGATCGCTGATCCACTCGGGATGACCAATCACCTGCATCAGGCTCTGGAACGTTTTCTCGCTGGCGATCGCCATCATCACGTAGCCGTCGGTGGTCTCGATCGGGCCGAACGTCGGCCGCTGCGTCGGCTTCACCTCGAATTGCGACCATTGCACTTCGTTCAGCGTCAGGCTCAGCATCGATTCGAGCATCGAGACGTCGATGTGCTGGCCCTGTCCGGTCGACGCGCGCTGATAGAGCGCGGCGGAAACCGCGCCGAATGCGTAGACGCCGGTCAGCACGTCGGCAAGATAAATGCCGCAATAGTCCGGCCGGCTGCGACCGGGCTGGTAGGCCAGATGCGCCATATCATAACCGGAGGCGGCGTGAATCACCGGTGCATAGGCCGGCAATTCCGCCGACGGGCCGGTCTGGCCGTATCCGGAGATCGAGCAATAGACCAGTTTCGGATTGAGAGCATGCAGGGAGGCATAATCGAGCTTCAATCGCCGCATCACGCCGGGCCGGAAGTTCTCGATCAGCACGTCCGCGGTCGCGACCAGCCGGCGCACGGCCTCCAGTCCCTTTGGCGATTTCAGATCCAGCACGAGGCTCCTCTTGCCGACATTGAGCTGGCCGAACGCGGTCGAGCAGTTATTACGTACCGGCGGGCGGGTGCGCATCGTCTCGCCCTCCTCGGTCTCGATCTTGATAACCTCCGCTCCCGTATCGGCGAGCATTCGTGTACAATGCGGCCCGGCAATCGTGGTTGAGAAATCGAGGACCCGCAGGCCTGCGAAGCTGCCTGTCAAATTCCTCTGATCATTGCCGGCTATGGTCATTTCGTAACGCTCCTTCGGCCGTTGGCGGCCCTTCGTTTTTGGTGGCGGCCGTGACCCTAAATTGTGCAGCCTCGTCAGGAAAGTGGTTCCCATAGGAACGACGGCCCGAAGCGCGCGTTGTACGTCTCGAAGTTGGACCCATTCTTGCATTGCTCTCATTGAGTTTCGTGACGGCTGGTACGAGGACGTTGCCTTGAAGGTCTTGTTCGTCACCACTGAAATGGATGACTTCATCCGCGTAGGCGGTCTTGCCGCGGTTTCCGCGGCCCTACCGCGGGCGCTGCGCCGCTGGAGCGACGTCCGCATTATGCTGCCGGGCTATCACGACGTCGTCGAGCAGCTCACCCACATTGAAATCGTTGGGGAATGCCCCGCCCTGGCGGAGATGCCGGCCTGCCTGCTCGGAAGGGCCGCCACTAAGGATGGTCTGCCGGTCTATGTTCTGATCTGCCCAGAACTTTACGACCGGCCGGGCAACCCCTATGGCGACGAATCTGGACGCGACTGGCCGGATAATGACATCAGGTTCGGCCGCTTCGCCTCCGCCGCCGCCGAGCTTGCCGCAGGCAGCCTGGACAAGAATTGGGCAGCAGACCTGATCCATGCCAATGATTGGCAGGCCGCATTGGCGCCGGCCTATCTGGCTTGGAGGGGCTCGAGGATTCCCTCGATCCTGACCATCCACAATCTCGCCTATCAGGGCCTGTTCCCGCCGGACTCGCTGCGGCGGATCGGAGCACCGGAGAGCTCGTTCCACATCGACGGGCTGGAATTCTACGACCACATGTCGTTCCTGAAAGGCGGCCTCGTCTATGCTTCGCACCTGACCACAGTCAGCGCCACCTACGCCAGGGAGATCACGACGCGCGAACTTGGCTGCGGGCTGGAAGGCCTGCTGCAGAAGCGCTCGAACGCCGCGCAGCTGACTGGTATTCTGAACGGCATCGACGAAAGCTGGGATCCCAGCGCCTGCGCGCAGCTGGCACAGACCTTTGCCCCCGGCGATTGGGAAGGCAAGCAGGCCAATGCCGACTATGTCCGCAAGCAGTTTGGCCTGGCGCTGACACGCGGCCCGCTGTTTGCCCTTGTCGCCCGTCTGGTGCACCAGAAGGGCGTCGACCTCGTGCTGCATGCTGCCGACGAAATCATCGAGGCCGGTGGACAGATCGTGGTGACCGGCAGCGGTGAGCCGCAGATCGAACAGGCGCTGGTCGATGCGCATCGCCGCAGGCCGGATGCGATCGGCGTCGTCATCGGCTTCAACGACGCGCAGGCCCGGCGCATGTTCGCCGGCAGCGATTTCACGCTGATGCCCTCGCGGTTCGAGCCGTGCGGGCTGAGCCAGATGTACGCGCAGCGGTTCGGATCGCTGCCGATCGGCCATCAGACCGGAGGTCTAGCGGAAACCATCAAGGACGGCGAAACCGGATTCCTGTTTGCAAAGCCGTCGCCGGAGTCTTTCCTCGGCGGCGTCAGGCGTGCGTTCGACGCTTTCCGTGCCAAGGACAAGCTCGATGCGATGCGGCGCAGCGCCATGGCCCGCTCGTTCAGCTGGGACCTCTCCGCTTCGCTTTACAGCGCGCTGTACCGCAAGACGATCGCGCCCTCCATCGTGACCACGGCTACTCCGCTGCTTCCGGCATGACTTCCATCTGCTCGTGGAGCACGACGCCCGACAGCGGATCGAATTCGCCAACCCACGGCTTTCTTTCGAGCACCGCTTTGGTGTGGCGGTAACCGGCGTCCCAGCGCTGCATGATGCCGGACGGGCTGAAGTCGATATCCTTGGTGTGATCCTCGCGGCTGAGCTGCGGCGCAAGCAGCCGCACGACGTGCATTCGCGTCGGACAGCCGTAACCGGCAAGCTCCCGCACGGCCTCGCTGTTGCGCTCGGCCTCCGGCAGGCGCGCGGCAAGCTGGTTGATGACATGACGCAGCCGATGCGCCTGCTGCTGGCGGGCGATGTGGCTGGCAATCCGGCTGGAATATTGCACATCCTTGTGGCGGTTCAGCACCTCCGCCATCGTGGTCGGCTCAGGTCCCGCCGGATTCCACAGATGCACGGCGAAGATCAGCGAATTCTTGCGCGGATTATCGTCGAACACGGCTTCCGTCGGCGTGTTCGACAGGATGCCACCGTCCCAGTAAAGCTCGCCGTCGATGCGGATCGCAGGGAAGGCCGGCGGCAATGCGCCGGAGGCCATGACATGCTTGACGCCAAGCTTGCCATCCCGGCTGTCGAAATATCGCATCTGGCTGGTGCGGACATGCGCGGCGCCGACGGTCAGGCGCGGCGTGCATTGATTGACCAAATTGAAGTCGACCAGCTCCGTCAACGTCTGCTCCAGCGGCGCGGTGGAATAATAGCCGGCATGGTCGGACCCGAGCGGATAGGAGTCGCCGGCATGGGCCAGCGGGTTGGGCCGGAAGAAGCCGGGAATGCCGTGGGTCACGGTCGACCAGTAAGCGAGCTTTTCGTTGAAGCCCGGAAAGATATCGCGAAAGCTCCAGAGCGGATTCTGTTCCATCCGCTTCCAGAATTCGCGGAGCCGCGGCAGGCGGTTGTGCGGCAGATTGCCTGCGATCATGCCGGCGTTGATGGCGCCGATCGAGGTGCCGATAATCCAGTCCGGCTCGATGCCGGCCTCGCTCAGCGCCTGATAGACGCCAGCCTGATAGGAGCCGAGCGCGCCGCCGCCCTGAAGCACCAGAACGACCTGGCTGGCCCGCGCGCCGACGTGAGGCGATATACAGACTTCGCTTGCCTTGTGCATGACACGCTCCTCGATCCTCTTTCTCAATGCGCGGTCCAGCCGCCGTCGACCGGCAGGGCGATGCCCGTGATTGACGCCGCGGCGTCGGTAGCGAGAAAAACCGTCAGCGCGCCCAACTCTTCGACGGTGGCGAAGCGCTTGTTCGGCTGCTGCGCCAGCAGCACGTCGTGGATGATCTTTTCGCGGGAAATGCCGTGCGCCTTGGCCTGGCCATCGATCTGCGCCTCGACCAGCGGAGTGTAGACGTAGCCCGGGCAGATCGCATTGCAGGTGATGCCGTCTTCCGCCGTCTCCAGCGCGGTCACCTTGGTCAGCCCGACAATGCCGTGCTTGGCCGCGACATAGGCTGCCTTGAAGGGCGAAGCGACCAGACCATGCGCCGAGGCGATGTTGATGATGCGGCCGAACACGTTCTGGCGCATTGCCGGCAGCGCCAGGCGCGTGGTGTGGAATGCCGACGAGAGGTTGATCGACAAAATCGCATCCCACTTTTCGACCGGAAATTGCTCGAGCGGCGCGACGTGCTGGATGCCGGCATTGTTGACGACAATATCGAGCCGGCCGT
Source organism: Bradyrhizobium sp. CB3481 (assembly GCF_029714305.1). Classification (NCBI taxonomy): domain Bacteria; kingdom Pseudomonadati; phylum Pseudomonadota; class Alphaproteobacteria; order Hyphomicrobiales; family Nitrobacteraceae; genus Bradyrhizobium; species Bradyrhizobium sp. CB3481. Next base: position 6,216,054 of record NZ_CP121647.1, read on the forward strand.
GACTGGCGACGGCCGACGCGATCATCTCGGCGATCGCCTGATGGCTCGTCATGTCGGCCGCGGAATAGCTGACTGCGACGCCGAAATCGGCCTCGATTTGATCGCGGGTTTTGGCGATCTCGGCCGCAATGCCGAGGCCGTTCAGAACCACCGCCGAGCCGGCCTCCGCCAGCGCCCGGGCGATCCCGAGCCCGATACCGCTGGTCGATCCCGTCACGAGGGAGACCTTGCCGGCCAGCGGGCGCGCGGCCGCAACACCCCGGGTTTTAAGCTGGATATTCATGGCGGATCCTTTCGGGTGGAATTTCGCTGCCGCCACCCTGCCAGGTCGCATTCACTTGATGAAATGCCGTTTGGCTTCTAAAACCATAGGCCGGCGCTATGGCGGTTATGGTGTCATCGCCTGCTGCGATCGGTTACGGTGCGAGCCAGACAGACCGGGGCACGGCCATGGAGATGCATCAGGTTCGCTATTTTCTCGCGGTTGCGCGCGTGCTCAACTTCACGCGCGCCGCCGACGAGTGCAACGTCACCCAGCCGTCGCTGACGCGGGCGATCAAGCAGTTGGAGGCCGAGCTTGGCGGCGACCTGTTTCGCCGCGAGCGTCCTGCCGCGCAGTTGACCGAGCTCGGCCAGCGCATGCATCCCTTGCTCAAGCAATGTTACGAGGCGGCGACCGGCGCGCGCGAACTGGCCTCATCCTTCAAAAGCGGCGAGGTCGGCGCACTCCGGATCGCGCTGACCCATTCCGTCGATCTGTCGTTGCTGATTCCGCATCTCGACCAGATCAAGCGGATGTTCAACCGCCTGGAATTTCGCTTCCTGCGCGGCAATGCCCGCGAGGTCGCCGAATATCTCAAGCGAGGCGAAGCCGAACTCGGCATCGCCGCCGAAATCAGCGAGGAATGGGACCGCCTCGATACCTGGCCGCTGTTCACCGAGAGCTTTCAACTCGCCGTCAGCAGGAACCATCCATTGGCGGCGCGCGAGAAGATCGATTTCGGCGATCTGCGCGCCGAGCAACTCTTATCGCGAAATTATTGCGAGCACGCCGCGCGCGTGAACGGTACGCTACGCGAACACGGCCTCGACGTCGACCGCTGCCATGAGATCGCTTCCGAGCGCGACCTGATCGAACTGCTGGAAGCCGATATCGGCGTTGCCGTGGTGCCCGATACCGCATCCCTGCCGCCGACGCTGAAGCGCGCAAGCGTTGAAGGGCTGGATGCGCGGCGCACGATAAATCTCTACGGCGTCGCCGGGCGCGAACGGACGGCCGTGGCATCCACGGTGATGCGGATGCTGCGCGGCGCCGACTGGCAGCATGTCATCGGCAAGACGTAGGCGTCTGGAGAATACGGGACGTACGGCCGGAGGGAACCCTCGTTTCCGGGCCGCGTTTTAATCTCAAGCAAGTTCCCTACCTCCGGGAGGACAGCCATGGAGCACCTCCACTATCCCAACGAAAGCGCCGAATACCGGTCCGCCAGAAACGCGCTTCTGGACGAGGAGATTGCGCTTCGGGCACAGATCGAGGCCGTTGCAGCGAAGCGTCGCGCGCTGCCGCCCGGCGGCGAGATACCCAAGGACTACGTCTTTGAGCGGATCGGCAAGACCGATATGCCGGAGAAGGTGAAGATGTCCGAGCTATTCGGTCCACACGACACGCTGATCCTGTACAGCTTCATGTACGGGCCCGAACGCGAATTGCCGTGTCCAGGCTGCACCCACTTGCTCGACGGCATCGACGGCGCCGCCCGGCATATCGGCGGGCGCGCGGCGCTCCACATCGTCGCCAAATCGCCCATCGCGCGTCTGGCCGCCTGGGCGCACGAACGCGGCTGGGACCACCTTTCGCTGCTGTCTACCGCAGGCAACAGCTACGACGCGGATTACTTTGGCGACACGTCAAGATTTTCCAAGGGAATGCGCAGGCAACACCGGGTTCCTGATGGCCAGGACTGGGATGAAACAATCTTCAACGTCTTCAAGAAGAAGAGCGGGTTGATCAGGCACTTCTGGGGTTCGGAGATGAGCTTTGCGCCGCCTGCTCCCAAACAACATCATCGCGCCGGCGATCTCGTCGACCCGCTCTGGGGGCTTCTCGACATGACACCCGAAGGCCGCGGCGACTTCTTTCCGAAGGTGAATTACAAGTAGACCGCGCTCTTTAATTGCGGACCCCGAGATTGAAATATTCAAGGGAGATCAGCCATGCCGCAGATCCACACCGACAAACAGCCCGTCACCCAGATCACCATCATCGAGTCAGAGCCTGAGAAGCAGGCGGAGGCATTGTCGGTGATGACCGAGCGCGCCCGCTTCATGGCGCGTCAGCCGGGCTTCGTTTCCATCAGTCTGCATCGCAGTCTCGATGGCCGTCGCATCGTCAATTATGTGCAATGGCAGAATCGCGATCTGTTGCGGTCGGCCCATCAGTCGCCGGAATTCCGCAAGCGGTGGGGTCATTTCGACGAGATAACCAGCGAGATCGATCCTCATCTGTACGAAGTTACCGAAGTCATGGACGGCGGACGGTAAGCAGCGCCGTCCCATCACGCACGATCCGCGGATGCAGCGTCACCGCTCTTCGCTCGCTGCCTTCAGCGCGGCGATGAGATCGTCTATCTCCATCCGCTTGCGGAAATCGGGATCGACGAAACGCGCCTTCACCCGTCCATCGCGGCCGACAACGAAGGTTGCCGGGATCGGCAGCACCCAGCCGTCATTGCCGTGGAAGCTCGCCATATCCTGATATGACAGCAATTGCTGGATTTCGGCGCCGAGCCAGATCGCAAGGTTGAGCGATAGCGCGTATCCGTTGTCGAGATCGGTCAGCACGGGGAAAGGCGCGCCCGCCTCGGATTTGAATTTTTCGGCGTAGGCCTGCGTCTCCGGCATGATCGCGACTGTCTGCGCGCCCAAGGCCCTGACACGGTCCTGCGCCTGGATCACCGCCCGCACGTTCAGCCGGCAATAGGGGCACCAATGGCCGCGATAGAACATCACCGCGACCGGGCCCTGCTCGATCAGCGATTTCAGGCTGACCAGACGGCCGGTCTCGTCCGGCAGCAGAAACGGTGGCATCGCCTCGCCCGGCCGCGGCGCGTTTTCACCGCCGCCGTTCTCATTGAGCCGCACCACGAGGCGATCGACCGCCTCGCCATAGGCCGGAAAGATCTCGCGCCCCGCGGCGGCGTAAGCCTCGAGCTGCTCGCGCAGGGAACCTTCCATGTCGCGGCATCGCAGGAACGCCTCCTTGAGGCGCTCGGCATTGGCTGGCGATAGCATTGTCGTCATGGCTTGCTCCGGCATTTTTGTATTATTTTCCGGTCCGGGCTGACCCGCAAGGGGCTGCCCGGACGTCGCAGCGGGCTTGGTCAGGGAATGTAGAAGTTGCCGGTCGGATCGAGCATGCCCGAAGCCGAATAGAGCTGGCCGTTGTTCATGAAGAACACGGTGTTGTCAGGCACCTTCCTGGCGTTCTTCATCATCGCGTCGTGGTTCTTGGCGGTCGCGGCCATCGCCATCGCCGACATCTTGCCGGGGCCGCCATACATGTAGGCCATGCCGGATTTGAATTCCCAGGCGCCTTGCGAGAAGGCGGCGGTGGCAACAGTGGCAAACGCCGCGGCGGCGATCAGGGTCTTGGAAAAGGTCTTCATCGGAAATTCCTCCGTCTGGATGGTGACGCCCGCCATTCGGGCGCTGCCGCATCTGAGACGGAACCGACCGACAAGAGAAATGCCGTTGCCCAATCGGTTCGATAGCCGTGGCGTATTGAGACCCGGCCGATACTCCGCCGCTATCGACTCCAGAGCGAATGCGCATTTCAGCTTGGGCGGCCAAACCTTCATCCTGTCCGCGACGGCATGCGCAGGCATGCACCCATCGACAGGAGATTTCCGATGACTAGTCATTTGACGAACCGCCTTGCAAATTTCTGTGCCTCGCTGCTGCTGGCCTCGCTGATTCTCTCTGTTGTCTCCGCCGCGCGCGCTGACAGCGACGATGGCATCGTCCGCGTCAAGAGCGCCGTGCCGATGGCCGAGGCAATCACCCGCATCAAGGCGGACATCGCGGCAAAGGGCATCAAGTTCTTCATGGAGATCGACCAATCGAAGCTCGCGGCGGACGCCGGCATCAAGCTGCGGCCCTCGACGCTGCTGGTGTTCGGCAATCCGCCGCTCGGAACCCAGTTCATCACCTCGAACCCGAATGCCGGGCTCGACTGGCCGGTTCGCCTGCTGCTCACTCAGGACGACAATGGCGACGTCTGGGCGGTCTGGACTGATTTCGGCTGGATCGCGAAGCGCCATAACATCAGGAATCGCAGCGCGCAGTTCGAAATGGCCACCAAGGTCGTCGGCTCGATCACGTCGACGATTGCGACGAGATAGCCGAGCGGCCAGCTCACCTGGCGTCGTCAGGCCGCCTCGCGCGGCCTGATGGTCGATGCGAACAGAAGGGTTGCTTCGATGGTACGAGAGAAATTCGATGTGGTCATTCTGGGCGGCGGCAACGCCGGCATCGGCGTAACCGGACCCGTTCGGCACGCCGGCATGTCGGTCGCGATGATCGAGGCGGATCTGCTTGGCGGCACCTGCCCGAACCGCGGCTGCACGCCGAAGAAGGTGCTGGTCGCCGCCGGCCACGCGCTGCACGAAATCGAACGCGCATCCATCCATCGCATCGCGATCGGCAAGCCGAAACTCGACTGGGCCGCGCTGATCGACCGTGAGAAGGACATGATCAAGGATATCCCCGCCAATCTCGCCCGCTCGATGGCCAGGCGCCAGGTCGAGGTCATCAGCGGGCGCGGCGTCTTCACCGGGCCGAACACCGTCCGTGTAGGCGACCGCGAACTCCACGCCGGACATATCGTGATTGCGACGGGATCCAGGCCGCGGCCGCTGCCGATTCCCGGCGCTGAACTCATGATCACGTCGGATGACATGCTGAGCGAACGCGAACTGCCCGGCTCGGTCATCTTCATCGGCGGCGGCGTGATCGCACTGGAATTCGGCCACATCTATGCCCGCGCCGGCGCCGAGGTCACGATCCTCGAAGCGCTGCCGCAACTGCTGCCCGCGATGGATTCCGACGCCGTCGCACGCCTGCAGGCCGAGAGCGAACGCATCGGCATCCGGGTCAAGACCGCCATCCGCGTCAAGCGTATCGAAAGGATGAACGGCCGCCTGCGCGTGATCTTCGATGACGGGACGACCGAACATGCGGCCGAGGCCGACCGCGTCGTCAACGGCGCCGGCCGCATTGCCAATATCGATGCACTCGATCTCGCAGCAGGCCAGGTCGAGCACGGCAACGGCCGCATCGCGATCGACCGGCACCTGCGATCGGTCTCCAACCCCAACGTCTACGTTTGCGGCGACGCGGTACCGACCTCGCCGCAGCTATCGCCGATCGCGACCTATGAGGGCGACATTGTCGGCCGCAACATTGTCGAAGGTCCGAAATTCAGTCCCGACTATGCCAGCATGGCGACCTCGGTCTACACGGTGCCGCCGCTCGCTTCGGTCGGCCTGACGGAGGCCGCCGTCCGGCAGAAGGGGCTGGTCGTCAACGTTCACGTCAACGACATGCTCGGCTGGTTCTCGGCGAAGACCTATGCCGAGACTGTAGCCTGGTCGAAGGTGATCGTCGATCGGTCGACCGATCGCATCATCGGCGCCCATATCGTCGGACATGCCGGACAGGAACTCATCAACATTTTTGGGCTGGCGATGCGCTTTGGCATTACCGCAAGCCAGATCCGGGACAATGTCTACGCCTATCCGACGTTCTCCTCCGATCTCAAGCATATGCTCGGCCACACATAGCGCGGCGCTATCGAGTCGAGAGCCAACCGGCATTTCCTCCCGCCCGCGATTTCCATGATGGTGATGACGTAGCCGCCCGGACAGTTCGGGGCCGAGACAAACAGAGGAGACCACGATGTTCTATTCAAACGTCACGTCACGCCATATCCGGCAAAGCCTCGCGCTTGCCACCCTCGTCGCCGGCGCGTTTGTCGCGACATCCGGAGCCGTCGCGGGCGAATGCCCGGCCGGCAAAATGCAGGCGAATGTCCGCCCGATGGTCGACCAAAAGGCGGTCGGCGTTACCGACGTCACGCTCGGTGCGATCGATCTCGAGAAGCAGCCGGCCAATATTCGGGACCGCGAGCTGCGCTTCCGCAAGCTGACGATCGAGCCCGGCGGCATCGTGCCCTGGCACAGCCATGACGACCGCCCGGCGCTGATCTTCGTCCAGCAGGGCGAGATCGTCGAATATGCCAGCAATTGCTCGGAGCCGATCGTGCACAAGGCCGGTGAGATCAGGCCGGAGGTCGCCGGCACCTCGCACTGGTGGAAGAATCTCGGCAAGGAAACCGTCGTTCTCTATGTCGGCGATGTTCGCAAGGACCCGCACGACCACAACATGTAATCGGTTGTAACGAGCGCCCACCCGACGTCTCGTTGCCGGATGTGACGGCCTGGGGTCGCCGTGTCGCCCCACGCCCAGCCGTCACATCCCTCTTTCTCGAAAACGACGTTGAGGAGTGTCATGGCCGACATCGCCGCACAGATGAAATCCGAAGCGGCGGCAATGCCGAATCACTCGCCAGGTGTCGTGCTGCGATCCCTGATCATCGGACTTACTGCGTTTCTGACCGTGGTCGATCTGTTCGCGACGCAGGCGATCCTTCCCTCGCTGACCCGGCATTACAACGTCACCCCTGCGGCGATGGGCATCGCGGTCAATGCCAGCACCATCGGCATGGCCGCCGCCGGCCTCGTCGTCGGCTTTCTGAGCCCGCATATCGATCGCCGGCTCGGCATTCTCGTCAGCCTTGTCATGCTGGCCTTTCCCACCGCCTCCCTGGCCATCGCGCCCAATCTGACGACGTTCACGCTGCTGCGGATCGTGCAGGGTCTCTGTATGGCCTCGGCGTTTGCGTTGACGCTGGCCTATCTCGGCGAGCAATGCAGCGCAGCCGATGCGGGCGGCGCGTTCGCGGCCTATATTACCGGCAACGTCGCCAGCAACCTGGTGGGCCGGTTGGTATCGGCCGCGATGGCAGATACGTTCGGGCTGGCTTCGAACTTCTATTTCTTCGCCCTGCTCAATCTTGCCGGCGCCGTACTGGTGTATTTCACCATCGCCCGAGTGCAGCCGATGCATACGATGCCCACAGTGCAATCACCGTTCGCGGCATCCCTCGCGCATTGGCGCAACCCTGCCCTGTCGTCTGCCTTTGCCATCGGCTTCTGCATCCTGTTTGCCTTCATCGGCACGTTCACCTTCGTCAATTTCGTCCTGGTGCGCCCGCCGCTGTCGCTCGGACGGATGGATCTGGGCTTCGTCTATCTCGTCTTCGCGCCGTCCGTGGTTACGACGCTGCTCGCCGGCACGGCGGTGGCGCGCTTTGGCACGCGGCGGGCGATCTGGAGCGCGCTTGCGCTCGCTGCCCTCGGCTTGCCGCTGATGCTGTCTTCGCATCTTGCGGAAGTGCTGGCCGGCATGGTGCTGATCGGCGTCGGTACGTTTTTCGCGCAGGCCTGCGCCACCGGCTTTGTCGGGCTGGCCGCCCGCGACTACCGCGGCATCGCCAGCGGAACCTATCTAGCCTGCTATTTCCTGGGCGGACTCGCCGGCAGCGCCGTGCTGGGCCTGTTGTTCGACCGCTTTGGGTGGCCCGCCTGCGTCGCGGGGGTCGGCGCAGCGCTTTGTGTCGCGGCGCTGCTCGCCGCGCGCCTCAGGCTTGATCCTCCGTCCGCCTCGTCTCCGGCATGAACAACCATATGACCGTCAGGCCGAGGGCCGCAATCCCGGCCAAGCCGGTAAAGGCGATGCTGCTGCCAAAAGTGTCGCTGATATAGCCGGCCAGCACCGTGCTCAGCGACGCGCCAATGCCGGTCGCGGTGCCAACAACGCCTTGCGCCAGATTGAAGTGACCGCTGCCGAACGCGACATCGGCCACGATCAGCGGCACCATTACGCTGAGCACGGCCGCGGTGATGCCGTCGAACACCTGCACGGCGACCAGAAGATAGGGATCGCGGACAACGGCAAACAGCAGGCCGCGGATTGCCAGCGCGCCGAACGCCAGCAACAGCAGCGGCCGCCGTCCCCAGATCTGCGCCTTGCGCCCGACCGAGGGTGAGGTCAACGCCACAATGGCCTGCGGCACGATGATACAGGCCGCGATCAGGACCGGCGCCCATTGGCTCGACCGCGTCGTGACCACACCGGCCATCAGCGGCAGCATCGCCGCATTGGCGAGCTGAAACAGCAGCACGCCGCCGGCAAAGATCAGCAGCGGCCGCTGCCGCAGCAGATGGAAAACGCTGGTGGCTTCCTTGTCGGGAACCTCGCGCACCACAGCGCCGTGCGACTGCGCCACGTCGATTTCCTGCTCGCGGATCCGCGACAGCGCCAGCAAGGTTGGGATGGCCAGAAGAAAGGTGACGATGAATACCGACCGGTTCGAGGCCAGGTAACCCACGGCCCCCATCAGCGCCGCCGCCGAGCCGTTGCCGAGCGATGCGAAGCGCGCGTTGCGCCCGAGCCGCTCCCCAATCGCGTATGGGCCGACCAGGCCGAGGCTGATCGCGGCAATCGCCGGCCCCAGCACGCAACTCGCCAGCGCATGCAGCGTCGCCGCCGCAGTCACCACCGGAAAGATTGGCCACAACGCATAAGCCAACGCGCAGCAGCCGATGGTGGCAACCGCCAGCCCCGCCATCAGCCGCTCGGACCGCGCAGCATCGACGATGGCGCCGCCCGGCATCTGCCCGAGCAAGCCGATGATGCCGCCGATCGACAGCACGAAGCCGATCTCGACCTGCGTCCATTTCTGCGTGGTCAGATAGACCGCAATGAACGGACCGAATCCGGTTTGCACGTCGGCGAGAAAGAAGATGAACCAGTCGAGGCCGCGCTGGCTCTCGCGCGAGGGTTTTGGCCTTTTCCCGGGCGGGGGCGGAAGCGGCACGACGTCGCCCGTACCGGCAGATCGCCCATGGCGATCGTCGGCCATCCGGTCCAGCGATGGGGACGGACGCGCGACCAGATTACGGCTCCCTAATGATCAAAGTCCCACGGCTGCAAACGGCCGGCTGCACCGAGGACGATAACGGGTGCGTCCTCCTTGTATTCAGGCGCCGCCGCCACCTGAGCCTTGGTCAGTTCAAGCGTGATGCTGTCCTTCTTGTTGGCGACGCCGCCGAAACGCAGCGCTCCCCAATCGACGACGATCTTCCGGCTGCCGACGCCGAGAAAGCCGCCGAAATCGATCACCGCGGCGCGCACGTTACCTTCGCGATCCACGATCACGTCGACGACGCGTCCCATATCCTCGTTCGCCGCGCTGCGGACCTCGCGGCCGAGGATGCCGTGAGCATCTCTGGCGCCGATCACCGTGACCGATGGCGGCGGCGGAGGCTCCTTGGTCGCATCCGCCGGCGCGGTACGCGCCCCCTGTGTCGTCCCGGTATCCTGCGCGACGGCGGCCGCCGGGCCCGCCGCGAGACCGGCTATCAGAACTGCAGTGAGAATACCGATGCGCATGAGGCCCTCCGACTTTTACATGCATGAGCCGCGCATGGCTGCTAATGCGTCAATACGATCGACACCTGAATATGGCCGCGGGTTCGCACCACTTCGAGCGACACTTCATCGCCGTGACGGCGGACCCTCAAGTCGACGCTGGAAGGCCCGAGCTGCAGGTCGCGCAGCACCACCTCGTTGAGGAATTCCGGCAGACGCGGATCGCGCAGGCGGATCTCGCCGCGCGCGGCATCGAATTCGAGGCCGAGCGCCGCTTCCAGCAGCGTGAACGGCGTCGCGCTGGCCCAGGCCTGCGGCGCGCAGGCGACGGGGTAGAGCACCGGCCCGCGCCGCCTTTCGCGCTGGAACCCACAGAACAGTTCCGGCAGACGCCGCAGGTCCATGTAACTTGCGGTGTCGAACAGGCCCTTGAACAGGTGCGCGACCGAATGCTTCAAGCCATAGCGCGCGAAGCCGAGCGCAATCAGCGCATTATCGTGCGGCCAGATCGATCCGTCATGATAGGACATCGGGTTATAGCGGGCCTCGCCGCGCGCAATGGTGCGAATGCCCCACCCGGAGAAGAATTTCGGACTCATGAGATCGGCCGCGACCAGTCGCGCGCGATCGGTTCGTACCATGCCGGTGAAGAGAAGCTGGCCGGCATTCGAGCTTCGTACCTTGCATTGCCGCTTGGCCCCGTCGAGCGCCAGCGCGTAGGTGCCGAGCTCTTCGCACCAGTAGGCTTCCTCGAAGCGGTCGGCGAGCAGCAGCGCTTCGGATTCCAGCTTCGCCGCCATCTCGATCAGTCCGAGCCGCCGGGCGCAGCGCGACGCCAGCCGCTTGCCGGCAAAGACATAGCCCTGCACCTCGGCCAGCGCGATATAGCCTTCGGCAAGCTGTCCATCGGCATGGAAGATCGCATCATGGGAATCCTTCCATCCCTGGTTGGCGAGTCCCTGCTCGGTGGCGCGCTGATATTCGACGAAGCCGTCGCGATCGGGATCGCCGGGGCCGTCGATCCATTGCAGCGCCGCTTCGATCGCAGGCCACAACTCTCTCAGCGTCTCCTCGTCGCCGGTGCGTTCGACATAGAGGCCGGCCAGCAGGACGAACAGCGAGGTCGAATCGACACTGCCGTAATATTGCGCGAACGGCACCTCGCGCAGCGTGGCCATCTCACCGCCGCGCATTTCGTGCAGGATCTTGCCGGGCTCGGCGTCGGCCAGCGGATCGGTGGTCTTGGCCTGGAAGAAAGCAAGCCGCCGCAGCACGCCCTGAGCGATGCGCGGATCGACCCACAGCATCTGCAGCGCAGTGATCAGTCCGTCGCGGCCGAACGTGGTCGAATACCAGGGAATGCCGGCATAGGGGTACCGCCCCTGCGGCGTTTCGGTCATGAGCATGTTGAGGTCGGCCATCGCCTGGCACAGCACCTCGTTGAAGATGTTGTTCGACGTCTCGATGCTCGCCGCGCCCGACGTCGAGCGCCGCATCTCGCGGCGGTGCGCCAGGAGGCCGCGGAAGAACGGCGCGGGCTTCTGCATGATCGGCTTGTTGCAGGACACAGTGACGAACAGCGCGATCACTTCCTTCGGCGCCAGCTCGAAATGATAGGTTGCCGAATTGACGGCGAGCCTCGTCGGCCGAGGCTCGAAATGCAGCGCTGTGATGCGGATCTGGCTGTCGAGCCCGTGATACTCCAGCACGACATCGGAGGGACCGAGCAGGCGGCTGGAGCCGACGCCCCGGCGCGGCCGGCGCTCGCCGCGCACCTCGAACAGATCGGCGAAATCATTGTCGAACAACAGCGTCAGGTCGAAGCTCGCCGGCCGGTCGCCGTGATTTTGCAGCGCGATCCGCTGATAGGCCGTGCCGCGCCACAGAAAGATCGAACGCACGATGTGCAGCGTATCCTTCGGCAGCACCAGGCGACCGTTGCGGTAGACGTCGGAATTGGTGAGATCGATGGTCAGCGCCGAATTGTCGTCGCGCAGGTTGGAGCCGAGCAACAGCGGCTGGACTTCGTCGAGCACCATCTCGAGACGGGCGAGATAGCGCGTATCGGCGTTGAACAGACCGTCGGGGCCGCCGGCCGACGCGCCGATGTCGCCGTGGCTGTCCAGTACGATGAAGGTGTCGTCATGCTTGAGCGAGCGGCGCTGCCGCGTCGCGGGGCCCGTCATCGGGATGTAGAACGGCGATTCCGCGACGTGTTCGGCAGCCTCAATGGTGATGAGTTGCGTGACTTCGGCTGTCATTTGGACCTCAAGCAATCTTCTTGCGCGGTGATGGACGCAATCGAGACACAAACGCTACTGCCGTAGTTCAAGCCGCATGGCTGGCGAGACGGCCCAGTTCACGCGCGATCAATTCGCGGTACGGGCCCCTTCCCTGCACGAGAATATCCGGCGGCCCGTCTTCGATGATCCGTCCGCCCTGCAACACCACCACACGGTCGAAATTGCGCAAGGTGGCGAGACGGTGGGCGATGGCGATCACGGTACGCCCGCGCATCAGCCGCGACAATGCCTCGCGGATCGCCTCCTCGGACTCGCTGTCGAGCGCCGCGGTCGCCTCGTCCAGCAGCAGGATCGGGGCGTCCTTCAGGAAGGCACGCGCAATCGCGATCCGCTGCCGCTGTCCGCCGGAGACCTTGATGCCGCGATCGCCGACGATGGTCGCCATGCCCTCGGGCAGATTCTCGATGAAATCACAGCGCGCCGCAATCGCCGCGCGCAGCACCTCGTCATCGGTCGCGTTGGGCCGGCCATAGCGGATATTTTCCATGATCGAGCGATGGAACAGCGAAATGTCCTGCGGCACCACGGAGATCGCCTCGCGCAGGCTCTGCTGGGTTACCCGCGAAATGTCTTGACCGTCGATGGTGATGCTGCCGCGCTGAATGTCGTAGAAGCGCTGCAGCAGCATGAACAGCGTGGATTTCCCGCCGCCGGAATGGCCGACCAGCCCGACCCGCTGCCCCGGCTGAATGCGCAGGGAGAACTTCTCGAACACCTGGGAGCCGCCGGGATAGTGGAATGCGACGTTGTTGAAGGCCACCGCAGCGCCGCTGCGGATCAGCGGCTCGGCCTCGGGATGGTCCTTGAGCTCGTGCGGCAATAGCAGCGTCGCGATTGCCTCGGTCAGGCGCGCGACGTGCTGGGTCACATCGACCAGCGCCACCGCGAGGTCGCGCGTCGCGCTCAGGATCGATAGGCCAAGCGTACAGACCAGCACGACGTCGCCGGTGGTTGCGCCGCCGCTCTGCCAGAGCGTGATGGCCCATGCGAGCAGCGCAATCGTCAGCACGATGGTCACGACCGCGTGAAGAAGCCGCAGCTTTTCCAGATAGCGCAGGCTACGTCCGCGGGCGTCGAGTTCCCTCTCGACCGTGGCATCGAAGCGGTCGTGTTCGTAGCTGAGGCCGCAAAAGGCGCGGACCAGCGGCAAATTGCTGATGACGTCGACCATCTCGCCATCCACCGCAGCCGCCTTGTCGGCAAAATCGTCGTGCAGCGGCTTGCCCGCCGCAGCGAGGCGGAACATCGCCATCAGCATGATGGCTGCGATGACGATCAGGCCTGCAGACATTGCAAGGCTCACCGTTCCGATCAACAGGATCGCCGAAACCGTCGCAATGCACGGCGGCAACACATTCCAGACGAACATGTTTTCAACGGTGAAGACGGCATTCGACGTCGCCGTGATGCGGCTGGTCAGCATGCCTGGCAGCCGATCGGAGAAATAGCTGGGGGCATGCCCTGTCAGATGACGGAACATGTCACGCCGGAGATCACCGGTGACGCCGACGAAGGTGAAGCTCGCGATCCAGCTCGCCACCCGCCACAACAGATTGTCGGCTGCAATCAGCGACATGAGAAAAACGAATGCCAGCCATACGTTGCCCGCGTGCGACTGGCCGGCGGTCAGGCTGTCGACAAGATTTTTCACGCCATATTGCGTGCCCACCGAACAGGCAACCGCTGCCACGACCGCCGACACAATGATGATGTGGGCCGCGCGACGCTGGCGCAGATAGCGCAACACGAATGGAAAGGGACGTCGCGCATACCCTGAGAGATTGTCCATGAGTTCCGCAAACCTCTTGAGAGTGAAGAAGAATCTCTAACGCCTGCCGCACACGACGACGTGAAGAGTGTTGTTTCGGATTTCCATGCGCGCGGCCATCAACGCGCAACAATTCTGCAGCATCGAGATAGCCGTAAATCTGTTTCTGTCAGATGGCATCAGCAAGACAGCCGTGTGGAGGAAGCAAGATGTGCAGCACATTGGAACTTCGCAGATGCCAGAACGTTCCCGTTGTCGGCACGCTGGTGTCGGTTGCGGGCAGAGGGCTTCATTCAAACCACCAATCCAAACAGGAGACGGAAAGATGCGCATCGCGCAGGTCGCCCCGCTGACGGAGGCTGTTCCCCCCAAACTGTACGGCGGCACCGAGCGGGTCGTGCACTGGCTGACTGAAGAACTGGTAGCGCTAGGACATGACGTCACGTTATTCGCCAGCGGCGATTCACATACCTCGGCGAAACTGGACGCGGGTTGGCCAAAGGCGCTGCGCCTCGACGGCTCGGTCCGGGATCCTAACGCACTGCACATGGAGATGCTGGAGCGCGTGCGGCAGAAATGCGACGATGAAGAGTTCGATTTTCTGCACTTTCATCTCGACTACTATCCATTCTCACTGTTTTACCGGCAGCCGACTCCTTTCCTGACTACGCTGCACGGCAGACTCGACCTACCGGAGCACCAGCCGGTCTTCAACACCTTCTCCAAAATCCCTGTGATATCGATTTCCAACGCGCAGCGTAGGCCGGTACCGCAAGCCAACTGGGTGCGGACCATTCACCATGGATTGCCGGAAGACCTGCTGACGCCGCAGCAGGTGAAGCCTTCCTATTTCGCCGTGCTCGGCCGGATCGCGCCGGAAAAGGGCGTCGACCGCGCCATCCGGATCGCCACCCGATGCGGCATTCCGCTCAAGATCGCAGCAAAGGTCGATCGCGCCGACCAGGAATATTACGATGAATTGATCTCGCCGCTCATCAAGGCCAATCCGCTAGTCGAATACATCGGCGAGATCAGCGACCGCGAGAAATCCGATTTCCTCTCTGGCGCGATCGGCCTTCTGGTCCCGATCGACTGGCCCGAACCGTTCGGTCTCGTGATGATCGAAGCGATGGCCTGCGGCACGCCGGTTATTGCCTATAACCGCGGATCAGTCCCGGAAATCATCGATGCCGGCCTCACCGGCTTTGTCGTCGAGGATGAAACCAGCGCGGTCGGTGTGGTTGATCGTCTCATCGCGCTGGATCGGACAGCCATCCGCAAGCAATTCGAAACCCGCTTCACCGCGCGGCGCATGGCGCTCGATTATCTTGCCGCCTATCGCAACCTGACGGAGCAGGCCGAGCCGCGGATCAAGCTGGTCAGCAGCGCGGAGTAGTTTTTCCGCGCGTTCATCGTCATTGCGAGGCGCGCAAGCGACGAAGCAATCCATCTATCCGGGAAGGAAGGAAGCATGGATTGCTTCGCGGAGCTTGTCATCGGGCGCACATTCGTGCGACCCGTTGGCTCGCAATGACGTCAGGAGACCATCGTCCGCTTCGGCTCAACGATCTCGAACATTCGCGGAAACTCGTCCATCAGCGACATCAGTTCGGCAAGCCGCATCGGGTTGCCGGTGACTGCGATCCGACCACCACTGACCGCTTCCGGAAACGTCGTCAGCCTGGCGATCACCTCATCGAGCACGCTGCGCGGCAGCGTGAAGCCGGCATCGGCGTCGGACGCCTGTGCGCCGGCGACATAGGTCAACGCGGCGTTCTCCAGGTTGAGAATGAAGCTCTCGCCGGTATCGGTGAAATTCCAGTTCAACACGATGCGCTTGCCTTCGGCCTTCGGGCCGTTGAGGCGGACGCCGAGCACGTCCCAGAGCTGCTCGGTGCGCAGCGCAGCGAGCGTCTCGCGCGGCATTGTCGAGCGCGGCGGCGTCTTCGGCATGCCCTGCCGCAATTCCTGCGCGCCGAACAGATAGGCGTTGCGCCAGGTCGCACTCTCCGAGGCATAGCCGAGCTGCTCGAACGTATCGGCCAGCATCGCGCGCGCGGCCTGGTTGTCCGGTTCGGCGAACACCAAATGGCTCAGCGCTTGAGCGACAAAGCGGAATTCGCCCTTGGCAAAATCCGCGCGTGCCCGGGCGAGAATCGCGTCCGCGCCACCCATATACTCGACATATTTCTTGCCTGACTCCAGCGGCGGCAGCCGATCGAGGTTAACGGGATTGGCGTCGTACCAGCCGAGATATTTCTGGTAGATCGCCTTCACATTGTGCCTGATGTGACCGTAATAGCCGCGGCCGTGCCAGGCGCCCTCGAGGCTTTCGGGCAGCCGGATGGTCTCCGCGATTTCGCTCGCCGTCAGCCCGTGGTTCATGAGGCGGATGGTCTGGTCATGCGCGAATTTATAGAGATCGCGCTGCTGGCGGATCATGGTGTCGATCCGCTCCTGCCCCCAGACCGGCCAATGATGCTGACCGCACATCGCATCCGCCTTGCCGCCCCACATCTGCAAGGCCTCGCCGAGATATTTCGACCACGCCAGCGCATCGCGTACGTCGGCACCGCGGAACGGCAGCAGATTGTGGAAATTATGCGTGCAGTTTTCCGC
Organism: Bradyrhizobium sp. CB3481; assembly: GCF_029714305.1. Taxonomy (NCBI): domain Bacteria; kingdom Pseudomonadati; phylum Pseudomonadota; class Alphaproteobacteria; order Hyphomicrobiales; family Nitrobacteraceae; genus Bradyrhizobium; species Bradyrhizobium sp. CB3481. The sequence continues at coordinate 6,232,296 of NZ_CP121647.1, forward strand.
CAGATTGAGCAGCTTGTAGCGGGCGATAAAGAAATGCATCTCCGCCGGCGCTTCGCTGTTCGGCGCCATCTGGAATTCGAACTCGACGCCGTCGATCGTCCGCCTGTCGCCGGTCGTCATGATCAGATCGGTCGGTCGCACCAGCGCGACCCCTCCCGCCGCCATGGTCTTGCCGAGCCCGCAATCGACCTGGCCGCGCACGCCCTTGGCCAGGAACGGCCCGAACTGATATTGCGCGCGCCGCAGCATCGCAGGGCCGGCGATGATGTTTTCGGAGACCGCGTGCTCCATGAACAGGTTGGGCGCGATGATCGGCACCGTGCCGCCGGCTAGCAGCTCATCGCCGAGCACGCCGCGCGCGCCACCCCAATGGTCGGTGTGGGTATGGGTGAAGATGACGGCCGTCACCGGCCGTTCGCCACGATGCTGGAAATAGAGCTCCATCGCGGCCCGCGCGCCTTCGATCGAGGTCAGCGTATCCACCACGATGACGCCGCGCTCGCCCTCGATCAGCGTCATGTTGGCGATGTCGAGCCCGCGGACCTGGTAGACGCCGGGCAACACCTCGAACAGCCCATGATGCATGTTGAGCCGCGACTGCCGCCACAGGCTAGGATCGACCGTCGGCGGCGCCGCTTCCGCCGACAGGAAGCCGTAGGGCTCGAGGCTCCAGACCGTCCTGCCCTGCGGCGAAACGATCTTCGCGTTTTCCACCGTGCCGAGGAAGCCGCGCGCCGCGTCGTCGAAATCGCGCGTGTCGGAGAACGGCAGCGCCTTCAGTGTCGCGGCGTGCTGCGCAACGACGGGAGCAGTCGCTTCCTTCGGCATTTCCTTTGATGCTTCGATCGGGGCTGCCTGGTTCATTGTCGTGTACTCCTTGCACGGAAAACCAAAATCGCCAGATCAGCGAAAGGCGATCCCCTCGAACTGGCCACTGTTGCGCCAGCCCTCGATATATTTGAAATAGGCCATCGGCCCCGCGGGGTAGCCGACATTGAGCTTGGCCGCCGGACCTGGCTCGCGCCCTTCATTGTTATAGTAGCCGGGCGTGCAATCGGGCGAGCCGATCATGCGGCCAGCGCCGGTCATCAGCAATTCGACCCACTGGTTCTCGGCTTCCTTGCTGACTTCGATTTCCTTGAACCCGTTCGCCTGCGCATGCCGCACCATCAGCGCGATCGTCTTTGCGGCATCGGTGAGATTGTGCGGAACGTTGGAGATGAGATTGGCGCCCTGCGCCGGCTGCACGAAGAACGCGTTCGGGAAACCGTGGACATGAACGCCGTGCTTGCTGCGCATGCCCGACGCCCAATGGTCCGACAGCTTGACGCCGCCGCGGCCGACGAGATCGAAGCCGGCGCGCCGCCTGTATTCGGTGCCGACCTCGAAGCCCGATGCGTAGATGATGCAATCGAGTGGATATTCCCTGCCCGCGACGACGATACCGTTCGCGGTGATGCGCTCGACGCCCTTGCCGTCGGTATCGACCAGATGCGTGCCCGGCGTGTTGAAGGCTTGCAGGTAAGCGTCGTGGAAGCAGGGCCGCTTGCAGAGCTGGCGATACCAGGCCTTGAGCTTGGCCGCGGTTTCGCGGTCCTGCACGATGGCGTCGCACCGCGCGCGGATTTCCTCCATCTTCTCGAAATCGGAATCCTCGAACGCCGCCAGCATGTTTTGTGGGGTGCGCTGCTCACGTGGCAGGTCCAAGACCTTGGCGCGGATGCGCCGCGACAGATCGGTCCAGCCATCCTGCACCAGATCCTCTTCCGCCGAGCCGCCGGCCTGGTTCGCGGTGAAATTCTCCAGCCAGCGCTGCTGCCAGCCCGATGTCGCGATCCCCGCAAACCATTCTGGATCGATCGGCGCATTGGCTCTGACGTCGACCGAGGACGGCGTGCGCTGGAAGACGTAGAGCTCCCTGCAGGCGCGCGCGAGGTGCGGCACGCACTGCACGGACGTGGCGCCGGTCCCGATGATGCCGACGCGCTTGTCGGCGAGCTTCTCCATCAGCGCGCCCGACGGATCACCGCCGGTGTAATCATAGTCCCAGCGGCTGGTGTGGAACGAGTGCCCCTTGAACGACTCGATGCCGGCAATGCCCGGAAGTTTTGGCACGTGCAGCGGCCCGGTGCCCATGCCGACGAACTGCGCGGTAAAATCATCGCCGCGGCTGGTGCGGATGCGCCAGCACGATCTTGCTTCGTCCCAATCGAGGCTCACCACCTCGGTATGAAACAGCGCGTTGTCGTAGAGGCCGTATTGCCGGCCGATGCGCTGGCAGTGCGCGAGGATTTCCGGCGCATGCGCGTATTTCTCCGACGGCATGTGCCCGGTTTCCTCGAGCAGCGGCATGTAGACCATCGACGCGGTATCGCATTGCGCACCCGGATAGCGATTCCAGTACCAGGTGCCACCGAAATCGCCGCCCTTTTCGATGATGCGGACATCCTTCACACCGGCTTCCGAGAGCCGCGCTGCGGTAACCAGCCCGGCAAAGCCGCCGCCGACGAAGGCGAAGGTGACGTGATCAGTCTTCGGCTCACGCGGAGCAACGGGCGTATAGGGATCATCGAGATAATGCGCGAGCTGCCCCGCGACGCGCAGATACTGATCGTTGCCGTCGGGACGCAGCCGCTTGTTGCGCTCCTCGAGGTATTTTTGCCGCAGCCGCTCCTTGTCAATCGAGGGTCTTTGCGAGGCCGGGGCTTGTTCGGTCATTGTCATCAGGAGCGCCTTTCGGGAAATTTCGAGAGTGCTGTCATCAGCGCCGCTCAAGCGGCATCATGCCGCGCCGGCTTGCGGTTGCCAACATCTCAGGCAAGCCGATGTCGCTCGCGGATCTCGCAGCGCCGATTAAGGATCGCGACCGCGGGCATGGCGCTGCAGTGAGGCGGCGCTAGTTCAGCGCCCAGAGATAGGCCAATGTCGCCGCAATCCCGAGAGCCGTCCTGACCGCGTGCAGGCCTCCCCACTTCACGATCAGCGCGCGCGATTGCGGGCCGGCATCATCGTCGGCAATTGCCTTCAACGCCTGGTTTGTCGGCATGATGCCGAGCAGCGTATACGGCCAGTTGGCGAGAATCAGCACCGCGCCGACGATCCAGCGCCAATCCCAGGTCGCCCAGGCCGCGATCAGACCGAGCACGCCCGAAATCACCGCGCCAGTCGCTTGCATCTGAAGGCCCCGGTCGTAGCTCGGTTTCCACTGCTTCAGGAGGGCCCGATCATCGAGACCGAGCCGCGCCGGCTGCTCGGCGAAACCGACATAGAACGCGGCCCCGGCGAACGCAGCGGCGACGATCATCGCAAGCTGTCCTGCAAACATGGCCCACTCCTATGGTTCGTCTATACGGGACGACAATGTGCCTTTAACGGCAGGGCTCTATCGTGGTTTCCGGGAGCCCGGCGCGGAGAGCCGAAGTGAATCTATCAGCTCCACCACCGTCATTGCGAGCGAAGCGAAGCAATCCATCTCTCCGCGCGGGGATAGATGGATTGCTTCGTCGCTTCGCTCCTCGCAATAATGGCCGGGAAAGCGGTCGCCCTACTTCTTCACCTTGCTGGCATCCATCTTGACGGACTGATCCAGCATCTTGGTCGAGAACGCCGTGTTCACGTCAAACGGCTTTTCCATGCCGAGATAGGTCTGCACCAGCTCGTAATCCTTCTTCATGCGCTCGGCATCGATCCAGCCTAGCGCCTTGGTCGTGGTGAATTCGTCCGTCATCAGGAACTTGATGCGCTCCCACTGGCGCTGCTGGTTTTCCTTGTCGAGGCCGGAGGCCTGGTCGAGCAGCGCCTTCAGGCAGGGCTCAACGTCGGCGACGCAGGCGGCATAGGCCTTCTGGCTGATCTTGACGAATTCCTCGACCAGCTTCGGGTTCTTCGCCAGATACGCGCCGTTGACGATCAGCGAGTTGCCGTAGGGATTGAGGCCGATGTCCTTCCAGTTGATGTAGCCGAGATCGCCGCCGAACTCGATCACCTTGAGGTCGTGCTCGTTGTAGAAATCGCTGATGATATCCACCGTGTGGGCCTTCAGCGCCGCGATCTTGGCGGTCGGGCCGACATTGACGAAATTCACGGAGTCGGGCGCGATGCCGGCGGCCTTGGCAAAGGCCGGCCACATCACCCGCGAGGCATCGCCGGGCGGATTGCCGATCTTGTGGTTCGGAAAATCCTTCGGCCCGTTCACGCCGTAGCTCTTCAGCCAGTAGAAGGTCTGCCCGGTGTTGGCGTAGATGCTCATCAAAGCCACGACGTCGGCGCCCTTGCTCTTGGCCACCAGGGCGGTTGCGAGATCGGCGATACCGAACGGCGAGCCGCCGGAGCCGACCTTCAGCGAGGAGACGCCGGAGCCCTTGCCGACCTCGATCGTGAGATCGATCCCGGCTTTCTCATACCAGCCCTGCGACTTGGCGTAATAGAACGGCGAATGGTCCGCCGTCGGCGTCCAGTTCAGGATCAGGTTGACGGCCTCGCCCGCCATAGAAGGCGCAGCCGGTAGGGCAAGCGCAAGTGCCAGTCCCGCAATTCGCAAAGCCTTCATTGCACCCTCCTCGTTCTGCAACCGATCTTGTCGCCGCGCATCCGTGACGCTACCAATGCAACTCAGGACAAGACGAGTTGTCAACTATTTGGTTGGAAATGCCCAAAAAACGATCCGATGCCTCAAAGCCGCAGCGGCGCGATCCGGCCGCCACCCGCAGGAAACTATTGACGGCGGCGCGGCGGGAATTTGCCAGTAGCGGCCTTGCCGGGGCCCGGGTCGACGAGATCGCCGCGCGCGCAGGCGTCAACAAGCAGCTCGTCTATCACTATTTCGGCGACAAGGACGCGCTCTATCTGGCCGTGCTGGAATGGGTTTATGAGGAAATCCGCGCCCAGGAACGCAAACTCAACCTCGAGGGATTGCCGCCGGAACAGGCCATCAAGAAGCTGATCGAAAGTTCCTTCGATCACCTTGCTGCGCATCCCGACTTCATCGTGCTGCTGAACGACGAAAACCGCGGCGGTGCCCGCCATGTGCGCGGCTCGCGCAAGCTGGAAGCCATGCATTCGCCGCTGGTCAGCATGGTCTCCACCATCCTCTCCGAGGGCGTCAAGGCCGGAATATTCCGCAAAGGGATCAATCCGGTGCATCTCTATATCTCGATCGCCGGGCTGAGCTACTTCTACTTCTCCAACACGCCGACGCTATCGGCGATCTTCGGCAAGGATCTGTCGAGCAAGGCTGCCCGGCAGGCCCGCCGCAAGCATGTGGTCGATCTGGTGATGCATTCGCTGCGCCCCTAATCAACCAGATGGTTGATTGTCGGAGGAGCCCGCGATAGATTGGCGTCACGCGGCCGGGAACTCAGGCCCCACGCGAAAGGAGCCCCAACGGTGTTCAGCGGAGATGGCGGATCGGCACGATCTTTCGCGATCATCCTGATCGTGCATCTCGCCGTGATCGTGCTCTGGCAGGTGCTGGTCGGTGCCTTCCAGGTGCCGAAATTCATCCTGCCCTCGCCGCTTGCGACCATCAAGACGCTGGCCTCGCCAAGCTATGCCTGGCTTTCCAATCTCGCGGTGACGGCGGCCGAAATTCTCGGCGGCTTCTGCCTCGGCGCACTGGTCGGCGTCGCGCTGGCCGTCATATTCACCTGGTCGCCGCTGGTCAGCCTGTTGCTGCTGCCGCTGTTCGTAACGCTGAACATGATTCCGAAGGTGGCGCTCGGGCCGCTGTTCATCGTCTGGTTCTCCTACGGCATCTTTCCTAACATCCTGATCGCGTTTTCGATCTGCTTCTTTCCGATCCTGCTGACGACCGCGCGCGGCCTGAGCGAGGTCGAGCCTGATCTACTGGATCTCGTGAAATCGCTGCGTGGCTCGCGCTGGACGCTGTTCCGGAAGATCCAGTTGCCGGGCGCGCTGCCTTACGTGTTTTCGGGAATGAAGGTCGGCGCGATCCTGGCGGTTGCCGGCGCCATCGTCGGCGAGTTCATCGCCTCCGAGCGGGGGCTCGGCTATCTCATGATCCAGGTGCAGTCGTCGCTGGATACGCCCGCGATGGTGATGGCGGTGGTGCTGCTGACGCTACTCGGCGTGGCGCTATATGGCCTCGTGCTCGGCCTCGAGCGGATGTTCGTCGTTCGCGACATCCGCCTGCAATAAGACAGGGAATGAACATGCTCTTGAGCCGCGAAAACCTGCCGCAGACGATTGCCGATGTCACCGCACTCGACGACTTGCTCTGCCGCCCGAGCCAGGCACTGATCGATGATCTCCGCAAGGTCGACGGCGACATCATGATCCTGGGTGTTGCCGGCAAGATGGGACCGACGCTGGCGGGCCTCGCCAAAGCGGCCGCGCCAGAGCGCCGCGTGATCGGCGTCGCCCGCTTCAGCGACCCCACCGTAAAGGACTGGCTGCAGGCGCGCGGCGTCGAGACCGTCAATTGCGACCTGCTCGATGAAGCCGCCATCAAGGCGCTGCCGAAGGTTGCGAACATCGTGTTCATGGCGGGCCGCAAATTCGGCGCCGAGGGTGATCTGTCGCTAACCTGGGCGATGAATTCGCACGTTCCTGCCCTGGTCGCGCAGGCCTTTTCATCTTCGCGCATCGTCGCCTTCTCGACCGGCTGCGTCTATCCCTTCGTGCCGGTGGACGGCAAGGGCTCGACCGAAGATATGCCTCCCAATCCGCCCGGCGAATACGCGCAATCCTGCGTCGGGCGCGAGCGCATGTTCGAATATTTCTCGAAGAAGTATTCCACTCCCGGGCGGCTGTTCCGGCTCAATTACGCGATCGACATGCGCTACGGTGTGCTGCACGACATCGCGAGCAAGGTGCTGCAGGGCAAGCCGATCGATGTCAGCCTCGGCCATGTCAATTTCATCTGGCAGGGCGATGCGTCGGCGCAGGCGCTGCGCTGCCTCGCTTATTGCGATACCCCGACCTCGCCGATCAATGTCAGCGGCCATGAAATCCTCGCCGTGCGCGATCTCGCGGCGAAATTCGGTCAGCGCTTTGGCCGTGCGCCCGTGATCGTCGGCAATGAAGAGCCGACGGCCTGGCTAACTGACACATCCCGGGCGGTGAAACTGTTCGGCCTTCCTGTTGTCGATACGGAGCAGCTCATCAGCTGGACCGCCGACTGGGTTGCGCGCTCCATGCCGAGCCTCGGCAAGCCCACCAAGTACGAGGTGCGTGATGGCCGCTATTGAGCCGATCGACATCGTCGAGCTCGGTATCGCCGATGCGCAGGCCGGGCTTGTGCTGTCGACCGAGGCGGGCTGGAACCAGAACGAGGCCGACTGGCGCGTTTTCCTTAGCCACGGAATCGTGTTCGGCGTGCGCGATAGCGGCCGGCTGGTCGCGACCGCAGCGCTATTGCCCTATTCCGCCGGCAACGCCTGGATCAGCATGGTGCTGGTGACGGCGGACTCTCGCCGCCGCGGCATCGCGACGAAGCTCGTCGATGCCTGCCTCGACGCGGCGAAACGGCGCGGCCTGACGACCTGGCTGGATGCAACGCCGGCCGGCGCCACCGTCTATGGTCCACTCGGCTTCATGCCGACCCTGCAATTGCGGCGGCTGCGGCTGGAGCAGCCGCAGACCGACAAGGCGACGCGACCATTATCGGCGGGCAGCCTCGATGCCCTGGCCACGCGCGATAGCCGGGCCATGGGGTTCGACCGCAGCACGTTGCTGTCGGAATTTGCAGCTCGCCCCCGTTCCCGCATTGTGTCTGGCGAGCGAGCCATGGCCCTCGTCCGCGATGGGCGCGCCGCGCGGCACATCGGTCCGGTGCTGGCCGATCGCGCCGATCAGGCGTTAGGACTGGTGGATGCCATCGTCCGCTCCGAGAGCGGGCCCTGGCTGATCGATGCCGTCCACGCTCAGGACGAATTTTTAGAAGGGCTCGTCCACGCCGGCTGGAACATCGAGCGGCCGTTCCAGCGCATGCGCTTTGGCAAAGCGGCCGCCGCGCCCGCACAACTGCCGTTCGCCGTCGCCGGTCCGGAATTTGGATAGGAAGCGCCATGCATCACAGCGAAATCAATGCCGAGGTCCGCAAGCTGATTGCCGATGGCACCGTACTGCCGGCACATCCGCTCGCGCTTGACGCCAATCGCAAGCTCGATGCCAGGCATCAGCGGGCACTGACGCGCTACTACCTCGATGCCGGCGCCGGCGGGCTGGCCGTCGGCGTTCACACCACGCAATTCGCGATCCGCGACGTCGGCCTGTATCGCCCGGTGCTGGAGCTCGCAGCGGAGACGGCAGCTTCGTGGACCAAGCGGCCGGTCGCGATGGTGGCAGGATTGGCCGGCCCGACCCAGCAGGCCATCGCGGAAGCGCAAGCGGCGCGCAGCATCGGCTATCACGCCGGCCTGCTCAGCCTCGCCGCGATGAAATCGGCATCCGAGGACGAGATCATCGCCCATTGCGAGGCGGTCGCGGGCACAATCCCCCTCGTCGGCTTTTACCTGCAGCCAGCCGTCGGCGGCGTCATCCTCAGTGCCGATTTCTGGCGCCGCTTTGCTACCATCGACAACGTCATCGCCATCAAGATTGCGCCGTTCAACCGCTATCGGACGCTGGATGTGCTGCGCGGCGTTTCGGCGGCCGGCGCGCTCGACCGCGTCGCGCTCTATACCGGCAATGACGATCACATCCTGCTCGACCTCACGCTGCCGTTCGATCTGCGCGACAAGGGCGTCACCACCCGCGCCTATTTCAAGGGCGGTCTCCTCGGCCACTGGTCGGTGTGGACGGCGAGCGCGATCAAGCAGTTCGAGATGTGCAAGGCCGCGCGCGGCAGGGACACCGTTCCCGCTGATCTCCTGGCGCTCGACGCCCGCGTCACCGACTGCAACAGCGCATTCTTCGATGTCGCCAATAATTTTCACGGCTGCATCGCCGGCTGCCATGAAGTGCTGCGGCGACAGGGGCTGATGCAGGGCCTCTGGTGCCTCGACCCTGACGAAGGGCTGAGCCCCGGCCAGATGCGAGCGATCGATCGCGTCTGCCGCGAGCATGCCGATCTCTCCGACGACGCCTTCGTGAAGGCGAACTTGCAGAAATGGCTGGCATGAGCGCGGAGGAGCCCTTCATCAGCCTAAGAGGCGTCCGCAAGGTCTATCGCTCCAAGGGCGCCGAATTCCTCGCCGTCTCCGACGTCACGATGGACATCAGCGAAGGCGAATTAGTGTCGCTGGTGGGTCCGTCCGGCTGCGGCAAGACCACCGTGCTGAAGATTTTGGCTGGGCTGCATGCGGCCGATGGCGGCACCATCAAGATCGGCAATTCAAAAACGCCGTTCGACCCGGCCCGCGACATCGGCATGGTGTTCCAGCAGGCCTTGCTGCTGAAATGGCGCACCATTTTGGACAATGTGTTGCTGCCGGCCGAAATCGTCGGCCTGCCGATGAACGCGGCGCGAAGCCGCGCCCGTGACCTGCTCAACCTGGTCGGCCTTGCCGGCTACGAAGACAAATACCCGCAGCAACTGTCCGGCGGCATGCAGCAGCGCACGGCGATCGCGCGCGCTTTCATCCATGATCCAAAACTGATCCTGATGGACGAGCCGTTCGGCGCCCTCGACGCGCTGACGCGCGAACAGATGAACCTCGAAATGCTCAGGATCTGGCGCGAGAGTGGCAAGACTATTTTGTTCGTGACGCACTCGATCCAGGAGGCGGTGTTTCTCGCCTCCCATTGCGCCGTGCTGACCGCCGGCCCGGCGCGGATGGCCGAATATTTCCCGATCGAGCTACCGTTCCCGCGGGCGCTGCCGATCAAGACCACCGATGAATTCGGCGCCTATGCGCGCCGGATCTATGCACGGCTGGGATTGAGCCCGAGCGCGTAGGCGCATAGCGCGGGCGCCTTGTCAGCCCGCTGCATACGCCCATGCAAGGAAACGCCTGTGGCCCACGCCGCGTCCGTAGTACGACGCCGGGAGACGGGCGCGTCCGCGGCCGCGTGGAGAGCCCGACAGAATGTCCGCCGAAATAGCGAAACCAGCCGCCCCTATCGACGGCCTGCCGCCCGACCTCAGACGCTGGGCGGTCGCGGCGATCTTTACCGCGCTGGCGATGGCTTCGCTGGATACGGCGATCGCCAATATTGCGCTTCCGGCGATTGCGGCCGATCTCCACGTCAGCCCGGCGGATGTGGTCTGGGTGGTCAACATCTATCAGATCGCCCTGGTCGCGACGCTGCTGCCGCTTGGCGCGCTCGGCGAGATCGTCGGCCATGAGCGTATCTATATCGGCGGCCTCGTGTTGTTCACGCTGGCCTCGCTCGGCTGCGCGCTGGCGTGGTCGCTACCCAGCCTGACGGCGGCCCGCGCGCTGCAAGGCCTTGGCGCCAGCGGCATCATGAGCGTGAACGCCGCGCTGGTTCGCTTCGTCTATCCGACCCACATGCTGGGCCGCGGCTTCGGTCACAACGCGCTCGTGGTCGGAACGGCCTTCACGTTCGGTCCGAGCATTGCTTCCGCCATCCTCGCGGTCGGGACGTGGCCGTGGCTGTTCGCGATCAACATCCCGTTCGGGGTGATTGCGATCTGGATCGGCCTGAAGACGCTGCCGAAGACGCCGCGCGCAAAGCACGCCTTCGATTTTGCGAGCGCGGGCCTGACAACAAGCTGCCTCGGGCTGTTCATCATCGGCATTGGCGGCGCAGCCCATCAGGTCCCGCCCGCCCTGGTCGGGCTGACGCTCGGCGTGGCACTGGTTCTGGGCTGGATCATCGCCCGCGGGCATGCGGATCACCCGGCGCCGATGTTGCCGATCGATCTGTTCCGGCGGCCGATGTTCGCGCTGTCGGCGGCCACATCGGTCTGCGCCTTCGCCGTACAGGGGCTGGCCTTCGTCTCGCTGCCTTTTTACTTCGAGGATGTGCTGCACCGCTCGCAGGTCGAGACCGGCTTCTTCATGACGCCCTGGCCGCTAGTGGTGGCGGTCATGGCGCCGATCGGCGGCCGGCTTTCCGATCGCTATCCCGTCGGCATCCTCGGCGGCCTGGGCCTGGTATTGCTCGGCATCGGCATGGTCCTGCTGGCGACGCTGCCGCCGGATCCGAGCGTCGCCAATATCGTCTGGCGCACGGTGATCTGCGGCATCGGATTCGGCTTCTTCCAGACGCCTAATTTACGGGCACTGATGTCGAGCGCACCACCGCATCGTAGCGGCAGCGCCAGCGGCATCGTTGCGACCGCGCGGCTGACTGGACAGACCCTCGGCGCGGCGCTGGCCGCCCTGTGCTTTGCACTCGCTGGTCACGACGGCGCGACGGTAGCGTTGGCACTGGGGGCCGGCTTTGCCGCGGTGGGGAGCCTGATGAGCTTCCTTCGTCTGGCGGTGGGTAAAGATCGAGCATGACAGCCATGCAACGGGCGCGTGCCCACGCAACACCGGCCATTTGCATTTCTTCCCATCGATCACCACGCTTTTTCTTGATTTGAACTATTCCAGGTTGCGAGCCATCTTCCCGCGCGCAGCTCACTCGGTGGATTGAGCTAACAGGGGATACGCGATGGCAAACCTCACCATTAACGGCAAAACAATAATCGTGGATGTCGAAGACGACACGCCGCTGCTTTGGGCAATCAGGGAGAACGTCGGACTGACCGGCACCAAATATGGATGCGGCATTGCACAATGCGGCGCCTGCACAGTTCATATCGACGGGGTCGCAATGCGCTCCTGCGGCGTCACCGTCAGCGAGGCGGTCGGCAAGCAGATCACCACCATCGAAGGACTCGCCACTGGCGGCGCCCTGCACAAGGTGCAGCAGGCCTGGATCGCCAACGATGTCCCGCAATGCGGCTATTGCCAGGCCGGCATGATCATGGCGGTTGCGGCGCTTCTGAAGGAGAAGCCGAAGCCGACCGACAAGGACATCGACGAAGCCATCACCAATATCTGCCGATGCGGGACATTCCAGCAGGTCCGCGCGGCGATCCACGACGCCGCAAGCGCTTGAGGGGGATGTCATGAACAAGCACGTCATGCCCAAACTCAATCGCCGCGCCTTCGTGATCGGCACCGCCGCCGCCGGCGCCGGCCTCGCCATCGGCCTCGACATCCCCTTCGGCGGACCGCAGGTCGTCCGCGCCGCCGACGGCTCGCCGGAGGTCAACGTCTGGGTCGTGATCCGGCCCGACAACACGACCGTCATTCGCGTCGCCCGCTCCGAGATGGGCCAGGGCACCCTCACCGGCCTCGCCCAGCTCGTCGCCGAGGAGCTCGAATGCGACTGGTCCAAGGTCGTCACCGAATATCCGACGCCGGGTCAGAGTGTCGCACGCAAGCGGGCCTGGGGCGACTTCTCGACCGGCGGCAGCCGCGGCATCCGCACCAGCCAGGAGTATGTCCGCAAAGGCGGCGCCACCGCGCGCATGATGCTGGTGCAGGCCGCCGCGAACGAATGGAAGGTGCCGGTGACGGAGTGCACCGCATCCAACAGCGTCATCACCCATACGCCGTCGGGCAAGACCACCACCTACGGCCAAGTGGTTGAAGCCGCCGCCAAGCTCACGCCGCCGGCGGACGCCGACGTCAAGCTGAAGGACCCGAAGGACTGGAAGATCGCCGGCAAGGGCGTCAAGCGGCTCGACACCGTCGACAAGACGACCGGCGCGATGATCTATGGCGCCGACGTCAAGCTGCCCGGCATGCTCAACGCCGCGATCAAGGACGCGCCGGTGTTCGGCAGCAAGCTGAAGAGCTATGACGAGGCCAAGATATCAGGCATGAAGGGCGTGAAGAAGGTGATGAAGGTCGGCGACAGCGCGGTCGCCGTCGTCGCCGATACCTGGTGGCACGCCAAGACCGCACTCGACGCGCTGCCGATCGTCTGGGATGAAGGCGAGAACGCAAAAGTCTCCAGCGAGTCGATCGCCAAATGGCTGGCCGAAGGTCTCGATAACAATCAGCCGGCCTATATCGGCAACCAGAACGGCGATGCCAAGGCCGCGATTGCCTCGGCCGTCAAGAAGGTCGAAGCGGTCTACAACTATCCCTACCAGAACCACGCCACGATGGAGCCGCTGAACGCCACGGCGCTCTACACGCCTGATAAATGCGAGGTCTGGTGCGGCACGCAGAACGGCGAAGCGGCGTTCGCCGCCACGCTCGAAGCATCGGGATTGCCGGCCGAAAAATGCGAGGTGCACAAGCTCATCCTTGGCGGCGGTTTCGGCCGCCGCGGCATGACCGACTATGTCCGCCAGGCGGTCTTGATCGCCAAGGAGATGCCGGGCACGCCGGTCAAGCTGTTGTGGTCGCGCGAAGAGGATATGGCGCAAGGCAAATTCCATCCGGTCACGCAGTGCAAGCTGACCGGCGCCTTCGATGCCGACAACAATCTCACGGCACTGCATGTGCGATTGTCGGGACAATCGATCCTCTACACCGTGCGTCCCGCGGCGCTGGTGAACGGGATGGATCCCGCTGCCTTCCAGGGCCTCAGCCCGTCCGGCGATGCGGCGATCGGCTACTCCGTGCCGAACCTGTTGGTCGAGCATTCCATGCGCAATCCGCACGTTCCGCCCGGCTTCTGGCGCGGCGTCAACGTGAACCAGAACGCGATCTACATGGAATGCTTCATGGATGAGCTGGCGCATTCGGTGGGCCAGGATCCGGTGGAATTCCGCCGCAAGCTGATGAGCAAGCATCCGAAGCATCTCGCGGTGCTCAATGCCGTCGCCGAGAAGATCGGCTGGGGCAAGCCGGCGCCGCAAGGCGTCTATCGCGGCATTGCCCAGGTGATGGGCTATGGCAGCTATGTCGCGGGTGCCGCGGAAATCTCCGTGACCGACGGCAGCAAGATCAAGGTGCATCGCATCGTCGCCTCGACCGATCCCGGCTACATCGTCAATCCGGCGCAGGTCGAACGGCAGATCGCCGGCTCCTTCGTCTACGGCCTGTCCGCCCTGTTCTACGGCGGCTGCACGGTGAAGGACGGCAAGATGGAGCAGGCCAATTTCGACACCTACAATTCCATGCGCATCGCCGAGATGCCGAAGGTGGAATGCGTAATGGTGCCGAGCGGCGGTTTCTGGGGCGGCGTCGGCGAGCCGACCATCGGCGTCGCCGCGCCCGCGGTGCTTAACGCCTACTTCGCGGCGACTGGCAAGCGCATCCGTTCGGTCCCCTTGCGGGACCAGAACATCACGTTCGCCTGACAGTGAGAGACGGCGGCCTCGGTTCGGGGCCGCCGCTTCCCTTCTTCCGGATGTTGCCATGGTCGCCACGCGCCTGATGACGCGCAGAGATGTCGTTCGCGGCATCGCCGCGTCTGCGGCTGCAGCATTGCCCTGCCCTTCATTTGCGCAAGGAACGGCGCGTGTCGTCGTGATCGGCGGCGGCTTCGGCGGCGCGAGCTGCGCGCGAGCGCTGCGGCAGCTTGATCAGGCGCTTCAGGTAAGCCTGATCGAGCCAAATCAAACCTTTACCGCCTGCCCGCTCAGCAACGAGGTGATCGCGGGCATGCGGGAGATGCCGGCACAGCAATTTACCTACGATAGAATCGCTGCCGCGGGAGTAACCGTCATTGCCCAAGCCGGCGCCAAGGTCGACGCGCAGGCGCGCACCGTCGGTTTGGCCGACGGGACTTCGCTTCCCTATGATCGCCTGGTGCTGTCGCCCGGCATTGATCTTCGCTTCGACGCCCTGCCCGGCTACGACGAAGCCGCTTCCGCCAAAATGCCCCATGCGTGGAAGGCCGGCGAACAGACGATGCTGCTACGCCGGCAGCTCGAAGCCATGGAGGACGGCGGCACGGTGGTGATCGCGGTCCCTGCGGCGCCGCTGCGCTGTCCACCAGCGCCCTACGAACGCGCCAGCCTCATCGCGCATTATTTGAAAGCCAGGAAGCCGCGCTCAAAAGTCCTGATCCTCGATGCCAAGGACGGCTTTTCGCAGCAGAGACTGTTCGAGGCGGCCTGGAAGGAGCTCTATCCCGACATGATCGAACGGATCGCATTGTCGCAAGGCGGCAGGGTGACTTCGGTGGAGACCGCGACCAGCACCATCGTCACCGATTTCGGCAATTATGTCGCCAATGTCGCGAGCGTAATCCCGTCGCAAAAGGCCGGGCGTATCGCCGAACTCGCCGGCGCCGCCGACAACACCGGCTGGTGCCCGATCGATCCGACGAACTTTGCCTCAAAGCTCGTCCCCAATGTTCACGTCATCGGCGACGCCTGCATTGCCGGGCAAATTCCGAAGGCGGCGTCCGCTGCAAGTGCACAAGGCAAGGCCTGCGCGGCCGCGATCGTCGCCATGCTGTCAGGCAAGGCACCCGAGACGCCGCGGCTGAGCGGCGCCTGCTACAACACCGTCGCGCCGGGTTATGCCTTCTCGCTGTCGGGCGTCTATCAGCCGAAGGACGGCCAGTTCGCCGAAGTAGAAGGCGCGACCAGCCCGGTCAACGCGCCGCGCGAGGTGCGCCAGCGCGAGGCGCAAGGCGCTGAAGACTGGTTCAAAGCGATTACGGTGGAAACGTTTGGCTAGAGCAAGGATCTATATCGGGATGTGGTTGGCCGGCATGGCGCTTGCGCTGCCCGGCCCGGCCGGCGCGCAGGCGCTGCAGCCCTATGCCGTCACGGGCGATGCCATTCTGGAGCCGCTCACGAATGCGCGAGGCGATGCAACACGCGGGCGCGCCCTTGTGGTCGAGCGTTCCAGCACTTGCATCCTCTGCCACTCTGGCCCATTTCCCGAACAGAAATTCCAGGGCGACCTGGCGCCCGACCTTTCCGGTTCCGGCAGCCGCGCCTCGGAGGGCCAGCTCCGGCTCCGCCTGGTGGACGCGTCCCGCCTCAACGCCGCGACTATCATGCCGTCCTACTACCGCACGGACGGCCTTGATCGCGTCGGCACGCCGTGGCGCGGCAAGCCGATCCTGTCAGCGGAACAGATCGAGGATATCGTGGCGTATCTCGTGACGCTGCGCGAATAGGAAGAAACGATGCAGCAACCAGTCCATTCATCCCGCCGCCAGTTCCTCGGTCTCGCCGGTGGAGCCGCCGCGCTTGGCGCCCTCCCGACGGTCACCGTGCGTCCCGCGGAGGCAACGCCGGCCATGCTGGCCGCGGCGATCCAAAGCGTCACAGGCGGCGCGGCGGTGCGCACCGGTAAGGTCAAGCTCGACATCCCGCCGCTGGTCGAGAATGGCAACACGGTGCCGATGACGGTCACCGTCGCGCACCCGATGGCGCCGGAGGATCATGTCCGCAGCATTCACGTCTTCAACGAAAAGAATCCGCAGCCCAATATCGGCAATTTCCATCTCGGCCCGCATAACGGCCGCGCCCAGGTCTCGACCCGCATCCGCCTTGCCGACAGCCAGAAGATCGTCGCCATCGCGAAACTCTCGGACGGCACGTTCTGGTCGGCCAGTGTCGATGTCGTGGTGACGCTCGCCGCCTGCACCGAGGAGTTGATCTGATGGCTTCCGCACTCATCAACGTTCCACCGAAAGCCAAACGCGGCGACATTATCGAGATCAAGACGCTGATGTCGCACATCATGGAAACCGGCTATCGCCATACGGCATCAGGCGAAGTCGTGCCGCGCAACATCATCACCAGCTTTACCTGCCGCTTCAACGGCGCCGAGATCTTTCGCGTCGACCTGTTTCCGGCGATATCAGCCAACCCCTTCATGACCTTCTTCACCACCGCGACCGAGAGCGGCAAGTTCGAGTTCGAATGGATCGGCGACCAGGGATTTTCCGAGCACGCATCCGCATCGATTATCGTCGAATGAGACTTGCCGGCGCCATAGCCGCCGCGCTGCTTGCCGCAAGCACGGTCTTCGCCGCCGAAATCCCGCAAGGCCAGCGACGCTCCGGCTACGATTTCATGAAGCCGGACACAAAGGCGATGCAGGACGACGATACTGCCAATCCCGGCATGCTCTGGGTGCTCGACGGCGAGACACTGTGGAAGCGCAAGCTGGGCGCCGCCAACAAGGCCTGCGCCGATTGCCATGACGATGCGCGCACCAGCATGAGGGGCGTGGCCGCGCGCTACCCCGCCTTCGACAAGATAGCCGGCCGCCCGGTCGACCTGGAGCAGCGCATCAATTCCTGCCGCAGCAATCACCAGCAGGCGGCGCCGCTCGCCTTCGAAAGCCGCGAGCTGCTGGCACTCACCGCCTTCATCGCCCGCCAGTCGCAGGGCGCACCGATCGAGGCCGGCAGCGACCCGCAGCTCGCGCCGTTCGTCGCCAAAGGGCGCGAGCTCTATCTGCAGCGGCAGGGCCAGCTCAATCTCGCCTGCACCAATTGCCATGACGACAATTGGGACAAGCACCTGGCCGGCTCCGCGATCACGCAAGGGCATGCAACCGGCTATCCGCTCTACCGGCTGGAATGGCAGTCGCTGGGCTCGCTGCAGCGGCGCCTGCGCGCCTGCATCACCGGCATCCGCGCGCAGGCCTATGATTACGGCGCGCCGGAACTGGTGGAGCTGGAATTGTACCTGATGTCCCGGGCGCGGGGGATGCCGATGGAAGCGCCGGCGGTGAGGCCTTAACGGGTCGCCTCACCGCGACGCCCGGAGACAAAATCACGAAAACAACCCCATGCACAGTAGAAGGGCCCGGCCGGTAGCACGCGCGCTGCTTGTCGGGACACAAGATGTAGTGTCGTCCCGGCGCCTTACCGCTCCGCGAACGCCTTCTCGACCACGAACTGGGCCGGCTCGCCGTGATTGCCTTCGACAAAGCCGCGGCCGTTCAATAGCGCGCGGGTGTCGGCGACCAGCGCCGGGCTGCCGCAGATCATGACGCGGTCATGGGCGGGCTCGAGCGCGGGCAGACCGATATCGGCAAACAGCTTGCCCGAGGTGATCAGGTCGGTGATGCGGCCGCGGTTGCGGAAGGGGTCGCGGGTCACGGTCGGGTAATAGATCAGCTGGTTGCGGATATAGTCGCCGATCAGTTCGTCGTTCGGCAGCTTTTCGGTGATCATTTCGCCATAGGCGAGTTCGGCGACGCGGCGGCAGCCGTGCAGCAGCACCACCTTCTCGAACCGCTCATAGGTCTCGGGGTCCTTGATCACGGAAAGGAACGGGGCAAGCCCGGTGCCGGTGCCGATCAGATAGAGGTTGCGGCCGTCTTCGAGGTTGTCGATGATGAGCGTGCCGGTCGCCTTGCGGCTGACGATGATCTCGTCGCCCTGCTTGAGGTGCTGTAGGCGCGAGGTCAGCGGGCCGTCCGGCACCTTGATCGAGAAGAATTCGAGCCGGTCCTCGTAATTGGCGCTGGCGACCGAATAGGCGCGGAGCAGCGGCTTCTCGCCGACCTTGAGCCCGATCATCGTGAATTCGCCGTTGCGGAAGCGGAACGAGGGATCGCGCGTGGTGGTGAAGCTGAACAGCGTATCGGTCCAGTGATGGACGCTCAGCACGCTTTCCTGGTTGAAATTGCTCATCGCACCGCTGCCTGACCTCAAGCCGGTTGACCGGCGACATCATTTGTATACGATCGTTCGTATACGAATGAATAATCCAGCTTGATCCGATCGTCAAGCCGGGCAGAATGTCGCCCGAAGGCATTGAAGCAAAAGGAAAAACCATGGCCCACGACGCACCCCAGGCGACCGGTCCGAGCAAGCTGGTGATCCGCAATATCGGGCTGATGCTGTCGGGGGCGCTGGAGAAGCCGATCCTGGACGGCGATACGATCGTGGCCGAGAACGGCAAAATCACAGCGATCGGCCGCTTCAAGGACGTCAACACCGAGGGCGCCACCACGATCGTCGACGCCAACGGCACGACTATCGCGCCGGGCCTGATCGACAGCCATGTCCACCCCGTCGCCGGCGACTGGACGCCGCGGCAGAACCAGATCAACTGGATCGACAGCTATCTGCATGGCGGCGTCACCACCATGATCTCGGCCGGCGAGGTCCACATGCCCGGCCGCCCCCGCGACGTCGTCGGCCTCAAGGCGATGGCGATCTTCGCGCAGCGCGCGTTCTGGACGCTGCGCCCCGGCGGGGTGAAGGTTCATGCCGGCGCGCCGGTGATCGAATGCGAGATGGTGGAGGACGATTTCAAGGAAATGGCCGCGGCCGGCGTCAAGCTGCTCGGCGAAGTCGGGCTTGGCGGCGTCAAGGACGGCCCGACCGCGCGCAAGATGGTGGGCTGGGCGCGCAAATACGGCATCCAGAGCACGATCCACACCGGCGGTCCCTCGATCCCCGGCTCCGGCCTGATCGACAAGGACGTGGTGCTGGAAGCCGACACCGATGTGGTCGGTCACATCAATGGCGGCCACACCGCCCTGCCCGACGACCAGATCCGTTGCATCTGCGAGGGTTGCAAGCGCGGGCTCGAGCTGGTTCACAACGGCAATGAGCGTTCGGCGCTGTTCACGCTGCGCACCGCCCGCGAGATGGGCGATCTGCACCGCGTCATCCTCGGCACCGACGCGCCGGCCGGCTCCGGCGTGCAGCCGCTCGGCATCCTGCGCATGGTCTCGATGCTGTCCTCGCTCGGCGAGCTGCCGGCCGAACTCGCCTTTTGCCTGGCGACCGGCAATACCGCGCGGATGCGCGAGCTCGACTGCGGCCTCATCGAGGTCGGCCGCTCCGCCGATTTCGTCCTCATGGACAAGGCGCAGCACTCACCCGGCAAGAACATCCTGGAAAGCGTCCAGCTCGGCGACCTCCCCGGCATCGGCATGACCATCATCGACGGTATCGTCCGCACCCAGCGCAGCCGCAATACGCCGCCCGCCGGGAAAGTGCCGGAGATCGTCAGCGGGCATTGATAGCTGCTTGGTCATTCGAATAAGTGCTGCTCGGCAAGCCGCCGGCTGACGTACCTATCAATTGGCGCCAGTTCCTTGTGATACGGGCTCCATGCTGATGCACGCTGACGATGGAGGTATCGGCACGTCGGCTCGTGGGGGTAGACCCGACGTAGCTCAGCGCGACTTCAACGCCGGCTTTTGACCCCAAAGCCGACGTCTCAGGGGACAGATTTTAGATTTCTGACCGTAATGGTCTCGCCGATCTCGAAGCTCATCAGGTCTTCGCCGACAACAAGCGGTCCGGCATACGTCTCGCGAGTTGCCGCGATCAGATCGTCAACGTTCGGTGCCGTCACGGAGTCACTGGCGAGCATGACCAGATGCGTGAATACGGCGAGTTTAGGCCGCGTCTTCGCGAACACGCGTCCAGCTTCCTGTGGCGAGGTGTGATGATTGACGATGCGCTGGATGTCGGCTTGACCCAGAAGCCTCGGCGGCGCCATTGCGACCTCATGTACCAGCAAGTCAGCGCCCTCGCCGTTGCGGAGCACGTTTGCGTTATAGCGAGTATCGCCGGAGATGACGGCCATGCGGCCGCGGTATTCGATACGATAGCCATATGCCGGCTTGATGGCGTCGCCATGATCGACCGTGAAAGCTATGACGCGCAGATCGCCGGTCTGATAGACGACGCCATCCTCCGCAAACTCGTTCACCGTGATCGCGACATGCTCGCGTGCCAGCTTCTCATCCTCGACGCGGATCTCGATGTCGTGGGCGTAGGCCGCTTCGAGGTGGTGCATCAGTTTGGCTGTGCCAACCGGGCCGATCACGTTGAACGGGCGCTGGCGGTTGCCGAAATATGAGCTCAGCCAGCCCGTCAGCCAGAGGTCAGGAATGCCGACCGTGTGATCGGAATGAAAATGCGTGAGCAACAGCGCATCGAGCCGACCGATGGGAACGCCGAGCTGAAACAAGCGGATAGCGGCGCCGCGGCCGGCATCGATCAGGATCGTATGCTCGCCCGCCTCGATTAGCGTGCTCGGGCCAAAGCGATCGGGGCGGGGGATTGGCGTCCCCGTCCCGAGCAGCGTCACGCGAAAATCCGATGGCACTATTGCTGGACCTTCATGCCGGCTACGACATCGTGCCAGTGCGCGACCTGATCGCCAACCAGCCGGCCGAATTGCTCAGGCGTGCCGCCCGCCGGCTCGGCACCGATCTTTGCCAGCGCCTCGCGCACCGAGGGTTTCTGCAGTGCCTTGTTGATCGCAGCATTGAGCCGCGCAACTGTTTCCTTCGGAGTGCCATGCCTGACGGCGAAGCCGGTCCAGTCCTCGACGACCAGCGAAGGGTAGCCGGCTTCGACAATAGTCGGCACATCAGGCAGGATCGGCACACGCTTCGGACCGGTAACCGCGAGCGCCCGCAGCTTCCCGCTCTTGATCAGATCAACCACCGGCAACATGGTGATGAACATGAAGGCGTTGGTGCCGTTGAGCAGGTCGCCGATCGCCTGCGGGAATTGCGCGTAGGGAACGTGCTGGGCGCGCGTGCCTGTCTGCAGCTTGAATTGCTCGCCGATCAGATGCGCGGGCGTGCCGAACCCGCCCGAAGAGAACGTCAGCTTGTCGGGCTGGCTTTTCAGCAGCGTCACCAGCTCCGCCACTGTCTTCGCTGGCACCGACGGATTCACCACCAGAACGTTGTAGGAAACCGTCGTCTTGATGACCGGGTCGAAATCCCGGCCGAGATCGAACGAGATGTTAGGCACCAGCGACGGCGCCGCAACCGACGGCACCGACATCGCATAGAGGCTGTTGCCGTCCGCCGGCTGGGTGAGGACGTCGGTCGCCGCGATGGTGGTGACACCGCCCGGCCGGTTCTCGACAATCACCCGCCAGCCTTCCGATTCCGCCAATTCCTTCGATACGATGCGGCTGATGATGTCAGGCGGCGTGCTGGCCGAAAACGGCGCCACGAAGCGTACCGTGCCGGTCGGAAAGGATGTCTGCGCGGATGCTTGCAGGCTCGAGGCGAGCAGGGCCAGCGTCGCGAGCGACAATGAGGTCGTGCGGTGAAACAGGCGGGATCTCATGGAAGTCTCCATCAACGATGAAAATCTCGATTCCAAGTCGCAACCTGCAGGCACCCTACCTTTGAACGTGACGGTGGCGTTTTGCCAGAAGAATCGACGTGCATTCCGCATTGTGGAACGGTACATTCCACAATGTGAAACGAGGCGAGCAGGCAATGGCAGGTCCGAAAGTCATCAAGAGCCTGGAGCGGGGCCTTCTCGTTTTGCAGGCCTTGCAAATGCAGCCCGACTCGTCGCTGCACGAACTGCATGTCTTCACCAACATCTCCAAGCCGAGCCTGCTCCGTATCCTCCACACGCTGGCCCGGTCCGGCTTGGTCACGCGACGGCTTGCCGACGGCCGCTATCGCATCGGCGCGACGCTTTCGCATGCGCCTTCGCGTCGAGAACATCGCGACCGCATCGCGGAAGCCGCGGCTCCGATCCTGGAGCGACTGTGCGAGCGGGTTTCCTGGCCCTCCGACCTGATGGTGCCGGCGGGTGACCACATGGAAATTCGGGAGACAACGCGGGCGCGAAGCCCGATCTTGTTGCAGCAGGAGCGCATCGGGTTGCCGGTTAACTGGCTGCATTCGGCAGTCGGCCGCGCCTATCTCGCGTATTGTCCCGTCAAGGAGCGACAGCGCATTGTCGATCTGTTGCGCAGCTCCAGCAAGCCTGAGGATCGGTTGGCGCGAGAGCCGGCGCGCTTGAGCAGCATCCTCGCCGAGGTTCGCACGCGCGGCTATGGCACCCGCGACGCCACGCATACCGGAGGTTACTATGGTGGTCCCCTGCATGCGGATGGTCTGTTTTCGATCGCGGTTCCCCTGCGCGATGGGCAGCGGGTCCTCGGCGCGATCAACATGCTCTGGCTAAAGACCGCCTTTTCCATCGAGGCCTTTGCGGCCCGGCATCTCGGCGAGCTTCAGGACGCGGCGAAAGAAATTGTCAGTTCAGTCCGAAGTCGGAGAAGACGCTGATGTCGGCTTGTGCTGCGGTGCGCGAGTCCGGATGCGGCCCGTTTGAGACATGCCGACCGGCCCTGGCGATGTCCGTTCACCAGGGTAGACCGGAAGTCTTCGTCGGACGATGAAAACGACGCTTTTGAGACCCACACCCGACGTTCCGGCGGAATCAGTCCATAGCGGGCACTGAGTGATGCTCGTGCGTAATGCGCCAGTTGCCATCGACTTTGCGCAATCCCACAGTGAGCCTGAAAAGAAAACCGTCCTTGTCCATGGGGTTGCTGGACGAATCGGGTCCACACCACACGATGGCTACTGCGAAGGCGACCTCTCCGCCCGCAGTAATGGCGAGTTCTCGGAAGTCAAAGGCTGTGCCGGGTTTGTGGTAGCGAAAAAACAGGTCCCACGTCTGGGCGTACGCTTCAACGCCTCTGCATTGAAGCGGCGGCGGCAGATCGAACATCACCATTTCTTGATCATGATGCGCGAGGATCGTGGGAAGATCGTGACGGCGGACAGCGTCTGCCCAGCCCTCAAGCAGGGCTTTGATCAGGGCTTCTTCGGCATTGGCCTGTTCAGGCATAGTTTGGTCTCCTTGTTGCGACCCTAGGACGCATAGAGGTCCGCCAATCCGACATCGTCTGTGAGCTTTTTTCCTACAGTTGTGAGCTTTGATCCGGTTTGCGCGGCGCGGGGGAGGTCGAGAGTCGAGCGTAGACCGGAAGTCGCCAGCTAAGGCTCAGATCGGCGCTTTTGACCCATCTCGGACATTTCACCCGCTTCATCCAAAATTGAGCATTCGGCCTGATTTCGGTTGACACATCTCTTCTATACAACCATGTGACCGGAGCCGTTTTTGACCCGGGCGGACATCCGACGCAATGCTATCTGGCGATGCCGAGCGGTAAGGAATGCAGATGTCACCTGGTAGAACGAACCGTGCCTTTTCTCGTTTCTGCATTGCAGTGGTTGCCTGGTCCCTCGCAGCGCCGTTGGTTGCCGCAGCCGCGCAGCAGGCGCCGCTCGATCCGGCAGCCTATTTCATCTCCGGGGTAGCTCCGGGCACGCGCTTACAGGGAGTCATCAGTCACGCGCGCCAGGAGTTCCGCGGCTCCGACATCGACATGGACGGTACTGTTAGCCAAGCCGACGCTCGCATTCAGGACGAGGCGTTGCCGGTGGGCGTCTGGCGCCCGGTGCTTGAGGAGTTGGCGCGTTATGATCTCGACTTTGATGGCATAGTCACTCGTGACGAGATCCTTATGGGCGTGAGCCGGCGTATTCGGCGCCATGCCTATATTTTTCCGAGCGGGGGGGGGGATTCCGAGGAATCTTTAAAGCAGCGCATCGAGCAAGATGTCGTGCGACTTGCGCGGGCCGATCGCAATGGCGACGGCCGGATCGAATGGGACGAGATGCTGGCATTCGCCCGTCAAACGCCGGTCCCACCTAACAGCCTCGGCGGTTCGATTATGAGCACGATCCTTTCCATGGATGAAGATCGTGATGGGTCAGTTACGGGCGAAGAGTTCGATAGAGCCATTGAGCGCATCTTCCGACTGGTCGATACAGATCGGGACAACATCTTGTCCAAGGAGGAGATCGACACCTTTCGAGGACGCAAGTAGCTGACTGGACACGATATCCGGAAGTGGCCCAAAGCGTCAGTCTGCTCGGTGCAATGCCATGTCCGGAGCTGGGGGGTAAGCCGACCAGCCGGTCGAACGCCCGGACTTCTCAGTTTGACCCATTGCGATTCTAGCTGCTACGCCGACCGCTTTTCCGCGCAAAGAGGATCAGGAGAGGATAGGTCAGAGCGAGAATGAAGATAATGTCGAACAAGTAGAGCAAAAGCGTGAATTCTCGACCAAACGATGCACTGGCCCCGAAAAGAGTAAATGTTCGCGCGGAGGAGAATAGTATCGGCAGGTTGAGGGCAACTGCGATCGAATGGCCGACCCAACTGTCTCCGCAGGTGAACCTCTGCAGTCCCTCGGTCCAACCGCACCCAGTTGATCTCATTAGAATGGGATAAGCGACAAACTCTAGGAGTGCCACGATAACGGCACCTCCCAAGATGCATAAGCAAATCAGGCACACACCTCGAAAAGCCTTGAGCATTACCGCCCTTGCCATCCACTAAGAGTACCAATGTTGATATCGACATGCGACCATGGCGAGTTGGCTTTCGAAGCGAGATCGAGATGCTGGTAAACGGACCCTTTCACGGGTTGAGCTTCCGCATGTGGCCCTCAGCCGAACTGCCTTTGAGCCGCCTCAAAGGCCGCTCTCAGAGGAGAACCGGACCTGACGAGATGAGCGGCCGGACCGCCGCTTGTGACCCAATTCGGACGTTTCCTTGTACCTTAGTCTTGCACTAGCCACCCGCCTGCAAGTCTATGGTTGCGCTTCGCCTGAACATCCAGTGTAGTTTGCACACCAAGGCCCTAAGGATAGGCCTAAGGGCCGAAACGCCCAAAGGAGCAGCGATGACAAAGATCAACAGGAGATCAGCGCTATCACTGGGTTTTGCAACCGCTGCCGTGCTCGCGGCGGGAACATCAGCCTCCGCACAAACTAAGCTACCACAAGGCGTAAGCATCCAACCTTGGGGTAAGCGCGAGTCGATGATCCCGAGCTACAAAACAGTCTCGATGCGCGATGTCGTTTATCAGCCAGGCGCAAAGACTTCCAACCCGTCCATGCCCAATGACATGGTTTGCCACGTACCCGAGGGCGAACTCCGGGTGAAGCAAACCGAGGGCATGGAATTTGTTGCGAAGAAGGGTGATGTTTGGACTTGCAAGAAAGGCATCGGCGAAGATCTCGAAAATGTCGGTTCAACGGTCGCGATCATGCGTATCGTCGACCTGCTACCGGCATGATTATCCGCGCATCCCGAGTCAGGGATTGAGGTTCGCCGATACGCAGGATTGCGGTAACTTGGGCTGCCCGAATGATCGTCGCAGCTAGCGCTCTCGGGGCTGCGACGACCGAGCAGTGGCGACTTCCGCTCGTGGCCCATCAGCGAAGTGGCCGCAGCTCTCATTGAGGTCTGCTCAGTGGGGCATAGCGGACTAGAATTGCTCAGGTTGAGTTCTTCGCCTGCTGACCCAAAGCGGAATTCGCTGACGAGTTCGGAATAGTTTCCCGATACAGCTTCTTCTTCGCTATCTCCTTAAGGTTGAGATAATCAATCCACGCTATTGTCTCGCCTATGTCCTTCGAGATGATAACAGTCGGCAGCAAGTGCAATGTCAGGTTACTTCCTCACTGCCTGCCTATTCGTTGTAGCCTTGGGTTACGAGGTGTCGTTTCGCCGATCCTGGAATCTATCACGGAACTCTGATCTGCTTGGCCCGGCCCAGAAGCTCGCAGTTCTGCGGCGTGCGTGTTGGCCGGCAGGCTGCGGGCTGATCTGCATGCTGTTGGGGTTGATTGTCTCTCACTTTGTTCAAGACAAGCTTGTTCTCTCTGTGACGGACAGTTTCATGATGGTTAGTTCTTCTTTTTTCACCGGATCGATTATTGGCGCTATGGCCGGGACGCTGAATCGGGTTTGAAGCGCCGCAATCAACGCAAAGCGAAAAAGCGCATCAGGCTGTGGCCTCCGACAAACTGCCATGACTTTGGCATGGTCCTGTTGATTTCCGGTTGTGGCCCTCAGCCGAACTGCCGTTGAGCGGCCGCAAGGGCCGCTCTCAGAGGAAAACCGGACCTGACGAGATGGGCGGCCGGACCGCCGCTTGTGACCCATAGCGGACGGAACGCCAGATTTTACCTATGCAGTTAAAGGTTGATTGAAAGTTTTCATGCCAACTTGCTCACCCGCGCAGGGGGAAGCTGCTGCAGTCGGATCAACCACACGCGAAGCTTATTGGGGTCACACAGAGATGTACGTTTTCAGAGAATTCAACGACGCACATAAGGGGCTGGTGTACCGCTCGATGGTCTTGCATCACATAGCAGTCGCCGCGGTGTGGGGAGGAGCGCTCTTCTCGCTCAATGACGCGCGCGCCGCTCTAATAACGACGCTGGTCGTCTTACTTGCGGTGCACATCATTTATATCGTCAATTTGACAATCTCTTACGATCTTGCCCTTACTGCTAAGCAGTACTTTGCAACATTGTGCATGCTTCTTGTTGTGGGGTTGACGTTACTCTTTGCCTATTTCCGGTCTTCCACCGGAGTCTTCGGCTGGGATACCTTTAAGCCAATTTTTCTTTGGCTGGCGCTTGCCACGTTCCTCGCCGTTTACATTGATTTTGCAGTCGTATCCCTACTGCGATCCGTCGTAAAAACGAAAACCGCGTAGCAGACATTCTGTCGGCGGTTTGAACGGTTTTAGAAAAAGGCGCAACCCGTTGCCGACGTGCGTGACGAGCGCGCAGATGTCCGGTTTATGCGGTCGAGCGGACCAGCACCCGATGGATTGGCGGGGACGCCTGGTTGACCCAAAGCCGAAGTGGACAGTTCGCCTTGCGCCGTGCGAGTGCGTCTGCTTAGTCAGCGACGTCCAACAAAGGAATGGGGATGCGCGGTGATGACAACAGCCGAGGAACAGCGCCTGCCGTTTCGCAGAATCCACGTCGCCGGTGCGCCGGGCGGGGGAACTACGACCATCGGTCGTGCACTCGCCACCCATCTTGCGATACCGCACTTCGACGCCGACGATTTCTATTGGATTCCCACA
The DNA here is from genome assembly GCF_029714305.1 of Bradyrhizobium sp. CB3481. Classification (NCBI taxonomy): domain Bacteria; kingdom Pseudomonadati; phylum Pseudomonadota; class Alphaproteobacteria; order Hyphomicrobiales; family Nitrobacteraceae; genus Bradyrhizobium; species Bradyrhizobium sp. CB3481. Next base: position 6,259,798 of record NZ_CP121647.1, read on the forward strand.
AACCCGCCTTACCGACAGCCTCGCCCTCGGCAAGATCGTGTCCGACTGATGCAAGAGCTATTTCTGGATCGTGACGCCTGGGTATTTAGCTCCGGTAAGATCCAGGCCTGGGCGCCTGAGATCGTGCCGTCGATCAACCTCATTGCATTCCTAGATGTGCCCACGGGGATTAGGCTAGAGCGCCTCCGACTGCGTCAAGAGCGGCAGTTCGGGCCAAGCGTCGTTGCTCCGAACGGGTGGAACCACGCCAACACGCTGGAGCTATATGCGACTGCTGCGTGATACGACGATGGCACCGCAAACGCGCGCACCCGATCGAGCCACGAAGAATGGTTTAGCACGTTGACGTGCCCCATCCTCCGCATCGATGCAACTCGCCCTATCCAAGACATTGTCTTCGAGATTTGTGCTCATGTGCCGCCGCTATAGGCGAGGCGGCCGTAGTCCGCATGTGGCCCTCAGCCGAACTGCTTATGAGCGGCCGCCACGGCCCCTTTCGGAGGAGAAGCGGACCTGACGAGCTGAGCGGTTGGACCGCCGCTTGTGACCCAAAGTCGCCTTTGCCCCCCAGCGCCGCTCGTGGTCCAGCATTCCGCTATAGTAGCCTTTTCATTGTCGAATATCGGCCAATGGAGCACACGATGCCAAATAGCAAGGAGATCGAGGCGACGTCGCACAACCCGCGGCCGCAGGGCTATGTGCTTGGTGTCGGAGAAGGTGAGCACCTGATCCATTTCCGTGATGGCGGCAACATCTTCATCAAGGTCGACCACGTAGAGGGGTCCAACCATCTTGGACTGGGTACGCAGCAGCTACCCAAGGGCTCTGGCATTCCGGTTCACCGACACCTCGACAGGGAAGAAGCGTTTTACGTTCTGGAAGGCAGTGGCACGGTCACACTCAACGATGTGCCTCATCATTGCGAAAGAGGTGGAACGATTTTCATACCCAGGAACACATGGCATGGCTTCAGTAGTCCAGATCAAGAACTGGTTCTCCTGTGGGTCATGGTGCCGCCGGGCCTCGACGGTTTCTTTCGCGAAACCTGCAGCCGACCCGGCGAACCGCGAAAAGAATTGACGCGGAAGCAAATCAACGCGATCGCTCTCAAATATGGGCAAGAATTCAGGTAGGCGCGCTGTTTCCGGGCGCAGTGACCCATCACATGCGCGTGGGGCGCGTGTGAAAAGTCACATTCAGCCTCGAAAGCGATGAACGAATTACCGCGCATCGCGACCAATGCGGGCTGGCCTGATGGCCGCTGTCCACATCTTCGAGGAAAATTTTGAAAAATTCGCTGCAAGTCGCCGGCGGGGTCGTCGGCGCGGTCACCGGCTTTGTCGCAACGCTGTTGTTGCTCGAGCTGGCCAGCTTCGGCAATCGGGCCGATCCGATCGCATCAGGCATGCTGGCGCTATTGGTGTTTGCGCCATGCGGCGCGATCGGCGGCCTGCTGCTTGGCACGGCGCTGGCAAGACGGCTGCGCGGCGGAGAAAACGGCGACGGACTCTTGCGCAACAGCCTGAACGCATTTGCGGTTTTGATCACGCTCTGCGCCTTGGGAGGCACCGCCTATTATGTCTATGCCGTCACGACGGCGACGCCCTGGCTCAATCCGAACGCGCCGAACCCGCTGCTCGTGTTTGAGGTTCGACTGCCGCCAGGTGCCGCACTGCCCAATTCTCCCCGAGACATCGCGGCCGAGCTGCAGACCGATCTCAACACCATGCCGGGCGAGATACGCCCCGATCTGTTCCGCCGCGATGACGACAGGCCGGTCATCGCGGGCCATGTCGAACTCGCCTTCCGCACCGCGCATCGGCAACTGCAAATCAGGATCAAGGGCCAGCCCGACCGGCTCTATCTCATCGGCCTCTCGGCAAAGGCACCGCATTCGCGGGAGCTCGGGCCGTGGCAGGCCAACAGCGACGGCAGCGAAATCCGTTACCGTGCCAGATGGCCGGGGCAGAGTTGATCACCGCCTGCCACAAGAGAAGCTGGCATCTCTCAGACTGTGCGCCTGTTCACACTTGCGATGATCGCAACGAGGTAGATCTTTAGCTGCCGATGCCCAGCGCTGATTTGGATACGCACCGCAGCGATCCGTCTATTGTTGCGTGATTACACTCACACTCGGTCTTGCCGGCTGGAATGGAACCCGCGTGTGGCGACTTTGCGGCGAACATGCGGCATGATACGCTGCGCGTGCTGGAAAGATTGTTTGCCTAACGCTGGAATTGCAACAGCTCGAGGAAATCAATCCGAACCATGGCCCAGATCCGAGACATCAAGTCGGGCCGCGGTGGTGAGCAACCACGCGAGCCAATGCCGCGGCGTCTTGCCGCCATCGTGGCAGGCGACATCTCCGGCTACAGCCGCCTGATGCAAATCGACGAGGAAGGAACGCACAAGCGCGTCAAGCGGCTCGAGCGCGAAGTCATCGAACCCACTATCAAAGAACACCACGGCAGGCTCGTCAAAACCACGGGCGACGGCTTCATCGCCATCTTCGACAGCCCCGTCGAAGCCGTGCGGGCCAGCATCGTGATCCAGCAAAACCTGGTCGGCCGCAACACATCGCTGCCCAAGCATCACTGGATCGAATATCGGATCGGCGTCAATCTCGGCGACGTCATCATCGAAACCGATGACGTCTATGGCGACGGCGTCAATATCGCGACGCGACTCGAAGGCATAGCCCAGGCCGGCGAAGTCTACATTTCCGGCGGCATCTACGAACAGATCAAGCATAAGCTGGTTTGCGGATACGAGTCGCTCGGTGATCGAAAGGTCAAGAACATCACCGATCCCGTGCGCGTCTATCGCGTGCTTCCCGATCCGGCGGCACTGCAACAACGTCGGAACTGGCGCGAACGTCTCCTGCTCTTCCTGCTCGGCCTTGCACTATTGATTATCGCCGGCGGCGTTGTCTGGTACCTCGTCTGGCAACCGCGCAAGTCAGTGAATCAGGCGTCAGCTCCCGTTTCATCGCCTGCAGAGGTGCCGAAGTCGCCTGTCACGAAATCACCAGCGCAGCCGCCCCAGCCCTCTCGCTCTCCTCCCGCGGCGCCAACTCAACAACAGGCAACGCCTCGTCCGGAGGTGTCTCCAGCACAGAAACAAGCGGCACCGCTTGCGCCGCCCGCATCGCCGGCAGCTCCCGCAACTCCTCCGACGACGCAGGCCGCCGCGCCTATTCCAGAACCCGAGACGATTTCCCTGCGCGGTGGCAGCTTCATGATGGGCAGCAATGAAGACATCTCCGAAAAGCCGGTCCGTCAGGTGATGATCAAGCCGTTTGCAATGGGGAAGTTTCCTGTCTCGGTGCGGGAATGGAATGCCTGCGCCGCCGCAAAGGCATGTGGATTCACAGCAACCGGAAAGGACGATGCACCCGTTACAAACGTCAGTTGGACCGACGCCAGGCAATATGTGACATGGCTCGCGCAAGCCACGCGAAAACAATATCGCCTGCCGAGCGAAGCCGAATGGGAATACGCCGCGCGCGGCGGCACACAAACCAGGTACTGGTGGGGCGATCAGTTTCAGACCGGCATGGTCAATTGCAAGAACTGCAGCGATATCCCGGTCAGCGACCAGCCGGCCAAGGTCGGCAGCCTGAAGCCAAATCCTTTTGGACTGTTTGATATGGGCGGCAGCGTCGACCAATGGGTCGAGGATTGCTGGCACAAGAATTATCAGGGCGCGCCGGCAGACGGGTCAGCGTGGACCGAGAATGATTGTTCCTCGCACGTCATCCGTTCCGGATCCTGGAGGAAAGACTCCAATTACGCCCGGACGGCAAATCGCGGTAGCTACGACACCAACGTGCGATATCCCACGCACGGGTTCCGCGTTGCGCTATCTCCTTGAGGAAATTGCGAGGCAGTCATGAAGGCGTTGCAGTGGATCGCTCTATCGGCAGCGCTCGCTTGCCTGCCGTTCGCCGCCTACGCCCAGGGAAAGCCCGCCCACAAGGATGCCCTTCTGTATTTCGTGTGGCCGCAGAACGGCGCCGTCATCAAAGGCGGATTCTGGTGCCGCTTTGGTCTGCGCAACATGGGCGTTACACACGCCGGCGACAATTACCCGAACGCCGGCCATCATCACCTTCTGATCGACGTCAATGAGCCGCTCAATCCCAATGAGGAGATTCCGCAGGACAAATCGCACCTCCATTTTGGCGCCGGCCAGACCGAAGCCCGGATCGAGCTCCCACCCGGCAAGCATACGCTCCAGCTCGTGCTGGGCGACGCCGGCCACTATCCGTTCAATCCTCCGGTGGTCTCGCAGAAAATTACCATCACGATCAGATAGAGCGGCGCGCACTGTACCGGGATGAATTCTTGCTTCGAACTACCTGTTCTCCGTAATCGGCTGATTGGTGGTCCAGTCGAAGGTGCCCTGGTCGCGCTCGTCGACCGCGTGCTTCCAGCCCATCTCCTCCGAGCGCCGCTTGAAGTTCAGCCCCTCCGGCGAATGCCGGGTGATGCCGTCGAACACGGTGGCGATCATCTGCGTGCCCATCAGGCCCATATTATAGAGCGCCTGGTTGACCATCAGCTTCTGCATCATCAGCTGGTTCTGCGGCACGGTGGCGATGCGATGCGCCAGCGCATCGACCTCCTCGTCCAGCCTATCAGCCGGGACGGCTTTCAGCACGAGGCCGAGCGCCGCGGCTTCAATGCCGGTGATCTTATCGCCGGTGAACAGCATCCGCTTGGCCTTTTCGGCCCCGAGCCGATAGACCCACATCGCCGTGGTCGGGCAGCCCCAGACCCGGACCGGCGGATAACCGATGCGGGCGTCTTCCGCCATCACGATCATGTCCGAGCAGAGCGCGATGTCCGAGCCGCCGGCGACCGCAAAGCCCTGCACCTTGCAGATGACGGGACGCTTCGAGCGGAACAGGCTCATGAACTTGGTGGTGTTGTCGGACATGGCCGAGTAATCCTTCATCGGATCCCACGGCATTTCCTGGGTGTAGCGGTTGGCCTTATCGCCCGAGGCATAGGCGGTCAGGTCGTAGCCGGCGCAGAAGGCGCGGCCGGCGCCCGCCAATACAATGACATGCGCGCCCGGATCATTGTCGGCGCGCGAGACCGCATCCGCAAGTGCGGCGGGCAGCTCGTCGTCGATCGCATTCATCACTTCCGGCCGGTTCAGCGTGATACGCGCGATGCGGCCGTCGCGCTCGTAAAGGACTTTGGCCATGGCGGCCTCCCTCTTGATCGGATTTAGATCTTGGCGAAATCGCCGTGGCGGCCACGGCCGGCGGCAAAGCGCGCGGCGCCGGCGGCGCCTTCCTTGAAGATGGCTTCGACGCCGTTGGTCCATTCCTGCCGGAGCGCATCGCGGACCGGCAGGCCATAGGTCTCGACCACGGAGCGGCGATCGGCCCGCACGGCGGCCTGCGGGAACCGCGCGATCTCCCGCGCCATCGCTTCCGCCGCGGCACGCGCACCACCGGTCTCGACCACCTGTTCGCACATGCCGATGCGCAGCGCCTCATCCGCCGCGACCTTGCGGCCGGTCAAAATGATTTCCATCGCGCGTCCCTGCCCGACCAGCCGCGCCAGCCGCACGCTGCCGCCGTCCAGCAGCGGAATTCCCCAGCGCCGGCAATAGACGCCGAAATAGGCGCTATCGGCCATCACGCGGATATCGCACCACAGCGCCAGCTCCATGCCGCCGGCAACCGCAGGTCCTTCCACCGCGGCGATCACCGGCTTGGACAGCTCCAACCGTGTCGGCCCGAGCGGGCCGCGCGGTGCCGGATTGGCGCCGGTCGGAAACGCCAGGCCGTCGACGACATGGCGCTGAAAGGCTTCGCGATCCGAAAGCGTGCTGGCGAATTTGAGATCCCAGCCGGCGCAGAACGCGCCACCCTCGCCCCACAGCACGGCGACGCTGGCTGAAGCGTCGGCGTCGAATTCCTTGAGAGCTGCCGCCAGCGCGTCCGCGCTGTCGGGGTCCATCGCATTGCGCGCCTCGGCAAACCGGCTGTGAATGACGGTCCACACAGCGCCCTGCTTCTCGATCCGAACCATGTCGCCACCTCCCTTACTGTTTCTTGGTACGTGAGACCTTTCTGCCCTTTGACGCGGCGCCATCGGATAAGCATTGCGCCAGCATCATGCGAAGCAGCGCCTGCGCGCCCGTATCGAGAAAATCGAGCCGGCCCGCGATCTGCAGCACCAGCGCGCCGATCATCTGGCTGGTGAGCAACGCCACCCATGGCCGAACCTCCGCGGGCTTGAGGCCGCGGACTTCGGTCAGCGGCACCGCGATGCGTTCCAACACCTTCCAGAGCGCCTGGTTGAGCTCGTCATCCGACGGCTTGCCGACGCCCTGCCGCTTGAGGCCACGAAAGGCGTAGAGGCCGAGATTTATCTCGAAGCGATGGTCGAGGTAGTAGCCCAGGAAGGCGCCGCAGGCCGCCTCGACCTGCGCTTCCGGCGTCGGCGCGGCCGCGACAGCCGCGGCGACGAAAGCATCGAGTGCTGCGAGCGACTGCTTCAGCAGCTCGGCATAGATCGCCTCCTTGCTGTCGAACAGCGGATAGATCGCCCCCGTGGTGCAGCCGGCACGAAGTGCGATGCCGCGCATGGTGGCGCCTTCAAGCCCCTGCTCGGCGAATTCGTCGCGCGCGGCGCGCAGCAAAAGCTCGCGCTTGGCGCCCTTCACGACGTCCGACCAGTCTTTTGGCGAAGCTGCGGGTTTGTTCATGATAACGATGTTATCAAACCATTCCGTGTGCGGTCAACCGTAACAATATTTCCGCTCGTCTCCCGGTCTCAGGCTCCAGGACGAGCGATCTCCGCATCCGGCCGTTGAATTCGCCGAAGGTTCCGATGCAGCGCACAGCCGCGTCGGACGCGCGGCTGGGCGCCGACGCGTCGTTATTTCGCCTCGCCTTGTTGCGATGTATTGTCGATCGGCAAACCCCGGCCGGCGGCACTCGCGAGAGAAGGTCTAGCGCCCGGTGATTTCCTGCCGCCAGCGTGCCGCTGCGCCGTGTTGCTGACCATGAGGCAAACAGGGAGGCAGTACGATGAACATTCGGCCCGACCCCACGTTTCACGCTTCGCCAAAACTTGCCATGGAAGCTCCGCCGGAGAGCTTCGCCTACACCGTGCTGCTCAGCCCGGACGCTTCGAAGCCGGACGCGCTTGCCGTGATCGACGTCAAGCCGGGCTCTTCGAGCTATGGCAAAGTCGTTCACACCGTGACGATGCCCAACAAGGGCGACGAGTTTCACCATTTCGGCTGGAACGCCTGCTCGTCGTCGCTGTCGCCGCTGACCGGACACGCCTTCCTCGAACGCCGCTACCTCATCATTCCCGGCATGCGCTCGTCCCGCATCTACATTGTCGACACCAAGCCCGATCCCACCAAGGCGGCCATTCACAAGATCATCGAGCCCGAGGAGATTTTCCGGAAGACCGGATATTCGCGGCCGCACACCGTTCATTGCGGCCCGGAGGGCATCTATATCTCCACGCTCGGCGGCGCCGGCAAGAACGGCACTGACGGACCGCCCGGCGTCTTCATCATGGATTGCGAGACGTTCGAGGTACTCGGACGGTGGGAGCTCGATCGCGGTCCGCAAACCCTGCACTATGATTTCTGGTGGAATCTGCCACGCGACTACATGGTGACGAGCGAGTGGGCGTTGCCGCCGCAGTTCGAGAACGGCATCGTGCCGGAGGATCTGCTGTCCAACAAATACGGCCATCGCATCCACTTCTGGGATCTGCGCGCCCGCCGCAACGTCCAGACCATCGATCTCGGCGCAAACCACCAGATGGCGCTGGAGGTGCGTCCCGCGCACGATCCGGCACGCGAATACGGCTTCCTCGGCGTCGTCGTCGACACCACCAATCTCGAAGGCTCGATCTGGACCTGGTGGCGCGAGGGCGGCAAGTTTCACATCGAGAAAACGGCAACGATCCCGCCCGAGCCGGCGGAGAAGGACCAACTGCCGCCGCTGCTGCAGGGCTTCGGCGCCGTGCCGCCGCTTGTAACCGACATCGACCTGTCGATGGACGACAAGTTCCTTTACGTCGCCTGCTGGGCCACCGGCGAGATGCGGCAATATGATGTGCGCGACCCGCGCAAGCCGAAGCTCGCCGGCTCGGTGCATATCGGCGGCATCGCGCGACGCACGCCGCATCCAAACGGCAAGGCGTTTGGCGGCGGTCCGCAGATGGTCGAGATCAGCCGTGACGGCAAGCGGGTGTACTGGACCAACTCGCTATATTCGACGTGGGATGACCAGTTCTATCCCGGTGGCGTTCCCGGCGCGCAGGTGATGGCCAATGCGTCGCCGGACGGCGGCCTCGAACTGGCGAAAGACTACTGGGTGAGTTTCCCCGACGGTTACCGCGCGCATCAGATCCGGCTCGACGGCGGCGACTGTTCGACGGATTCGTTCTGCTATCCATCGGCCTGACGTTGAGCGCAGCCGACTGGACACCGGCCTGGCTCTGGCTGGCCGTGATCGCGAGCGGCCTCTATCACGGCGTCAACCCGGGAATGGGCTGGCCGCTCGCCGTTTCCGCCGGACTGATGGAAAGGAGCCCGCGGGCGCTGGCATCGGCGCTGTTGCCGCTCGCGGCCGGCCATCTGCTGGCGATGCTGCTGGTGCTGCTTCCCTTCGCGCTGCTGATAGCCCTCGTCGAATGGCAGCGCATCATCCAGATCAGCGCCGGCCTGCTCGTCATCGGATTTGGCCTCTATAGGTTGGCCAACCGGCGCCATCCAAAAGCGCTGGCGCGGATCTCGCCGGCGCAACTGGGGCTGTGGTCGTTCGCGGTGGCGCTCGCGCATGGCGCGGCGCTGATGCTGGTGCCGATCTATCTCGGGCTTTGCCGGGAAACCGATCTCGACCGCGGCCATGCGGCTGCCGGCACGCTCATCAACGCCAATCTCAGCATGGCCGTGCTGGTCGCCATCGTCCACGCCGCCGCGATGATCGCCGCCGGCGGATGCTGCGCCTGGCTCGCTTACCGCTATCTCGGTCTCAAATTCATTTCGCAGAGCTGGTTCAATCTGGATACCATCTGGGCAGTCAGCCTGATCCTGGTGGGCGCGATCGCGCTGGTGCTCAGCCTGATCTAGCTAGCGCGTGATAATTTTTGGTTAGATGAATTTAGCCGCAGCCGCGCTTCACCTCTCCCGCTTGCGGGGAGGTCGGCGCGAAGCGCCGGGTGGGGGCTCTCTCCACTCGGGCAGTGTCGCCCGCAGAGGCACCCCCACCCCAGCCCTCCCCCGCAAGCGGGAGAGGGAGCGCAGCTTCTTCGCGGTCGCAATCAAGTCTACGTCAAGCTCTAGCGCGGACCTTCACCGCAGCTTGTCGAGCAGTGCGATTAGCGTCTCGCGTTCCTTGGCATCCAGCGGGGCCAGCGTCTCGCGCGTGATCGCGAGCGCGTTCGGCGCGGCCTTCTCGGCGAGCTGCTGGCCAGCGCGCGTGAGGCTCACCAGCAGGCGGCGGCCGTCGTCGGGGTCGGGGCCGGTCTCGGTCAGCCCGCGCGCGGTGAGACGGTCGATCACGCCCTTGATGGTGGCGACGTCCATCGCCGTCAGCCGCCCGAGCAGGTTCTGCGAGCACGGCCCGGTCTCGGCAAGCTTCGAGACGGCCGCCCATTGCGTCGGCGTCAGGTTGATGCCGATTTCGCGGGCGAAGATGGTGGCATGGCGCTGCCAGACCTGGCGCAGGATGAAGCCGATCTGCTCGTCGAGAATGTAGGACGGCCGCGGCGGCTTGACCGATCGTTTCGGCGAAACACCCCTTCCCATCGATTCCGCCCCCCTTGCGCCCGGCTATAGCGACAGATGCGCGTCGCGGATGTCCGGCCGCGCATCGAGTTCGGCCATCGTGCCACCGAAACAGATCTTGCCACGCTCGATGATGTAGGCGCGGTCCGAGATCAGCCGCGCGAAATGCAGGTTCTGCTCGGAGACCACGATGCTGACGCCTTCCTTCTTCATGGCGAGGATGGCGTCGACCATCTGCTCGACGATTTTTGGCGACAGCCCTTCGGAGGGCTCATCGAGCAGCACGAGCGATGGATTGCCCATCAGGGTCCGCGCGATGGTCAGCATCTGCTGCTCGCCACCGCTCATCCGCCCGCCCGGGCGGCTCCGCATCTCGCCGAGATTGGGAAACAGCGTGAACAGCTTCTCGCGGGTCCAGTGCGGCGCGTTCGGCCGTTTCGGCTGGCGGCCGACTTCGAGATTTTCCTCGACCGTCAGATCGGTGAAGATGCGCCGCTCTTCCGGCACATAGCCGAGCCCGCCGCGCACGATCGCATGCGTCGGTTCGCGCGAGAGGTCCTTGCCCTCGAACACGATCTTTCCCGAGCGGTTCTCGACCAGGCCGACGATGGAACGGAACGTGGTCGACTTGCCGGCGCCGTTGCGGCCGAGCAGCGCCACCACCTCGCCCTCGCCGACTTCGAGCGCGATATCGAACAGGATATGCGCCGGGCCGTAAAAGCTGTTGAGATCGGCGACCTGCAGCTTCATGCGCCGGCTCCCTCGCGGTGACGTGCATCGTAGACCAGGCCCTCGCCGAGATAGATCGCGCGCACCTCGCGGTTGCCCCGCACTTCCTCCGGCGAGCCCTCCGCGATCAGGCTGCCGCGGTTCAAGACCAGGATGCGGTCGGCATGTTCGAACACCACGTCCATGTCGTGTTCGGTGAAGAGCACGCCGATCGACTGTTCGCGGGCAATGCGCGCGGTGAGCCGCATCAGTTCGATCCGCTCGCGCGGCGCCATTCCCGCGGTCGGTTCATCCATCAGCAGCAGCTTTGGCTGGTTGGCGAGCGCAATCGCAAGCTCGAGCCGCTTGAGATCGCCGTAGGCCAGTTCGCCGCAGGGCCGCTCGGCATAGGCGTCCATGCCGACGAGATCGAGCAGCCGCCCCGCCTCGGCGCGCGCGTAAGCCGCGGTCGAACCCCAGAGATTGAACAACTGCCGGCCATAGGACACCAGCGCGACCTGCACGTTCTCGCGCACCGTCATGGTCGGAAATGTTGCCGTGATCTGGAACGTGCGCCCGACACCGAGCCGCCAGATCGCACGTGGTTTCCGCCCGACGGTATCTTCGCCGAGTAGCGTGATGCGGCCGCTATCCGGCATGTTCTGGCCGTTGAGCATGTCAAAGCAGGTGCTCTTGCCCGCGCCATTGGGCCCGATCAGCGCCAGGATTTCGCCTGCCCGCAATTCGAACGACACGCTGCGCACGGCATGGACGCCGCCATAGGATTTGCTGAGGTTCTCGACCGACAGCAATGTAGGGACCATGCTCATTCGGCCACCTCCACGCGGGAGGTCACAAGCGCGGATTTCGGATCAGACGGCCGGTGGCGATTCCGAAGCGTCTCCAGCGTGCCGACGATGCCTTTCGGGAATGCCACCACCATCAACACGATGAAGCCGCCCAATACCAGCTTGGAGAGATCGGTCTGGCTGACGAGCCAGATGTTGGCCGCCTTGAACACGATGGCACCGATCACGGCGCCCGAAACCGTCTCGACGCCGCCGAGCAGTACCATGACCAGCGCATCCACCGACAGCGAGATGCCGACACTGTCTGGGAACACGCTGCCCTTCAGATAGGCGAACAGCGCACCGCCAATCCCTGCGGCGGTGCCCGCGATCACGAACGCCGTCCACTGCACGCGCTTGCCATTGATCCCGATCGCCTCGCTGCGCAGCGGCGAGTCCCGCGTCGCGCGCAGTGCGAAGCCGAAGGGAGAGAACACGATCACGCGCAGCACAGTCACTACGAGCGCCGCAATGCCGAGCGACAGCCAGTAGAAGCTGGTCGGGCTCGCTGCCCATTTGTCAGGCCAGACGCCGAGGATGCCGTTGTCGCCACCGGTCACGCTCACCCACTGGAACGCGATCGACCAGACGATCTGCGCAAAGGCCAGCGTCAGCATCGCGAAATAGACGCCGGAGAGTTGCACCGCGAAGAAGCCGAACAAGGCCGCACCCAACAGGCCCAGCACCGGGCCTGATAGCAGCGAGACGATCATCGGCAATCCCGCCGCCTTGGCGAGGAACGCGACGCCATAGGCGCCGAGCCCGAAATAGGCGGCGTGGCCGAACGAGGCGAGCCCGCCGACCGACATCAGGAAATGCAGGCTGGCGGCGAAGATCACGTAGATGGCGATCTCCGATCCAACGGTAAGCGCATAATTGCCGGCGAACAGCGGCAGCACGGCCGCAAGCACGAGTGCGCCGATCGACATCATCCGCTCAACGGAAGTCAACGGCCGCCATGGATTGACCGTCAGCCCCGGCGTGCGCCGCGCGGCGCCTTCCGGCTTGCCGAACAGGCCCCAGGGACGCACGATCAGCACCACCGCCATCACCAGGAACACCAGGATGATGGAGATCTTCGGGAAGATCAAAATGCCGAAGGCGTTGAGTTCGGACACCAGCACGGCGGCCACGAAGGCGCCGATGATGCTGCCGAGCCCGCCGATCACGACGACTACGAACACTTCGACGATGATGCGCAGATCCAGCGCGTGGTGTACGGCATCGCGCGGGATCTGCAGCGCGCCGCCGAGCGCGGCGAGGAAGACGCCGAGTGCGAACACGCTGGTGAACAGCCACTTCTGATTGACGCCGAGCGCCGCCACCATGTCGCGGTCCTGCGTCGCCGCGCGCACCAAGACGCCCCAGCGGGTGCGCTGGAACAACAGCCAGAGCACGCCGAGCACGACCGGGCTGAGCGCAATCAGGAACAGGTCGTAGCTCGGGATGTTCTGGCCGAAGAAATCAACCGCGCCCTTGAAGCCCGGCGCGCGGCGGCCGAGCAGATCGTCCGGCCCCCAGATCAGCACCACGATATCCTGGACCATCAGCGTGAGGCCGAAGGTTGCCAGCAACTGAAACAACTCCGGCGCATGATAGATCCGCCGCAGCAGCACCATCTCCACCAGCACGCCGACGGCGGCAACCACCAGCGCCGCGACGACGATGCCGCTCCAGAAGCCGAGCGCGCCGGAGAAGCGCTCGGTCAGCGTGAACGCGACATAGGCGCCGAGCATGTAGAACGCGCCATGGGCAAAATTCACGATCCGCGTCACGCCGAAGATGATCGACAGCCCTGATGCCACCAGAAACAGCGACGCTGCGCTGGCGAGACCGGTCAGGAACTGAACGAAGTAAAAGGCCATTGGCGGTCCGGGTTGTGGTTTGCCTCGCCCACTTGTGGGAAAGGGCCGAAGTTCGTAGGGCGGGTTAGCGCAGCGTAACCCGCCATTTGTCCGCGCGAAGTGGTGGGTTACGCCTGCGGCTAACCCACCCTACGCACCGGGTGCGGGCGAGACAGTAGCGCCTCAATCCTTCGGACGAAGCTTTTCCACTTCTGCATCACTCGGCAGATAATCCGAGCCTTTGCGATAGGCCGAACCCGTCATCACGCCCTTGCCGTCCTTCAGCGCCGTTTTGCCGACAAAGGCCCCTAACGTCGACTGGTGATCGATCTTGCGGAAGGTGATCTCGCCGAATGGCGAGGGCATCGATAGGCCCTCGGTCGCCGCGATCAGCTTCTCCGGATCGGTGGAATTGGCCTTCGCCAGGATCGCCGCCGCCGCCTTGATGGTCTGATAGCCGACGATCGAGCCGAGACGCGGATAGTCGTTGTACTTGGCCTGGTAGGCCTTCAGGAACTTGTCGTGGTCAGGCGTCTTGATGTCGTACCAGGGATAGCCCGTGACGATCCATCCCTCGGGCGTCTCGTCCTTCAGGGGATCGAGATACTCCGGCTCGCCAGTGAGGAACGAGACGACGGCGCGGTTCTTGAACAGGCCTCGCGTATTGCCTTCGCGCACGAGCTTGACGAGGTCGGCACCGAAGGTGACGTTGAGGATCGCTTCCGGGTTGGCAGCGGCAACCGCCTGCACCACGGGGCCCGCGTCGATCTTGCCCTGCGGCGGCCACTGCTCGTCGACCCACTGGATATCAGGCCGCTTTGCCGACATCAGCTTCTTGAACACCGCGACCGCCGACTGGCCGTATTCATAGTTCGGCGCAATCGTCGCCCAGCGCTTGGCCGGAAGTTTCGCGGCTTCTTCCACCAGCATCGCCGCCTGCATGTAGTTGGAGGGGCGCAGGCGGAACGTGTAGCGGTTGCCCTTCGACCAGGTGATGGCGTCGGTCAGGGGCTCAGCCGCCAGGAAGAACACTTTCTTCTGGTTGGCGAAGTCGGAGACCGCAAGGCCGATATTGGACAGGAACGTGCCGGCCAGCATCGCGACGTTCTCGCTCGACACCAGTTCGTTGGCTGCGGTCTGCGCGTCCGCCGGCTTGCCACCGTCATCCTTGGAGATGACGACGAGCTTCTTGCCGTTGATGCCGCCGGCGGCATTGACCTCTTCGACCGCGAGCTGCCAACCCTTGCGATAGGGCTCAGTGAAAGCTGGCAACAGCGAATAGCTGTTGATCTCGCCGATCTTGATTTCACTCTGCGCCATGGCGTTGCCGGCCATGCCGGCCACCACGATTGCCAGTCCCGCGCCCAGTAAGTGTCTCCGTCGCATCCCGACCTCCAATTTATTGTGAACTATCGCAAACCGTCTTCGCCTTTGACTTCAGAAACCGTGAGGCCGCCGACGCGCGGCAACGGCCGGCCGCTATCGGTGACCGCCACCGCGACCATGATCTCGTTGGCGCGCGGCGCGTCGTTGATCTGCACTTCCATGCCGTCGAAATGGCTGCGCACGAAGGCTGCGTCCTTGTGGCCGAGTGGAATGTCCAGTGTCGTCCCGGGGCCGCTGCGCTTCTTCGATGAGGGGATCAATGCCGCGCCCTTGCTCAGGACTTTCCGTACCGGCGCGCCCATCTTGGGATGCAGGATCGCCGCCGCGTGCTCGAGTTCGCCATTCTCGCCGACCGCTGCCGCCTTGCCGTAGCTGTGTGCCTTGGCGCCGTCGATGCCGAGCGCGGCAACCGCCTTCTTCGAAAGGAGGTCACCGAGTTCCTCGCCGATCTCGATCAGGGGTGAGAGGTCCTCGACATACCTGCCGGCAAACGGATTTTCGATGACGGCGATGGCCGCGGCCCGCCGGGTCGGCGGCGCAACCTTCTGTCCCATCTCGAGGTGGGTCTCCTCGACCACCGTGACGATCTTGCGAATGATCGCGCTCATGCTACTCGCCTCGCTTCCGATCCATCATGCGCTGCTTCTTCTACCGCGCTTCCGTGAAACGCCGGCAACGTCCCTGCCCTGATCCCTGTTGAGCCCACCACGGCGGTCTCGCCTAGTAGACGCAAGGCCGCACCTTCGATCAATCCTGCCGCAAGCAATTGCTGTGCCCGGCTCACCCCGGCGCGCAGCGCCTCGTCGATCTCGCTTTCCTGGAGCATGCCGACGTCACGGGTGACGAGGCGCGGGCCGAGGTCGTTGTCGGGCTGCAATTCGTTGGCCGGACAGCGGGCGATCGCGGGATGACCGGGCAAGTCGACGGCATTGGCGATGATGGTGGCGGCAGCATCAGCCTGCGACGCCGTTCGCGCCAATACGGTAACAGCGTCGGCGATGCCAAGCGAAAAGCTGCGGCCATGCCGTCCGCTGGTCGCAATGCCGCGCGCCGGATCATCGGCATCGATACGGATGGTTTGCATCACGCCATAATGGTCCGGCCGATCCATCAGCCCAATGGTAAACTGTTCGCCACCGATCAAATGCAGCGCGATGTCGCCGCCATTGTTGGCGTAGGCACGATCAAGCCGCGCCGCGCCCAGCATCGCGCCAAGAATTTCTTCCGCGACGCTGCCTGCTACCGCCGCCATCGGCGTGATGAAGTGATCGGCCGCAAACGGCGCGACTGCCGCATGCATGCGGCGCGCAACGACACCGTTCAGGACACATCGGGCGGGATCGGCGGCCTTTCGAAGCTCGACCAACTCGTCGCAGAGTTCATCGAGCAGGCCGGTGAAGCGCCGCGCTGCAGCTTCATAAGCCGCGCGCACCTCGTTCTCACTTCCCTTTGCCTCGATGATCAGGTCGATCGGACCGTCCTGCAAATGCAGCCGCTTGCCGTCCGGAAGAAGCGCGATTTGCGGGAGCCGTTTCATGCGCGCCGCCCCGGAATGAATGGCATCGGGCGGGTTTCGGTATTGTCCCGCAGCGACGCCAGCGGGCGGACGTGATCCATGTGGCCGCCTAGCGCGGCGTAATCGGACAGTTTCAGTGTGAACTCGATCGGCGCCACCAGCGCCGGCGTCGGCACATAGCCGAACGCGCCGGCCGGCATCTGCGTAACGTCGACCATGAAGGTGATGCCGCCGCCCGGCCAGACGTAGACCGGCGCACCGCCGCTGGTCACCCGCGTCAGCGCATCCTTGACCGAGCGCGTCAGCCGGACCGGGTTGTCGGTGACGCCGGCGCGCAGCGAGCCGCCGGCGCCGCCCATGAACAGCACCGTGCACAGTGCCGGCTCGCAATTCTCCTGGATACGTTCGACCGAAAACTGCAGATCGGGCGGTATCTGCTTCTCGACCGGCCGGAGCGCCTCGTCGAGCTCGTAATAGGCGGCGTGCTCGCCCGTGGTCGAAACCATCAGCATGGTCAGGCCGGGCCGCGCCTCCTTCGGATTGAACGGCCCAAGCACCGACAGCGGATCGGAAATATTGGTGCCGCCCCACCCGGTTCCTGGATCGGCGACCTGGAAGTAACGGCCGGGCGTCGAGCGCCGCCCCTTCATCTTGATCCCGGTATCGGGAATATCGAGCAGCTTGCCGGCCTGGTGTTCCGAGAGCACGCCGGTGATGTGGTCGTCGACGACCACGACCTCATCCACCTTGCCGTGCCATTGCTTGGCGAACATGCCGATGGTCGCCGAGCCGCAGCCTACGCGCATACGCTCCTCGGCCACGCCGTTAACGATCGGCGGGCGGCCGGCCTGCACCACGACCGTAGCGCCGCCATCGATCGTCAGTTCCACCGCCTTGCAGTTGGAGAGGTCCATCAGCGCATCGCAGGTGACGCGGCCTTCCTTCTTGGAGCCGCCGGTCAGATGATGCACGCCGCCGAGCGACAGCATCTGCGAGCCGTATTCGCTCGTCGTCACATGGCCGATCGCCTCGCCTTCCGCACGCACCGTTGCCGTTTCGGGCCCGAGATAGCGGTCGGTGTCGATCTTCACCTTGACGCCGCAATAGCTGAAAATGCCTTCGGTCACGACCGTGACCATATCGACGCCTTCGACTTCCGACGACACGATAAAGGGCGCGGGCTTGTAGTCGGGATAAGTCGTGCCGGCACCGATCGCGGTGACGAACACGCTGGGCTCATGGACGAGCTTGCCGTCCCAATCACCGCCGGCCTGGAACGGCACCAGCCTCCCGCCATGCGACACCGTTCGCTCCAGCACGATGTGCGGATCGACCCGCACCAGCTCGCCATTGTTGTTGGCATAACGATCGCACGCGCCAGCCGCGCCCGGCTTGATGTAGCACATCACCGGACAGGCATCGCAGCGGATCTTGTCGCCACCGGCGGCGGCCATCGTATCTGTCATGAACAGACCTGCGATCGAGAAGGCGCCGGTCGTGCTCCGCCTCCTCGCGGACCCGACCGTTTGTTCGTATACGAACGATGTTGCGCGCGGACGGAAATCCTGTCAAGCGGCCCGGCGGGCGAAAATCCCCGCTTGCCGCATAATACCGCATTTGCCTCGCTCTTTGTTCATAAAGCAGGCAGCGCGCTGCGGCGCGAGACGGCGCGGCTTGCACGTTTGTACACAAACGGTATCTTTCGAAAGCCCAGAGCAAAGTTTGCAATGCAGCGAGGGGCTTGAGGGAGCATGACGCAAAGCACGATGCGCCTGACCGTCAACGGCAAGACTCATGACGTCGATGCCGCACCCGATACCGCATTGCTGTATGTGCTGCGCAACGACCTCGCGCTGAACGGACCGAAATACGGTTGCGGGCTCGGTGAATGCGGTGCCTGCGCGGTGCTGATCGACGGCGTCGCCGCGCGCTCCTGCGTGATCCCGATCGAAGGCTGCGCCGGACGCGACATCGTGACGCTCGAAGGCCTCGGCACGCGTGAGCATCCTGATCCGGTGCAGCAGGCCTTCATCAGCGAACAGGCGGCGCAATGCGGCTACTGCCTCAACGGCATGATCATCACGACGAAGGCGCTGTTGCTGCGCTCCCCTCACCCCTCCGAAGACGAGGTGCTCGAAGCGCTGCGTCATCACCTTTGCCGCTGCGGCGCGCATGTCGAAATCATGCGCGCCGCAATGCGCGCGGCCGGCCATGCGGTTGAGGTGCAGGCGTGATGGCTGCGCCTCACACGCCCGAGCGGTTACAGGGCACGCTGAGCGTCGTTCGGCGCGCTTCGCCGGTCGAAGCCGTTACGTTCGAAACCTTCATCAAGATCACATCGGACGGATCGGTCACCGCCTATAATGGCCATGTCGATCTCGGCACCGGCATTCGCACCGCGCTCGGCCAGATCGTCGCGGAAGAGCTTGACGTGTCGTTTGCGCGCGTCGTGGTCGTGCTCGGCGATACGGCGCTCGTCCCCAATCAAGGCGCGACGATCGCGAGCGAGACGATCCAGATCACGGCTGTGCCGCTGCGCAAGGCTGCGGCCCAGGCGCGGCAGTTCCTCGTCAAGCGCGCGGCCGAGCGGCTGGAGCTTGCGCTCGAAGACCTCGTCATCGAAGACGGCCTGATCCGCGGAAAGGACAATCGCAGTGTCAGCTATGGCGAACTGATCGCGGGCGAAACCATCCAGCTTGAACTGGCAGACGATGTTCCGGTGAAATCCCCCGATGCCTACAGCATCGTCGGGCAGTCGGTGCCGCGCGTCGATTTGCCGGCAAAGGCCACCGGCGAGCTGGTCTATGTGCACGACGTACGCATCCCCGGCATGCTGCACGGCCGCGTCGTCCGTCCGCCCTATGCCGGCGTCGATGTCGGCGACTTCATCGGCAACAGTTTGATCGCGATCGATGAGAGTTCGGTCAGCGATATTCCCGGGCTCGTCGCCGTCGTAAGGCACGGCGATTTCGTCGGCGTCGTCGCCGAGCGCGAGGAGAACGCAATCAAGGCTGCCGCGCAGCTCAAGGTGAGCTGGAAACCGACACCGACCCTCCCCGATCTCAAGGACATCGAAACCGCGTTGCGCGCCAATCCCGCGACGCCGCGCAAGCTGATCGACAAGGGTGATGTCGAGGCCGCGATTGCCGGTGCGGCCAAGCCGATGCCGCGCACCTACATTTGGCCCTACCAGATGCATGCCTCGATCGGCCCATCCTGCGCGGTCGCGGACTACCAGGAGGATCTGACGCGGGTCTGGTCCGGCACGCAAAACCCGCATCATCTGCGCACCGATCTGGCGCGGCTGATCCGCCGGCGCGAAGCCGAGATCGAGGTGATCCGGCTGGAAGCCGCCGGCTGCTACGGCCGAAATTGCGCCGACGACGTCTCCGCCGATGCGGTGCTGCTCTCGCGCGCCGTCGGCCGCCCCGTCCGCGTGCAATTGACGCGCGAGCAGGAGCACGCCTGGGAGCCGAAGGGCACCGCCCAGTTGATGGACGTCAATGGCGGACTGAATGCCGACGGCAGTGTCGCCGGGTATGATTTTGCGACGCGCTATCCTTCGAACGGCGCGCCGACGCTGGCGCTGCTGTTGACCGGCGCCGTGCCGCACACGCCCGCGGTGTTCGAGATGGGCGATCGCACCGCGATCCCGCCTTACGACTACGAAAATCTGCGCGTGGTCGCGAACGACATGCCGCCGATCGTGCGCGCGTCGTGGCTGCGCGGCGTCTCGGCGCTGCCGAACACCTTTGCACATGAATCCTGGATCGACGAATGCGCCAGCGAAACCGGCGTCGACCCGATCGAATACCGCCTGCGCTATCTGAAGGACCCGCGCGCTATCGACCTCGTCAATGCGGTGGCCGAGCGCGCCGGCTGGAAGCCGCGGCCGGTTCGCGAGGACAAGCAGGCCGAAGACGACATTGTGCGCGGGCGCGGCTTTGCCTATGCGCTCTATGTGCACAGCAAGTTTCCGGGCTATGGCGCGGCGTGGTCGGCATGGATCGCCGACGTCGCGGTCAACAAGGCGACCGGCGATGTCAGCGTGACGCGCGTCGTGGCGGGTCAGGATTCCGGCCTGATGATCAATCCGGATGGCGTCCGCCACCAGATCCACGGCAACGTCATCCAGTCGACCAGCCGCGCGCTGATGGAGGAAGTCTCGTTCGACCGCACCTCCGTGACGGCGCGCGAATGGGGCGCCTACCCCATCATCAGGTTTCCCGAGGTGCCCAAGATCGACGTCTTGATGCTGCCGCGGCAGGACCAACCGCCGCTCGGCGTCGGCGAGTCCGCCTCCGTTCCCAGCGCGGCGGCGATCGCCAATGCGATCTATGATGCGACCGGTGTGCGTTTTCGCGAATTGCCGTTCACGCCGGAGCGCATCTTGCGCGGGCTGCGCGGCGAGGAGCAGGCAGCGCCGGAGGCATTGCCCGCACCGCCGCCTCAACCCGCTGCTGCGCGCGCATGGCCAAATCCGTTCGCCATACGCGGCAATGTGTTTGCAACCGCCGCCGCCCTGTGCGCCGCGGCCATCGGAATCGGCGCCGCCACGCTACCGCGCGCCATCGCGCCGATTGCGCGGCCGGATGCCTCGGTCTATTCGGCCGCCACCATCGCCCGCGGCCAGCAACTCGCCGCGCTCGGCGATTGCGCGGTGTGCCATACCTCGGCGAGCGGCTTTCTCAACGCCGGCGGACGACCGCTGCCGACGCCGTTCGGGACTATCTATTCCACCAACATCACGCCCGATGTCGAGACCGGCATCGGCGCGTGGTCCTATCCTGCCTTCGAGCGCGCGATGCGCGAGGGCATCCATCGCGACGGGCGGCAGCTCTATCCGGCGTTTCCGTACACCCATTTCGCGAAAACGACCGATGCCGACATGCAGGCGCTCTATGCCTACCTGATGGCGCAGCCGGCCGTGCGCGCGGAGACGCCGCCGAATGCGCTGGCATTTCCGTTCAACCAGCGTCCGTTGATGGCGGGCTGGAACGCGCTGTTCCACAAAACAGGCACATTCCAGCCTGACCCGGCGAAATCAGAGGCATGGAATCGCGGCGCCTATCTGGTCGAAGGGCTCGGCCATTGCAGCGCCTGCCATTCGCCGCGCAACGCGCTCGGCGCGGAAATCGCTGGTTCCCACCTTGCCGGCGGCTTCGCGGAAGGCTGGGAAGCGCCGGCGCTGACCTCGCTGTCGCAGGCGCCGATCCCATGGAGCGAGGACGAGCTTTTCGCTTATTTGCGAACCGGCGAATCGCGCTTTCACGGCGTCGCGGCCGGGCCGATGGCGCCGGTCGTGAAGGAACTCGCGCCGCTGCCGGATTCCGATATCCGTGCCATGGCAGTCTATCTCGCTTCCTTCAACGCAACCGCGATGGACCGGGCGGCACAGGAGGCGCTCGCTGCGCGGCTCGAATCCGCGACCGGCACCCGCGCCTCGGCGGCCTCCGGCATCGGCGCCCGGATCTACCAGGGCGCCTGCGCCGTGTGCCACGAGGTCGGCGGTGCGCCGCTGTTCGGCAGCCGGCCGTCGCTGGCGCTGAACAGCAACCTGCACAGCACCGCGCCCGACAATCTGATCCAGGTCATCCTGCACGGCATCAGCAAACCGGCCATCACCGACCTCGGCTATATGCCGGCCTTCAGGGACAGCCTGACCGACGGCCAGATCGCGGAGCTCGTCACCTATCTCAGGCAACAATTTGCTCCGGGCAAGCCGGTCTGGAAGGATATTCATGCTGCGATTAACCGTATCCGGCGGGAACAGGCCCGCTGAGCTGCCATGCCGGGGTCAAAATCCCCTAGTTGGGCGGCTTTCGGCACGGTAGAGTTCCGCCATGGCAGTTACCGATATTGCATCCCGAACCTATAATCACGGCTGGCGGCTCGATCCGATCGTGCGCAGCCTGCTCGATACGGATTTCTACAAGCTCTTGATGCTGCAGATGATCCGGGACCTCTACCCGGCTCAGCGCGTCACCTTCTCGGTCATCAACCGCTCCAAGCACGTCCGCCTTGCCGAGATCATCGACGAGGGCGAACTGCGCGCGCAGCTCGATCATGCGCGGACCATCCGCTTCACCAAGAAGGAGATGATCTGGCTCGCCGGTAACACGTTCTACGGCAAGACCCAGATGTTCTCGCCGGACTTCATCAACTGGCTGGCGAACTTCCGCCTGCCCGAATACGAGCTCAACAAGGTCGACGGCCAGTACGAGCTGCACTTCCATGGTCCCTGGACCCACACGACGATGTGGGAGATCCCGGCGCTTGCGATCATGAACGAGTTGCGCTCGCGCCAGGCGACCAAGGGCCAGGGCCGCTTCGTGCTCGACGTGCTCTATGCGCGCGCCAAGGCGAAGCTGTGGGCCAAGGTCGAGCGGCTGCGCAAGCTCGAAGGCTTGCGGTTATCGGACTTCGGCACCCGCCGCCGCCACGGCCACCTCTGGCAACGCTGGTGCGTCGAGGCGGTCAAGGAGGGCCTCGGTCCTTCCTTCACCGGCACGTCCAACGTGCTGCTCGCGATGGACAACGATCTCGAAGCGATCGGCACCAATGCGCATGAGCTGCCGATGGTCGCCGCAGCACTGGCCAACTCGGACGAAGAGCTGCGCTGGGCGCCCTATCGCATCCTCGATCAATGGCGCCACACCTACGGCGGCAACCTTTTGATCGCCCTGCCCGACGCCTTCGGCACCAAGACATTCCTGCGCGACGCGCCCGAATGGGTCGCCGATTGGACCGGCTTTCGACCGGACAGCGCGCCGCCGATCGCGGCGGGCGAGGACATCATCAAATGGTGGAAGCAGAAGGGCCGCGATCCCAAGGACAAGCTGCTGGTGTTCTCCGACGGCATGGATGTCGACTCGATCGAGGAGACCTATCGTCACTTCGCCGGGCGCGTCCGCATTTCGTTCGGCTGGGGTACCAACCTCACCAATGATTTCGTCGGCTGCGCGCCTGATGGTTCCGCCGATCTCGATCCGATCTCGCTGGTCTGCAAGGTGACGTCGGTCGACGGCCGGCCGGCGGTCAAGCTGTCGGATAACCCTGAAAAGGCGACCGGCAGCCCATCCGAGGTCGAACGTTATCTGCGCGTGTTCGGCGATGCCGGCCGCGTCCGCACGCCCGTGCACGTCTGAGCCACCCAATTCCTTCCACCTGTTGACCTGACGAGTCCCGCATGCCCGCACCCAAGCCGCCTGCCTTCGAGACCCTCAGCCTGCATGCCGGCCAGCGGCCGGATCCTGCGACCGGCGCGCGCGCCGTCCCGATCTACCAGACCACCTCCTACGTGTTCCAGGATTCCGATCACGCCGCGGCGCTGTTCAACCTGGAGCGCGCCGGCCACATCTATACCCGCATCTCCAACCCGACGACGGCCGTGCTCGAAGAACGGCTGGCTGCGCTCGAAGCCGGCGTCGGCGCGATCTGCACGGCGAGCGGCATGGCTGCGCTGCATCTGGCCATCGCGACGATCCTCAATGCCGGCGATCATATCGTCGCCTCCTCTTCGCTCTATGGCGGCACGATCAACCTGCTGGCCCACACGCTGCCCCGCTTCGGCATCACGACGACCTTCGTCAAGCCGCGCGCGCTCGACGAATTCCGCGCCGCGATCAGGCCCAACACGCGCCTCGTGATCGGCGAGACCATCGGCAATCCCGGACTTGAGGTGCTGGATATTCCGGAGGTCGCCCGGATCGCGCATGACGCCAGGATTCCGCTTTTGATCGACAACACTTTTGCGACACCGTTCCTCAGCCGCCCGATCGAGCTCGGCGCCGATCTCGTGATGAACTCGGCGACCAAATGGATCGGCGGCCACGGCATTGCGATCGGCGGCGTCATCGTCGATGGCGGCCGGTTCGACTGGCACGCCTCAGGCAAATTCCCGCAGCTCACCGAACCCTATGCCGGCTATCACGGCATCGTCTTCGACGAGCAGTTCGGCCAAGCCGCCTTCATCATGCGCGCGCGCACCGAAGGCCTGCGCGACTTCGGCGCCTGCCTGTCGCCGACCAATGCGTTCCAGCTGCTGCAGGGCGTCGAGACGCTGGGCGTGCGCATGGAGCGTCACATGAGCAACACGCTAGCGGTGCTGGAAGCGCTGACTTCCAACAAAGCGGTCGACTGGGTGCTGCATCCGGCGCTGGAAAATCATCCCGATTATCAGCTCGCGAAGCGGTTGCTGCCGCGCGGCGCGGGATCGATTGTCTCGTTCGGCATCAAGGGTGGACGGGCCGCGGGCAAGAAGTTCATTGAATCCCTGCGCATGATCAGCCATCTCGCCAATGTCGGCGACGCCAAGACGCTGGTGATTCACCCGGCGAGCACCACGCATCAACAGATGGACGCAGACCAGCTCAAGGCCGCCGGGATCGGCGAGGAGCTGGTGCGGCTGTCGGTCGGCATCGAAACCGTGTCCGACATCATCGACGATCTCGGCCAGGCGCTCCGCGCATCGCAGAAGGTTTGATCCATGCAGCTTTCCGTCAATGGCGTTGATACCTTTGTCGCGACCGGCGGCCGGCCGTTCGATCCGTCGCTACCCACGGTGGTGATGCTGCATGGCGCGGGCTTCGACCACTCCACCTGGGCGCTGCATAGCCGCTGGTTCGCCCACCACGGCTATTCCGTGCTGGCGCCCGATTTGCCCGGCCATGGCCGTTCGGGCGGCGAGCCACTGCCGACGATTGCCGACATGGCGGACTGGACGGCCGCGCTGCTCGACGCGGTGCATGCGCCGAAGGCGAAGCTCATCGGGCATTCGATGGGATCGCTGATCGCGCTGGAGACCTCGGGGCGGCATCCGGACAAGGTTTCCGGCCTCTGCCTGATCGGCACGGCCGCGACGATGACGGTGGGCCCCGATCTGCTCAAGGCCGCCGAGATCAACAACCCCGATGCGATCGACATGGTCTCGATCTGGGGCCTCGGCTTCAAGGCCGAGCTCGGCGGCAGCCTCGCGCCGGGACTGTGGATGCACCAGGGCGCGCAGCGCGTGCTGCAGCAGACCCGGCCGGGCGTGCTCTACAACGATCTCAACGCCTGCAACACCTATCAGAACGCGCTAGCAGCCGCCGCGCAGGTCAAGGTGCCCGCGACCTTCATCCTCGGCGAGCGTGACATGATGACGCCGGCGAAGGCCGGCAAGACTCTCGCCGCGGCGACGCCGAATTCGCGCACGATCGTGGTGCCCGGCGCCGGCCACATGATCATGACTGAGGCGCCCGACGAGTTGCTGGCGGCGCTCAGGCAGTAGCGGCGAAACGCACCGGTCTCGTGACCCGCCCCCTCGAGGGGCGGGTGAAGCAGCAGCGTCACTGCCGCGCCGGCTTCCGCTCCACCGGGTGAATATCGATCGCCCGCAGCCGTCCCAGTCGCAACACGTCCATCGACAGCGTGCGGCCGATGCGGTCGCGGTCGAGGGCGCGGATCAAATCGTCGACGCCGTTGATGTTGGCGCCATCGAGCCTGATCACGACATCGCCCGGCAACAGGCCCGCCTTCGCAGCCGGACTGTCCGGCTCGATCTGCGCCAGCAATGCGCCCATCGTGTTGTCGACGCCGGCGACCACCGCATGCCGACGCGGGACCGGCGCAGTCTGGCCGGCGACGCCGATATAGGCGCGGCGGACATAGCCGTGGCGGATGATTTCCGACAGCACGAACTGCGCGGTGTTGCTGGCGACCGCAAAGCAGATGCCCTGCGCGCCGCTGATGATCGCGGTGTTGATGCCGATCACCTCCGCGGCCGACGACACCAGCGGCCCGCCGGAATTGCCGGGATTGAGCGCGGCATCGGTCTGGATCACGTCCTCGATGGTGCGCCCGCTGACTGAGCGGATCGAGCGTCCCAGCGCCGACACCACGCCGGCGGTCACCGTCGATTCGAATCCGAGCGGATTGCCGATCGCGACCACGAGCTGGCCGCGGCGCAGGCTCTTGGAGTTGCCGAGCGAGGCGTAGGCGAGATCGCGCGCACCGTCGGCGCGCAGCAGCGCCAGATCGGTGTCGGGATCGACGCCGAGCACATGCGCATCGCTGACAAAACCCTCGGTGTCGCGCAGGCGAATCTCTTTCGCCGCGCCGACCACATGGCTGTTGGTCAGCACAAGGCCGTCGGGCGAGATCACGATGCCCGAGCCTAGCCCGCCACGCTCACGCGCGTTCCGCACTTTCGGTCCGGTTTCGACGCGCACGACGGCGGGACCGACGCGCTCGGTCACGTCGATCACGGCATTGGAATAGGCATCGAGCAAAACCCGATCAGCGGGGGCAGGCTCGGCCGTTCGCGATGGCGCGACGTCATCGGCGATATCTGAGGTAAAATCCAACATGGCGAGAATCCTTCGGCTTTCTCAGATGGTGGCCGGGAACCGCCTGCGCAAGGTGGGGGCGCAATGGCCGCAGAGCTGGGCCGTCCACGCTCTAACCCCTCATGGTGAGGAGCGCGAAGCGCGTCTCCGGACGATGCTTCGCATCGCCGGGAGAACCATGAGGCCCCGTCTGTGGCCTGCATCCTTCGAGACGCCCGCGTTGCGGGCTCCTCAGGATGAGGGGTGGAAGCGGCTATGACGCCCTGAATTAGGGCAGCCGTCTCAGCTTGCCACCGCGTTCCTTCACCGGATCCAGCAGCGACCAGTCGCCCTCGGGCAGCACATGGCCCTTCGGGAACGGCGCGCGCAGCTCAATTCCGAGCGAGCGCAGCACGCGGTCGTCGCGGTAGTAGCATTGCAGCACGACGCGGACGAGCGTTGCCGCCGCGGCGCCGCCGGTGGCGCGGAACTCCTTTGCGACTTCATCGCGCCTCGCTGCGTCGAGCTCGGCTAGCGACTTGCCGGCAAGGCGGGCGAGACGATCCAGCGCGGCACGCACCAGCAACGTGTCGCGGCCGAGCGTCGCCAGCATGTCGGCCTGAATTGCGGGATCGTCGGCGCCCGGGACTTTGTATTCGTCGCTGGCGGGAACGATCATCGCCGCGATCGTGCGGAGATCGCTGCGCTGGGCGGCGGTCAGTTCATTGCTTGTGGACATGGCAGTCTCAGTCGAAGAGGTTGGCAAGGCGTTGCTTCATCTGGTCGGCGATGAAGAGCGCGATCGCCTGGATGGTCGAGGTCGGGTTGACGCCGCCGGAGGTGACGAACACGCTGCCATCGACGATGAATAGATTCTTCACATCGTGCGAGCGGCCCCATTCGTTGACCACGGAGCGCGCCGGATCGGTGCCCATCCGCGCGGTGCCGAGCAGGTGCCAGCCGCCCCAAGGGATCGGATCGTTGATGCAGATATCGGTGGCGCCGGCAGCCTCGAGGATCTCCCGGCCGCGCGCCAACCCGTGGTCCATCATCTTCCGGCTGTTCGCGCTGATCGTATAGTCGATCTTCGGCGCGGGAATGCCGTGGCTATCCCTGAGCACGGGATCGAGCGTGACGCGGTTGTGCTCCTCAGGCAGGTCCTCGCAGATCGCCGACACCGCGAGGCGATGGCCGTTCAACCGGCGGAACACGCGGTGATGATCCTCGCCCCATGGCAGAATGCCCTTCTGCTCGCTGGCGACCGCTTCGAACACGGGCCCTGCACCGCGGGTGAACTGGATGCCGTAGCCGCGGACGAAGCCGCGCGACAGGTCGGTGTCATAAAACTCCTTGCTCCACAGGCAGGTCGGCGGCGCTCGGTTACTGTCGGTCGGCTCTTTCACAAAACCGTAGATCTGCGCATAGGGATGAAACATCAGGTTTTTGCCGACCAGGCCGGATGAATTGGCGAGGCCGTTCGGGAAGCGGCCGGACACCGAGTTCAGCAGCAGCCGCGGCGTGCCGACGCCGTTGCAGGCGATGATGACGACCTCGGCCGGCTGAAACTGCTCGACGCCCTGCTCGTCGTAATAGACGACGCCGGAGGCCATGCCGTGCTCATTGGTCAGGATCTCGCGCACGCGGCAATGGGTCTTGAGTTCGACGCCGGCGCGGATCGCCTGCGGCCAATAGGTGATGTCGGTCGAGGCCTTGGCGCCCTGCGCGCAGGCCGGCGTGCAATGGCCGAGATTGATGCAGCGCGCCCTGCCCTCGTAATCCATTGTCGCGACCGTGGTATCCGACGGCCACCAGTGCCAGCCGAGCTTGTTCATCGCCTTGCCGATCAGCGGACCGGAGAGAC
Organism: Bradyrhizobium sp. CB3481; assembly: GCF_029714305.1. Taxonomy (NCBI): domain Bacteria; kingdom Pseudomonadati; phylum Pseudomonadota; class Alphaproteobacteria; order Hyphomicrobiales; family Nitrobacteraceae; genus Bradyrhizobium; species Bradyrhizobium sp. CB3481. The sequence continues at coordinate 6,288,048 of NZ_CP121647.1, forward strand.
CGAGCGGCTGCGGCGGCATCGGCGGGTATGTCAGCGGCGAGCGCGGATCGCCCGATAGGCCGGAGACGCCCATGATCCGGTCGTTCTCTTCGAAGAACGGGATCAGCGCGTCGTAATCGATCGGCCAGTCGTCGGCGACGCCGTCCAGCGTCTTCACCTTGAAATCGGAAGGATGCAGCCGCGGCCAGTGCGCGGTGTACATCACCGTCGAGCCGCCGACGCCGTTGAAGTTCACGACCTTGATCGGCGAGTTGTCGTCGTTGATTGGGTAATCCTCGGGCCGGGCCCGGACGTTCGGGCTGGTCGACCACTCGCCATAAAACTTCGCCTCCCAGTCGCGCCCTGTGCTCGGATATTCCGACGGCTTCATCCAGCCGCCCTGATCGAGGCAGAGGATATGCATCTTGGTTTCGGCCAAACTCCACGCCACCGCCGCGCCGGACGCGCCGGCGCCGATGATGAGGACGTCAACGGGATCGTGTTTGTTCATTATTGGTCTCAACTCTCTCAGCCGTCATTGCGAGCGTAGCGAAGCAATCCATGCCTCCGCAAGCCGTGAGATGGATTGCTTCGCTTCGCTCGCAATGACGGGGATAGGTTCGGGCAAAATCACGCTAATGACTCGTAGAGGTCTTTCCATCCCGGATTCAGCGCTTCAATCAAAGCCAGCTTTTTGACCCGGCTGCCCGCCTTGATCTGCTTTTCGCGGGTGATCGCGTCGATCATCGTCTCGTGAAGCTCGTACCACACCAGCACCTTGCATCCATACTTTCTTGAGAAGCCGCTCACCAGTCCCTCTCGATGCTCGAAAGCCCGCTTTGGCAGATTAGACGTGACACCAGTGTATAACGTACCGTGACGACGGCTCGCCATGATGTACACGCAAGGTTGCTTCATCGGCGTTCCTCAGACGGCTCCACTGTCATTGCGAGGAGCGCAGCGACGAAGCAATCCATATCTCCGCAAGTGGCGAGATGGATTGCTTCGCTTCGCTCGCAATGACGCGGATAGTTCAACTCACAATCCTCACCGGCAGCGAGCGGATGCCGCGGATGAAATTCGAATAGAGGCGCTGCGGCGGCCCCATGATTTCGAAGCGAAGGTCGCGGTTCAATATTTCCTCCCAGAGGATGCGGATTTGCTGTTCGGCGAGGCGGTCGCCGACGCAGCGGTGGATGCCGGCGCCGAAGGCGAGATGCTGCCGCGGCTTGGCGCGATCGATGATAAATTCATCGGCGCGATCGATCTTGTCTTCATCGCGGTTGCCCGAGATGTACCACATCACCACCTTGTCGCCATTCGCGATGCGCCGGCCGACGAGTTCGGTGTCATGGCGCGCGGTGCGGCGCATATGCAGAACCGGCGTGTGATAGCGGATGATCTCGGAGACGAGGTTCGGGATCAATTCGCGTCGTGCGCGGACCAGTTCGAACTGCTCGGGGTTCTCGCACAGCGCCATCAGCCCGCCGCTCATGGAATTGCGGGTGGTGTCGTTGCCGCCGACGATCAGGAGCGCCATCGTGCCGATGAACTCGCGCGGTTGCAGATGCCGCGTAGCTTCGGAATGGGACAGCATCGAGATCAGGTCGAAAGTCGGCGGCGCGTCGGCACGGGCCTCCCACAATTTGCGGAAATATTCGCCCATCCTGCCAAGCTCATCGTAACGCTCGGCTTCCGAATGCACGACGGCGTCAGGCGAATTGACGTTGGCGATGGCGACATCGGACCACCAGGTCAGCTTCGCGCGATCTTGCCACGGGAAATCGAACAAGGTCGCCAACATCATGTTGGTGAGGTCGGTCGAGACGCGGGCGACCCAATCGAAGGTCTCGTGGCGCGGCAACGCGTCGATCACGTCACAGGTGCGCTTTCGGATCAGCGGCTCGAAATTGGTGAGGTTGGACGGCGCTACGATCGGCGCGACGGTACGCCGCTGCGCGGTATGGCCGGGCGGGTCCATGCGGATGAAGTTGGAAATCTCGCGGCCTTTGGGCTGGTCGGCCACCTGAATACCGCCGAGTTCGGAACTGGACGAATAGGTTTCGTGGTCGAGCTCGACCGCAAAAATGTCGTCGTAGCGCGTCACCGACCAATACGGTCCGAACGGCGAGGCCTCGCAATAATGCACGGGATCGTCACGGCGCAATTGCGCGAACAGCGGCCGCCAGGTGTCGTCCTGATAAAGACGGGGATCGCTGACGTCGATCGAGGGCAGCTTGCGCTGCGCCGCCTGAGCCATCGCTTCCCTCCCCTGGTGCCGTCGCCGCTTGCCGGGCGATCTCTTCCCGACGATAGGGGCAGATGCGGCTGCGAGTAAAGCCGACAGGGCAATGGCCGACCTGCAACCCTGCCCCGCGTCCATGCGGGGTTTGTCCGCCGCCACGAGAGCGGATAGGCTTGAACAAAACACGAGCTTGGGAGCGATGCCGATCTTGGATTACGACGCCATCATCATCGGCGCGGGCCTGTCCGGCCTGTACCAGCTCTACCGCTTGCGCGAACAGGGCCTACGGGTGCGCGTATTCGAAGCCGGTACCGATGTCGGCGGCACCTGGTACTGGAACCGCTATCCCGGCGCGCGCTTCGATTCCGAAAGCTATTCCTATGGCTACTCGTTCTCGAAGGAGTTGCTGCAGGAATGGGAGTGGTCCGAGCACTTTGCCGGCCAGCCAGAAACGCTGCGCTACATCAACTACGTCGCCGACAAGTTCGACCTGCGCCGCGATATCCAGTTTCGCGGCCGGGTGACGGCTGCCGCTTGGGACGAAGACGCGCGAAGCTGGACCATCACGCTCGACGACGGCAGCCGCTTCAATTCGCGCTTCCTGATCACCGCCATCGGGCCACTCTCGACCCCGACGCTGCCGAACATCGCCGGACGCGAGGATTTCAAGGGCGCGGCCTTTCACACCGCGCGTTGGCCGAAGGAGCCGGTGGATCTCGCCGGCAAGCGTGTCGCCGTGATCGGCACCGGCGCGACCGGTATCCAGACGATCCAGACCATCGCCAGCCAGGTCGGCCGTCTAACAGTGTTTCAGCGCACGGCCAACTGGGCCGCGCCGCTGCATAACGGCAAGATCGACGCCGAGACCCAGGCCAAGATCAAGGCTGGCTATCCCGAGATATTCGCGCGCTGCCGCGAAACGTTTGCCTGCTTCATTCACACGCCCGACCCGCGCGGCGCGTTCGAGGTCTCTGACGAGGAGCGCGAGGCCAACTACGAAAGGCTCTATGGCGAACGCGGCTTCGGCATCTGGGTGGGCAATTTCAAGGACATCCTGACCGACCGCAAGGCGAACGCCACGATCTCCGATTTCGTCGCGCGTAAAATCTGCCAGCGGGTGAAGAATCAGGCTGTGGCCGAGAAGCTGATCCCGAAAAACCACGGCTTTGGCACACGCCGGCTGCCGCTCGAGACCTTCTATTACGAGGTCTACAACCAGAACAATGTCGAGCTGGTTGACATCAAGGAGACGCCCATCGAGCGGATCACGGCCAAGGGCATCAAGACCGGCGACCGGGAATACGAGTTCGATATCATCATCTATGCAACCGGCTTTGATGCCATTACCGGCAGCTTCGACAAGATTGACTTCCGTGGCGTCGGCGGTGTCCGGCTGAAGGACAAATGGAAGCGCGGGCCCGAGACCTATCTCGGTATCATGGTGCACGAATTTCCGAACATGCTGATGCTGATGGGCCCGCACACCGCGCTCGGCAACATCCCGCGCAGCATCGAATACAGCGTCGATTGGGTCACCGGCCTGATCAATTTCGCGATGGAAAAGCGACTGACGCGGCTGGAGGCGACGCCGGAGGGCGTCAAATCCTGGACCGATCACGTCAAGGCGCTTGGCGAGGGCATGCTGTCCAGCGAGGTCGATTCCTGGATGACCGGCATCAATTCCAATGTCGAAGGCAAGCAGAGGCGCATCGTCGCCCGCTACAGCGGCAGCGCCCCGGCGTACCGCGCGAGATGCGACGAGGTTGCGGCGAAGGGGTATGCGGAGTTGCGGCTGGGGTAGTGGAATCCCGAGATGCCCCCTCCCGTCATTGCGAGCGAAGCGAAGCAATCCATAGCGCCACATGCGGAGGCATGGATTGCTTCATCACTTCGCTCCTCGCAATGACGCGAGATAGCAGCGCAACTCAGCAAATGTCATCCCCCGCGAAGGCGGGGGATCCAGTACGCCGCGACGTCTCGGCGCAATCGTTGGCGTCTCTGGGATACTGGGTCACCCGCCTGCGCGGGTGACGACAACTGAGCCTGAACTCTCATTCTCGCGATACGTCTTACCAGAGGCAACTACCACGCATCGATGCACGGCCGCTTTTTCGTCGTGCGCGGCTCCACCTTCGGCACCGAGCGCAGGCCCGACATGATCCAGTGTCTCGTCTCGGCGGGATCGATCACCTCGTCGATTTCAAGCACGGAGGCGATCGAGACCGCCTTGCCGTTGGCGTAGAGCTCGGCGACCTTGGCCTTGTAATAGTCTTCGCGCTCTGCGGGATCATCGATCGCTTCCATTTCCTTGCGGAAGCCGAGCCGCACATAGCCCTCAAGCCCCATGCCGCCAAATTCGCCGGTCGGCCAGGCCACCGTGAAGAAGGAGGCATGAAAACCGCCGCCGATCATCGATTGCGCGCCAAGGCCATAGCCCTTGCGCAGGACGATGCCGAACAGCGGCACGGTGAGGCTCGCGCCGGTCACGAACATGCGCGCCACATGGCGTACGATCGCGGTCTTTTCCGCTTCGGGGCCGACCATGAAGCCCGGCGTATCGCACAGCGAGAGTATCGGAATGTCGAAGGCATCGCAGAGCTGCATGAAGCGCGCGGCCTTGTCGCCGGCCGGCGCATCGATCGCCCCGCCGAGATGTTTTGGGTTGTTGGCGATCAGGCCGAACGGCTTTCCCTCGATGCGGATGAAGGCGGTGATCATACCGACGCCAAAATCCCGGCGGATTTCCAGCACCGAACCTTCGTCGGCCAAGAGATCGATGACGCTGCGGATATCGTAGACGCGCAGGCGGTTTTCCGGGATCGCCCGCCGCAAGAGACGCTGGTCCGGCGCCTTCCAGTCGGCGACTGCGCCCTGGAAGTAGGAGAGATATTTCTGCGCGGCGATCGTCGCTTCCGCCTCGTCCTCCACGAGAATGTCGATCACGCCGTTCGGCGCCTGGAACGACACCGGGCCGACTTCGGCCGGATGATAGACGCCGAGCCCGCCGCCCTCGATCATGGCGGGGCCGCCCATGCCGATCGACGCGTTCTGGGTGGCGATGATGACGTCGCAGCAGCCGAGCATGGCGGCGTTGCCGGCAAAGCAATAGCCGGAGACGATACCGATGACCGGCACGAGGCCCGAGAGTTTGGCGAACTGCACGAAGGACGGCCCGTCGAGACCGGTCATGCCGAGCCGGTCGGTATCACCGGGACGGCCGCCGCCGCCCTCGGCATAGAACACCAGCGGCAACCGCCATTGCTCGGTCAGGCTGAGCATGCGGTCGATCTTCTTGTGGTTCATGTGGCCCTGCGTGCCGGCCAGCACGGTATAGTCGTAGGCGATTACCACGCAGCGGGCAGCGTCCGCACCGAACAGCTTCGTATTCACGGTGGCGATGCCCGAGATCAGGCCGTCGGCCGGCGTGTTGCGGATGAGGTCGTCGACCGTCCGCCGACGCCGCTGGGCGGCGATGGCGAGCGAGCCATATTCGACAAAGGAGCCTTCATCGACGAGATGGGCGACGTTCTCGCGCGCCGTGCGCTGGTTGGTCTTGCGGCGGCGCTCGACCGAGGCGGGACGGTTTTCATCCAGCGTGACGGCGCGGCGCTCGATCAGCTCGGCCAGATCGGGGCGGATGTGGTCGAGATCGACGTCCTCTTCCTCAGCCACGTCGTGGGCGTCGATCTCGGCCGGCTCGAGATAGAGGATCACCTCGTCCTGCATCAGCGTCACGCCGGGGCCTGCTGCAATCTCCGTCACCCGGCCGCCATGCGGCGCGGTAACCAGATGCTCCATCTTCATGGATTCCAGCACGGCGATCTGTTGGCCGGGACGAACGAGGTCTCCCTCCTCGACATCAACAGCGACGATCGTGCCTTGCAGCGGCGCCGGCACGGCCACCGAACCTGCCGGGCCGCTTGCCGATGCCGCAACCGCAACGGCAAGGGTCTCGTCATCGGCGGCGCTGCCGGCGTCGGCCAGCTCCGTCTCCGCCACTTCCTCGGTCGCGCGTTTGGCTTCGCCGACGAGGGCGGCGGCATGCCGGTCGATGAAGCCGGTAGAGAGGCGGTTCTCGATAAAGTCCGGATGCGCCAGGATCGCGGCGAGGAACGGCAGGTTGGTGGCGACGCCGTCGATGCGAAACTCGCGCAGCGTGCGCGAGGCCTTGTGTACGATATCGGTCCAGTTACCACCAGGCGAATGCACGATCACCTTGGCGAGCAACGAGTCGAACGCGGCGCTGGTGCGGTATCCCGAATAGCCGAACGTATCGACGCGGACGCCGGGGCCGGACGGCAGGTCGAACATCGCCAGCGTCCCGCCGGTCGGTTTCGTTGCTCCTGATACGTCCATCACTTCCATGTTGACGCGGAGTTGCATCGCAAAGCCGCGTGGCCGCGGGATATAGCCCTGCGCGAGGCCGAGCGAGCCGAGGGTGGCGCCGGCCGCGACCGCAAGCTGCGACTGCACGAGGTCGACCCCGAGCACCTGCTCGGTGACGGTATGCTCGACCTGCAGCCGCGGGTTGGCCTCGATGAAGGCAAAGGCACGGTCGCTGGTGCGGGCGTCGTTATCGACCAGGAATTCGAACGTGCCGAGATTGTCGTAATTGGCGGCGGCGGCGAGCTCCTTGGCCGCATCGATGATGCGGATACGCAGCGCGTCGCTCAAGGACGGGCTCGGCGCGACCTCGATGAGCTTCTGGTTGCGGCGCTGCACCGTGCATTCGCGCTCCCAGAGATGGCTGATCGCGCCGTGATGGTCGCAGATGATCTGCACCTCGATATGGCGGGCGTTGCGGATCAGGCGCTCGACATAGACGCCCTCGCTGCCGAAGGCGGCCATCGCCTCGGACTGGCAGCGGGCATAGGCTTCCTCCAGCTGCGCCGGGTCATCCACGATGCGCATGCCGCGGCCGCCGCCGCCGGCAATCGCCTTGATCATGATGGCGCCGCGCTCACCCTGCGATTCCAGGAAGGCTCTTGCCTCCTCCAGGCTGGTCGAACCGCTGGTGCCATCAATAATGGGGACGCCGCATTGCTTCGCCAGCGCCTTGGCCTGCGCCTTGTCGCCGAACAGGTCGAGCGCTTCCGGCGACGGCCCGACGAAGACGATATTTTCCTCGATGCAGCGCCGGGCGAAGCTGGCATTCTCGCTGAGGAAGCCATAGCCCGGGTGGATGGCGTCGCATTCGGTCGCCTTGGCAGCGGCGATGACCGCCTCGATATCGAGATAGGCCCGCGCGCCTCGCCCGGGGATTTCATGGGCGCTGTCTGCGGCGCGGACGTGCAGCGACTGGGCATCGTCAGCGGAGTGGATCGCAATAGCGGCGAGCCCGGCATCACCCGCCGCACGCGCGATACGGATGGCGATCTCGCCGCGATTGGCGATCAAGAGCTTGTTGAAGGACATGGACGTTTCGTTGGCCCCTATGCTCGCGGCCTGAATTCGCCAGCGAAAACCGCTGTTGATTCAGATTCTTGTTGGCAGGCATGACAGCCTTGCGGGAATGGCGATGCAAGTGGAATTTTGTTCCGCGCAACGGGAAATCACCGCCCCGTCATTGACGCTTCACGCAAACCATTGTTGTTATCGGAACAACCACAACAATAAGCCCTGGGGCGGAAATCATGAAAAAAGCCACCACCGTAAGAAGCGTCGAGACGCTCGCCTGCGACGCCGGCTGGCGGAACTATCACTTCGTCAAGATCACGAGCGAGGACGGCATCGTCGGCTGGAGCGAGTATGACGAGGGCTTTGGCGCCCCCGGCGTGACGGCCGCCATCGAGCGGCTCGGGGCGCGCGTCGTCGGCAAGAACGCTTACCAGCACGAGCGGATCTATGCGGAGCTGTTTGCCGCGACGCGGCCCGCCGCCGGCGGCGTGGTGGCGCTGGCGCTCGGCGCCCTCGAGAACGCCCTGCTCGACGTCAAGGCCAAGGCGTTAGGGGTGCCCTGCTACGAGCTGCTCGGCGGCAAGATCCGCGACCGCATCCGCGTCTACTGGTCACACTGCGCGACCTGGCGCATCAACCATCCCGACTGGTTCAAGCCCGCCATCACCAGCCTCGACGGCGTCAAGTCGATCGGCAATGAGGTGCGCGAGAAGGGCTTTACGGCGATGAAGACCAACATCTTCGTCTATACCGACGGTAAGCCGCAGGGCTGGCGCCCCGGCTTCGGCTCGCCGTTCGAACCGGAGATCAATGTCGACCGCGCGGTGCTGCGAAACCTCTGCATGCATCTGGAAGCGATCCGCGACGGCGCTGGCCCCGATGTTGACCTGCTGCTCGACCTCAACTTCAACGCCAAGACCGAAGGCTATTTGAAGATCCTGCGCGCCATCAAGGACATGGACCTGTTCTGGGTGGAGATCGACACCTTCAATCCGCAGGCATTGGGCTACATCCGCCGCCAGAGCCCGCATCCGGTCTCGTCCTGCGAGACGCTGCTCGGCCTGCGCGAATTTCTGCCCTATTTCACCGAACAGGCGATGGACATTGCGATCATCGACACGCCCTGGAACGGGGTATGGCAATCGATGAAGATCGCGGCCGCCGCCGAGCATTTCGAGGTCAATGTCGCCCCGCATAATTTCTACGGCCATCTCTGTACCATGCAGAACGCGCACTTCTCGGCCGCGGTGCCGAACTTACGCATCATGGAAACCGATATCGACCGCCTGGCATGGGACCACGAACTGTTCACCCACGTGCCTGAGATCGTCGATGGCCACCTCGTCATGCCCGATCGCCCCGGCTGGGGCACCGAGCCCAACGAGGAAGGCCTGCGGGCGCACCCGCCGAAGAGCAAAGGCGGGCTGTTGAACTACGGGCAGAAGAAGTAGGCGCGGAGCTCCGTTGTCATACCCCGCGCATGCGGGGTATCCAGTACGCCGTGGCTCATCGGCAAAGTCACCGGCGTCTCGGCGTACTGGATTGCCCGCCTTCGCGGGCAATGACAGCCATAGTGTAAAATCTCACTTATCGCCCGCCGCACCCAAAAACGCGCTCTCGATGACATCGCCGATCGGTTGCCAGGCGTTACCGTCGAATTGCACCAGCCGCATCTGCTCGATCGGATGAAAGTCGGACGGCCCGGTGTTGATCGTAATTCCCGGAAACGCGACCGTGCTCTGGTAATTCCGCAGCGACGCCGCCTGCCGCATGATGTTCTCGCGCGACAGGTCGTCGCCGCACTGGATCAAGACCCGTGCCAGCGTTTCGGCCGCTGCGTAGCCGAAGATGGCGTTGCCGTCTTCCTTGTCGCCGTCAGGATAATATTTGTCCATGAAGGCGAGCCACTCCTTGATGCCGGCGTCATCGTTCCAGCTGGCATCACTGGCGTCCTTTAGGAACGAGGTCGAGATCACCCCGACGGAATTCTGCAGTCCCGCCGGCCGCAGCGCGCTCGCGATCGAGGCCGCGGCGTTCACCAGCACCAGCACCGGATGCCAGCCCAGTTCGGCGGCCTTGCGGATCGCACGCGCCGAGATCGGCGGCGCGCAGTTGAGCACCAGCACCTCGGCGCCGGAGTTCTTGAGGATATCGACCTGCGCATCGATCGACATGTCGGCGTCGATGGCGATATCGGCCACGATCATGTCGGCGGTGATGCCGAGCCCCTCCTGCAATCCGCGGAACAGGTCGCGGCCGAACTGATCGTTCTGCCAGAGCACGGCGATCTTCCGGCTCGGATAGGCGGCCTGGATGTAATTGGCGTAGATCTGCCCTTCCGATCGGAACGTCGGCTGCCAACCCATCGTCCACGGAAAGCGCTTCGGATGCGCCCACTCCTCATCGCCGGAGGCGACAAAGAGCTGCGGGATGTTCCGCTCGTTGAGATAGCTTCGCGTCGCAAGGTTACTCGGCGTGCCGAACGATCCGAACATCAGGTGCACCCGCTCCTGCTCGACGAGGTCGCGGGTGTGCTCGATCGCGGCTTTCGGATTCGAGCTGTCGTCACGCGAGATGAATTTTACCTTGCGCCCGTTGATGCCGCCGCGCTCGTTGATCATGTCGAAATACGCGGCCTCGGCCCTGCCGATCGAGGCGAACGCGGCGAGCGGCCCGGTATACGGCATGATGTTGCCGATCCGGATCTCGGTGTCGGTCACGCCGGCAGCGCGGGTTGGCGAGGTCCAGATCGATGCCAGGAACAACGCGGCGAAGAGGGCTGCTGGCAGCCATTTTATTCTTGTTTTCATCAACCCGCCCTCGTACGCGAGCCGTTGAGAGCTCGTGACGCCACCCAGCGGACGCGATGATAGCGCGAGAGATCCGGTTGTTAAAATGAAATGTTGACGGCGCGGCTTCACGCCCGGTCGGCCTTCAGTCTTCCTAAATGAGACGTTGCGGTTCAGGCGCGTTTGATGTCCGATATGCCTATTGGCAGCGGCGCGAATTCGAACCTCGCCGGGATATCCGAGTTGTGCCCAAGCCGTGTGTGCAAGGAGGTCGAGGCATGAGGATAGCGATCGTAGCTTTGGGAGCGTCCCTGGTCCTGTGTAACGTCGGCACGTTTAGTGCCGCAGCGCATGCGCAGACCGCCCAAGTCGTTCGTGAACCACGGGAAAGGCCCATCATCAGGGTGCCCGTCATAAGGCCAACTCCCTACTGGGATTCCAATGTTGTTCCACGATATCGTTATCGCCCTGAGGACGACCGGGTCGATCCGTGCGGCGGGCCCGTCGTGCCGGTGATACGCTATGGACCCCAGGAGCAAACGGTTCCGTTGTGGCTGGCGAATGAATTGGGTCTCGGCCTTATCCATGGGCGGGATTGGCCGTGCAGGGGCCGACGGTACTAAACCGATGGAGCAGAAAATTTCTGCTTGGTTCCCAAGAGCCACTTTCTGCATCTTCACGAGCGGCCCGAAGCGGAGTTCAGCCACCGTCGCTTGGTTCGGCCGCTCGCTCAATTGCCACTGTCGCGGCGTACTGGGCCGCCCGCTTTCGCGGGCGATGACGGTTGCCGGGTAGGAAGCGGCGTCACAACACTCTTGGCCGACTTCTTTTCCGATTTCTCGATATGCCGATACACCTTCTGCAGCTCATGTGCGGCCTCGACGCTGCCCTGCTCGATCGCGTGCTTGTACCAGCGAACCGCTTCATTCAAATCCGGCGCTACTTCAAGTGCGCCCATGACATAGATCCGCGCGAGCGCCAGCGTGTGTATGACCCCTGCCCCGAGTTCGACTGCCTTGAGATGATGGCTGAAACGCCGGCGAGCCTTCTCATCATACGGAAGATCGCCCAAGCCGATGTCATAGGCGCCTCTCAACTGCAGGTGCGTTTCGACATCCTCCTGGTTCATCGTCGTCTCGACATCGAAAATCAGTGCATCAACCTCCGCTCGAGACAGACCAGCCTTGTCGCCCATCGTGGCCAGCATCACACGAGCCGACATATCGCCTTCCGCGATGGCTTGCCGGATCAGAACGAGCGCCTCTTCATTCCGTTTGGCTACTCTCAGCTCCGCCACCTGGAGACGCCATCCTTCCCCCATGCTCCCTCCTCCGAGGATGATTGGTGGGCACGCTTCGCTTTGCCCACCCTACGCAGCTCATCGTATCAGCGCAGCGCGATATCCAGCCATCCGAGCCGATTGACGGTGACGCGGTCGCCGGTATCGACCAGCACCGTCGTGGTCTCGGCTTCGATGATCGCGGGTCCGCTCAAGGTGTGGCCGGGTTGCAGTTCGTCGAGCGCATAGACCGGAACTTCGCGCCAGCCGCCGAAGAAGGCCTGCCGCTTGCTGCGTGGTGCAGCGCTGCCGGACGACGCGGCCTTCCGTGCCTCCTCGTCCTGGCGCTCGACTTCGCCGACAGCAGCGACACGGGCGTTGACGAACACGACCTCCTGGCCGCGCGAGGCGTAGGTGTATAATTCCTCGTGCCTGATGTGGAAGCGGTCCTCGATCCGGTCCACCAGATCCGGCGCGCTCCAGTCGAGGCCGTCGAGCGAGACGTCGATCTCAAAGATCTGCTCGCCATAGCGCATCTCGGCGGAGCGTTCGATGGCGATCGGCCCGCTGAACCAAGAGCGCAGCCGGCCGGCGGCCTGCTGCTCCAAGCCGGCGAAGAGTTCACGCACCTCATCGGCGGTGATACGCGCGCCCGCGCCGTAATGCGTGCGGCTGACCTCGTAACGGAGATCGCTGGTCAGCATGCCCCAAGCCGAGAGAACGGAAGCGACGGTCGGCACGATGATGCGCTTGATCTCGAGCTCGCGCGCCACTTCCGCCGCGTGCAGGCCAGCCGCGCCGCCGAAGCTGAGCAACGCGAATTTCCGGGGATCGACGCCGCGGCGCAAGGTCATCAGGCGAATGCCGTCGGCCATGTTCAGATTGATCATGCGGTAGATGCCGGCAGCGGCCTCGATGCGCGACAGGTCCATCGCTTCAGCAACGCGGTCGACGGCGGCCTCCGAGGCCGCGCGGTTGAGCGGGCGCTTGCCGCCCATGAACGCGGCCGCATCGAGATAGCCGAGCACAACATTGGCGTCGGTGACGGTTGCGGCCTCGCCGCCATTGCCGTAGCAGGCCGGGCCCGGCACCGAGCCCGCGCTTTCCGGCCCGACGCGCAGCGTGCGGCTGGCATCGACGCTGGCGATCGAGCCGCCGCCCGCCGCGATGCTGGCGATGTCAAGGCTGCGTAGCGCGATGCGCTGGCCGGCCAGCATGCCGTCGGCAGACAGCGAGGCCTGTCCGCCCGAGATCAGCGAGATGTCGGTCGAGGTGCCGCCCATGTCGAACGGCACGAGATCGGGAATGCCAATCAGGTCAGAACAGCGCCGGCCGCCGGACATGCCGCCGGCGGGGCCCGACAGCACGGTGCCCGCAGCGAGCCGCGAGGCTTCCTCCACCGGCGCCATCCCGCCATGCGAGAGCACGACGAAGAGGCTGCCATTGAAGCCGGCCTCCGTGAGCCGCGCCTCGAGGTTGGTCAGGTAGCGACGCACGATCGGCTCGACATAGGCGTTCACGATCGTGGTCGAGACGCGCTCATATTCCTTGATCTGCGGCAGCACGTCGCTGGAGCGCGAGATGTTGATATCAGGCAGCGCCGCCTTCAATCGCTCGACGGCCGCAAGTTCATGCACCGGATTGAGATAGGAGTGCAGGAAGCACACTGCGGCTGAGGTCACGCCGGAGCGCTGGATGCTGGCAATGGCGTCATCGAGCGATTTCAGATCGAGCGGAATCAAGATCTCGCCATTGGCGCGGAGCCGTTCCTTCACACCAAAACGCAAGTCGCGCGGCACCAGCGGCGCCGGCGGCGGCGAACGCAGGTCGTAACGATCGGGCTTGAGGCCCTCGCGCATCTCGACGACATCGCGATGGCCTTCGGTGGTGATGAGCGCGACCTTTGCGCCCTTGCGCTCCAGTAGCGCGTTGGTCGCAACCGTCGTGCCGTGCACGAGGCGATCGGTCGAGCCAAGCATGTCTGCGCGCGTGACGTTCAGCCGCCGCGCCAGCTCTTCCAGTCCAGCCATCACGCCGAGCGATTGATCCGCCGGAGTTGAGGGCGACTTTGCAAACACGGTGCGGCCGCTCTCATCGGTCGCCACGAGATCGGTGTAGGTCCCGCCGACGTCAACGCCTATCCTGAACATCATGAGGACGCCTGCTCCGTAACGTCGGTCAGGCCCTGCTCGCGGTCGCGCTGCCGTGCCTCCGCCGATCGCTTGTCGGGTGGTCCCCAGCCACCGCCACCTGAGGACCGGATTTCGAGGCAGTCGCCGGGACGCAGCTCAATACCGACTTCCTTGGTGCGGAGCAGGCGCGGCTCGCGTCCTTCGGACAAGAGACGATAATGATGCGGCTTGCCGTCCTGGCCGCCGAGCATGCCGCAGGGGCCATGGCGAGCGCCGTCGCCGGCGGTGTTGCCCTTCGCGATCTTCTCGGTTTCCAGCACCAGATCTAGGGACACGCCGAGGCCGCCGCGATGCTGACCATCGCCGCCGGAATCCGGGCGGAATTCATGCTGCCGGAAATAGAGTGGAAAGCGCACTTCGGCGACTTCAAGGCTGCCGAACTTCAACCCGCCGACCGAATGCCATTCGCCAATCGACGACCAGCCGTCGCCGCCGGAGGACGCACCGCCGCCAGGCCGCGCCTGGAACAGGTGCCAGATGAAATTCTTTCCGTTGCGCGGGTCCTCGCCCTGGATCGCGATGCGGAAGCGCCGGCTCCAGCCGGCCATCGCGCGCTCCGGGCACGACGCGGATAGGGCCTTTACAATGGCCTCGACGATTTCATTCGAGGGATGGCTGGTGCACAGCGTCACCGGACGGCCCGGATCGGCCCACACGATCGTGCCCTGCTTTGCGATCACCTTCAGCGGCCGCAGCGCGCCGGTGTTTTTCGGAATCTCCGCATCGATCAGATAGGCGAATGCCATCGCTACCGCCGCCTGCATGTTGGCGTGCGAGGAGTTGACAAAGCTGGTGGATTGCGGATCGGAATCGGAGAGATCGATTTCGACATCGCTGCCCTTCTTGGTGACTTTTGCCGCGATGCGCAGATCGGTGCGGCCATGGCCGTCATCGTCGAGGAACGCTTCGCCGTAGAACACGCCATCCTTCCAGGTGGAGACGACTGCGCGGGTCTGCTGCTCCGTGGCATCGAGGATCGCTTCCATGGCGGCTTCGACCACGGCTGCGCCGAATTCGGCAAACAGCCGCGACAACCGCCGTTCCCCAAGATGCGCCGCGCCGAGCATCGCGGCGAGGTCGCCGCGAAATTCGCGAGGGTTGCGGACGTTGAGCGCCAGCAAGTCGAACAGATCGTCGCGCAGCTTGCCAGCCTCATAGAGCTTGATCGGGGGGATACGCAGCCCCTCCTGCCAGATCTCGGTGGCCGCAGGATTATAGGCGCCGTGGGTACCCCCGCCGATATCGCTCTGGTGCGCGCGCACGATGGTCCAGAGCAGACGCTTGCCATCGGCGAATACCGGCACGAACACCGTCACATCAGGCAGATGGCTGCCGCCGTGATAGGGATCGTTGAGCAGGATGACATCGCCCTGCTTCACATCCTTGAACCGCTCCTCGACCGCAATCGTCGCCCAGGGCAACGCGCCGACATGAACCGGCAGATGGTCCGCCTGCGCGATCAGCCGTGCATTGGTGTCGCAGATCGCCAGCGAAAAGTCGCGGCTGGAATTGAGGATCTGCGAATAGGAGGTGCGAAGCATCGCTTCGCCCATCTCTTTCACGATCGAACTGAGGCGGTGCTGGACAACGGAACGCGTGATGGGATCGATCTTGGCGGACATTCGGTGCCGTGGTTTTTCGTTTATTCGTAGGATGGGTAGAGCGAAGCGAAACCCATCATTATCACTCACAGCGGCTTATGGGTATCGCTTCGCTCCACCCATCCTACGGAGCTGCGCAAATCACAGCGCCTTTGCGACTTCCTCAAGCGCGCCCGATGCCGCATCGATGATGGCACGAATATCGGCATCCGCCATCGGAGTCGACAGCGCCATCAAGCCGTTGCCCGCGGCCAGCACGCCACGATTGAGCAGCGCGCGCGAGAACACCCCCTGCCGCCGCGCTTCCTCCTCGCTCAGATAGGCCGAGCGATAGTCGCGAACCGGCCGGTCGGCGAAGTGAACCTTGAGCAGCGAGCCGAGACCGACGGTGCCGCCGGGCACGCCATGGCGCTTGAACGCCGCGTTGATGCCGGAGCGCACCGCCTCGCCCATCGCATCGAGCCGCGAAAAGGCTGCATCGTCGAGCAATTGCATCGCGGCAATGCCGGCGCGCATCGTCACCGGATTGGCGGAGAACGTGCCGCCATGCGGCAGCGCCGGCTTGCCGTGGCGCGGATCGAACACCGCCATCACTTCCCTGCGTCCGCCGATGGCGCCGACTGGAAAGCCGCCCCCGATGATTTTTCCGAGCGTGGTGAGATCAGGATCGATATTCCAGATCCCCTGCGCGCCGCGATAGCCGAGGCGAAATGTGATGACCTCGTCGAAGATCAGGAGCGCGCCGACCTCGCGCGTGATTTTTCGAAGCGCCTCCAGATAGGTCTGGTCAGCCGGCGCCAGCCCGGCGCGGTTGGGCATGGGATCGACAAGCACGCAGGCGAGCTCGGGCCCATGCTCGCGGATCAGGCTGACCGCGGCCTCGGTGTCGTTGAAGGGAATGGTGACGACATCGGCCAGCACGTTTTCCGGCGTACCCCTGGCATAGGCGACGGATACCGGCGCGTTGCGGCCCCAGGCTTCCGGTGTCGGATCGAGGCTCACCTCCGCGTAGTCATATGAGCCGTGATAGGCGCCTTCGCATTTGGCGATCTTCGGCCGCCCCGTATGCGCCCGGGCCGCCTTCAGCGCCATCATCACGGCTTCAGTGCCGGAATTGGCGAAGCGGACCTGATCGACCGACGGCAGGCGTGACACCAGCAGCTCGGCAAGATCGACCTCTGAAACCGTCGGCAGGCCGAACGCCGAGCCCAGCGCAAGCTGCGCGGTCGCCGCCTTGATCAGTGCGGGATGCGCGTGGCCGTGGATCGCCGCGGTGAAATTATTGATGCAGTCGATATAGGCGTTACCGTCGAGATCCCACACACGGCAGCCCTCACCGCGCGCGGCGTAGATCGGATAGGGCTTCATGAACACGGTGGTGCGCGTATTGCCGCCGGGCAGGCTCGCCAGTGCGCGGTCGTACATTTTTTGCGATGCCGAGTCCGGATCGGGGTACATGCGCCATTCCATGCAAGGGTCAGGTGTATATCAAAAACACAATCACCCCGACGATCAAGGCCGCCGCCATGAATAGCAGCACTGCGGGAAGGCCGAACGCCGCTGCGACCACGCCGGTCGCCGATTGCATCAGCGCGGTGCCGAGGAAGAACGCGAGGTTGATGGCGGAGAGCGCCTTGCCGGCGTTCTGCGCGCCGGCCAGTTGCCGCGTCATGCCGAACAGCAGCGGCTGCGTCGATATCGCGATACCCATCAGGACGAACAGTGCGGCGTCGACCGGCGCCGGCACGGCCTCTACGCCGAACAGTTCGGCGAGCGGATAGTTCGGCGCGCCGGCGGCAGTCAGCACGAGCAGCAGGGCGGCAAGCGAATGCGTCGCGGCCAGCACTTCGCGGCGATGGCCAAAGCTGCGATCGAAAAAGCCCATCAGCGCGGGGCCGGCGATCAGCGCCAGCGTGAACAGGCCTAGCACGTTGCCGGCCTCGACGCGGCTGAGCAACTTGATCTCCATCAGCCACGGCCCGCCCCACAATCCCCGCAGCACCAACGTGGCTGCGAGCGAAACCAGCGCCAGCGCGATCAGGCCACGGAGCGGCCGCGACAGGCCGATGCGCAGCACCTCTCCCATTTGCGACAGCGGCGAGGATGGATCGGCATGTTCGGCCGGCTGCTTCGGGACCAGCAGAAACACGGCCAGCGCCACCGCTGCGCCAAATCCAGCCGAGATCCAGAACCCTGCCCGCCAGCCGAAATGCTCGACAACGAAGGCCAGCGGGCTGGCCGACAAGAGCATGCCGATATTGCCGATCGAGAGAATGATGCCGGACCACAGGCCAAAGCGCGCCGGCGACATCTGCTTGGCGGCGAGCGTCATCGGACACATCAACATCCCCGAGGTGGCGATGCCGAGCAGGAGTTGCCCGAACAGAAAACCCTCCGGTCCTGTCGCAAGTCCGGAAGCCAGCGCGCCCAAAATGGTTCCGGCGAGCAGGCTCAAGGAGACCGGACGAACGCCGAAACGGTCCATCGCGGCGCCGACCGGGATTTGCGAGGCGGCGAAGGCGAAATGATAGATCGAGGTGAGGCTCGCCAGCGTCTGCGGGGCGGTGCGGAAATCGGCAGCCATCACGTCGAGACTGACCGCCGGAATGGTTCGCAGCAGCGTCGACAGCATGTGGCCGCAGGCCAGCGCCAGAAGCGCAAATATCAGTGCGCGGAAGCTGCCATCCGCGCTATCGGCCTTGCCGTCCATGAGCCGTCTCGCCCCGAAATATCTTGGGGGCGAGGTAGCATCAATGGCGCGGGAACGCGAATCCGCTCAGTTCCTGTGGAACACCAGCGTGCGCAGCTCGATGCTTTCGCGCGGCGGCGCATCGGCCGGCGTGGTCGGATCGGTGAAGGCGGTGTGCGGCCCGAACCGGGTACGGCCGTCGGTTGCCGAATCGTAGCACTTCAGGAGCAGCGCCTCGTCGGTCCGCATTTCCGGAATGTAGTACCAGCGGTGGTTCGGATTGTATCTGACCGAATAGGTCTCACCACTGCGGTTCGGATAGATCAGGTCGGAAGCGACGAGATCATCAGGCTCGACGGTCCGGCCGTCGGCCATCGCGAGCGGCGTATCGCGCAGGGGACCGCGGATCGGCCGCCACACATTGATGACCTGCACGCGGCCTTTCAAAAGTTCATCGGCTTCATCCGGCAGGTGTTCGCGCACGCGGTTGGCGCCCGATTTGTCGGTCTGGTCGACATGCACCCGGGTCGCCGGCTGGCGGGGGCCAGCGCCCCTGATATCGGCGGCGCCCTCCACGCGCCGGCGTACCGTGTGATCGAAGATGAAGACGCGGTCGGCCTTCAGCGTCGCCTTCAGGAAGGCCTCCACGGCGGGATAGTAGACGTTCCGCACTTCCTTTTCGTCGTAGAAATCCCTGACGATGGTGGGATGGCGGACCAGCGCAAAGCCTTCGCGGTCCAGCGAGAGGTTGGCGGCGATCAGGCGCGCATCGAAGATCGGGACGTTGTGCGGCTCGGGCAGCGCGGTGGATCTGGGCTCGCCCGGCGGCGGATCGAAGGCGTAGGTGCGGGGCTTTCCGGACGTAGGCGCGAGATAGTTCAGCTCGGCGGTAACGAAAGGAAGCGATTCGAGTTTGGCTTGCTGCAGGCCCATGGTGGTCTCCTGGACTCCATTGTTGTTCTGTTTGATCTTGGCTCGGGCGCCGCCAGTCACAAGGGCGCGGCAAAAATAGCAAGGATGCCATTCCCGCTGGGCGCTAATGGGAAAAATCCTTGTTCAAAGCGCTACCGAAGCCGGATGGTATTTCCAGCATTCACGGGCGCGTCATCGGTCGCGAGCAACGCGACGATGCGTGGCGTGCGACACTGCCCTCGCCTGCCGGCGGCTTGATCAGGCTAACCCGCGGAACCATGATGGGGGCTGTCGGCCGAGCATCCGCATCGGCCAGCCGGCGGCATCAAGACCGCGCTCGGGAGAACAACATGCAAGTCACGATGAAGGACAGAGTCGCCGTGGTCACCGGCGGCAGCAAAGGAATTGGTTTCGCGGTGGCGCGACGATTTGCCGGCGCCGGCGCCAAGGTGGCGATCCTCGCGCGCGGCGCGGAGGATTTGAAAGCCGCGCGGGAACAACTCGGCAAGGAAGGCCTCAGCGTTCGAGATTATGTCTGCGACGTCGCAAAGGCATCCGACATCGCGAAGGCGCATGAGAAGATCGTCGGCGACCTCGGCCCGGTCGACATTCTCATCAATAACGCCGGGACGGCGCGGACGATGGCGTTCGAGAACATCTCCGACGAAGCGTGGCAGGAAGATCTCGACCTCAAGCTGTTCGCCGCAATCCGCTTCTCCAGGTTGGTCTGGCCCGGCATGAAGGCGCGCAAATGGGGACGTATCATCAACGTGCTCAACACCTACGCCAAGGCGCCGGCCGGATCGTCCGCACCAACTTCGGTCTC
The DNA here is from genome assembly GCF_029714305.1 of Bradyrhizobium sp. CB3481. Classification (NCBI taxonomy): domain Bacteria; kingdom Pseudomonadati; phylum Pseudomonadota; class Alphaproteobacteria; order Hyphomicrobiales; family Nitrobacteraceae; genus Bradyrhizobium; species Bradyrhizobium sp. CB3481. The sequence goes on from NZ_CP121647.1 coordinate 6,307,957, forward strand.
GCGGGCGGCGGGCATGGCGCTGACTAAGGTGATGGCCAGCGAAGGCGGCGAGCACAACATCCTGGTCAATGCCATGCTGGTCGGCCTGATCATGAGCGACCAATGGGTGAAGCGGCACGCTGCGCAGGCGCCGGACATGGACTTCGAGGTATTCGCCAAGAACCTCGCCAAGGGCACGCCGCTTGGGCGCATCGGCACGGCGGAGGAATTTGCCAACCTCGCCTGCTTCCTCGCTTCCGATCAAGGTTCGTTCATCACGGGAACGGCGATCAATGTCGATGGTGGGCGGTCGCCGGTGGTGTAGGGGCTAGATGCGGACGCACGTGCACGAACTCTCTCCGCACGTCGTCCCTGCGAACGCAGGGACCCATAACCACAGAGCTTCGTTTGGAAGGACGGCGTCTGCCAAAGGCGCCACAAGAGAAATCACGCGGTATGGGTCCCTGCGTTCGCAGGGACGACGGGGTGAGGTGAACAAACAATGGGTAAAGAAAACAAAAAGGCCCCCGTCGCCGGAGGCCTTTTCGCTTTCGCTAGCCGCTTCAATAGCGGCGTTTTTCTTAGACCGCGTCCTTGGCGGCCTTGACCGGGCGGGCCCGGACGATCTTGCGGGCCGGCTTGGCCTTGAACATCATCTCCTCGCCCGTGAAGGGGTTGGTGCCCTTACGAGCCTTGGTCGCCGGCTTCTTGACCACGACGAACTTCGCGAAGCCAGGAACGAGGAACAGCCCGTTCTTCTTGAGCTCCTTGTGACCGACGTCAACGAGCGTGTCCATCACGTTCTTGACCTCTTTCTTCGACAGTTCGGTGGTGGTCGCGATCTTCTCGATCAGCTGCGACTTAGACATTTGGGTGGCCATGGTTGCTCCATTGATTCTGGCACAGGGCGACGATATGGCGAAAAACGCCTAAAAAATAGGGCTTCCGACATTCTGCACAACTATCTCGCTAGTCGAGTTGCAGTGATTCGTCCAATTTTTCCGGGTTTTTTTGGCACCCGAAGTCGTCTTACCCCTATTTTTATGGGGATTCAGCGCACCCCACGTCCCATTTCCGGACAATCCCGGGCTGCCCTGCCGTCTGCGCCTCTATCGGAGCGAGCCGAAATCTGCCTTCCGGCGCGACAAAATGCGCAGATCGATCGGCCGGTCAGCACGTTGTTTTCGGAAGGATTTTCCGCCTTGCGCGTCGATTTGAAAATGACTCGCATTCCCGTTCCATCGTAACATCTAAGCTTAAGGCGGACGCGTGAACGGTTCGCCATCAATATCGTGTTCGGAGACTTCGCATGGATTTGACGCGCCTTGAAATCAATCGCCGCACCGCGCTGCTGACCTCGGCGGCCATCGCGGCCAACGTGATCAATCCGATGCGGGCCTTCGCGCAGGAGACGCCGCGCAAGGGTGGCGTGTTCAACGTCCATTACGGCGCCGAGCAGCGCCAGCTCAACCCGAGCATCCAGGCCTCCACCGGCGTCTACATCATCGGCGGCAAAATTCAGGAGAACCTCGTCGATCTCGATGCCAGCGGCCAGCCGGTCGGCGTGCTCGCCGAAAGCTGGGAAGCGACACCGGACGGCAAGACCGTGACCTTCAAGCTGCGCCAGGGCGTCACCTGGCACGACGGCAAGCCGTTCACTTCGGCCGACGTCGAATTCACCGCCATGAATATGTGGAAGAAGATCCTCAACTACGGATCGACGCTGCAGCTCTTCCTCACCGCGGTCGAGACGCCGGACGCGCACACCGCAATCTTCAAATATGAACGGCCGATGCCGCTGAACCTCTTGCTGCGCGCCCTGCCCGACCTCGGCTATGTCTCGGCCAAGCATCTCTATGAGAGCGGCGATATCCGCCAGAACTCGACCAACCTTGCGCCTGTCGGCACCGGCCCGTTCAAGTTCGTCAAATATGAGCGCGGGCAATACATCATCGCCGACCGCAACGAAAACTACTGGCGGCCGAACGCGCCCTATCTCGACCGCATCGTCTGGAAGGTGATCACCGACCGCGCCGCGGCAGCGGCGCAGATGGAAGCCGGCGAACTGCACTATTCGCCGTTCTCCGGCCTGACGCTCTCCGACCTCGCGCGTCTCGGCAAGGACAAGCGCTTCATCGTCTCGACCAAGGGCAATGAAGGCAACGCGCGGACCAACACGCTGGAATTCAACTTCCGCCGCAAGGAACTGTCCGACATCAAGGTACGCCGCGCCATCGCGCATGCGATCAACGTGCCGTTCTTCATCGAGAATTTCCTCGGCGATTTCGCCAAGCTCGGCACCGGGCCGATCCCTTCGACCTCGACCGACTTCTATCCTGGCGCGGACACGCCGCAATATCCCTATGACAAGGCCAAGGCGGCCGCGCTGCTCGACGAAGCCGGCTTCAAGGCGGCGCGCGGCGGCACGCGCTTTTCGCTAAAACTGTTGCCGGCGCCCTGGGGCGAGGACATCTCGCTGTGGTCGACCTTCATCCAGCAATCGCTTGGCGAGATCGGCATTCCCGTCGAGATCGTCCGTAACGATGGCGGCGGCTTCCTCAAGCAGGTCTATGACGAGCACGCCTTCGACATCGCGACCGGCTGGCATCAATACCGCAACGACCCAGCCGTCTCGACCACGGTGTGGTATCGCTCAGGCCAGCCCAAGGGCGCGCCCTGGACCAACCAGTGGGGCTGGGAAGACAAGAACGTCGACAAGACCATCGACGATGCCGCGACCGAGGTCGATCCGGCCAAGCGCAAGGCGCTGTACGCCCAGTTCGTCAAGGAGGTGAACACGGAGCTGCCGGTCTGGATGCCGATCGAGCAGATTTTCCTCACCACGATCACGGCCAAGGCGCGTAACCACTCCAATACCCCGCGCTGGGGCTCGACGAGCTGGCATGATCTTTGGCTTTCGGCTTAAGCCGATATCCGCCAAGATAGGTCTATGCGCATCTTGACCCTTGCGGGGCGGCGGCTTGCCGCCTCGATCCCGACCCTTGTCCTGATCCTGATCGGTGTGTTTCTGCTGCTGCAGTTCGCGCCGGGCGATACCGTCGACGCCATGATGGCGCAGATGGGCGGTGGCGATGCCGCGACCGCCAAGGCGCTCCGCCAATTCTATGGGCTCGATCTCTCGATCCCAGCGCAGCTCGGCAACTATCTGTGGCGGCTGGTGCGGCTCGATCTCGGCTTCTCCTCGATCTATGGCAAGCCGGTGGCCTCGGTCATTCTGGAACGGCTGCCGCCGACCATCCTCCTGATGACGGCCTCGCTGTCGTTTGCGTTCTTCTTTGGCCTCGTCTTCGGCGTGATCGCCGCCCGCGGCGTCAACCGCTGGCCGGATACGCTGATCTCCACCCTCGGCCTGATCTTCTACGCGACGCCCTCGTTCTGGTTCGGCCTGATGGCGATCGTGGTATTTTCCGTTTACCTGCAGTGGCTGCCGCCCGGCGGTTTCGAGGATATCGGTGCGGTACAGACGGGCATCTGGCGCGTGCTGGATATTGCAAGCCATCTGGTGCTGCCGACGCTGACGCTCGGGCTGATCTTCCTGGCGATCTACCTGCGCATCATGCGCGCCTCCATGCTCGAGGTGTTGAACCTCGATTATGTACGCACCGCCCGCGCCAAGGGTCTCGACGAGACGCGGGTGGTGACGCGGCACGTGCTGCGCAACGCCCTGCTCCCGATGGTGACGCTGATCGGGCTGCAGGCCGGCACCATGCTCGGCGGATCGGTGGTGGTCGAAAGCGTGTTCTCGCTGCCGGGGCTCGGACGGCTCGCCTATGAATCGGTAGTGCAGCGCGACCTCAATACGCTGCTCGGCATCGTCTTCGTCTCGGCGCTGCTCGTCATCACCGTGAACTTCGTCGTCGACCTCATCTATGCGCGGCTCGATCCGCGTATCACGGCGGAGGGCTAGCGCCATGGATGCGGTCAAACGCTATTTCCGAAGCCCCGCCGCAGTCGCGGGCCTGATCCTGCTTCTGATCGTAATCGGGATGGCTATCTCGGCCGGCTGGCTCTACCCGCGCGATCCGTTGGCGCTCGCCGGCCGTCCCCTGGTCTGGCCGTTCTCCAATCCGCGCTTCCTGCTCGGCACCGATAATTCGGGGCGCGATATCGCCGCCCAGATTTTCTACGGCGCACGGATCTCGCTCTTGATCGGCGGCGTCGCCACCGCGATTGCGATCCTGATCGGCATCCTCGTCGGCGCCTTCGCCGGCTATTACGGCGGCTGGGTCGATAACGTCCTGATGCGGATCACCGAGGCGTTCCAGACGCTGCCGAACTTCGTTTTGCTCTTGGTGCTGGTCGCCGTATTCGGCTCGACGCTGACCACCGTCACCATAGCTGTCGGCGTGGTGTCGTGGCCGGCGCCGGCGCGGCTGACCCGCGCCGAGTTTCTTTCGTTGCGCAACCGCGAATTCGTCCAGGCCGGCCGGACGCTCGGCATGAAGAACATCCAGCTGATCTTCGGCGAGATCCTGCCCAATGCGCTGCCGCCGGTCATTGTCTATGCCAGCGTGGTGATGGCGGTCGCGATCCTGCTTGAGAGCGCGCTCGCCTTCCTGCGGCTGTCCGATCCCAACGTGGCGTCGTGGGGCAATCTGATCGGCCTCGGGCGCGATGTGCTCCGCGTGCAGTGGTATGTCTCGGCGATCCCGGGGATTGCGATCCTCGTTACCGTGCTTGCAGTTTCGCTGGTCGGCCAGGGCCTCAACGACGCGCTCAATCCGAGGCTGAAGGGCCGATGAGCGAGCACGAAACCATACTGTCGCTCGACCGCCTGAGCGTGCGCCTGCCCGCCGGCGCCGACCGGACGCATGCGCTCCGGGAGGTGTCACTCGACATCGCCTCGAACGAAATCCTCTGCGTGGTCGGCGAGTCCGGTTCGGGCAAGTCGATGATGGCGAATGCCGTGATGCGGCTGTTGCCGAATGACGTGACGATCGATGACGGCCACGCGATCTTCGAGGGCCGCGATCTCTGCACGATTTCCGACGCCGATATGCGCGAGGTGCGCGGCGACGGCATCGCAATGATCTTCCAGGAGCCGATGACGGCGCTCAATCCGCTCCGCACCATCGGCGACCAGATCGCCGAGATGTTTTCGATCCACACCGATCTGTCGAAGGCGGAAATCAATACACGGGTGCTGGCGCTGCTGACGGATGTCCGCATTCCCGATCCCAAGTCGGCGGCAAAGGCCTATCCGCACGAGCTGTCCGGCGGCCAGCGGCAGCGTGCCATGATCGCGATGGCGCTGGCGCTCGACCCCAAGCTTTTGATCGCCGACGAGCCGACCACCGCGCTCGACGTCACCACGCAGGCGCAGATCCTAAAACTGATCCGCGACCTGCAGCAGCGCCGCAAAACGGCGGTGATGTTCATCACCCATGATTTCGGCGTGGTCGCCGAGATCGCCGACCGCGTGGTGGTGATGCAGCACGGCATCATCGTCGAACAGGGCACAGCGACGGAGGTGCTGCATCATCCGCAGCATGCCTATACTAAACAGCTCATCGCTGCCGTGCCGCCGCTGAAGGCGCCGCCGCCGCGGGCACTTGCCACCGACAACATTCTAACGATTACCGATGTCTCCAAGACCTATCGCACCGGCGGCTTTCTCGGCCGCGGCGCGCGGGTGACGGCGGCGGTGAAAAACGTATCGCTCGCCCTGCCGCGCGGGGCGACCCTCGGCATTGTCGGCGAATCCGGATCCGGCAAATCGACGCTGGCGCGCTGCATCGTGCGACTAATCGACCCCGATAGCGGCTCGATCGTGCTCGACGGCGACGACTGGGCAAAACTGTCACGCGAAGAAGTTCGCCGCGAGACGCGCCATATCCAGATGGTGTTCCAGGACCCCTTTGCCTCGCTCAATCCACGACGCAAGGCAGCGGAATTGGTGGCACAGGGCCCAATCGTGCACGGCACGCCGCGGGCCGAGGCGATCGCGCATGCCAGAGAACTGTTTGCGTTGGTCGGGCTCGACCCTGCGGCCGGCGACCGCTATCCGCACGAATTCTCCGGCGGCCAGCGCCAGCGCATCGGACTTGCTCGCGCGCTGGCGCTGAAGCCCGACGTGCTGGTGGCCGACGAGCCGGTCTCCGCACTCGACGTCTCCGTGCAGGCGCAGGTGCTGAAGCTGCTCGCAGAGCTGCGTCAGCGGCTCGGGCTTTCCATCATCTTCATCACCCACGATCTGCGCGTCGCCGCGCAAATCTGCGACCTCGTTGCCGTCATGAAGGACGGCGAAGTGGTCGAGCACGGACGCGCGGCAGACGTATTCGGCAATCCGCAGCATCCCTATACACAGGCGCTGCTCGACTCGATTCCGGGCGGGGAGTTTGCGAGAGAGCACGCGACGGAGGCGGTGGTATAGCTCCCTCTCCCCGCTCTTCTGCGGGGAGAGGGTTGGGGTGAGGGGCTGCGTCCGCATACTCCAATGTTAGCTGGATTCGCGGAGAGAGCCCCTAACCCCGACCCTCTCCCCGTGAAGAACGGGGAGAGGGAGAACCAAAAGCATCAGCGGCGCGACGCGAGGAAATATTCCGCCCATCGCAATAGCTCGAAGCGGTCGCCTCCAACCGGCTCCTGCGCATCGCGATACCGGTAGAGCACCAGCATCCAGGGCGCGATCTTGCGTAGCAGGCCATGCGCCACATAGGTCACCGGCTCCGTGAACGGCAGCGCCAGCTCGCTCTCCGGCGCGCCCTGGACAGCCCTGGCCAATTCGCGGCCGAGCGGCATCGTCAGCGCGACGGCGCGGCCGTTGCAGCCGGTCCAGCCATAGGCATTCGGTCCCAGACGATGGATGCGCGGCAGAAAATCCGCCGTCATGCCGACATAACCGTTCCAGACATAATCGAACGAGACCTCGCCGATTTGCGGCCACAGCCGCTGCAACCGCGCGGTGACGCGCGCCTTGATACGCTCGACCTTGTTGCCGGGGCCGAGCACCGCGCCGCCGGTGACGAGACGATTTCTCGCGTCGTAGCGCGCGAAATAGAGTTCGCCATGGGTATCCGACATCGCCTGCCGTCCCGGGATGATGGTCTTGCGGACGTTGTCGGATAAAGGCTGCGTCGACATTTGCCACGACAGTACCGGCATCACCTCGCGCGCAATCTCAGGCACCAGCGATTTCGAGAACTCGCCGCTATAGGCATTGGTCGCCATCACCAGCGCGCGGCCGGAAATCTCGCCCTTGGCGGTCTTCACCACCCACCGGTCGCCACGGCGCTCGAAACTCTCCGCGGGCGAGCGCGCGTAGATGCGCGCGCCGAGATCGAGCACGGTGCGCGCGAGACCGCGCGCCAGCGCCAGCGGATTGATGTGGCCGCCGGTCTTGTTCCAGAAGCCGCCGTACCATGCATCGGAGCCGAGCATGTCACGCGTCTGCTCGCGCGACAAAAGCTCCACCGGCGCGCCGAATTTCGACCATTGCCGCACGCGGCGTTCCGCGATCTTGATGCGGCCGGGCGAATGCACCGGCTGCACCCAGCCGGCCTGCTCGCCCTCTGCTTCGATGTTGTAGCGGCGTATCACGTCAAAGAGATAGGAAGCGCTGTCACGCAGCATGCCGACAAAGCGTTCTCCGGCCTCGCCGTGCCTGGCAACGATATCCTCCGGATCAGGCCGCGACAGCGTCGGAATCACCTGGCCATTGTTGCGGCCCGACGCGCCCCACCCGGGTTCAGCGGCCTCGACGATCGCAACATCGACGCCGGCCTCGCGCAGATGCAGCGCGGTGGAAAGGCCGGTGAAACCACCGCCGATCACGATCACATCCGCCTGCTGCGTGCCGATCAGTTCGGACAATTCGGGCCCCGATGGCGTCACGGCCGCCCATAGTGAATCGGGCCAGCGGACGTTACTCGTATTCATCGGCATCATTCCTTGCAGGCAGCTGGTCGTTCTGCTTAGCTTAGCCGGCTAATCAGCTCCAGGGAAACAAGAGAGTGGCACTGAAAAACGTCATCGGAATCGATCACGCCGTGGTCATGGTGAAGGACCTCGACAAGGCTGCCGAAAACTACAAGCGGCTCGGCTTCACCGTATCGCCGCGCGGCACCCACAGCGCGCATATGGGATCGGGCAACTACACCATCATGTTCGATCCTGATTACATGGAATTGCTCGGTGTTCTCAATCCGACGGAGCATAATGCTCCGGCGCGGGCCTATCTGGAAAAGAACGGCGAAGGCATTGAGCGCATCGCGTTCACCGCGGTGGACTCCGCCGATGGCGCCGAAGAAATTCGCGCGCGCGGCTATGCGCCGGTCGGCCCGACCGATTTCGAGCGGCCGGTGACGATGCCCGACGGCAGGGTGTCGGCGGCGAAATTCCGCACCTTCCAGTGGCCGACGGCGGAAGCGCCCGGCGGCGTGCGCATCTTCGCCTGCCAGCACAAGACGCGCGAGACGGTGTGGATTCCCGAACTGATGAAGCACGCCAATGGCGCCAAGCGATTGAAGCAGGTGCTGATGGTCGCGCCTGAGCCTGCCAAGGAAGCCGCGCACCTGGCCAAGATGATCGACCGCGAAACGCGCGATGAGGCGGACGGCGCCGTCGCGGTGCCCTCCGGCGGCGACCGCGCGGATTTCGTATTCCTGACCAAGGATCAGCTCGCCAAGCGCTATCCCGGCGTATCGCTCGCCGGCCTGCCCGAGCGCGGCGGCGCGGGGCTCGTGATCGCGGCCGACGTCGCCGCGGCGGAGAAGGCGCTGGGCGCTGTCGGCGTCAAGAGCGCGGGCGGCGTTGTGGTGCCGCCGGCCAAAGGCAACGGCACGATGCTGGCGTTCGTGGCCTAGGTAGCCGGCAGCGCCGGGATAACAGGAATGGCGAAGGGCACGATCGAGGCAGATGGCGATACAGCGGCGAGCCGCCGTGGTCGCCCCCGCTCCCTTGAGACCACCAACGCCATTCTGCAAAGCGCCTACACGCTGATGGCGGAGACGGGGCTTGCCGCCACCAGCATCGACGCGGTGGCGCGGCATTCCAACGTCTCCAAAATGACCATCTACAAATGGTGGCCGTCGCGCGAAGCGCTGCTGATCGACGCGTTCCTGTATCATGCGTCGCTCATGCTGCCGCTGCCGACATCGGGCACAGCGGCAGAGCGCCTCCGAAGTCATGCCGCGGCGTACGCAAAAGCACTGCGGGGTGAATTCGGCAAGGTGCAGCTCGCGGTGATCTCCGAATGCATCTCGAACACCGGATCCGCCGAGATCTTCTACGATCGCTATCTCAGGTATCGACGGACCGCGCTGGTCGAGTTGATCGCCGCCGGCCAGCAAGACGGCAGCGTCGGCGCGGCCGGGACGCCGGAGGACCTCTACGATGCGATCTACGGCAGCCTGTTCTACCGCTACATCTTCGGGATCAAGCCGATCTCGCCGGCTCAGGCCCGCAACCTCGTCGACACCCTCTTGATGATCAGGAGCCGCTGACGTCCTGGACACGGTTATGCCGCTGGCGTCGGAACCAGGCCCAGGTCTCGCGTGTCACGGCCAGATAGCCCCGGCCCCGGAACACAATCCGCCCGTCGACGATCTGGTTGAGTTTCGGCAGCGCATGAAACGGGATCGAAGGATAGGCGTGGTGCTCGACATGGTAGGGCATGTTCCACGCAAACCACTTCATGACCATGCCGGTATAGGTGGTGCGGGTGTTCTGGAAGGCGCTGCGCGTCCGCTCACAGCCGGTGTGTTCGGCATAGAGATAGGGACGCAGGAACAACTGGCCAACGATCAACGGAACAATCCAGACCCAGAGCAGCAGCGCCGTATGGAGCGCGAACGATCCGAGCAACAGTGCGATGTAGCCGGCGACATAGAGACGCGCCTCTTTCACAACAATGTAGCATTTGGCTTCGGGAATCCACGGGGCCGTTGCATTGCCGGTCATGGCATGACGAAGCATCAGCCCTACCCGGAAGGCGACCTGCCGAACGCCGCTATAGGCGATCGCGAGCTCGGTGTCCGAGGCAGGCATCGGACCGACCAGCAATTCCGGATCGCGCTCCGGATCCTGGGTGTAGCGGTGGTGGTCCCAGTGGAACAGGCAGTAATATTCGTAAGGCAGCCCGATCGCGAATGATGAGAGATGGCCGAGGACGAGATTGAGCGCGCGGCTGCGAAACGCCGTCTTGTGCGCGGTCTCGTGCACCACCATGAACAGGAAGGCGACGAAATAGCCCTGCACGATCATCAGCGGCAACGCCCAGAGCAGGCCGTGAGTCGAGGCGACCAGCCAGATCAGCGTGCCGAAGATCCCGATGGCGCCGTAGTGGCTGGCCGCGCGGATGATGCCGGGCAGGTTCGATCGCACCGACAGCTCGCGCAGTTCGGCCGATGTCAGCGGCTTCTCTCCCGTTGCGGTAATTGCTGTGCTCATGGTCGCTAACGTCTCCGGGATGATTCAACGCTGCAGCAGCGCCGAGATTTCGGCGTTGATGAAGTCGCGATCTCTGGGATTGTTGATGGGGTTTCCGGCACGGTGTCCGTGGATCGAGGGAATCGGATGGAGCTCGGCTGACTTTGCGTTGGCGAGGCGGCCGAGCTCGGCCTCGTTGTCACGCACGTCGAAGTAGCGATCCGTCTGCCCCGGCATCAGCAACACATGCGCCTTGATCGCGGCCAGCGCGCGGTCGATATCGCCGCCGAATTCCGGGCATTGGCTGACATCGCCGCGCTGCCAGATGCCGATCTGCGCCAGGAGATCGTTGGCGTCACGCCGCGCAAAGGCGACGTCCCACGATCGCGCCAGGTAATCCTCAAGGTTTGTGAAGCCGGCTTCGCGCCAGACCTCGTCCCGGTAATAGGCGTGCGACATTGCCCACCCCGCATAGACGCGTCCCATCGCGCGAAGGCCGGCGACGGGCTTTGCGGTAAAACGGCCATCCTGCCAGCCCGGGTCCGCCGTCAGCGTCGCTTTCACGCCCTCGAGAAAAACGTAATTGTAAGGCGAGCATCTGGCGCTGCCGCAGACGACCGCCGCCCGTTCCACCATATCAGGGTGACCGGCCGCCCAGTGATAGGCCTGCATGCCGCCCATCGACCAGCCATAGACCAGCGCGATTTTCGAGATTCCGAATTGCTCCCCGAGCAGCCGGCGCTGCACGGCGACGGCATCATGATAGCTGATGGCGGGAAACGGCGTGACGCCGGAGTTTGACGGCGATGAAGATAGGCCGTTGCCGAACAGATTCGGAATGATGATGAAATAGCGGTCAGGATCCAGCGCGCCGCCACGCTGGACCAGCCATTCGATATCGCTGTGCTGCGCGCTGAAGGACGTCGGATAGACGATCACGTTGTCTTTTCGCGCGTTCAGCGTGCCATAGGTCTTGTAGGCGAGCCGCATCGCAGGAAAAACGGCGCCAGACTGAAGCGCGATGTTCCCGAGTTCGAAGATTTGATAGTCGGCACGCGGCGTCATGGGCCAGCTCCGAACGATCCATTTAGTGTACGTATCGTACACTATTTAGATTGGATTGCAACGGAGTTTGTCAGGCGCGGGAGCCCTGCCCGGTGGTGCCGTCACAAATGAAAATTGCGCCGCCCGTGTCTGCAGCGCAATTTCAAACGGCGTCAGACGAAAGGGCTGCCAGCACCGCGGCTGAATCGGAAACCCAGCCGAAGATGCCGCCCTGGGCCTTGATCATCTTCAGACCGATCTCGTGGAATTCTGGAAAATATGAAGCGCAGCCATCCGCCAGAACCACGCAGCGATAGCCGCGGTCGTTCGCCTCGCGCACGGTGGTGTTGACGCAGACCTCGGTGGTGACGCCGCAGACCAGGAGGTTCTCGATACCATAATCTTGCAGCACGTCGTCGAGTTCGGTGGCGTAGAACGCGCCCTTGCCCGGCTTGTCGATCACGATCTCGCCGTCGGTCGGATAGAGTTCGGGAATGATGTCGTGGCCCGCCTCGCCGCGAATGAGAATGCGCCCCATCGGCGCGGGGTCGCCGATGCGCAGAGACGGCGCGCCGCGTTCGACCTTGGCCGGCGGCGCGTCGGAAAGATCGGGCAGATGGCCCTCGCGGGTGTGGATGACCAGCATGCCCGCCGCGCGCGCCGCATCCAGCACGGCCGAGATCGGCTTCACCGCGCGCGCAAGCTGGCTGACATCATTGCCGAGCGTCTCGCCAAAACCTCCGGGCTCGAGAAAATCGCGCTGCATATCGATAATGAGGAGCGCGGTCGCCGCCCAGTCGAGCTCGATCGGCTCTGGCTCCGCTGCGAGCATTGCTGAGTTCGCCATAACCACGCGCTCCAACGAGAAACTCCCGAAGCGAGGGCAAGCAAGGCGCATGCCATTGTGTACAATGGTGACAGACAATGCGTTCGGAGAAAATCATCGTATTGTCAGCCAGTTACTCACCAATTTCAGCCTGCGCGCGTTCTCATCGAACGCACCGCAAGCAGGCAGTTGCTCATTCGCTATGCATGCTGCGATTGCGCTGGCCGCCCGATCGCAGAACGCTCGATCGGTCGTTGCCCGTTCGTACCTGCCCTAACAACTGGACCAGCCAGGCAAGGCCGGCATCCATCATCGCCACTTTCGGAAGGACGATGTTGATCGAAAAGCGCGGCAGCGGCAGCGGCGCCTTGACGGCCACGACATTGAAGCGGGCGCCATGGATTTCGACGAACCGGCGCGGCAACGCCGAGACCATCTCGGTTTCTGCCAGCACCGAAAGTGCGAAACTGAAACTAGGTACGGTCAGAATAACCCGCCGCGCCAGGTTCTTCTTCGCGAGTTCGACATCCACAAACCCCGAGACATCACCGGTGTGCGAGACAACGAGATGTTCGATCTCGCAATATCGTTTGAGAGTCGGGTTGCGCTGGAACAAATGGCCTTTGCGTGCGGCAATGACGAACTCCTCCTCGTAAAGCTTCTGCTTATGGAAGCGGGCAGGAAGATCATCGAGCGGGATGATCGCAATATCCATTGTCCGGTCTTCGAGCTCCTGCAGCGCGGCCTTCCATGCAAGGTGCAGATCCACGGAGTCTTGCGCCGGCAACAGCTGACGGACGCCGAGGTCGACGCCCGGCGCCACGTCCCGCAGCTTCTCCAGCAGCGAAGGCAGGACGACCGACGACACGCCATCCGGCGCGCCGATCACGAAGCGGCGTTTCGAATGTCTCGGATCAAACGGAGTGGCGGTGGAAACGACACCGCGGATACGGGCGAGAATGTCCGCTACCGACGCGGCGAGTTGATGGGCGCGCTCGGTCGGGACCACTCCTTTCGGGGTCTTGAGAAACAAGGGATCGCCGAGCAGCGTTCGCAGGCGGCCAAGGCCATGGCTGATGGCGGAGGGCGAAAGATGCAGCCGCTCCGCCGAGCGGCCGACATGCCGCTCCTGAAAGACGACCTCGAACAAGACGAGCAGGTTCAGGTCGATCCGGGAGAGATCAATCTGGTTCATCATAATGCTGAAATCATATCACTGGATTCAGCATGATTGAAATGGGATTTGGAGGCACCCGCCGGTCAGTTTTCCGGCCCAACCTGAACAGAAAGATACCGAGATGTTCAAATCGAGCATGTGGAAGCGATTGGCTTTGAAGGCCGCACTTGCCATGCCGCTGTCGGCCAGCGCGGCCCAGCACGCAACGACGGCGCATTCGGAGCAGGAACTTGCCGATCTCATCAGGAGGACCGAGGCCCAGGCGTCGGCTTTCATGCGCGGCGACATGGACACCTGGTCCGGCCTCGTGCACATCGCAGGAGACTTTACGCTGATGCAGCCATTTGGCGGCGAGGCCAGCCGAGGCTTCGACATGAGTCCCGAGCGGCTGGCGCAGCTCGCCAGCTACTTCAGGAATGGCGATGCCAAGCTAGAGCTCGTTCAGTCCTATGTGTCGGACGATCTGGTCGTTCTTGCGATGATCGAGCGCGAACACGGCGAAGTCGGTGGTTTGCCGGACCAGGACTGGTCACTCCGGGTGACGCAGGTCTATCGCAGGCAGGGCGGGCAATGGTGGCTGGTGCACCGCCACGCCGACCCGCTGGTGCGCCGCGTCGGGCTTGAGACCGCAGCCGCACTGGCCCGCGGCGCAAATCTTGGGGACCGGTGACAATCAGACTCTTGCCGCCTCCAGCGGTCTGAAATTCTCGATGAACCGCAGCAGCACCCGCGCGCCGGCGTCGGCGTCGGCGGGTTCGACATGCTCGGCCGGGTTATGGCTGATGCCGCCGCGGCAGCGCACGAACAGCATGGCGACGTCTGATACGTCGATCATCGCCATGCCGTCATGCCCCGCCCCGCTCGGCAGTTCGAAGACGCCGCAGCCTTCGCTGGCAACCGCTTCCGCCATTTGCGCTTTCAGCCAGGGCGCGCAAGGCACGGTACGATTTTCGTGAGTGACGTCGATCTGCAATGACAAGTCTCGTAGTTCCGCGATCGCCTCGATCCGCTGCACGATCGCGGCGACAGCCTGCTTGCGGTGCTGATCCTCAGGCGCACGAATATCCAGGGTGAAGAAGACGCGACCGGGGATCACGTTGGTGGCGCCGGGCATCGCGTTGATGACCCCCACGGTGCCGACCAGGCCCGCCCCATCCGCTGTGCAGAACTGCTCGACCGCGACGATGCATTCGGCGGCGCCCGCCAGCGCGTCGCGCCGCAGCGCCATCGGCACCGTGCCGGCATGGCCGGCCATGCCGCTGAGGGTTGCCGCCAGCCGCGTCGCGCCCGATATCGCGGTCACCACGCCGACCGGAAGGTTCTGCTGTTCCAGCACCGGGCCCTGCTCGATATGCAGTTCGACATAGGCGTGCAACTCGCCGCGCTTGCGGGCCGCCGCGCCGCTGCCGCCGGGGTCGAGGCCGAACTGCACCATCGCCTCGCGCATGGTGAGACCGTTCGCATCGCGCGCGTCGAGCACGCTTTGGTCAAATGTGCCAGCGATGGCCCGGCTGCCGAGCAGTGTCGAAGCGAAACGCACGCCCTCCTCGTCGGCGAAACCGGCGATTTCGATCGCAAACGGCAGTCGCACGCCGCGCCGATTCAGATCAGCGACACAGGCGATTGCCGTGATCACCCCGAGCGGGCCGTCCCATTTGCCGGCGTCGCGCACGGTGTCGTAATGCGAGCCCAGCATCAGGCACGGCAGTCCGGGACGGTCGCCCTCGTAGCGGCCGCAGACATTGCCGATGGCGTCGAGATGCGCGGCCATGCCGGCGTCCTTCATCCAGTCCATCAGGAGATCCGCGGCGATGCGATGCTCGGGCGACAGGAATATCCGCGCCAGATGCTCTGAAGTCTCAGAGATGGCTCCGAGCTGGTTGATGCGGCTTACGATTTGATCGCCGAGCGGCGATCGTGCGGCCCCGCTGCCTGCCGTCTGTGTCTCGTTCATGCTGATCCAACAACGCGCAATCGGCGCCTGAGATTGTGGGTGCCTTTTAGCCCCTTCCCACCGTGCACTCAATCTGGCCGTGGGGCTCGTCGGTCGGCAGGAAGACGTCGTTGTTGTTATCGAGGCCAAAGGCCGACAGGTTCATCGGGATGAAATGCATGTTGGGACAGGCCATGCTGATTTCCGCGATCTCGGGCACGGCCGCCAGCGCCGCCTCGCCCATCCGATAGAGGCTGTCCTGCACGCTCATGCTGTAGGTGGTGGCGAACACCTCTAACACGGTATCGAGGATCTTCGTATTGGCCGCCGGATAGCTCGATGGCTTGCCCGACCATTTCCAGGACGCGACCATGCTGGTGGCGCACATCCGGTCGGCGGTCTCCGGCAGCGTGGTGTAGCGGTCCCTGGGATAATTCTCCCAGCCTGATTGGGTCGACTTCATGAAGGTGAAGCCATCGATACCTGATGTCAGTGCCATCGGGCCACCGCGGGCGATCGTGGCCTCGACGAACGGCTTGCCGTTGCTGTCGAGCACGAAGCTGTGCGGATGCGGCTTGCCGCCGAAACTGAGCCGGCTCCATTTGGTCTCGTGCGCCGTGATCGCAACCGAGGCGATCTGCGAATAGGTATCGAGATATCGCCTGGCCAGCACCTGGCAGAATTCTTCAGTGCAGAGGCCGGTATTCTCGCGCGCAACCACGTTGACGATGTTCTTGATCGTATCAGTTGCCACCGAGGTCGAATTGTCGGCGTGGGTATAGGCGCGTGCGAAGTCACCTTCGATCATTGCCTTAATATTGAGCTGGCTGACCTCGTGGCGGTCGCCATCGCGGTGGATCCGCATGACCCTGACGCGGCCCTTCCCGTAGCGGTTCTTGATCAGCGGCATCCGACCATCTCCCGTTCAATCGGAATTTGCGGGGATCATAATCGCCCGCTATGGTTCCAATTTTGAGCAACCTTCGTGCCAGAGGGCAAGGTCCGGGGAAACGCTTCTGGCACGAGCCTTGTATCGGTTCAGACAGGTCTGAAAACCTGCACCAGGGGGACTCCGAATATGAGCAGCCAAATCCATCCGGTCGACGAGATATTGCCGGCGCCGCGCTTGCTGGCGCTCGGCCTGCAACATGTGCTGGTGATGTATGCCGGCGCGGTCGCCGTGCCCCTGATCATCGGCCGTGCCCTGAAGCTGCCGCCGGAGGACGTCGCCTTCCTGATCAGCGCCGACCTGTTCGCCTGCGGGATAGCGACGCTGGTGCAATGTCTCGGCTTTCCCGGGGTCGGTATCCGGCTGCCGGTGATGATGGGCGTTACCTTTGCCTCGGTCAGCCCGATGCTGGCGATGGCGGCGTCGCCCGATATCGGCCTGCTCGGCATTTACGGCTCGGTGATCGCGGCTGGGCTGTTTGCCGTCGTCGTCGCGCCCTTCGTGAGCCGGCTGCTGCCGTTGTTTCCGCCGGTCGTGACCGGGACCATCATCCTGGTGATCGGCATCTCCTTGATGCGGGTCGGCATCAACTGGGCCGGCGGCGGCCTGCCGACCTTGACCAAGGTCGTCGATGGCGTGCCGGGCGCATTCCCCAATCCCGCTTACGGTCAGTTGCAAGGGCTCGGGATTGCGCTGTTCGTGCTGCTGGTCATCCTCGGCCTGATCAAATGGGGCTCCGGATTCATTTCAAACGTCGCAGTGCTGCTCGGCATCGTGGCCGGCGCCATCCTCGCTACCGTGCTCGGCGTCATGCACTTCGAGAAGGTCGCCGCCGCGCCGTGGGTCGCGATTGTGCTGCCGCTGCATTTCGGCGCGCCCAAATTCCAGCTGGTTCCGATCATCACCATGTGCATCGTGATGATCGTGGTGATGATCGAATCGCTTGGCATGTTCCTGGCGCTCGGCGAGATCACCGGCAAGACCGTCGACCGCGACGCGCTGACCCGCGGCTTGCGTGCCGACGGCGTCGGCACGCTCCTGGGCGGGCTGTTCAACACCTTTCCCTACACCTCGTTCTCGCAGAATGTCGGGCTTGTCGGCGTCACCGGGGTGCGCTCGCGCTGGGTGACGATCGCCGGCGGCGGGATCCTGCTGCTGCTCGGGCTGGTGCCGAAGATGGCGGCGCTGGTCGAGGCCGTGCCGTTGGTGGTGCTGGGCGGCGCCGGCCTCGTGATGTTCGGCATGGTGGCCGCCACCGGCGCGCGCATCCTGACCAATGTCGACTTCAGGAACAACCGCTACAATCTGTTCGTGGTGGCGATTTCGGTCGGCTTCGGCATGATCCCCTTGGTATCGCCGAACTTCTTCAAGCAGTTGCCGCACGACCTGCACCCGTTGCTCGAATCCGGCATCCTACTCAGCGCGCTGGTCGCCGTGACGCTGAACGCCTTCTTCAACGGCATCGGCAGCAAGGCCGCGGCGGAAACTGGCGCCGCGACGGCCGCGGCAACGGCGACGCATTAAGTGCTGTAGGGTGGGCAAAGGAGCGCAAGCGACGTGCCCACCATCGATCACCGAGCACACGGCTTGATGGTGGGCACGCTGCGCTTTGCCCACCCTACAATTCCCTAGCTCCCGCGATAGGTCGCGTAGCTCCACGGTGTCACCAAGAGCGGCACGTGGAGATGGCCTTCCGGCTCGCTCACCGAAAAGCGCAGCGGAATCCTATCGAGGAACGGAGGATCCGACATCGGCACGCCGCGTCCCGCAAAATAGTCGCCGACGCTAAACATCAGTTCGTAGCGGCCGATCGGCACCGGCCGGCCGCCGATCAAGGGCTGATCGGTGCGGCCGTCGCTGTTGGTCGTGGCGCGCGCCACCACGCGGGATTGTCCGAGATCGGAAAGCTCGGTGAGCTCGATCGAAATGCCTGCCGCCGGCCGGCCGGCATGCGTATCCAGCACGTGGGTCGACAGGCGGCCATGCACCGGCAGCCTGTCGTCGGACACAATGGACTGGTCGAGGCGCAGCGCCGCGATCCGGCAGATTTCCGCGATCGACGTTCGGATTTCCGCCTTCGCATCGTTCGGCAGACGGCGAGCGAAATCGCGCAGGATGGAATCGCGGGTATGGCGGCGGACGCAGACGATATAGGGAAAGTCAAACTTGGTGCGATAGGCGGTGTTGGCGCGCTCGAACGCTTCGTATTCGGCATCCGACAACCGATCGAGCCCGACACTGTCCTGCTCGGCGCCGGATTCCGCCGTGAGGCCGGCGGCACGCTGGGTCTTGTTGGCAAGATCAGGATGTGCCTTGATCAGCTTCAGCTGCGCCTCATCCGGCGCGCTGTCGACCGCCGCCGTCATGGCCGCGAACAGCGCGGCGATGCCGGTGAATGGCCGCAGCGCCGCCGCCGCCTCGGCCACCCACGGCGAATGCTCGAAAATGTTGGCCAGCGCGGCGACGAAATCATCCTTGCTGCAATGATTTAGCTCGGAAAGCTGTCTTGGCATCGCCGCCCGCCTATCCAATATCGAAGGCATCATCAGCGAGATGGGCGAGATTGGCGTGCCAGTGCTGCGCGATCTGCAGCCGCGTCGGCACCCAGACGCGCTCGTGCTGTCCGATGTAGTCGAGGAAGCGCATCAGCGACGCCGCCCGGCCCGGTCGGCCGACGACCCGGCAATGCAGGCCGACCGACATCATCTTCGGCGCGGTCTCGCCTTCCCTGTAAAGAACGTCAAAGCTGTCCTTGAGATAGGTGAAGAATTCGTCCCCGCCGCCGAAGCCCTGCGGGTTGATGAAGCGCATGTCGTTGGCATCGAGCGTATAGGGAATGACGAGGTGCGGCTTCGAGCCGCGCGACTTGATCCAGTATGGCAGGTCGTCGGCGTAGGAATCGCAGAGATAAAGCAATCCGCCGGCTTCCATCAGAAGCCGCATCGTGTTGATCGAGGAGCGCCCGGTATACCAGCCGAGCGGACGGGCGCCAGTCGCCTCGGTGTGGACGCGGATCGCGGCCGCGATCTCGGTCCGCTCCTCGCTCTCCGACATGTCCTTGTGCTCGATCCACCGCAGGCTATGGCTGGCGATGTCCCAGTCGGCCTCTTTCATCGCCGCAACTACATCCGGATTGCGCTGCAGCGCCTTGGCGACGCCGAACACGGTGGCCGGCATGTTGCGCGCGGTGAACATCCGCCACAGCCGCCAGAAGCCGGCGCGCGAGCCATATTCGAACATCGATTCGATATTGGCGTGGCGCTGCCCGGGCCAAGGTTGCGCGCCCAGCACGTCGGACAGAAAGGCTTCCGAGGCGCGGTCGCCATCGAGGACGTTGTTCTCGCCGCCCTCCTCGAAATTCACCACGAATTGCACGGCGACCCGCGCTTTATCAGGCCAGTTCGGATCGGGCGGGTTGCGCCCGTAGCCGCGGAAGTCGCGCGGATAAACGGGCGCGGCCATGGTTCAGACCTCCTCGAAGCGGATTTTCTGCGCACCCTTCCACAGCACGGTCTTGCCGAACGCGGTCAGGTTCTCGAGTCCCGAGGTCAGAGTGATGAAGTGATTGCCGGCGAGCTGGCCCATCTTGCTGGCGAAATGCACCCCGCCATAGGCGAGCAGGATTTCCGTCTCGCTGATGCCGCCGGGATAGAGGATGATCTGGCCGGGCGCGGGATAGCTGGTGTGGTTCTCATAGGACACCCCGAAATCGAGATCGCCGAGCGGCATCCAGACGCCCTCGCCGCTCCAGCGAACATGGATCGCCTGGCTCTCGAACGGCATCGCCTTGCGGAAGGCAGCGACCGTCTTCGGTGCCAGTTGCTCCTCGAAACGGGCCTCGAACGTGAATTCACCGGCACGGACAATCAGTTGGCTCATCGATCTCTTCTTCTGGATGCAGGTACAAGGACTTGGCTCAGCCGTATCCATTACAGCCGGAACAATCGGAAGCAAGCCGAATCCGGCCCCGTCGGGGCTGAGTTGGAGCAGCATGGACCGAATTGCCCTGGAACGGTGTTGTTGGAGACGCCAGATTTCAACCCGGGAAAGGCGATCGATGGAGAACGCTGTAAGGAAGCTATTCGAGCGATACGAGAGCTTTTTCAGACGGTCCCTCTACGGGAACTCGGACTTGGATGAGGTCGCGTCGTTGTATGCCTCGGATTTTATTGCGGCCTCGCCTGCCGGGGTTATGACCGGGAAGAACGACGATCAGCTAAAGCAGATCATGGCACAAGGATACGCGCACTATCGCGCGATCGGGACCAAAGGGATGCAGGTTCGTCATATTCGTCTCTCACCGATCGACGAGCATCACTGCGTGGCCCACGTCTCTTGGGCCGCGACTTACGCTCGCAAGGATCAGGATGACACAACTATAGATTTCGATGTTCACTACCTGGTCCAGAAGCTGGATGGCGACGCAAAGGTCTTCGGCTGGATCTCGGGCGATGAGCAGGCGCTTCTAAAGCAGCATGGCATCGTCTAGTACCGCGGAGCAGACGCCCCGCGACGTGCTGCACCGATCATCCGTGGGGCGTCCACCCATACGCAATTGGGTTCAAAGAACCCATTCTGCGATTGCGTATGGGTGGACTGCCCCGTACTCAGCTATGAGTCCGCGCGGGCACCGGCCGCGACTGCGCATCGCGATGCTCGAAAGTGCCTTCGAAATCGGCGAGCGGCGGCGATATCAGGGCGCGTTCGCGCGGGAAGGCCTCGGGCATCTCTTCGCGAATGAAGGCGAGCAGCTTCTCCCTGATCTCGCAGCGGAGATCCCAGGACTGCGGCGCACTCCTCGCGCTGACCAGCGCCCGAAGCTCGATCGATCGCGGGCTGGATTCGATTACCTGGAGGTTAACCACCGCGCCGTCCCACAATTTGGACTCGCGGACCGCCTCCTCCAGCCGCTGCCGGATGCGCGAGACATCGGTGCAGTAGTCGACGTGAAGGACGATGGCGCCGATCAACGACTGGGTGTCGCGAGTCCAGTTCTGGAACGGACGTTCGATGAAGTACGACAGCGGAACCACCATCCGCCGCCAGTCCCACAGGCGAACCACAACGTAGGTCGAGGCTATGTCCTCGACCCATCCCCATTCGTTCTCGATGATGACGGCGTCCTCGATCCGGATCGGCTGGGTGATCGCGATCTGCACGCCGGCAATGAGGTTGCTCAGGAGCGGCCGGGCAGCCAGACCGACGATCAGGCCGGCCGCACCGGCGGAGGCGAACAGGCTGACGCCGTATTGCTTCACGGACTCGAAGGTCATTAGGGCGGTCGAAATCGCAATGATGACGACCAGTGTATCGATCACCCGCTTGAAGACGCGAACCTGGGTCACATGCTTGCGGGCGAGAAAATTCTCGTCGGTGTCGAGGCGAAAGCGCTGCAGGTAACGCGCGGCGCCCATGTCGACGGCGCGGACGGTGATCCATCCGATCAGCGCGATGACGGCGACGATGAAGAAGTGCCGGAGCTGCTCGCGCAGCACGTCGTTCAGCGGCGCAGCCGGCAGCACCAGCGCCACCGCCATCAGACACAGCGCCAACCGCGCCGGACCTGCGATCCTCTGCAGCAGCAGCGCCACCGCCGGCCAGCGTTCCCCGATCGCGCGCTTGATGATCCGTGCGGCAAGGCCGTGAGCGAACAGCGCCACGACGATGGCGCCGACGACCAGACCGAGACCGACCAGCCATTGCGGCACCCAGCCGAACACCTGTTCCAACCATGACAGAAAATCGTCCATGCAATTCCCACTGCGTAGCGCACGATCCGGCGCTAACGCTGCCTTCGACCGATGGGTCCCCTACCTGATGCAGCGCAGCAATTCACTGAGCGCAATCCGCTATTCGATCGGTTTGCTTGCATTCCCGCCTTGTTCCGCGTTTCATCGTTTCAACACAAAAGAGATCTCGGGGAACAGCGATGCCCGCCAGAATCATCGGAATGATCGGCACCCAGCAGGAGGGTGTCGCGGTTCACCTGATAAAGGGACAGATCTCGCGGCAATGGGTGATTGATTTCACCCGCCTGCACGAGCAGTGGAACTACGACGCCGTCCTTGTCGGCTATTACGCTTCCGCCGCCGAAGGATTTGTGATTGCGCTTTATGCCGCCGACCACACCGAGCGGATCAAGTTCCTGATCGCGCACCGGCCGGGTTCGGTGGCCCCGGCGCTCGCGGCGCGCCAGGTCGCAACCTTCGATCAGCTCACGCAAGGACGGATGGCGCTGCACATCATCGCCGGCACCAGCGACGCCGACCAGGCGAGCGAAGGCGATTTTCTGCCCAAGAACGACCGCTACCGCCGCGCCGGCGAATATCTGGAGGTGATGCGAAGACTCTGGACCAGCGACAGCCCGATCGACCACAAGGGCGAGTTCTACCGCGTCGAGGGCGGCTATTCCGACATCAAGCCGTATCAGCAGCCCTACCCGCCGCTGTTCTTCGGCGGTTCGTCCACGGGTGCGCTGGAAATGGGGGCGAAGCATTGCGATGTGTTCGCGATTTTCGGCGAACCGCTCAAGGAAACGCGAGAGCGCGTGCAGGATTTTCGCCGCCGCGCCGCGGCCTTCGGGCGCAGCGTCGGCTTCAACATGTCGCTACGGCCGATCATGGCTGATACCGAAGGCGCGGCGTGGGACAAGGCCAACGCCCTCTTGGCGGATGTCGAGCGCAAGACCGGCGCCGCACCGCTGCCGACGAACCATTCCGCCGAGCGGCTGCTCGGCTACGCCGCGCGCGGCGACGTTCATGACGAGCGGCTGTGGATGGGGATTGCCCGCGCCACCGGCGCGCCCGGCAATACGTCCTGCCTGGTCGGAACGCCCGAGCAGATCGCGGCAGCGGTCCTGGAATATTACCGGCTCGGCATTCACTCCTTCCTGCTGCGCGGTTTCGAAAATCCGCACGATACCATGGCGATCGGCCGCGACCTGATTACACTCATTAAGGAAGGTGCGTTGGCGATCGACAGGCAGGCCGAGGCGGCCGAATAGAGTTCACTTCAGGAATCCGGGAAGCACCTCAAGACACCGATGCAAGGCCTTGGCGCAGGACGAGAAAACGCATGAGAGAATTTGCATGAAGGCCGTCGTTGTCGAGAACTATGATGCGATCGACGGCATTTCGATCAGGCAGATCGATACGCCGGGTGTTTCTAACGGCGAGGTCCGCGTCAAGGTCGGTGCCGCCGCGGTCGGCTTCGTCGACGGCTTGAAGGTGCAAGGCCTTTACCAGACCAAGGACCCGCTGCCGTTCATCCCGGGAACTGAGTTTGCCGGGACCATCGATGCCGTGGCCGACGACGTCACCACCTTCAAGCCAGGAATGCCGGTAGTAGGCATGACCCGCTCCGGCGCGCTGGCCGAATACATCTCGGTGCCGGCGGCGGCGCTCAAGAGCCTGCCGCCGCAGGTGCCGTTCGAGACTGGCGCCTCGTTTCAGGCCAACTATCTCACCGGGCTTTATGCGCTCGATGCCCGTGCGTCGCTACAATCCGGCGAGATATTGCTGGTGCTCGGCGCCGCCGGCGGCGTCGGCATCGCCGCGATCCAGATCGGCAAGCTGATGGGCGCGCGGGTGATCGCCGCGGCCTCGACGGCGGAGAAGCGCGACTTTGCGGTCCGATACGGTGCGGATCAGACCATCGATTACACCAGGCCGGACTGGCGCGACACGCTGAAGGAATTGACCGGAGGGCACGGGCCGGACGTGATCTTCGATCCGGTCGGCGGCGAGGTATCGCTGCAAGCGTTTCGCTCGATCGCCTGGCGCGGGCGCCATCTCGTGGTTGGCTTCGCCTCCGGCACCATTCCGGCGCTGGCATTCAACCTGCCGCTGCTCAAAGGCGGCGCGCTGCTCGGCGTCGACCTCGCGCAGATCCAGCGGCGCGAGCCGGAGACGCATACACGGCTGATCGCGCAATTGTTCGATTGGCTGGCCTCGGGTCAATTGCAGCCCGTGGTCGGCAAGGTCGTATCGTTCGAGAATTTCCGCGAGGCGTTCAAGACCATGCAGTCGCGTTCGGCGCTCGGCAAGATGATCGTCAAATTCGGCTAAACGACTCAAGGCGGAGAACAACGACTGGACGGCCAAGCGAGGCAAGGAACACGACCATGTATCGGACGTCATCCATTCTCGTGGCGATGATCGCTCTGGGAAGCGCGCCCGGACACTGCCTGGATTCTCCGGCCGGCAGGACCGCCGTTACCTTCCAATCTTCCACCTATGGCGACATGCGCCAGATCCTGACGCGGGAGGCTCCGACTGCAGCGGTGACCATCAAGGCCAATCTCGGCTTTCCCGAACAGGTCAGGGATCGCTATCCCGCTGTTATCGTCGTTCACACCCTCACCGGCTATCGCGACGGCAACGAAGGCTATGTCGCAGGCGAATTGCGCAAGGCAGGCTTCGCCACACTGACCTATGACAGTTTCGCGGCCCGCGGTACGACGGGCATTGCTCTGCAGGGATCGCCGGGCTATCTGCCGATTGGCGTTGCGGATGCATATGCGGCGCTGCAGCTGCTTTCGAGCGAGCCTCGGATCGATGCCAACCGAATTGCGATCATCGGCTTCTCGTATGGCGGCGAGATCGCGCATCTGACGGCATTTGAGGCGCTGCGGTCGGCGCTCTATCCTGGGCCAGGCCGGTTTGCCGCGCATGTTGCTTTCTACCCCGGCGGAAATTTTGGCGTGATCGCCGAACCGGGCGCCTATACTGGCTCTCCGGTGCTGATGCTACTTGGCGGGAAGGATGAGAACCTACCGGTGACAAAGATCGAGACTTACCTCGCCTACGCACGTGCCGCCGGCGCTCCCGCCCCGATCGAAACCGTACTCTATCCCGGCGCCTACCATGCGTGGACCGTTCCCGACGTGACCCGCGCACGGTTTTTTTCGGATTTGGTCAGCACGAAAAAGTGTCCGATCATTCTGCTCGGGCCCAAGGAACCGGCGTTCCTCATTGACGGCGCGACGAAGCCCTTCGATCCGGCCTCCTTCGCTGCATGCGTTGCTGCCGCGCCCGGCTACTCAGTAGGATTTGACGGGACGGTGCGCGCCCAATCGATCACCGACAGCGTCCGGTTCCTTCAACAAAGCTTGCGGCCTTAGGATCAATCCATTTTTCTTTAGCGTCCTGCGCGCAATACTTGCGATGGCGCGATCGTCCAAACTAGTGCCGAAGCCGCATCGCCGATCGCGCGAGGCCGCGGCGATGCACGCCTTCCTGGTCCATCGGCTTTCGATCATCCACAGGACAACCCCTCAGAATAGATATTTCAGATATCATTTGTTGACACACGAACATCAATACTTATGATGCAGGAATGATCCCCGAAATCCGCCCCAGCCTCGCCGGCGAGGCCAACCGATGATCACTGCGGCTCAATTGCGGGCTGCCAGGGTGCTTCTCGGCATCGATCAGCGTCGGCTCGCCGAACTGTCGGGGCTTTCGGCGCCGACTATCCAGCGCATGGAAGCGAGCGAGACGATGGTTCGGGGCAATGTCGATTCGCTGGTGAAGCTGATCACGGCGCTCGAGGATGCCGGCATCGAATTGATCGACGACGGCGCGAGCAGCAATGCGGGCGGGCGCGGCGTACGGCTCAAGGCCGGTTCCGGCTATCGCCCAGAAGGCACGGCATCGAGCGGGACGAGGACGCGCAGATGATGTCGGCCGTTGCCCTGCAAATGGTCTGTGTCGCCGGATTGCTCGGGCTCGCCGTGCTGGCAATCGTTCTAAGCCGGTCCAAGGTCGCCACCACCATCATCTACGCCGCGACATTGGCCGTATCGGCGATTGCACTGATCGGCGCGGCGCGCAGCCTCCTCGGCGGCGCAGGCGCTACCGCGCTCGTCCTGCCGGTTGGATTGCCCTGGCTCGGCGCGCACTTCCGCCTCGACGCGTTGGCCTCGTTCTTCCTCATCATCATCAACCTGGGTGGTGCGTCAGCAAGCCTCTATGGCCTTGGCTACGGCCATCACGATCCTGCGCCGCATCGCGTGCTGCCGTTCTTCCCCGCCTTCCTGGCCGGCCTGAATCTCGTGGTGCTTGCCGACGATGCCTTCTCCTATCTTTTGTGTTGGGAGTTCATGTCGCTGGCGTCATGGGCCCTGGTCATGGCGCACCATCGCGAGCCGGGCAACGCCAAGGCCGGCTACGTCTACCTCGTGATGGCAAGCTTCGGCACGCTCGCGCTGCTGCTCGCCTTCGGCCTGCTGGCCGGACCTGCGGGAGACTATGGTTTTGCCGCCATCCGCGCCGCGCAGCACACACCCTCTTCCGCGACGCTCGTGCTGATCCTGATGCTGCTCGGCGCCGGCTCGAAGGCCGGCCTCGTGCCGTTGCATGTCTGGCTGCCGCTGGCCCATCCCGCCGCCCCCAGCCACGCATCCGCGTTGATGAGCGGCGTCATGACCAAAGTCGCGATCTACGGCTTCATTCGCGTCATGTTCGATTTGCTTGGACAGCCGAACTGGCCGGCGAGTGCAATCGTGCTGTTCCTCGGCAGCATCACCGCCGTCATGGGCATTCTCTATGCCCTGATGGAGAAGGACCTGAAGCGCCTGCTGGCCTACTCTACCATCGAAAATATCGGCATCGTCTTCGTCAGTCTCGGCCTTGCCATGGCATTCCAGGCCAACGGATTGAAGGCGGCGGCTGCGCTCGCCTTCACGGCCGCGTTGTTTCACGCACTCAATCACTCCTTCTTCAAGAGCTTGTTGTTCTTCGGCGCCGGCGCCGTTCTTAGCGCGACCGGCGAGCGAAACATGGACAAGCTCGGCGGCCTCATCCATCGCATGCCGTTGACGAGCTTCGCCGTCCTGGTCGGCTGCGTCGCGATCTCGGCGCTGCCGCCGTTCAACGGATTCGTATCGGAGTGGTTGATATTCCAGGCAGTGCTGCAAAGTCCGGAACTGCCGCAATGGGCGCTGAAGATCATGGTGCCCGCGGTCGGAGCGATGCTCGCGCTGGCTGCCGCGCTGGCTGCCGCCTGTTTCGTCAAGACCTACGGCGTGACGTTTCTCGGCCGCCCGCGCCATGCGGCGGCGGCGGGCGCGCATGAAGTCGACCGCTTCTCGCTCGCGGCCATGTTCATCCTCGCCGCGCTCTGCCTGCTGGCCGGAATCCTGCCGGGTCTGGCGATCGACGCGCTTGCGCCGGTCGCGACGCAGATGCTCGGCAGCCGCATGCCGGCCCAGGCGAGCCAACCCTGGCTTTCGATCGTGCCGATTGCCGAAAGCCGCAGCTCCTACAATGGATTGCTGGTGATGGTGTTCATCACGCTGGCCGCATCGCTTGCCGTTTATGTCATTCATCGCCTCGCCTCGCACGCACTGCGGCGGGGGCCCGCCTGGGGATGCGGTTTCTCCGACGCCACGCCTGCCGCGCAATATTCAAGCGTCAGCTTTGCGCAGCCGATCCGTCGCGTGTTCGGCACGCTGGTGTTCCACGCCCGCGATCACGTCACGATGCCACTGCCCGGAGACCTCCGGCCGGCCCGGCTCAGAATCGAGCTGCACGACCTGGTGTGGAGCAGAATGTATGCGCCGATCGCCGACACGGTCGGCTTCCTGTCCGGGCGGCTCAATCGGCTGCAATTCCTGACTATCCGGCGATATCTCAGCCTGGTCTTCGCCACCCTCGTCACGCTGCTGCTGGTGCTCGCGATATGGTCGTGATTTCGGACATCATCGTGCAAGGCGTGCAGATGCTGCTCGTGCTGCTGCTTGCCCCCCTGCTGACCGGCTATGTGCGCAAGATCAAGGCCCGGCTGTTGCGCCGCCAGGGCGCCTCCGTCTTTCAACCGTATCGCGATCTGTTGCGGCTGCTGCGCAAGGAAGTGGTGCTCGCCGAGAACGCCTCATGGCTGTTCCGCGTGACGCCTTACATCACCTTCGCGGCGATCTGGGTTGCCGCCGCCCTGGTGCCGACCTTCGCGACCGGGCTGCTGTTCAACTGGACCGCCGATCTCATCGCCATCGTCGCGCTGCTCGGCAGCGCGCGCTTCTTTCTCGCCCTCGCGGGGATGGACGTCGGCACCAGTTTTGGCGGCATCGGCTCCAGCCGCGAAGTCATGATCGCAGCGCTCGCCGAACCCGCAATGCTGCTGATCGTGTTCTGTTTGGCGCTGGTCGCCGGCTCGACGCAGCTTTCGACCGTCTCGCACCTCCTTGCGTCGTCCTATGTGGGCTTGCGGGTATCGCTCGGAATGGCGCTGGTCGCGCTGTTCATGGTGGCGATTGCGGAGAATGCGCGTATTCCGGTCGACAATCCGGCGACGCACCTTGAACTCACCATGGTGCACGAGGCGATGATCCTGGAATATTCCGGACGCCACCTCGCGATGATCGAACTCGGCGCCTTCCTCAAGCTGCTGCTCTACGTCTCGCTGATCGCCTGCGTTTTCTTTCCATGGCAGATCGCGCTCTATGGCAGTGGTGCGCTGTCCTACACCATCGGCGCCGGCGCTTACATCGTCAAGCTCGCGCTGGCCGGCTTCCTGCTCGCGCTGTTTGAGACGGCCACGGCGAAAATGCGGGTGTTTCGCGTCCCGCAATTCCTCGGCGTCGCCTTCATGCTGGGACTGCTCGGCACGCTACTGCTGTTCGTTTCGAGGAGCTTCTGATGCAGCTGCACAGCCTCGCCTTCGACGTCTCGCATACGCTGGCCGGCGGACTGGTGCTGATCAGCCTGATGATGCTGTACCAGGACCGCCTCTACTCGCTGCTTAATGTATTCGCGCTCCACGCCCTCGTGCTATCGCTCTCGGTCGCCTGGCAGGCCTTCATCCAGGATGCGCCCCATCTTTATGTCACCGCGGTGATCGCCCTGGTGTTCAAGGCGATCATCATTCCGGTGGCGTTGCACCGCATCGTCAAGCAGCTCGGCATTCACCGCGACATCGAATCTGCGGTCGGAATCGGCCCGACCATGCTGGCCGGAATGGGACTTGTGGCGCTCTCGCTGGTTCTGATGTTGCGGGTGACCAGCGACGCCGACCCGCTGGCGCGCGAGGATCTCGCCTTCGCGCTGTCGGTCGTGCTGCTCGGGCTTCTGGTCATGGTGACGCGCCGCAATGCGGTCAGCCAGGTGGTCGGGTTCATGTCGCTGGAAAACGGCCTGGTGCTGGCCGCGACCGGCGCCAAGGGCATGCCGCTGGTCGTCGAGATCAGCGTCGCGTTCTCGATCCTGATCGCGTTCATCGTGATCGGCATCTTTCTGTTCCGAATCCGCGAGCGCTTCGATTCGGTGGATGTCTCCGCGCTTGACGATTTCAGGGGCGAACGCCGATGACCCTTGCCTTCTTCGATCCGGTCACGGCGGTCCTCGTGATTCCGATCTGTTCAGCGGCGCTGCTCGCCGCCCTGCCCGGCTACCGGCTGACGGCGCGGCTGAACGTCGTGGCGAGCCTCGCGACATTGCTGTCTGCGCTCTCGTTGTTCGTCATCGAGCGGCCTGCCGCCGGACCATACGTGCTGATCGACGATCTGAACATCGTCTTCATCGTGCTCAATAGTTTCGTGGGATTCACCACCAGCATCTTCAGCGCCAGCTATATCGCGCATGAGCTCGAAGCCGGCCGGCTGACGCCGGCATACCTGCGCTTTTATCACGCCATGTATCAGACCATGATGTTCGGCATGAACCTGGCGTTCGTATCGAACAATATCGGCCTGATGTGGGTGGCGGTCGAACTGGCGACGCTGACCACGGTGCTGATGGTCGGCATCTACCGGACCCATGCAGCGCTCGAAGCCGCCTGGAAGTATTTTATTCTGGGCAGTGTCGGAATTGCGCTCGCTCTGTTCGGCACCATCCTGGTCTATATGGCGGCCCGCCCGGTGATGGGCGAAGGTCACGACGGCATGGTGTGGACGCTGCTGGTCGAGCGTGCGGCGAATTTCGACGCGGCGTTGCTTAACGTCGCCTTCGTATTCCTGTTTCTCGGCTACGGCACCAAGGTCGGGCTGGCGCCGTTGCACGCCTGGTTGCCGGATGCGCATGCCGAAGGGCCGACGCCGATATCGGCGGTGTTGTCGGGCCTGTTGCTGAACGTCGCGCTCTATGCACTGCTGCGCTTCAAGATATTACTGGCGGCCAATCCCGCCTCGATCGCGCCCGGTCCGTTGATGGTGACGATGGGCCTGGTCTCGCTGATCTTCGCCGCGTTCATGCTGTACCGGCGGCGCGACATCAAACGGCTGTTCGCCTACTCTTCGATCGAGCACATGGGCATCATCGTGTTCGCGTTCGGCATGGGCGGCCCGCTCGCCAATTTCGCCGGGCTGCTGCACATGGTGATGCACAGCCTGACCAAGTCGGCCATCTTCTATGCCGTCGGCCACATTTCGCAGATCAAGGGCACCCAGCGGATCTCGCGGATCCGCGGCCTCACCGTGACCCATCCCGCGCTTGGCTGGGGGCTGGTGGCGGGCGTCGTCGCGATCGCCGGGCTGCCGCCGCTCGGAATCTTCATGAGCGAGTTCCTCGTTGTGAGCTCGACCTTTGCAAGGCAGCCATTGCTTGCGATCGCGCTGGTGTTCGGCCTGCTGCTGGCCTTCGGCGCGTTGACGCTGCGCCTGACCAGCGTCGCGTTCGGCGAGCCGCGCGGCAGCACGGCCTCGGCCGACGCCTCGTACATTCCGATGTATGCGCATCTGGCACTGGTATTGGGTGCAGGGATTTATCTTCCCGCCCCGTTGGTGATCTGGTTCCAGCACGTGGCTCAGCTCCTTGGGTAGGAACGAAATGACATGCCGTCGCTGATCGATCTGACGCTGGAGGGCCGCAAGGTCGCCCACCACGGCCCGTGGCCGCGCGTGATGGTCGATGCTTCAGTCTGGACCTTTGCGGCGAGCGAGTTGGCCCACGGACGCTGGAGCCTGCTCGGCCTTTGGGGCGAGCCTGAAACGGTGCATATGGCGATCATGGAAGGACAGAGCGCTAGCATCGCGGTCGTCAGCCTCGAATGCCCGGAGCGCCGGTTTCCTTCCGTCGGCAAGCATCACCCGCCGGCCCTCCGGCTTGAGCGCACCATCCACGATCTGTTCGGACTATCGGCCGAGGGCGCGCCGGACCTCCGGCCCTGGCTCGATCACAACCGGTGGGGTGTACGCTTCCCGCTTGGAGATCGCATCGACGCATTGCCCAAGACCGAGCCCTACCGTTTCCTCGCCGCGGAGGGTGACGGCCTGCACCAGATTGCGGTCGGCCCGGTGCACGCGGGTATCATCGAGCCCGGACATTTCCGCTTTACCGCCAGCGGCGAGACCGTGGTGCGATTGGAACAAAGGCTGGGATACGTGCACAAGGGCGTCGAGGGCCTGATGGCCGGCGCCAGCCTCGAGCGCGGCGCTCACCTCGCCGGCCGTGTGTCGGGCGACAGCACCGTTGCTTACGCATACGCGTTTTCGCGCGCGGCCGAAATCGCGCTGGATCTTGCGGTGCCAGACCGCGCCGTGTTCTTGCGCGCGCTGGTCGCAGAACTCGAGCGGCTTTCCAACCATCTCGGCGACATCGGTGCCATCTGCAACGATGCGTCGTTTGCCCTGATGCATGCGCATTGCGGCATATTGCGCGAGAGCGTGCTGCGCGCAGCCGGCGCGGCCTTCGGTCATCGCCTGATGCGCGGCATCGTCGTGCCCGGCGGCATCAGCCGCGACATCGGAACAGACGGGCCGGAAACCATCCGGGCTGCGCTCGAAAATATTCGCCTGCGCTTTCCCGCGCTTGTCGAACTCTACGACAACACCGCTTCGCTGCAGGACCGTACCGTCGGTACCGGAACGCTGCAGCCGCCGCTCGCCCTACAATATGCCGCCGGCGGCTATATCGGCCGCGCCTCGGGCCGCGCCTTCGATGCGCGCCGGGCGCTGACCTATCCGCCCTACGACAGCCTGCGTTTCGACGTGCCGGTCCTCAACGAGGGTGACGTCAACGCGAGGGTCTGGATCAGAATACGCGAGGTCGAACAGAGCCTTTCGCTGATTGAGCAGATCCTGAACCGCCTTCCCGATGGACCGACCCGCAACGAAGTCCCGCTTGGCGGACAGGTGCGCGAGGGCATGGCGATCGTGGAAGGATTCCGCGGCGACATTCTGGTCTGGCTGCGGCTGCGCAGTGGCCTCATCGAGCGATGCCACATGCGCGACCCTTCGTGGTTTCAATGGCCACTGCTCGAAGCCGTGATCGAGAACAACATCGTTGCTGACTTTCCGCTCTGCAACAAGTCGTTCAACTGCTCCTATTCGGGTCATGATTTGTAAGGACGCCTGCGATGCGCAAGCTGCTGTTCGAAAGCGTGTTTCGCCAACCCCTCACCGAGCGGGCGCCATCGCCGGATGACGATGCTGTGGCGGAGCTCGCCGCCGCGGTCGAACGGACCGCGCGGCGGCGGCTCGGCCGCAGCCTGTCAATCCGCGAGATCGATGCCGGATCCTGCAACGGATGCGAGCTGGAGATTCACGCGCTCAACAACGCCTATTACGACGTCGAACGGTTCGGCCTGCGGTTCGTCGCCTCGCCGCGTCACGCCGACGTGCTGATGGTGACGGGCCCGGTGACGAAGAACATGCGCGAAGCGCTCGAGCGAACCTATCATGCGACGCCGAACCCGAAATGGGTGGTCGCGGTCGGAGATTGCGCACGGGACGGAGGATGTTTTGCCGGCAGCTATGCCGTCGTCGGCGGCGTCTCCGAGGTCGTCCCGGTCGATCTGCACATTCCCGGCTGTCCGCCCACCCCGATTGCCATGCTGCGAGGGCTGCTCTCGCTGCTCGAACAGGCGGACGCGCGCAGCGCTATGGGATGAGCAAATTTATCGAACCCGCTCCAGCATCTTCCTCGGCTGGCGCGCGGCCTTGCCCTTTGTCTTGGGATTTGCGATATGTTCGCGAAGGCGTACCCCTCGCCCTCCCGCGGCGCTCATAGCGCCGGGATTGATCAGCTCTATTCCTGCGCCATCGAGCGCGGAAACCAGCTTCATCAGGGAATCGACGTTGGCACGGATCACGCCATCGCTGGCTTCCATGCGCTGGATGGTCGGCACCGAAAGATCGGCAAGCCCGGCCATTTGCCGCTGATCGATACTCAGAAGCGCGCGCGCGGCCCTGAGTTGATTGCCGGTAATCATAGGACGGTCTCCCGGTTCCGAAGTAGATGATTATCCGATCTGAATTTGGGCTTCAAGCATCAAGATAGAGGTTCAGTACATCAATAAAGTGCCCGCGCTGGCCCGACCTACGATTGGCATGCGATTCACGACATGATAAGCGATGTCTTAAACATCCTATTTGATGCACGGTGAGCAGGTGCGTTTGCTGGGGCGCTATCAGGGCCGGAACGGCGCAATCGAAATCGTCGAGTGCTCCGCGGATGGCACGCGAATCTATTTCGAGGAGGGCATCAGGCAAAGCCAGGCCACGCCCGACGGCGAGAGCGTCTTCAGCTATGTCAAGCTGATGGACGAACTCCTGCATTCCGCCACGAATATTCTGGTCCTCGGATGCGGCGGCGGAAATCTCGCCACCCGGCTGGCGCGGCTCGGCAAGAAGCTGACCATCGTTGACAACAATCCGCTCAGCTTCGTCATCGCTCAGAGGTATTTTGGACTGCCGGACGGATTGCCGCTCATGGTTTCCGACTTCCGGAAATTCATCTTCGATGACGATCAGCTTTACGACGCAATCGCGATCGACGTTGGAGGTCCGGATTTTTGCTTCGATGCCGAATTCGACCTCGCGACCTGCGATGCCATCCGCGCACGGTTGGCGCCCGGTGGCCGCATCATCATGAACGTGCTGGTCGCCAACGACATCGACCAGGTGCCCGATCGCATCGCCGCACGGCTTGCCGGCGATCGGCTGCGCGCGTGGATCATCGACGAGCCGGGTGTCCAGGATCGAAATGCGATCATCGCATCCGTGCCGGAAAGGAATTTGATTGTACATCCGGCCCTCGCCGAGGCCATGCAAAGCAGCCTTGAGCGCTGGTCGATCCGGCGGGGCAGATCACCCCGTCGCAGCGTCGTGGATCTGCTCCGCCGCTAACTACTTTTCGTTACGGCCGGGACAAGCCCGATCATGACGAGCATCTCAACGAGGATCCGTCCCCGGAGAAACAATCAGCCGGCGTGCTCGATGGCGCGGATGGCGCCGCGTAGTTCGGCGAGGCCGCGCAGGCGGCCGATCGCGGTATAGCCAGGGTTGGTGCGCTTGGTTGCCGCGAGATCGTCGAGCATGCGGTGGCCGTGATCGGGCCGGAACACAATCCGCTTTTCGGGCGAACGCGTGCGGTTCTCGGCCAGCAGCGCCTTGAGCACCGCGATCATGTCGACATCGCCATCGAGATGGTCCGACTCGAAGAACGACAGGCCGTCGGTTTCGCGCTTGGTGGCGCGGAGATGGGCGAAACCGATCCGCGAAGCGAAGCGCTTGGCCATCGCAGGCAGATCGTTTTCCGCGCGCACGCCGAGCGAGCCGGTGCAGAAGCAGATGCCGTTGGCCTTCGACGGCACCGCGTCGAACAGCGCCTGATAATCCTCTTCCGATGAGGCGATGCGCGGCAAACCGAACAGCGGACGCGGCGGATCGTCCGGATGCAGCGTCAGCGTCACGCCGAGCTGCTCGGCGACCGGCGCGATGCACGCGAGGAATTCGCTGAGGTGCCGGCGCAGCACCTTGGAATCGATGCCGCGGTATTGCTGCAGGCGGTCGCGGAACTGCGGAATGGTCAGCGGATCAGTCGTGGAGCCCGGCAGCGCGCTGGCGATGTTGGTGACGAGAACATCGATGTCGGCCTGCGTCATCCGAGAATACACTTCCCTGGCGCGACGCTGCGCGGCCTCGGAATATTCGGCGGGCGCCTCGGGTCGCTTAAGAATGTGCAGATCGAACGCCGCGAACCGCTCCTGGTCGAAGCGCATCGCCTTGGCGCCGTTTGGCAGCTCCCATTCGAGATCGGTGCG
The DNA here is from genome assembly GCF_029714305.1 of Bradyrhizobium sp. CB3481. Taxonomy (NCBI): domain Bacteria; kingdom Pseudomonadati; phylum Pseudomonadota; class Alphaproteobacteria; order Hyphomicrobiales; family Nitrobacteraceae; genus Bradyrhizobium; species Bradyrhizobium sp. CB3481. The sequence continues at coordinate 6,343,232 of NZ_CP121647.1, forward strand.
GCACCAGTCCACGACCGGCATGAAGTTGTAGCAGATGATCTTGATGCCGGCGGCGGCGACTGCCTCCATGCTGGCGATCCAGGCCTCGATCGAGCGCCTGGCCCCGCCCCCGAGCCGCTTGACGTCATCAGGCACCGGGATCGATTCCACCACCGACCATACGAGCTGCGAGCGACCCGGCTGCGAATTCTCGATCAGGTTCTTGCGCTCTTCGACCGCGGCGCGCGTCCAAGCTTCGCCGATCGGCACCTGGTGCAGCGCCGTCACCACGTCGGTCGCACCGGCCTGGCGGATATCGTCTAATGATACGGGCTCATTGGGCCCGTACCACCGCCATCCCTGCAGCATCATGGGCGATCTCCTGAACTCTGAATTACGCTTACGCCGTCAGCACGACCTTGACGCTCTGCGAGCGGTCGAGCGCCAGCCGCACCGCATCCGGCGCAACCGCAAGCGGACGCTGCGCCGTGACCAGCGACAGCACGTCGACGCTGCCGTCGGCGATCAGCTCGACGGCGGTATAGAATTCCTCGCCGAAGCGGAACGAGCCGCGCAGGTCGATCTCCTTGGCCATGACCGCATTCGCCGGCACCGGCATCTGCCCGCCCGGTAAGTTGCCGACCTGAACCACGACGCCGCCGCGCCGGACGGTTGCGATGGCGCTGGCAAGGCCGGCCGCTGTTCCCGACACTTCGAAGGCGACATCGAACGGCTTTGCCGCGGCCTCGGCCTTCAGCGCGTCCTCGCCGCCGGAGATATCGACGACGTTAGTGGCGCCGAGCTTGGTCGCGAATGCCAGCGGCGCGGCGGCGATATCGACGACGGTGGTCTCCGCGATCCCGGCGCGCTTCGCCGCCAGCATGGTGAGCAAGCCAATCGGGCCGGCGCCGAACAGCACGGCGCGCTTGCCCGTGACGTCACCCGCACGGGCGACCGCGTGCAGGCACACTGCCAGCGGCTCCGCGAGCGCCGCCGCCTGATAGGTGACGTGATCCGGAATCTTCACGCACTGCGCCGGGATAGCGTCGAAATAAGAGGCAAAACCGCCCTGCATATGCGGGGTCTTCGAGGCCGAGCCCATGAAGAAGATGTTCTCGCACAGGTTCTGCCGCTTCTCCCGGCACGGCTTGCAGTAGCCGCACCAGCGCGACGGATTGACGGCGACACGGTCGCCGACCTTCACGCCCGGCGCATCGCCCGCGATCTCGACGACTTCACCCGCGATCTCGTGGCCGAGCACCAGCGGCGAGGTCACGACGAAATCGCCGGTGCGGGCGTGGCGGTAGTAATGCATATCAGAACCGCAGATGCCGCCGGCGCCGAAGCGGAGGCGCACCATGCCTGCGGCCAGCGGATCGAGCGGCCGCTCGACCATGCGCAGATCTTCCGGGCCGAACAGCGTTGCAGCCAAAGCTTTCGAGGTCATTTGGAGAGTCCCATATATTTAGGAAGCCAGAGCGTCAGCTCCGGGATGTAGGTGATGGCGACGAGCGCCAGGAGCAGCGGCACGAGCCAGGGCAAGATCGCCATGGTCGTGCGCTCGACGGACAGTTTTGCGACGCGCGCCAGCACGAACAGCACCATGCCGAGCGGCGGATGCAGCAGGCCGATCATCAGGTTCAGCGTCATGATCAGGCCGAAATGAATCGGATCGATACCGAGCTTGAGCACGATCGGCAGCAGGATCGGCACCAAAATGGTGATCGCGGCGATGGTGTCGATGAAGCAGCCGACGAACAGGATCAGGATGTTGGCGAGCAGCAGGAACACCCATTTGTTGTGGGTGATGCCGAGCATCGCATCCGTCAGCGTCTGCGCCGCCTGCGACACCGTCAGCAGCCAGGCAAAGATCGAGGCCGCGGTAACAATGAACAGCACGGAGGCCGTGGTCTCGATGGTGTCGAAGGTCGCCTTCGCCACCGTCTGGAGCGTCATCGAGCGGTAGCGCACCAGCCCAAGGAACAGCGACCAGATCACCGCGGCGACCGCGGCCTCCGTCGGCGTGAACCAGCCGAGCGTCATGCCGCCGATCAGGATCACGGGCGCCATCAGCGCCATCACGGCGGAGAAATCGAAATACCAGTCGAGCGCGAGCAGCGCGACGAGGCCGATGCCGACCGCCATGTTCACCGAGAGCCCGGCGAGAACCAGTAGCCAGACCACCAGCGGGAATGCGAACACGATGACGATTTCGAGCGTGGCCGAACCGAGCTGCGGCCAGGAGAACGGCGTGTCGCTGCCCCAGCCGCGCCGGTGCGCAAACCAGGCGACGGTCGCCATCATCGCCAGCGTCATGACGACGCCGGGGATCACGCCGCCGAGAAACAGCGCACCGATCGAAACGTTGGCCATCATGCCGTAAATCACAAACGGCAGCGACGGCGGGATGATCGGGCCGAGGGTGGCGGAGGCCGCGGTGACGCCGACCGCGAACTCGGTCGAGTAGCCGTGGTCCTTCATCGCCTTGATCTCGATGGTGCCGAGGCCTGCGGCATCCGCAATCGCGGTACCGGACATGCCGGAGAAGATCACCGAGCCGACGATATTGACGTGGCCGAGGCCGCCGCGCATCCAGCCCACAAGCGCGACCGCGAACTTGTAGATGCGCCCGGTGACGCCGGCGATGTTCATGAGGTTGCCGGCGAGGATGAAGAACGGCACCGCGAGCAGCGGAAAGCTCTCGACGCCGGCGATCATGCGCTGCGCCAGCGTTACGTCGGGCGTGATGCCGGTCACGAGAATGTAGACCAGCGACGAGACTGCCATGGAAAGCGCGACCGGCAGGCCGAGCAACATCAGCAGCAAAAATCCCCCAAGCAGCAGCAGCATCGCCCTACCCTTCCGTTCCGTCGAAGGCGCCGGGGCGCTCCAGGATCGAATAGCCCCGCCGCCAGTTCTCGACCGCGATCTGGATCGAGCGTGCGAACATCAGCGCGAAGCCGAGCAGCACGGCGTAGTAGACAAAACCTTTTTGAAACTTGATCGTGGTCATCCGCTCGTCGCCGATGATCTGGATGAACTGCCAGACCAGCACGATCGCGTAGCCGAAGAACGCGATCCGGATCAGGTCGATGACGGTCGACAATCCGCGCGCAGCGACATGCGGTAGATAGCGGTACACGAGATCGACCTGGATGTGCCGCGACAGCCGCACGCACATCGCCGAGCCGATGAAGACCACGCCGATCAGGCAATAGGTCGCGATCTCCTCGGTCCAGGCATAGCTGTCGTTGAGGACGTAGCGGGTGAAGAACTGCAAGAACACGGCCAGCGCCATAATCCAGAAGATCGTCAGTGCCAGCCAATCCTCGGGCGCATAGCCGCTGAGATCGGCGCCCTTGGGGACTTCGTCCTCGAACGTATGGGCGATCTCGTCCGCCGTGATTTGCTTGTGAACTTCAACCGCCGACATGCGCTTGTTCCCCAACCTGGCTCCCACGTCATTCCGGGGCGATGCGTCAGCATCGAACCCGGAATCTCGAGATTCCGGGTTCGGCTCTTCGAGCCACCCCGGAATGACAGCTCATTGCTATTTGACCGCCTGAATGCGTTCCCAGTCGGCCTTGCGATAGTCGAAGCTCTCAAAGCTCACGTTCTTGAGCACGGTGTCGCGAAACTCATCCTTGTTGACCTCGGTCACGGTCAGGCCCTTCTGCTTGAAGAAGTCGACCAGCTTGCCTTCGTTGGTCTTGATTTCCGCGGTGGCCTTGGCCGCCGCTTCCTGGGCCACGTCGGTGAAGATCTTGCGGTCTTCCTCGGACAGCTTCTTCCAGAGCGCGCCGGAGACAACGGTGTTGAGGTGATCGACGATGTGGCCGGTCAGCACGATGTGTTTCTGCACCTCGTAGAACTTCTTGGCCTCGATCGTGGTGAGCGGATTTTCCTGCGCTTCCACGGTGCCGTTCTGTAGCGCCAGATAGACTTCCGCAAAGGCGATCGGCGCGGTGTTGGCGCCGCAGGCGCGCGGCATCGCCAGATAGGCCGGCACGTCAGGCACGCGGATCTTGAGCCCCTTCATGTCGGCGCAGGTCTTGATCGGCTTGTTCGATGACGTCTGGCGCACGCCGTAATAGGTCACGGCCAGGATGCGGTGGCCCGTCTTGTCCTCATAGCCCTTCGCAAGCTCCTTGAAGACGTCGCTCTTGGTATAAGCCAGGAGGTGATCGGCGTCGCGGAAGGTGTAGGGATAATAGGTCACGCCGATCGGCGGAAAGCTTTTGGCCGCAAAGCTCGAGCCGGAAATGATCATGTCGACCGAGCCGAGCGAAAGCCCCTGGTTGATGTCGGTTTCCTTGCCGAGTTGCGAGGCCGGATAGACATCGATCTGGTAGCGCCCGTTGGTGCGCTTGTTGATTTCGCCGGCGGCCCAGACCGAGGCGGTGTGGAACGGCTCCGAGGTTTCGTACACATGCGCCCATTTCAGCTTGGTCTGCGCCATGCTAGAGGTGGTCGCGGCCAGAAGCGCAGCGGATGCCGCGAAAGCAATCGTCAATTTCTTCAACATTTGAATTTCCTTCCCTTGTTCTAAATTGCTTTTGTTACTCAACCGGCCCGGCACTTCGCCGAGCCGCTCGAATTCCTCTCTCAGCCGCTCCTCGTAGATGGGCGGGCGGTTGAAGCCTGTGTTCCAAAGTTTTGCGCGAAGCGGGCCTGCGAGCGCGCCAGATGCTCGCGCATCGCCTCGCGCGCCTTATCCGGATCGTGGGCCGCGATGGCATCGCGGATCGCGCGATGCTCTGCCAGGGCGGCATTCCAGGATTGCGGATTCTCGAAATAGTGCGCCAACTTGGCGAAGTAGGGATTGAGCCGCTGGTCGAACAATTCGCCGACGACGCGCACCAGCACGGCGTTGTCGAGACAGCCGGCGACTGCGACATGGAATGCGCGGTCGTGAACCATCGAGGCTTCGCCCGGGTGTTGCACGGTCGCCATCGCCTCCAGCGAAGCGTCGATGCGCGCGATGTCTTCGGGCGTCGCCACCTTCGCGGCCTGCTCGGCAATGGCGCCTTCGAGGAATTCGCGGGCGCGCAACAGTTCGAACGGGCCTTCGATCTCGCTTGCTGCCGGCAGCATTGGCGCAAGGGGCGGTGGTTCGCAGACATAAATGCCGGAGCCGACGCGAATGCGCACCCTGCCCTCGACTTCAAGCGCGATCAGGGCCTCGCGCACGGTCGGCCGCGATACTTTGAGCTGTTCGGCAAGGTCACGTTCGGTCGGGAGACGGCTGCCCACGCCATATTCGCCGCTGTCGATCAACGCGCGGAGCTGATCGGCAACCTGACGATAAAGGCGTCGTGCTTCCACGGCTTCGAGCGGCACGCTCGGCTCTCCCTGACGATCCCGTGAATCGATTTTTCTTGCTTGGTCGGGGCAAGGCCAATAAATCCGGAACATTGGCCTTACCAATTGACCAGAAATTGATGGATTGAGTCCGCCATGTCAAGCGAAACGGCAAAAAACCCGCCTTCCAGCCCGAAAAACGGTGATTTGCGCCTGTCCAAGTCCAATCTCGACAAACTGCCCGGCCAGATTCGCCGGCCGGCCTATGACCGCTCGCGGGTCACACCGGGTATCGTTCACCTCGGCATCGGTGCGTTTCATCGGGCGCATCAGGCGGTGGTGATCGACGACCTCATCGCCGGCGGCGCGACCGAATGGGGAATCGTCGGCGCCAGCCTGCGCAGTCCGGACACGCGCGACGCGCTCGCGCCGCAGGATGGGCTTTACACGCTCGCGGTCCGCTCCGGCGAAGGCACGGATCACCGCATTATCGGCTCGGTCCTCGCCACCGAAGTCGCTAAGGAGAAGCCGGAATACTTGATTGCGCGTCTCGCCAATCCAGCGACGCGCATCGTCTCGCTGACGGTCACCGAGAAGGGCTATTGCCATACGCCGCAGACCGGCGACCTCGACGAAGCGCATCCCGACATCGTTCATGACCTGCAGAATCCCGGCACGCCACGCTCGGCGATCGGATTTCTCGTTGCCGCACTCGCGCGCCGGCGGATCGCCGGCGAGCCGCCTTTCACGGTTCTATCCTGCGACAACCTCTCCGCCAATGGCCACACGGTCGGACGCATCGTGACGCAGTTCGCGGGTTTGCGCTCGCGCAACCTAGCCAAATGGATCGAGGCCGAGGTCGCCTTCCCTTCGACGATGGTGGACCGGATCGTGCCCGAGACGACGGATGCGGACCGCGCCGCAGTGTCCTCCGCGCTCGGCATGATCGACGCATGGCCCGTCATCACCGAGCCGTTCACGCAATGGATCGTCGAGGACCGTTTTGTGGCCGGGCGGCCGGATTTCGCGGCCGGCGGCGTGCAACTGGTTTCCAACGTGACGCCGTTCGAGCACATGAAGCTGCGGCTGCTCAACGCCAGCCACTCGGCGCTGGCCTATCTCGGCTATCTCGCGGGCCATGAGACCATCGCGGCCACGATGACCGATGCGCACTTTGCGGCGTTTGCCCGGCAGGTGATGCTGGACGCGGCGCCGACGCTCGCGATGCCCGAGGGCACCGACCTGGCGTCCTATGGCGCGTCGCTGCTGCGGCGTTTCTCAAACCCCGCCCTGCACCACCGCACCTGGCAGATCGCGATGGATGGCTCGCAGAAGCTGCCGCAGCGCCTGCTTGCCACGATGCAGGACCGGCTGCGGCTGGGGCTGCCGATCGAAACCCACGCGCTCGCGGTCGCCGGCTGGATGCGTTACGTCACCGGCACCGACGAACAGGCCCGCGCGATCGACGTGCGCGATCCGCTCGCCGCGAAGCTGAAGGCGATTGCCGAGAGCGCGGGCCCGGTCGCGGACCGGCTTGCGCCGGCGCTGCTGGAGGTCGAGACCATCTTCGGCACGCTGGGTGCCGATCCCCGCATGCGCAGCGCCGTCACCGGGGCACTGACCAATCTCTACGCACTCGGTGCACGTCAGGCCGTGCAGACGTTTCAGGCAGTGTAATCGCTACGGCGACAACAACATCCTGATAAGCTGGTGGCCGGGATCGGCGAGCCCGTCGATGACATCGAAATGATGCCGGCCGGGTTCTTCGACCACGCAGGTTGTCGCGCCAAGCCCGGTCCAGACGTTGGCGAGCAGCGCGTTCTGGCGGACGAATTCCGGGCGCTCGGCGCTGCCTACCCAGCATGTCACGCGGGCATTGTGCATCGGCTCCAGCAATGCGGGGCTTTCTGTCAGCGCCTCGGCCGCATCGATGCGCAGCTCCGTGTTCATCGCGGCCTTCATCAGCGGACGCAGATCATGGACGCCTGATATCGAGACGGTGTGGCTGACGCGCGCGCGGACATTGTCCGGGAGTGGCGACGTCGCCGAGATCATGCGCGTCACCAGATGGCCGCCGGCGGAATGGCCGGTGAGAAACAGTGGGCCCTCGACCATCGCGGCGGCGCGCGCGATGGCCGCGCCGATTTCGCGCGTGATCTCGGCGATGCGCACGTCCGGGCATAACGTGTAGGAGGGCATCGCCACCGCATAGCCGTTTTCGACCGATCCGCGCGCGAGATGCGACCAAAAACTCTTGTCGAGCGCCTTCCAGAATCCACCATGGACGAAGACGACCATGCCCTTCGGCCGGCCTTCCGGGGTGAAGAGATCGAAGCGGTTTCGTTCGCGCTCGCCATAGCTGATGTCGAGCGTCACGCGGCCGCTGGCTTGCAACGCATCGCGATAGGCCTGCGCCGGCTGCACCCACGCGGCCGGCCAGCGGTCGCCGCCTGGAATGTTCGGAGCGTTCGCATAGGCGTCGCTCCAGTCGGAAATCTGATGAAAAATCACTTGGGTATCACTTGGGTTCGGTTTCCATTCGCTTCGGCGGACAGGACTGGGAATGATGTCCGCCGACAGCTAGTCTATACTGAGAAGCGCGCCCTGCGCCCATAAATTTTAAGCTTGAAATAATTGGCATCCGCGCAAATAATTGCGCGCGGGCACGGACCAGGGAACGACATGACCGATTTCACGCGAACGAAATCCCTGTTCGCCATCCCCGATGGCGTGATCTATCTGGACGGCAATTCGCTCGGCCCCCTGCCCGTTGCCGCCGCCGAGCGTGTCGGCCGCATGTTACAGGAGGAATGGGGCAAGCACCTCATCAAGGGCTGGAACGTCGCCGGATGGATGACGCAGCCACGGCATCTCGGCGACCGCATCGGCCGGCTGATCGGCGCCGCCGACGGCACGGTGGTGGTGGGCGATACGCTGTCCATCAAGGTCTACCAGGCGCTGGCCTCGGCGCTCGAACTCAATCCGTCGCGCCGCGTGATCCTGTCGGACACCGGCAACTTTCCTTCCGACCTCTACATAGCCAGCGGCCTGCTCCAATCGCTCGGCCGAGGCTATGAGCTGAAGGTGGTCGCGCCCGAAGAGGTCGAAGCCGCGATCGACGAGACGATCGCGGTGCTGATGCTGACGGAGGTCGACTATCGTACCGGCCGCCTACATGACATGCGCGCGCTGACGCGCAAGGCGCATGCCGCCGGCGCATTGACGATCTGGGATCTGGCGCATTCCGCGGGTGCGCTGCCGGTGGAATTGGAAAGTGCCAAGGCCGATTTCGCGGTCGGCTGCACCTACAAATATCTCAACGCCGGTCCCGGCGCGCCCGCCTTCATCTACGTCGCGCCTGTCCATGCCGATACGGCGCGGCCGGCGCTTTCCGGCTGGATGGGCCATCAGGCGCCGTTTGCCTTCGATCTCGACTACCGCGCCGGTCCAGGCATCGAGCGCATGCGGGTCGGCACGCCCCCGATCATTGCCATGGCCGCGCTCGATGCTGCCCTCGACGTCTGGGACGGCGTCAGCATGGCCGACGTGCGCCATGCATCGATCGCGCTTTCTGACCTGTTCATCCGCGAAGTCGAAGCGCGCTGCCCTGAACTGACGCTGGCTTCGCCGCGTGACGGCACGCGGCGCGGCAGCCAAGTTTCGTTTCGTCACCCGGAGGGCTATGCGATCATGCAGGCGCTGATCGCGCGCGACGTGATCGGCGACTTTCGCGCGCCCGATATGATGCGCTTCGGCTTTACGCCGCTCTATATCGACGAAGCTGAGGTTCGCGCGGCGGTCGACATCATCGCCGACGTCGTGGCCCATCGCCGCTGGGATGGCCCGGAATACCGCAAGAAGGCGCTCGTGACATGACTGGCAAGCCCGACGAGCCCTCGCGCGAGGGAGCCCAGATGTCGTTCGAAGGACGCATGTCCTACAGCGATTATCTGCACCTCGAGCGCCTGCTGGACGCGCAGAAGCCGCTCTCGGATGCGCATGACGAACTCTTATTCATCATCCAGCACCAGACTTCCGAACTCTGGATGAAGCTGGCCATCCACGAAATCCGTTCCGCCATAAGAGCGATCCGCCACGACCAGTTGCAGCCCGCCTTCAAGATGCTGTCGCGCGTCGCCCGGATCTTCGAGCAACTCAATACCGCGTGGGACGTGCTGCGGACCATGACACCCAGCGAATATACCGAGTTTCGCGATCAGCTCGGGCAATCCTCGGGTTTCCAATCCTACCAGTACCGCGCGATCGAATTCCTCGCCGGCAACCGCAACCTGGCGCTGCTGGGACCGCACGCCCACCGCGCCGACATCACCGCAAAGCTCGAGGAAATTCTCGCCGAGCCGGGCCTCTATGACGAGGCGCTACTGCTACTATCGCGCAACGGCTTTGGCATCGGCGAAGACGCCCGCCGAACCGACTGGCGCGTCAAGCGCACGCCGAATGACGAGGTTCTGGCGGCCTGGAAGACCGTCTACGCGGCCCCGGCGAAGCATTGGATGCTCTATGAGCTTGCGGAAAAGCTGGTCGATTTCGAGGACTATTTCCGCCGCTGGCGCTTCAACCACGTCACGACGGTCGAGCGCATCATCGGCCTGAAGCGCGGCACCGGCGGCACCTCTGGCGTCTCCTATTTGCGCAAGATGCTCGAGGTCGAGCTTTTTCCGGAACTCTGGAGGTTGAGAACCGAACTGTAGAGCACAATGATCCTTGGTTAGATGAGTTTAGCCACAGACGCGCTTTACCTCTCCCGCTTGCGGGGAGGTCGGCGCGAAGCGCCGGGTGGGGGCTCTCTCCACTCGGGCAGTATCGCTCGCGGAGACACCCCCAGCCCTCCCCCGCAAGCGGGAGAGGGAGCACACCTTCTTCGTGGCCGTAGTCGAATCTATTTTCATCAGCGCGGCACCACTGCCGTTGCCTCGATCTCGACGCGGGCTTCCTTCTCGACCAGGCGCACCACCTGCACCAGCGCCATCGCCGGATAATGTGCGCCAAAGATTTCGCGATAGGCGCGGCCGAGCTCTTTCAGGCTTGCGAGATATTCCTCGATATCCAGGACATACCAGGTGAGCCGCACGAGGTGCTCGGGCCTGGCGCCGCCGGCGGCCAGAATGTCGGAAATGTTGGCGAGCGTCTGGCGCGCCTGAGCGGCAAAACCCTGAGCCAGACGTTGCTCGGTATCCCAGCCGATCACGCCGCCCGTCACGATAATGCGGCCGTCCGCAGCCATGCCGTTGGCGTAGCCTTTCGGCATCGGCCAACCGCTCGGCTGCAGCACTTGCGGGCCCGACGAAACATCGGTCTTGGGATGAGGCACCACGCTCAGCGTGGGGCCCTTGGGGACGTTCACGGGTTAATCTCCATTAGTTACCAATCATTCCGCCGCAACGCTCGGCGGCGTCGGGCCGGAAGCGGCCATCTGGCGGAGCGCAAAGCGCCGCAGCTTGCCGGTTTCGGTCTTCGGCAGTTGCGTGACATATTCGATCGCGCGTGGATATTTATAGGGCGCGATGGTCTGCTTGACGTGATCCTGCAGCGCCTGCGTCAGCGCGGCATCGCCGAGCGCGCCACCCGCCAGCACCACATAGGCCTTGACGATCATGCCGCGCGCCTCGTCAGGCGCGCCGACCACGCCGCACTCGGCAACAGAGGGATGCGACAGCAGCGCGGCCTCGACCTCGGGACCGGCGATGTTGTAGCCGGAGGAGACGATCATGTCGTCCGAGCGGGCGACAAAGGACAGGCGACCAGTCGAGTCGCGAACAAAGGTATCGCCCGTGAGATTCCAGCCGTCGCGCACATAGTTCGCCTGCCTGGCGTCCGCCAGATAGCGGCATCCGGTCGGGCCGCGCACCGCTAGCTTGCCCGCGGTGCCGTCAGGCAACTCGTTCATGTCATCGCCGACGATCTTCGCCTCATAGCCCGTGACCGGGCGTCCCGTCGCGCCGGCAACGGCATCGCCGACGCGGTTGGTGATGAAGATGTGCAGCAGCTCGGTCGAGCCGATACCGTCCAGAATGGTCTTGCCGGTCTTCTTCGTCCAGCTCTCGAACACCGGCGCCGGCAGAGTCTCGCCGGCGGAAACCGCGATCCGCAGCGACGAAAGATCAGCCCCGTTGTCCATCGCCGCCATCATCGCGCGATAGGCGGTCGGCGAGGTAAAGCAGATCGTCGCCTTGTAGGTCTCGATGATCTTGATCATCTCGGGCGGTGAGGCATTTTCCAGAAGCGTTGCGGTGGCGCCGAAACGCAACGGAAAGATCGCCAGGCCGCCGAGCCCGAAGGTGAAGGCCAGCGGCGGCGAGCCGACGAACACGTCGTCCTCGGTGACGTTGAGGACTTCTTTCGCGTAACCATCGGCGATGATCATGAGGTCGCGATGGAAATGCATCGTCGCCTTGGGCTCGCCTGTGGTGCCCGAGGTGAACCCGAGCAGCGCGACGTCGTCGCGGCCGGTCTTCACGGCGTCGAACTTCACCGGCTTGTTCAGCGCAACACGATCGAGCTCGGCATCGTGGTTCGACGTGCCGTCGAAATTCACGACCTGCTTGAGGAAGCGGCTGGTCTTGGCGCAGGCGACCAATTCGTCGGCGATGCGGCTGTCGGTCAGCGCCAGCGCTATCTCGGCCTTGTCGATGATCTTGCCGAGCTCGCCGGCGCGCAGCATCGGCATGGTGTTGACGACGACGGCGCCGGCCTTGGTGGCGGCGAGCCATGCCGCGACCAGCGCCGGGTTGTTGCCGGAGCGGATCAGGACGCGGTTGCCCGGCTTGACGCCGTAATTCTCCACCAGCGCATGCGCGAGGCGGTTCGACCAGTCGGCCAGCTCCTTGTAGGTGCGCTGGCGGCCGTTGCCGATCAGCGCGATCCGGTCGCCCCAGCCTTTTTCGACGATGCGGTCGGTGAGTTCGACCGCGGCGTTGAGATATTCCGGATACCCGAACTCCGGACGGTCCAGCAGCAGATCGGGCCACTGCTCTGACGGCGGCAGATTGCGCCGCGCGAAATCATCGACATGGCCGGAGGGGCCAAGAGATCGGATGGGAGTTCTACCTGACATTTTCATCGCCTCATCAAGGAAAGGCTTGAGATCAAAGACGCCCGGCAGCGCTGGCTCGTCAATCATTTTAAGCTTAAAGTATTTTTCCGCAAGTGCGGAATTGGGCCCTGCCCACAAATAGAACGGCCGGGCAGCACGCGCCCGGCCGTGGAACTTGGCCCCTGCCCCTAGGCCGCAGCCCGGTAATCCGGCGCTGCGGCCAGGAAGCGACCATAGGCGGCGGCATCGGGCGGGGTGAATTTCTCGACCAGCGGATTGCGCCGCCGTCCGTTGACGCCGATATCGGCCAGCAATTCGTCGAAGTGCTTGAAGTGATAGGGCGCGACACACAGGCCGCCATAGACGCCGGCGGCCGGCCGCTCGACCCGCCGGAAATGCAGCATCATCTCGATGTTGTCCCGCATCTCTTTCGCGGTCGGCTGACGGGCGAGCTGGCCATCGGCGTAGCGCACCAGCCAGTTCGCCGCGAGGTCTGCGCACAGCACGGTGCAGAAGCTCGAATTGAAACCGACGAACCCCATCTCGGGCAGATCGGGATTGGCGATCAGACGATAGAGCCGGTACTGCCCGTCGGGATCGACAAGCTTGTCACGATACGCCTGCGGCAGGAACGGCACGCCGAGCTTGTAGCCGATCGCAAGCACCGCGACGTCGGCCTCAACGCGCTGCCCGCCCGTCATCACGATCGAATTGCCGTCGTAATGATCGAAGCTGCCTCTGATAGCCTTGATGCGGCCATCGGCGACCATCGGAAAGAATCCCGGGGTAGCGATCGGCACCGAGCAGTTGACGCCGTCCTCGATTCTTTCCTTCGGCACCATGTCGCATTTGCCGAGCTTGAGCTGCACCTTCAAAAGGCTCTCCAGCCCGCGCCAGTTGGCCCAGACGAACGGCTTTGCGACCGCATGCGCTAGCCGCGATAGCGCACCGATACTCCAGCTTTTGAACATCTCCTCCTGGGCGCGGATGTAGAGAATGCGTTTGAAATTGACGAGGCCGCCGATGAAATACGGAATCCGCCACACCGGCTCGCGATAGACCAGCGTCACCTCCGCCGCGCCGGAATTGACCGCATTGACGGCAATATCCGTCGCCGACTTCGAGCCGCCGAGCACGACGACTTTGCGGCCCTTGGCGATATCAGGATCGTTGTACTTCGAAGAGTGCATGATGTGCCCGCCCTGCGCCCTGAAGGCCTCCTCGCCGGACAGGCTGAGCGCCTGCGGCTCGTTGAACTGCCCGGTGCAGACCGCGACGAAGTCGAAATCTTCCAGACCGGTGGCGCCATCCGGCCCGCGCATTTCGAGCCGCCAGCCGGGTGCGGAATCGGGACGCCGCTCCATCCGCACCACCGTCCTGTTGAAGCGCATCGCGCCGAGCAAGTCGTGATCCTTGGCGTAGGCGGTGAGATAGGCATGGACCTGCGGGCCCTTCGGCCATTCCGGATAGGAATCCGGCATCGCCTTGTCGGTGTAGCGGTAGAGGTCCTTCGGGCTCTGGGTCTGCACTTCGGGATAAGAGCGCGCCGGCTCCCAGACGCCGCCGAGATCGCCGCTGCGCTCGATGATCGTGATCTGATGGCCGCGTGCGGCAAAGGCTTTTGCGGCCGCAAGTCCGGATACGCCTGCGCCGATGACGCAGACCTTCTTTCGCCTGACCATGACGACGTCTCCAGCTAGGATGAAATCAACGCGCTATTCGTTGGCCTCGGGCGGCAGGAAATCCACCTCGTGCTGCGCCGAGATTCGGACCACCTCTTCGGGATCGGTGAGATTGTGGAGCTTGTCGAACAGCGCCTCGAGCTTCTGCATCGGCGATACCCAGAACAGCGCCCGCGCCGGCCTGTCCGACTTGTTGAAATAGCCATGCGGGATGCCGCGCGGCATCCGGACGAGGTCGCCGGCCTTGGCCTGCACCCAGACGCCGTCGAGCTTGAGATCGAGCGTGCCCTCCTGCACCAGGATGAACTCGTCCTGGGTCGGGTGGACGTGCACGGGCACGAACTGGCCGGGCTCGCTGTTGGTCTCGAAGGCAAAGGTGGAATCGGTGACCGCCTTGGGGAAGTAGACCTGACCCAGGATGTTCCAGGTCTTGCCGCCATACCCGGCGCCGTTCTTGGTGATGCCTTTTTCGAGTGCCGCCATATCGCCCTCCTCTGTCGCTGTTTTGGTGTGGTTGCGATGTCCGAATTGGTCTGGGCAGGCTGGATCGGGTTGAGGCGACCGTCTATCCGGAAAACGAATCCGGGCTGACGCGCTGGTGGTTTTTTGAATGCTGCGGCGCAGAAAGGCACCGTCTTTCCGGGGACGATGCGAAGCATCGAACCCGGAATGACCGCGGAGCGCCTGCCTCCCTATCGGGCACCCACGGCCATCAAATTGCCTTTCCATCCACCCTGCCCGCAGATATTATAGGCTTCAAATAATGCGGAGGAACGGATTTGTGGTGACGGGCGTCAGCATTGCCAGGCGTGATCCGGCCGCCCGGCTGGCCGCGTTCACCCGCGTCGCCACCGACAGCGTCGATGATGCCGCCGACGCTGTGGGGCGCATCTTCTGTCCCCATCGGCTGACACCCGAGCGCAGGACTTCATCTGAATTCTTCGCACTGCATAACAGCGCTATTTTCAACGGGCTCTCCGTCAACTACGTCGCCTATGGCGGCTCGGTGTCGATCGATCCCGGCTGTCTGGAGCGGTTCTTCCTGTTGCAAATTCCGGTGCACGGCTCGGCGCGGATCAAGACCGCCTCGCGCGACATCGCGACCGTCCCCGGGGCCTGCGCCTCGCTGTTGTCGCCGACGATGCCAACACAAATGATGTGGCAAGACGATTGCGCCCAGATCATTCTGCTGGTCGATCGCCGCCTTTTGGAGCAACGCGCCGCGGCGCTGTCGGGCCGGCCGGCGGGCGCCGTCGAATTCGAGCCCGCGGTCGATCTCTCCTCCGCCGGCGGTCAGGCGCTTCAGTCGCAGATTCTGGAATTCGTTGATATCGCCGAGCGCCTGGGACCGCGGAAGCCGCTCTCGCCGGTCGCAGCGACTGACATCCGCGAGGCGCTGCTGGGAGCGCTGCTTCACGGCCAGCGCCACAGCGCGAGCGAGGCGATCGACCGCTTCGCCGGCCGGGCCGAAGTGCTGCCGCCGTCGATACAGCGGGCGCGCGAATTCCTCTATGCGCATGCCGACGAGCCGCTCGATCTCGTGCAGCTTGCCGCGACCGCCGGCGTCGGCATCCGCGCGCTGCAGCTCGGCTTCCGCCGGCACTTTGGAATGTCGATCTCGGAAATGCTGCGCGATATCCGCCTGGCGCAGCTCAATGCCCGATTGATCGCCGCCGCTCCTGACGACAGCGTGACCGAGATCGCCTTTGAGCTCGGATTTACGCATCTCAGCCGTACCGCGAGCGCCTACCGCGCCAAGTTCGGCGAAACGCCGTCGGCAACGCTGCGCGGAATGAACTAGCGCCCGCCGATCTCAGGCCGTGCGCGCTTTCGCCGACCTCTGTGCCGACGCCTTGGTCTTGGCAAGCAATCGCATCAATTCGCGCACGTCCTTCGGCGTCAGGTCGCCGAACATGTCGGCGATCCATAGTTCGTGCTCTGCCGCCATCTTGCGGAATTCGGCGCGGCCCGCCTTGGTCAGGCGGATCACCTGGACGCGGCGATCGACTTCCGAGGTGCGGCGGTCGAGATGCCCTGACTCAACGAGGCGCTCGACGAGGCCGGTGACGTTGCCGTTCGAGACCATCATCCGCTTGGAGACATCAGACAGCGTCATGCCCTCGGGAACCTTGTCGAGCTGCGCCATCAGGTCGAACCGCGGCAGTGTGACATCGAACCGCTCGCGCAGGCGGCTGCGCACTTCACCCTCGATCAGGGTCGTGCAGGTCAACAGGCGCAGCCATAGCCTGAGCTCGTCGCCATGATGCTCCGGGAGTTCGACGGCCTTGGTCTCTGAATCGAGGGTCATGAAAGTCTTTATCCGGCTGGGGCCGCGATCATTGCCCAGATTTCTTTAAGTTTCAAGTAATTGGCGCAGGGCTTGCATCAGGGCTTGCATGGAGGCGTTCTGCTTGCAGGTGCGGCGATCGTCAGAATAAGCTGCGCCCCGAGCACTTGATGTGGCATGAGTTTCGGCAGCCAGGGCCGAGCGGAGGAATAATCATGAAGCAGTCGTTGAAGCTGACCGGACTCAAGCTGACCGGACTTGCCGTTTTGCTGGGTACTGTCGCAGCTCCTGCCATGGCGCAGGAGAAGATCAAGGTCGGCATCATCGTGACACTGTCCGGCCCCGCCGCCGTGCTCGGCCAGCAATCCCGCGACGGTTTCCAGCTCGCGGTTAAGGACCTCGGCGGCAAGATGGCCGGCAAGGATGTCGAGGTCGTCGTGGTCGACGACGAACTCAAACCGGACGGCGCCGTATCCAAGGCCAAGGGCCTGCTCGAGCGCGAGAAGGTCGATTTCGTGGTCGGGCCGATCTTCTCGAACATCCTGCAGGCGATTCATCGCCCGGTGACCGATAACAAGACCTTCCTGATCAGCCCGAACGCCGGGCCATCGAGCTATGCCGGTAAGGAGTGCAACCCGTTCTTCTACGTCACCTCATACCAGAACGACCAGGTGCACGAGATCCTCGGCAAGGTCGCGCAGGACCGCGGCTACAAGCGCGTCTATGTACTGGTGCCGAACTATCAGGCCGGCAAGGATTCGGCCGCCGGCTTCAAGCTCGACTACAAGGGCGAGATCGTCGAGGAGAGCTACACGCCACTCAACACGCTGGATTTCCAGGTCGAGCTGACCAAGATCGCCAACTCCAAGCCCGATGCCCTCTTCACCTTCATGCCCGGCGGCATGGGCGTCGGCCTCGTCAAGCAATACAGGCAGGCGGGACTCGCCGAGAAGATCCCCGTGCTGTCGGCCTTCACCGTCGATGAATCCACCCTGCCCGCGCAGCAGGATGCCGCGGTCGGCATGTTCGGCGGCGCCAACTGGGCGCCGGATATGGACAATCCGCAGAGCAAGAAATTCGTCGCCGCTTATGAAGCCGCGTACAACAGCGTACCCGGCACCTACGCCATGCAGGGCTACGACACGGCGATGCTGATCGACAGCGCGGTGAAGGCGGTGAAGGGCGATTTGAAGAACAAGGACGCCGTCTCGGCCGCGTTGAAGAAGGCCGAGTTCATCTCGCTGCGCGGCGACTTCAAGTTCAACGTCAACGGCTATCCGATCCAGAACTTCTATCTGACCAAGGTCGCCAAGCGTCCGGACGGAAAATTCCAGACCGAGATCGTCGAGAAGGTGTTTTCGAACTACGGCGACCGCTACGCCAAGGATTGCCCCGCGAAATAATCTTGGGAAGGGAACAGCCAATGAAGACTGAAATCGCCGGCATCACCCGCGCCAATGAAGGCATCCAGGGCATTTCCTGGAGCATTCTCGGCCAGACCTATGTGCCGAAGAACGTCACCGAGCATTCCTTCTCATGGCATGCGACGTTTCCGGCCGAGACCTTCGTGCCGCCGCACATCCATCCCGACCAGGACGAATATCTCTACATCCTGGAGGGCCAGCTCGACTTCTTCCTCGACGGCGCCGAGACGCAGGCCACCCCCGGCGATCTGGTACGGTTGCCGATGGGCAAGCCGCACGGCATCTTCAACAAGTCGGGACGAACGGCGAAGACGCTGTTCTGGGTGTCGCCGACGCGGCGGCTCTACGATCTGTTCTGGGCGATCCACAACATGAAGGAGCAGAAGCCGGATGCCGTGGTAGCGCTGGCGGCCGAGCACAACATCCACTTCCTGCCGCCGCCTCCCGGAGCGTGAAGCACGCACGTGGTCGTCATGGCCGGGCTTGTCCCGGCCATCCACGTCTTTGCTGCTTCCAACACCGCAAGGCGTGGATGCCCGGGACAAGCCCGGGCATGACGGAGATTGCTGCTCGCTATGCGCGCACCGCCGCCAGCCCGAGCTGCGGCGCCGCGAACCCGGCCTTCGAGGCATAGCCGCGCACGATGGCCTCGCGCTGGGCGTGGCTCAGCACCTTCTCGATATCGGTGAATCCATCCGGCGCCAGTTGCTCGACGGCGTCGATCACGCCTTCGGGCCCGCCGCGGCGGTTGGAGCGCACGATCTCGGCCGTCATCGGCAACCGCTTCTTCTCATAGGCCACCAGCGCCTGGCGCGGATGCTCTGATCGCGCGAGTTCATCGGCCAGCGCGCGGGCATCGAGGATCGCCTGCGAGGCGCCGTTGGAGCCGACCGGATACATCGGATGCGCGGCGTCGCCGAGCAGCGTGACGCGGCCCCAGGTCCAGTACGGCAAGGGATCGCGGTCGCAGCAGGGATATTCATAAAATTCCGGGGTCGCCGAGATCAGGCTGCGCACGTCGACATAGGGCACCTTGAACCGCTCGACATGCGGCATCAGCTCCTCGCGCTTGCCGGGCCGCGACCAGTCCTCGCGGCGCGGCGGCTCTGAATTGCCGTCGCCGATCTTCACCATCACAGCCCAGTTGGTCAGCCGGCTCGACGGGCTGGAGCCTTCCGCGATGGGATAGATCACGACCTTGGCATTCAGCCCGCCCGCCACGATCATCGAGCGCCCGGTCAGGAACGCCGGCCAATCGCGCGCGCCGCGCCACAGCATGTGCCCGTTCCAGCACGGCGGCCCCTCGTCCGGGAACAGCATCTCGCGCACCCGCGAATGAATGCCGTCGGCGCCGATCAGGATATCGCCGCGCGCGGTTTTGACATGGGCGCCGGTGCGGTCGAAGAAATGCGCGATCACGCCGCCCTCGTGCTGCGCGAAGGAGCCGAGCCGGCAGCCGGTGTGGATCAGCTCAGGACCGAGCCGTTCCTCGACGGCGCGGTGGATCACGCTTTGCAGGCGGCCGCGATGAACGGAGAATTGCGGCACGTCATGCCCGGCGTCGAGGCCGCGCGGCTCGCGCCACACTTCCTGACCATGGCGGCTCAGATAATATAATTGATCGGTACGAACCGCGGCATTATCGAGCCGCTCCAAGAGGCCGAGGCCAGTCAGTTCCCGGATCGCATGCGGCAGCGTGTTGATGCCGACGCCGAGCTCGCGGATCGAGTCGGCCTGCTCGAACAATTCGCAATCGATGCCGCGTGCACGCAACATCAGCGCAGTGGTAAGGCCCCCGATGCCGCCCCCGACGATGATCGCTTTCATGCGCTTTACTCCACTCTCGTCCCAGCTCTCCTTCACCTCTCCCCGCTTGCGGGGAGAGGTCGGATCGCCACGAGCGATGCGAAGCATCGTCCGGTGCGATCCGGGTGAGGGGGTACCGCACTCACGGCAATCTCGCCCGTTGAGAGAGCCCCTCACCCCTGCCCTCTCCCCGCGAAGGGCGGGGAGAGGGAGAGATCGAGCCAGAGGGTGCCATCCGGCCTATTCGGCTGCAAGCGGCTTTGTCGCCTCGGCTTTCAGCTCAGCGCGGGTCTTCGGCTTACCCTTAATTTTGAGGTCTTCAAAATCCTGCCGATCGCGCACGCTGTTGCGGAAGATCTGCTCCTTACCGGGCAGATATTGCGGCGGACAGGCGATATCGGCGCCGTACCAGGCGGCGGCGCGCATCGTGAAGGACGGATCGACCAGATGCGGCCGTGCCAGGGCGACGAGATCGGCGCGGCCGGCGGCCAGGATGGTGTTGACCTGATCTGCGGTAGTGATGTTCCCGACGCACATGGTGGCGACCCGGGCCTCGTTGCGGACCTGGTCGGAGAACGGCGTCTGGAACATGCGGCCATAGATCGGCTGTGCGTCGCGCACGGTCTGGCCGGTGGAGACGTCGACCAGATCGACGCCGGCTTCGGCAAAGGCGCGCGCGATCGCCACCGCATCGTCGCCGGTGACGCCGCCGACGGCCCAGTCGGTCGCGGAGATGCGCACCGACATCGGCTTATGCGCCGGCCACGCCGCGCGCATTGCGGCGAATACTTCGAGCGGATAGCGCAGCCGGTTCTCGAGCGTACCGCCATATTCGTCGGTGCGCGTATTCGTCAGCGGCGAGATGAAGCTCGCCAGCAGATAGCCATGGGCGCAGTGCAGTTCCAGCATGTCGAAGCCGCAGGCCTCGCCGCGCAAGGCCGCCGCCACGAACTCCGCCTTGACCCTGTCCATCGCAGCACGGTCCATCTCGCGCGGCACCTGGCTGTCCGGGAAATAAGGCAACGGCGACGCCGAGATCGTGTCCCAACCGCCCTGCGCCAGCGGCCGGTCCATGCCCTCCCACATCAGCTTGGTCGCGCCCTTGCGCCCGGCGTGGCCAAGCTGCAGGCAGATTTTGGCGGCCGAATTGGCGTGGACGAAATCAACGATGCGGGTCCAGGCCGCCTGCTGCTCGTCGTTCCACAAGCCAGTACAGCCCGGCGTGATGCGGGCATCGCGGCCGACGCAGGTCATCTCGGTGAAGAGCAGGCCGGCGCCGCCGATCGCGCGGGAGCCGTAATGCACCAGGTGGAAATCGGTCGGCACGCCTTCCTTCGCCGAATACATGCACATCGGCGAGACGACTGCGCGATTCTTGATCTCCATCTCGCGCAGCTTCAGCGGCTGGAACATTGGTGCCACTGGCTTGTCGACATCGACGTCGAACCCTTTGGCGCGCACCTGCTTCGCAAAGGTCTGGTCGACCTCGCGG
Source organism: Bradyrhizobium sp. CB3481 (assembly GCF_029714305.1). Classification (NCBI taxonomy): domain Bacteria; kingdom Pseudomonadati; phylum Pseudomonadota; class Alphaproteobacteria; order Hyphomicrobiales; family Nitrobacteraceae; genus Bradyrhizobium; species Bradyrhizobium sp. CB3481. The sequence continues at coordinate 6,364,257 of NZ_CP121647.1, forward strand.
ACGAACTCCGGCGCGCGCAGCATCAGATTCTCGTAGGTGATGGCCTTGGCACGGGTCATGACGCCGAACGCAAATTGTACTGGATCGAAATCCCAGAAGCGGTCGACATGCTCAAACCAGACCAGCGACACGTCGGCGGCGTGCTGGGTCTTCTCGACCTCCTCGCGCCGGCCGTGCTCGTAGGTCTGCAAGGCGGCATCGACCGAAGGCGCCGCGGCCATCGCGTCCGCGAGAGCAATCGCGTCTTCCATCGCGAGCTTGGTGCCGGATCCGATCGAGAAATGCGCGGTCGCCTTGGCGTCGCCGAGCAGCACCATGTTATCCTTGATCCAGCGCTGGCTGCGGATCATCGGGAAATTGCGCCACATCGAGCGGTTGATCAGCAGCGGATGGCCGTCGAGGAACCAGCCGAAGATTTCGGCCATGCGGTCGGCGGATTGCTGTTCGTCCAGCCCTTCGAGTCCGGCGCGCTGGAACGTCTCGGCATCGGTCTCAAAGATCCAGGTCGAGCGACCCGCCTCATACTGATAGGCATGCGCGATGAACGGGCCCCACTCGGTCTCCTGGAAGATGAAGGTGAAGGCGTCGAGCGGTTTGGTCGAGCCCATCCAGGCGAACTTGTTGGAGCGCAGGTCGATCTGCGGCTGGAAATGGTCGATGTATTTGTCGCGGAAGCGGCTGTTGATGCCGTCGGCCAGCACGATGAGGTCGGCATCGGCAAAACGTTCTTCGTCGTCGATATCGGTTTCGAACTTTAGCGTGACGCCGAGTTCGCTGGCGCGCTCCTGCAGGATCAGGAGTAGCGTGCGGCGCGAGCAGCCGCAAAAACCGTTGCCGCCGACGCGATGCACCGTGCCGCGGAAATGCACGGCGATGTCGTCCCAATAGGCGAATTCCTGCGTGATACGGCGATAGCTCGGCGGATCGTATTTCTCGAAATTGTCGAGGGTCGCGTCGGAGAACACCACGCCGAAGCCGAACGTGTCGTCGGCGCGGTTGCGCTCATAGACGGTGATCTCGGCCTGCGGCCGCTGCTTCTTCAAGAGGATCGCGGCGTAGAGACCGGCCGGTCCGCCGCCGATAATCGCGATCTTCATCTCTCGCCTCCGAGACAGGCTTTCGGGCTAGTCCAGAAATTACTTTAAGCCTAAAACAATTTTTGGGCAAGCCCCGTTGCCGCACCTTCCCTCATCCTGAGGAGCGGCCTCTTGGCCGCGTCTCGAAGGATGGGCCGCGGGCAAGATCAGGGCCTCCATGGTTCGAGACGCCGCCAAGGCGGCTCCTCACCATGAGGGGATAGATGGGCCTCAATTCCCTTCGAACACCGGGGTCCGCTTGTTCGAGAACGCCTCGAATGCGCGTCCAAAATCCTCCGTGGTCATGCAGAGCGCCTGGGCGACCGCTTCGGCCTCGATCGCCTCCTCCACCGACATCGCCCATTCCATCGCCAGCATCCGCTTGGTCATGGTGTTGGCGAACGTCGGACCTTCCGATATCTGCTTGCCCAGAAGCTGCGCCTGCGGCAGCACCTGTTCCGGCGTGACGATCCTGGAGAAGAAGCCCCACTTCTCTCCCTCCTCCGCGGTCATGAAACGGCCGGTATAGAGCAGTTCCGAGGCGCGCGACTGGCCGATGATGCGCGGCAGGATCGCGCAGGCGCCCATGTCGCAGCCGGCGAGCCCGACCTTGTTGAACAGGAACGCGACCTTGGCGCCTGACGCGGCGAGACGGATATCTGCGGCCATCGCGATGATCGCCCCGGCGCCGGCGCAGATGCCTTCAACGGCGGCAACGATCGGTTGCGGACAGGCCCGCATCGCCTTGACGAGATCGCCGGTCATGCGGGTGAAGGCGGTGAGGCCCTTGGTGTCCATCTGGATCAAGGGGCCGATGATTTCGAACACGTCGCCGCCGGAGGAGAAGTTGCCGCCCGCGCCGGTCACGACGATGGTCTTGACTTCATCATCCATCGCGCAGGCGCGGAAGAAATCGGTGAGTTCGCGATAGCTTTCGAAGGTCAGCGGATTTTTCCGCTCGGGGCGGTTGAGCGTGACGGTGGCGACGCGGTCGACCACGGCCAGCAGGAAATGCTTTGGCGAGTAATCTGCCAGCGGCAGTGTGACGGGATTGGCGGGCTTGCTCATGGGTCTCTCCCTGAATTGGATGTTGTCGTTGGCCGCTCAGACCTCGCCGCCGGCGACCGCAATGGCCTGCCCGGTAATGGCGGCAGCACCCTCGCCGCACAGCCAGAGTACGGCATCAGCCACTTCCGATGGCGCAATCAGGCGCCCTTGCGGATTGTGCTTGGCAAGTTCCGCGATCGCCTGCTCGCGGCTGCGGCCGGTCTTCTTGATAATGTTCTCGATCGAGCCTTCCAGCAGATCGGTCTCGGTGAAGCCGGGACAGACGGCGTTGACGGTGACGCCGCTCTTGGCTGTCTCCAGCGCCAGCGAGCGGACGAGGCCGATCACCGCATGCTTGGCGGCGCTGTAGGCCGAGACATAGGCATAGCCCTTCAGGCCCGCAGTAGAGGCGACGGCGATGATGCGGCCATTTCCGCGCTCCAGCATACCGGGCAACACGGCCTGCGCGGCATGCACCACGCCCATGAAGTTGACGTCCATCATCCGCTGGAACAGGGCCGCGTCGGAGCGGCCAAACGGTGCGGATTCCGCCGCGCCGGCATTGGCGATGAGAATGTCGATCGGCTGCCGCGCGGCGACTTCCGCGATCGCTGATGTCACCGACGCGGGATCGGCGACATCGGCAACAGCCACGAACTGTGCTGCGCCGAATGCAACCGCTTCATCGAGCGTCGCGCGGTTGCGGCCGAGCACGGTGACGGTCGCACCCGCCTTCGTCAGCGCCACGGCAATCGCCCGGCCGATACCCCGCCCGCCGCCGGTGACGAGCGCATGGCAGGAGCGCGATATCAGGGCCATCGGTGGAACCTCCTGAGGGATGGTCCAGCATATATTTTAAACTTCAAGCTTTTGCAAGGAAGCGGTGAACGCCCGCATATTGAGGCTCGCTTCAGATGTAGCCCACCCCTCGCCGTCCTTGCGAGCGCAGCAAAGCGATCCACGTCTCCGCGTGCCGCGCGATGGATTGCTTCGCGGAGCCTGTCATCCGGCGGCGCTTCGCGCCGACCGGGTGGCTCGCAATGACGGGAGATGTCGCCGCATCCACCGCTGTCATCCTCCGCGCAGGCGGAGGATCCAGCACGCCGCGGCTTCTCGGTTCTATCATTGGCGTCTCTGGGTACTGGGTCGCCCGGTCGAGCCGGGCGATGACAACGGAATATGAGGCGGCGTTCTCGCGACATGATTTGCCCGAGGTTTGCCAGATAACTTCCGCCCCCTCCAATCAGAGGGACTCACCCTCCCCCTCCAGGGCCCTTCAGGGGAGGGTAAGAGTTAGAGCAGCGTCATCGGTGATGGATGATGGGCACGCCGCGCTTACAGTTCGCTCATCCCGTCACATAGCCGCGCTGCGTCAGATGATCCCGTCTCTTCGCAGCGCTGCAATCGCGTCCGCATCATAGCTGACATCGGCCAGCACGCGATCGGTATGCTCGCCGAGCGTCGGCGGACGCCTGGCGATCTCGCCTGGGGTTTCCGATAGCCGCACCGCCGCGCGCGCCACTGGCGCCGGGTTTGGCAAGCCTGGATAATCGACATCCTGCAAGAAGCCGGTGGCGCGGATATGCGGATGTTCCAGTGCCTGTTGCGGACTGAGCACAGGCCCTGCCGGAATCATCGCTTTACCAAGCGCGTCGACCGCTTCCTGCGTGGTGCGTTCGGCGCACCAGCGCGCCATTCTTTCACTGATGATCGGGCCGTTGTCGCCGCGCTTGATGTCGTCGGCGAAACGCGGATCGCTCAGCCAGCGGTCCGCCTCGCCCATCAGCCTTGCCCAGCGGATGAACAGCGGATGCCCCGTGACCTGGCACAGCACCCAGCCGTCCCTGGTGCGGTAGATGTCGGCAGGCGCCGCGGTCTGGCCGAGATTGCCGGTCGGCACGCGGTTGGCCGATATCACCGCCTGCTCGATCAGTGTCGCGTTGGTAAAGGAAAGCGCGGTCGCCAGCAGCGCGCCCTCGACGATCTGGCCGCGGCCGGATTTGCCGCGCTCGATCAGCGCAGCCAGCGTGCCGAATGCACAATGCAGCGCGGTGCCGAAATCCACCCAGTTCACCGCGGCTCGGTAGGGCGGATCGCCCTTGCCCGTCATGTAGACCGCGCCCGACATCACCTGCCCGACCCCGTCGAAGCCGACGCGGTCGGACCACGGCCCGGGGTTGCCGAAAGCGGTCGCCGTGGTCAGGATGATGTCCGGCTTGATCGCTTTGAGCGATTCATAATCGAGCTTCATCGCGCGCAGCGTCTGCGGCGGCAGGTTGGCGACGACGACGTCTGCGGTCGCGACCAGGCGCCGCATCACTTCCTGCCCTTGCGGTTTCATCGGATCGAGCGTGATGCTCTTCTTGTTGCGGTTGACCTGCAGGAACAGCGCGCCCTCGCCGCCTTCGCCGACCGGTGCCACGAAGCGATCTTCGCTGCCGTCGCGCTTTTCCACGCGAATGACTTCCGCGCCGAATTCCGCCAGCAGGGTCGCGCAGTAGGGACCTGCGATATAGCGCCCGAAATCGAGGACGCGAACGCCCTCCAGAACTCCCCCCATCGGTCCTCCCTTTTTCTTATCCGCCGGTTACGCCGAGCCTTCTAGCATGTTGATGAACGAGTTGGACAACCATACAATCACTGATCCCCTCCGAACGGAACATCAAGAATGACCACAACTGCAAAACGGCCCCACCGCGGTGTCTTCCCCGTCGCCCCGACCATCTTCGACGAGCGCGGCGAGCTCGACCTCGAGGGACAGCGCCGCTGCATCGATTTCATGATCGACGCGGGCTCCAACGGCCTCTGCATTCTCGCCAATTTCTCCGAGCAGTTCGTGCTGACAGATGCCGAGCGCGAGAAGGTGATGCATGCGGTGCTCGACCATGTCGCCGGCCGCGTGCCTGTCATCGTGACGACGACGCATTTCGGCTCGCGCATCTGCGCCGAGCGCAGCCGCCAGGCCCAGGAGGCGGGGGCTGCCATGGTGATGATCATGCCGCCCTATCATGGCGCGACGTTCCGCGTATCCGAAAAGGCGATTTTCGAATTCTACCGCACCGTCTCCGACGCCATCGACATCCCGATCATGATCCAGGATGCGCCGGTCGCGGGGACGCCGCTGTCGGTCGACCTGCTCGCGCGCATGGCGCGGGAGATGGCGAACATCCGCTATTTCAAGATCGAGGTGCCGATGGCGGCGGCAAAGCTGCGCGATCTGATCGCGGCCGGCAGCGATAACATCGAAGGTCCCTGGGACGGCGAGGAAGCGATCACGCTGATGGCCGATCTCGATGCCGGCGCGACCGGCGCGATGACCGGCGGCGGCTATCCTGACGGCATCAGGCAAATTATCGATCCCTATCTCGCCGGGCGCCGGGTTGAGGCGATGGCGGCCTATGCACGCTGGCTGCCGCTGATCAATTACGAGAACCGCCAATGCGGCCTGCAGACCGCAAAGATCCTGATGCAGGAAGGCGGCGTGATCGGCTCGGAAGCGGTTCGCCATCCCCTGCAGAAAGTCCACCCGGCGACGCGCGCCGGGCTGATCGAAATCGCGCGGCAGCTCGATCCGGTAGTGCTGCGCTGGGGGCGATGACTGGCCGGCCGCGGCTCAGGGGTTCAGCTTGATCACCACGCCTTCGTTAGGCCGGAGATGCATCGGGCCCTCGACCTTGTCTTGCTCACGGTCGAGATGGGTCGAGATCAGCGTGACGCCGCGGCCCTGCCATTCCCAGAGCCGCGGCTCGCCGCAGAGATTGAGACCGACCAGGATTTCGGATTTATCCAGGGTGCGCGCGAACCAGAAGATGTCGTTGTGCGCCCGCTGCGGCCGGTACTCGCCGTGCAGCAGACATGGCTCGCGGTCCCGTAAGGCGATCACCTCGCGGTAGAGATGCAGCAGCGAACGCTTCTCGCGGCGCTGCGCCTCAATGTTGCGCGAACGATCCTCGTCCAGGGGCAGCCAGGGCTCGACGGTCGTGAACCCACCCTGCCCGGTGTCGTCCCAACGCAGCGGCGCGCGCTCGGGATCGCGATTCAAGCCGAACCCCTTCACCAGTTTTTCAAAGGGATCGCGAATCCTGTCGGGCGGAATTTTTACCTGCTCCGCTCCGAACTCGTCGCCGGCAAACAGAAACGGCGTGCCGCGCAGCGTCATCAAGAGAATCGCGAGAATTCTTGATTGCGCTTCGCCGAGCTTGCTCGCCACCCGGTGCTTGTCATGGCCACCGATCACGAAGTCGGGCCAGCCACCGTCCGGGATCGCATTGTAATAGGCATCGATTGTCGCCTGCAGCGCGATTGCATTCCATTCCGTATCGAGCAGCGCGAAGTTCAGCGGCAGGTGCATGCGCGGCTTGTCGTTGCCGTAGAAATGGCCGATACGGTCGGTCTTGCCCTGCACCTCGCCGCAAAGCAGCCTTTCATCATACTCGTCCAGAACGCTTCGAATGAACTCGATGCAGCCCATCGCTTCGGGCCGGTCATCGGTGAAGACGGGCGCGTATTTTTGCGGCGGGGGCGTGTTGTCGTCGGCTTCAGGATCTCTGGGATTGTCGCGCAGCAGTTCGTCCTTGATCAGCACCGCGCTGGCGTCGACGCGAAAGCCGTCGACGCCGCGGTCAAGCCAGAAACGCATGACGTTGGCCATGGCCTGACGCACCTTCGCGTTACGCCAGTTCAGGTCCGGCTGGCTGGTCAGAAAGGAGTGATAATAGAACTGCCGACGCGCCTCGCACCATTCCCAGCCGCTGCCGCCGAACCGGCTGAGCCAGTTATTCGGCGGTCCGCCGTTCGGGCCGGCTTCCGCCCATACGTACCAATCGGCCTTCCGATTGTTTCGCGACGTGCGGTTTTCTTGAAACCAGGCGTGCTGGTCGGAGGTGTGATTGGGGACGAAATCGAGGATGAGTCTGATGCCGGCCGCGTGCAGCGCGTCTCTGACGCGCTCAAAATCCTGCATCGTGCCACAGCGCGGATCGACGGCGCAAAAATCTGAGATGTCGTAGCCGAAGTCCTGATCGGGGCTTTTGTAGATCGGCGTCAGCCAGACCGCGCCGACACCGAGCCATTTGAGATAATCGATCCGTTGCAAGAGGCCCGGAAGGTCGCCATAGCCGTCGCCATTACTGTCCTGAAACGAGATGGCGGCGATCTCATAGATGACGGCGCTTTGCCACCAGGCCGTCGACTTTTCCTTTGCACTCACGCGTGCGACTAAGCTCCCTCGGTTCAAGCGGAAAAATCCGCCTCAGCGAGGGCCAAACGTCCGCCAGATGTGCTGGTTCCTATCGGCTCGCCAGATCGATCACGAGTCCCTCGTCCCCGACGATCGTGACGATGCCGGGAACGCGTTCGCCGTCGCGCTCCGCCCGGGTCGAGACCAGGATTTTTGCGTGCGCCCCCTCTTCCAGCTTCAGCGCCTGCGGGCGGTCAGTCAGGTTGAGGACGATGAGCAGCCGCTCGTCATTGAGCTCGCGGTAATAGGCCAGCAGATCCTCGTCCACAGCATAAGGCCTGTAAGCACCGACCGACAGCGCAGGCGTTTCCTTGCGCAGGCGCAGCAGGCGGCGATAGAGATTGAGGATCGAGCGGGCATCCCCGCGCAATTCAGCTACGTTGTTCGATCGCCAATCGTTCGCCAGCGGCAGCCATGGCTCGGCCGCGGTGAAGCCGGCGTTTTCGCCGGCCTCCCATTGCATCGGCGTCCGGCAGCCGTCGCGGCCGACGCCGATGCCGGGGACATTGCGCTCAAAGGGATCCCGCACGCGCTCGCGGGAAATATCGACCTGGGGCATGCCGAGTTCGTCGCCATAATAGATCGTCGGCGTCCCGCGCAAGGTCAGCAGCAGCATGGCCGCGACCGTGGCCTGGCGCGCGCCGACTCGGCCGGCAATGCGCGGACGGTCGTGATTGCCCAGCACCCAATTCGGCCAGCCACCCTCCGGCAACGAGCCCTCATATTCCGCGATCAGCGACTGGATGCACCTTGCGTCCCAGCGCACGTTGAGCAGCGCAAAGTTGAACGGCAGATGCACGCCGCCAAGATCCCTGCCGTAATAGGCGACGAGGCGCTCCACCGGCAGATAGATCTCGCCGATCAAGAGGCGGTTGGGAAACTCATCGATTGTCCGGCGCAGCGTGGCGATCACATCATGCACTTCGGGCAGGTCGGTGGTGTAGAGCGGGACCAGCGCTTCGTTCGGCGGCCTACCTGCGTGGTAGTCCGGGTTGAGCGGATTGTCGCGAAACTGCGCATCCTTGATCAGGTGCCAGATCACGTCAGCGCGGAAGCCGTCGACGCCCTTGCCCAGCCAGAAGCGCAGCACCTCGCGCATCGCTTCCACGACTTGCGGGTTGCGCCAGTTCAGGTCGGGCTGGGAATTCAGGAAGGCGTGGTAGTAATATTGCGCGGTCGTGGGATCGAACTCCCAGGCGCTGCCGCCAAACTCGGACAGCCAGTTGTTCGGCGGACCGCCGCCAGGAGCCGGATCACGCCAGATGTACCAGTCGCGCTTCGGGTTATTTCGCGAGCCGCGACTTTCGACGAACCACGCATGCTGGTCGGACGAATGGTTCGGGACGAAGTCGAGGATCACCTTGATCCCGCGCGCATGCGCCGCGGCAACCAGCCGGTCGAAATCCGATATCGTTCCGAAGATCGGGTCGATATCGATATAGTCGGCGATGTCGTAGCCGAAATCCTTCATCGGCGAACGGAAGATCGGTGAGATCCAGATCGCGTCGACGCCGAGATCGACGAGATAAGGCAGCCGTTCGGTGATGCCGTTGAGGTCGCCGATCCCATCGTCATCGCTGTCCTGAAAGGACCGCGGATAGATCTGGTAGATGACGGCGGATTCCCACCACGGCCTTGATCCATTCATGCCGTCAACAATTCGCTGGGCAGGCCGCGGTTCCGGAGGCGGTGGGAGATCCGGGCGATCGGGAACCTTCGCGTAACTCGGACGTAGAGCCGACGGAGGATCACATGACGGATGACAAAAGCTTCGCACCGCTGCTCGGCGATGCAGCCATCGCCATCTGGGGCGACATGCCCCGCGACATCCAGGAGGCGCTGTTCGAAACCGCGATGAAAGCGCGCCCGGAACTGCGCCACGATCTCGCCGTGCTCCTGCACGAGCGCCACCCAAGGACGCTACACCCTGCCAAGCCTGTTTGAAAAAGGATACAGCGAGCCGCGTCATCTAACCCTCATGGTGAGGAGCGCGTCTTCGCGCGTCTCACCATGAGGCCCGCGGCTCATCCTTCGAGACGCCGCTCCGCGGCTCCTCAGGATGAGGGGAGAGATTGCGCGCTCCGCTATATCCACGTCATTGCGAGCGCGGCGAAGCAATCCATCTATCTCCGAGCCGAGACGTGGATTGCTTCGCTGCGCTCGCAATGACGGAGCTGGATAGATTCACAGACTCTCAGGATGAGGAGTTGAAGCTATTCCCCAAACGCGACATCCGCGATCACGGGAAGATGGTCCGAATAGGCGCACGCCTTGCGATCGGTCCAGGCCGAGCGGATGGTGAGATCGCGCGAGGCATAGACGCGGTCGAGCCGCATCATCGGCAATCGCGACGGAAACGTCCGTAGCCGCGTGCGCACCGGGCAAATCCGCGCCAGCACGCCGCGCACCGATTTCACCCAGAACCAGTCGTTGAAATCGCCGAGCACCAGCGTTCGCGTCGGTTGCACCAGTTCGGCCAAGGCATGCGCCTGGGCGTGCCGCTCATGGATGCTCAGGCCAAGATGGGTGGCGATCACGGTGACCTCGCCCTGGTCCGCCAGGATGCGCGCGGCGATCGCCCGGCGCGGCTCGCGCTCCTGATAGGAGACATCGGAAATGTGCGGCGGCGCGGCGAACGGCCAGCGGCTGAGCAGCACCTGGCCGTAGTCGCCATCCTCGGTGACGATCGTCCGCGCATCGACGCTATGGCCGGCGATGGCTTTGGCCAGGAGGGCGAAGGGGTCGTCAGTCCTGCCGCGCGAATCGACCTCCTGCAGCGCCGCGATATCGGGAGACCAGCGGCGAATGATCGAGCACACGCCCTCCACGTCGAACTTCGGATTGAGGTGGAAGATGCCGTGCACGTTCCACGTCATGATGCGCAACGTGTTCGTCACGTGCGTCGTCCCGCCCACCAGGTGACCAGGAACTGCACGCCGAGGCACAGCGCGATCCAGGCGAGGATCGCCAGCGCGAGCAGCAATGCGTTGCTCCACGAGGCGTTTCGCGCGAGATCGGCGATCTGCGCGCCGAGCGCCGCCATCACTGCAATGCCCGGCGCCATGCCGAGCACCGTGCCGAGCATGAAATCGCGCAGGCTCAATTTGCTGGCGCCCGCCACCACGTTCACGATCGAGAACGGGGCAATCGGCACCATCCGGATCATGGCAACCGCAACGACGCCCTTGCCGATGATGCGGCTCTGCACCCGGCCCGCCCGCCGCCCGAGCAGCCGCTGCAGCCGCGCCTGGCCGAGCGCGCGGCCGATTGCAAACAACGTAAGCGCGCTAAGCAGCACGCCGGCGCCGGCGCTGAAGAACCCCATCCAGGGCCCCAGCGCCGCCGCCGTCGCGGCAATCAGCACCAGCACCGGAAACACGACCAGCCCGCCGAGGACAAAGGCGGCGACCGCAAACAGCGGCGCGAACTGCGTGCGCGCGGGCTGAGAAATGACCGAGGAGACGAAGCCGATATCGGTGAAGTCATGCAGCGACGTATACTGCCAGGCCAGCGCAAGGCCGCCGAGCGCCGCGGCCAAACCGCCTACCGCCAAAATCGTCCTTGGCGTCCACATCCGCGTGGCGGCGCGGTCGAGATGCAGCGGCTCACGGGGATCGGCGACCGGCTGCACCATGGCCGCCATGCCGCCCGCAGTCGCGGCCGGATCGATCGGCCGTAGCGCTTTCGCCGCCTCGCCCTCCGCCCGGGGGTCGAGATATCCGAACAGATCGGCCTCGTTGCTTTCGATCTCCCGTTCACCGACGCCGCAGAAATGCCCGATCAGCTGCCGCCGAAGCCGCGCGATAAATTTCTGCTGCGTCTCGGACGTTGCCTCGAAGGCGAGATCGCATTCGGTGTCCGCGCCCATCGAGCGGTTGTTGAGGTTGGCCGAGCCGACGCGGAGAATACGGTCGTCGACGATCATCACCTTGCTGTGCACCATGACAGCAGCATCCGCCTCGTCATCCCGCACCGCCGGATAGAGAAAGCGGACCCGGTCCATGACGCCGGCGGCCACGAACTGGCCAATGAATCCGCCGCGGCCGCTCTGCATCGCCTGCGATTCGAACCAGGACGAATGCAGTTTTGGCGTCACGATCAGGACGCGAAGCTGCGGCACCTCAACCATCCGCCGTGCCAGCAGGCGCGCGATGTCGGTGGCGCTGGTGAACTGGTTCTCGATATAGATGAAACGGTCGGCCGCGTTGATCGAAGCCTCGAACAGCAGCGCGACCTCGTTTACGCCGGGCGTGCTGGCGGTTGCAATCTCGGTACGAGCGATCCCGGCCGTCATGCCGCGGCACTGCACCGGCACCGAGGCCGGCCAGCGCTCGTCTGTCACCGCCGCCGATGTCTCGACCGTGCAGCCCGCCGCTCGCCACCGGCTCTCCGCAATTTGCGTTATGCTGGCTGCTGCGTCGCCATCCACCATGCACTGCACGTCGTGAAACGGCGGATAGGGCTTGCCGTCGGGATCGATCCGCAGCGGATCATGAACCTCGTGCGCGCTGGTGTCCCAGCGCCGGATCGTGAGGTCGAGCCCGCCAACGAAGGCGAGCGCGCCGTCGATGACGACGATCTTCTGGTGCTGCGCGGAGCCGAGCGGCAGGCTGGAATCGAAGCAGAAGCGAAGCCGCTCCGATGCGCCCGCGGTGAATTTGGTGGCGGAATTCCATTCGCGCTCGGCGGCATAGAGCGCTGGGAAATTCCAGATCAGGATATTGATCCGCAGCTCTGGTTTGGCCAGCAGCAGCGCCTTGAGAAAGGCGCCGAGCTCTTCCGGGTAGCCGTCCTCGCCCTGCCCTGAGGGCCCGACGAACCGCGTCTGGCTGTGGATGTCCCAGCCGATGATGTAGACCTGCCGCCTGGCAAGCAGCAGGGCTTCGCGCAGAGCGGCGAAATAAGCGGCTGCGTCGTTGAGGATTGCCAGCCGCCCTGCCTTGCACCTTCTCCAGACGGTTTTACCCGGAATGAGGATGGATGAGCTTTGCAGCAGGCGACACCTCGGCAACACGAAGAAGCAGATAGCGGGCACAGAGTGCCTCGCCCGAGGAGCAACGTTCCGCCAGCAGGTTTGGTTCCACCTTCCCGGAACCGAGCGGCTCAGGTGGGAACTGGAGGTGTCGGACCGCCGCTGTGCGGCACAAAACCTAAGAACCGGAGCGTCATGGGTTGGTGCGAGCGGATTCGCGTCATTCCTCGTCAATGGTTTCGATGTAAGTGCTGTGCAGCGACGTCGCCGATTTGAATCCGTCAAACATGATGCGGAACGTGCTGCGGTAGTGGCCGATGCCGATGATGACCCCTTCCCGCCCGGCCAGGTTTGGGCACCGTATCGCGCCGAGCGCGCTCATTCTGATCCGGATACGTCCCGGCAGCGCAGGCTGGTCCGGCAACTCATTTTCCGATCTGCTGCCCGGCCCCAAGGTTTTTTCGGGATTCATCGAGCGTGCCCTCCTTTCCTCGGCACGCGCCACCCACGCGGGATCACTCCGACAGCGAGTCTATGCCGAAATCACCTGTTCGCGGGCAGCTTGCCGGTCCGGCATGCTCCGCCAATCGCGCCACTTCCTCACCGACGCTCCGTTTGCAGGTTCGACGGCGGCCAGGAGCGCGGCATTGACTTCCGCCATCCGCCCCAGCTTCACCATGCATCGGGCCGCCGCGACAAACGCATCGGGCGAATCCGGCTGGAGCCGCATGACCTCCAGATGGTGGCGCAGCGCCTCTTCATGCTGATCGAGGCGTTCGCAGATCTGGCCGAGGCACTGCCACGCTTTGGGTGCGTCGGGGCGCACCGTCGTCAAGGTGCGGAACGCCCGCTTGGCACCGGCCAGATCAGGTTTCGCCGCCAGCAACTGGCCGAGCCGGTGCAGCGCATCGGCGTGCTTCGGCTGAACCTCCAGAATTCGCCGGTAGCCGACTTCCGCATCGCCAACCCTTCCCTTGCGGTGAAGTTCGGTCGCCTGCGCGAGCAGATCGGAGATGCAGCGGGGGTCGATCCGGCCGCCGAGATTTCTGCCGGTCCGGGTCTCAAGAAGGATGGAGTATATCCTCCGCTCGTTGCAGCCGAACGAATATTTGTATGGTTCGTCGCCGCGTAGGAAATCGTATTCGACAAACCCCCGCCCGATGGCGTCACGAATGCTGTAGGCATGCAGCAGCACGCCGGCCGGCGGCCCCTCGAACGTTTCGTCGCGCCCGGTCATGTAGAACGAGAATGTCCGCTTGCGCGGCTCCATCAGCGTGGCCAGCGCCGCGACCGCCCGGTCGCCATGCCAGAAGGTCGGCAGATACACCAGACCGGCTTGGAAGCTGCGTGTCAGCATGCTGCGGTTGGATCGGACCAGGCTGTCGGTCCGATCTCCCTTGCGCGGACGCCACTTGGTCTCCCAAAACCCGAGCAAGGTCTCGAGATCCCGCTCGAACGTCTCGGGCGTAGCAACAGTCATGTGGTACTCGCTCGACGCTTCGACCTGCTTCAGCAGACGTCGAGTTTTCTGCCGCGTATTCGCGCTGAGCTGGTCCAGATAGCCATTCCAGTCCTTTGGAAGCGTGACATAGGGGCAGCGACTGTTATCGATGTTGTCGATCTTGATAACCTTATTGACGGTCGTCGAATGGAATCCTGCCTTCGGAAAGCAGGCCGTCAGCAGCCGCCAGCGCCGCTCAGACGTCCTGATATTATCGAGATGGAATCGCGCCCAATTCATCTGTTTAATGGCGCGGGCAAAGGCCGGAATAGCCCTGTTGTCCGCCTCCGGCCGGCAGACGATGCCGGTATAATCGGCGGCAAAACTTCCCGCCATCCGGAGATTGCCGAGGACTTCGGACTTCTCGAACGTGGTTTGCAGCCGCAGCGGAAAGAAAGCGACGTAAGGCAGCTCGGCAGCGTCGCGCTCTTTCGCCGCCAGGATAAACCAGGGTCCCGGGATGCTGGACAGCCAGCCGCTCAGCCATTTCCATGACAGGAATATCTGGGCGTCGTCATCCGCATCGTAGACGGCGTTCCAGTCATCCTCGAGCCTGGCGAGCTGCGGCAAGTTTTCGATGATGTCGATATGCACGTCGGTCACCTTTCCAAGTCTGCGGGTTGACGGATCGGCCTAACGCTCCCTGAATGCGCGCATCATGCTGTCGTGGATCGGCCTGACGAGGTATTGCAGGAATGTCCGTTCCGCCGTCTTGATATAGACTTCGGCCGGCATACCCGGCGTCGGACTGAAGTCGGGAATGTTCCTGCTCTCCTCGCTGTTGAGCTTGACGCGCACGATATAGATGTCAGTAGGCCCGACCTGCTGCGACTTCTTCTCATCTGCAAGCGTGTCTGCGGACAAATAGATGACATCACCGGACAACATCGGCGTGATGCGCTGGTTCAGCGCCGTGAGCCGCACCATCGCCGTCTGACCGTGCTTGACATTGTCGATATCCTGCGGCCGCAACCTTGCCTCGATGATGAGCTCGTCCTTCAGCGGCAGCAGCTCCATGATGTTCTTGCCCGCCTCAACCACGCCGCCCTTCGTATGGTAGCGAAGCTTCACCACCACGCCGCTCACCGGCGCCGCGACGCGGACCCGGTCGAGCACGCCCTTTGCGCTCAGCATCCGCTCTCGTACGTCGGCCAGCTCGCCGCGGACCTCGTGCATCTGCTCCACGGCGGTCTTGATAGCGGTCTTGCGCACACCATTGATCTGCTCCACCGCTCGGGCGATGCGTTCCTTGGCATCGCCGATGTCGCCGAGGATGCGGCCGACCTCGCCTTCCAGATTGGCCTTCTGCCGCTGCAGCACCATCAGTTCCGGCTTGCGCACCAGTCCCTGCTGCACGAGCTTGTCCTTGGTTACGATCTCCTCATCGAGCAAGACGATCTGGCGCCGGACCGCGTCGAGTTGCACGTGCGATCCCCGGATTCGCTCATCGAGGGCGTTGATGCTCTCCTGGATGCTCTTGATGTCGCTGTTTAGATTGTTGCGGCGCGCAGCGAACGTCATTTGCTGGCTTTCGACGATTTCCCTCACCTCGGGCGAGCTGTCCATCCATTTGACGACTTCGGCCGGCAACGTGACATCGGACTCCTCCTTCGTCTCGGCCTGCAGCCTGGCGTCGATTGAGGTCAGGCGAATGCGCCGCAGGAACAGCCGCTGCAACTCCGCACGCGCCGCGGTATCGTCAAGCTCGAGCAATATCTGCCCGGCTTCCACCTTATCGCCTTCGCGCACGTAGATCTCGCGGATCATTCCGCCTTCGAGATGCTGGATGATCTTGTTCTGTCCGGTCACCACAAACACGCCGGAGGCGACCACGGCGCCGGCGATCGGCGCCATGTTGCCCCAGACGCCGAATCCCATCAGCACGACGGCCATAATCAGCGCGCCGGCGACGGTCGGCAGCCTGGTCGAGCGCGGCAGCGATTCGTACCACGTGCCTTCTGCTTCGGCGGGGCGGGCTGCAATTTTCCTCTTGGCCATCGCTTGACCTCGTTGCTTTCACATGGCCGCCCCTAGTTCAAGGAAGGCGGGGCGCCCCCTGGGCCGGGCGAGATGTTGTTCGGCTTGCGCCCGGTGATCATCGGAAGGATCTCGTCGCGGGTGCCGAACGCCTGCACCGAGCCCTGATGCATGATCATGATCTTGTCTACGCTCACCAGCAGCGCTGCGCGCTGGGTGATCGTCACCACCGTGATCTGTTTCTCCTTGGCGCGCAGCAGTGCCTTGGCGAGCGCCCGTTCGCCATTGGCGTCGAGATTGGAGTTCGGCTCGTCCAGCACGATCAAGCGCGGGTTGCCGAAGAAGGCCCGCGCTAACCCGATCCGCTGTCGCTGGCCTCCCGATAGCGGGCTGCCGTCCATTCCAACGATCGTTTCATAGCCCTGGGCAAAGCTGGAGATCATCTCGTGCACGTCGGCAGCCTCGGCGGCGTCGAATACATCCTCGTCGCGGGCGTCGTCGCGCATGCGGCCGATATTGGCTTTGATGCTGGCTGGGAACAGTTGCACGTCCTGCGGCAGATAGCCGACGCTCTCGCCGAACTGGCGTGGATCCCAGTTGCGCAGATCCATCATGTCAAGCCTCACGCTGCCTGCCGTCGGGATGATGGATCCCACCAGCATCCGCGCCAGCATGGTCTTGCCGGTGCCGGAGTCTCCGACAATCGCAAGCGATTCGCCGGGCTGCAGTTGAAAGCTGATGCCGTTCAGGATCACTTTCTTGTTCGGCGGCGGCACATAGAGAATACGCTCGACGTTGAGATAGCCGGCAGGACGCGGCAGGCGGAGCCGCTCCAGGTTGAGCGGTGAATTCAAGAGCAGCCCCTTGACGCGGAGATAGGCCGAACGCGCCTGCACGAAGTTGCGCCAACCCTCGATCGTGCCTTCCAGCGGCGCTAACGCGCGGCTGGCGACAATCGAGGCCGCGATCACCATGCCGCTGGTCATTTGGCTCTCCAGCGCCAACCATGCGCCCCAGCCCAAAATGGCGATCTGGGTGCACAGCCGCAGGAACTTGGACAACCCCGTCATCAGGATGTTGCGATCGTGTCCGATCACCTGCGCCTTCAAGGACTCCACGGTCTCGCGGCCCCATACCTGGACGCCTTCCGGGATCATGCCCATCGCGTTGATGACCTGGGCATTGCGGGCCATGGATTCCGCCGTGAGATTCGCCCTGGCTCCATAACTGTTGGCTTGGTTGAACGGCACCGCGGTGACCCGCTGGTTAGCCAACGCCACGAGGACGAGCGCGACGCCGGAGCCCAATACGATGAGCCCGAGATGAGGATGGATCAGGAAGACCACCGCGAAGTAGACCGGCGCCACCGGCGTATCGAACATCGTCAATAGTACCGGGCCGGTGATGAAGGCACGCAAGTGCTGAAGGTCGGCCAGGGTCTGGAATTCGCGGCTGGAGCCGCTCTGCGCTGCCTTCGCGGCAGCACTCAGGACGGGTCCACCCAACCGTGCCTCGGTTTCGACCGCAACCCGCATCAGGATCAGACGGCGCATCATGTCCATCAGCACATGTGCTCCGATCGCGATGATCACAATGATGGTCAGCATCACCAGCGTGTCCGTGCTGCGGCTGGTCAGCACGCGGTCGGACATGTTGAAAAGATAAATCGGGATGGCGAGCACCAGCAGATTGACCGCAACCGAGAAGATGCCCACGGTCACCAGATTGCGGCGGGCATTCGCGAGACCGCCGCCAAGCACGTCTCTGAATTCCTTGTCGCTGAAACGCCGATGCAGTGGCGGCTTGCCACCACCGCCACCTCCCCCGCCGCTGCCACCCGAGGATCCGCCACCGTCTTTGTCACCATTGCTGCGAAGCGGAGGAGCCGGCGTCGCCTGCTCGATCACGACAGTCGATCCCGGAGGCGTCTTGGCCTCTGTCTTGGCTTCTGTCTTGGCTTCTGTCTTGGCTTCGACTTTGGCTTCGACTTTGGCTTCTGGCGCCGGCGCCGGCTTGGTCTCGGACTGACCTTGTTTCCGCGTCGACGGATCGGCCGATGCCGGGCCGATGTTCCGGGGTGCGGCTTTTGCTTCGGCAAAACCGACATTCGCCCCGGCTAGTCTTCCCGGCAGATCTTCCGTGCGAGAATGTGTCGGATCGAACCACGGACGAAGCGGAATTATCTTGGCCGAACTCGCCGTTGCTTCGTCAAGCTGAGTCAGGCGCCAGCTCCCGGCGCCTGCCCGATCATCCCAGCCCCACATGTGAATACTCTCCTGCACCTGCAATCAAAAAACAAAAATCCCGTCCGCTAATGCAACATGGCCGCCATCGGGTCCGCCTGAGCCGCACTGGTAATCGCTGCCGGAGGTGGGGCCGCCGTCTCCTGCGGATGGTCGTCAACGAAGGCAACAAGTTCGGTCACCAGCGTGTTGGTGTCGCCCTTGAGCGCTTGATCGGCCTCCCCCGGCATCAGGTCGGCCTGGACCAGAATGGAATCAGTGTAGATCTGCCCCGCGACGTAGGTGGCATCGGGATTGACGTCGACGATCGCAGCATCGTTGGTGAGCTGGTTGCCGCCTGATGTGACCGATTGCGTCACGACGCCATCGGGATCAAGCGCCATCAGATCCTGCGCCGGCTGGTTTTGCAGTTGATACATCACATTGACGTCGGACGTGACGTTGGTCTGCCAGACCGCATTAATGTCGTAATAGTCTCCCGTGATGTAGAGCACCTTGAGGACGCCGCCATTGCCGACCAGGGCGCTGCCCAGCGCGGGATCGATCGACGTCATGCCGGAGGCCAGCAGGCTCTCGATCAGCGCGAGGTTCGGCGGCAGCGTATCAAAGGTGTCGCCGCCGAAATTTTCAATGGCCGCCTCGTTCAACAGGCTGTTGGAGCCTGAACTCACCGATTGAGACGGATCGGAGCCGTCGGCCGCCATTACGATCTTGTCGTCGTTCAACAGGATGTTGTTCTGAAAGATCACGTTCATCCCGTGATAGGCGCCCTTGATGATGATCAGGTCGTATTGAATGCTGCCATCGAGAACCAGCGACAGGTTACCTTGCTCATTATGGCCGCCGACAAGATTGTAGTGGGTGCTGCTGCTGACCTGCGTTGCGACGTCGTTGTCGGAGAGGTAATTGACCTGAGCCACCGCATGAACGCTGTAGTAGTCGCCGTCCACCACATCGATGCTCCAGTGCGGGCCGGCCACCGTCGCCGCGAAGCCGGTGTAGATGCTGGGATCCCGGACGAAGTCGGCAATGTTGGTCGCGACATCCTCTCCGCTGCTCACCGATGGCGAGCCGTGCCCGCCCGATACGCTGATCTGGTCATGGTCGACGATCGTATTGGTCTGGAAGATGGCATTGGTCTTGAAGTAATCGCCCATCACCACCATGGTGCGGACACCTTCGCCAACATCGATAATCAGCGCTGCGTTGACGCTGAAGTTGCTGCCCAGCGTTGCCCACTGGCCGATTCCGTCCCCGGTGTCGGGCAGCGTCGGCGGCTCGGCCGGCGGCGTCGGCTCGGTCGGGCGATCCTGCAACTCGCCATCGACGTAATAGCCGACCGGCACCGAATGCTGATCCGGCGTGCCGCCGCCGTCGGCCCATGCTGCGTCGTGGGCGGACAGAAAATCCTTCGCGCCGGCATCGTTCTGCGGCATCTGCCAGTTGGCGGGAATCTCCGCATTGGCATTGGCCGCCAGTTGCTCAATGGTGGCCATCGCGCTGCTGTTGACCTGCATGATCAGGGGTTCTGCGACGGCAAGCGCGTCCGTCGGCAGATTGGTGTCGTCGTCATGCATGAAGTTGTACTGGTGGACCGTAAGCTGGGTCTGCTGGCCGCCGTCCTGGTACGTCACCCTGACATGATGGTCGGCATGCCCGCCTCCACCGCCGCCGGCCGGCAACGGCAGCGGAACGTTCAGTTTCGGCAGGGGTGGAAAGAAGTCGGGATCGTGATCCTGTACATCATGGAGCAATTTGAGCGGACGGCCTCGAACCAGGTGTATCGGATCGTCCGTGAGCGGTTCCGGAATCGGACCCGCCGCAGTATCCATATCGTCGGGCACGAAGCGATGATCGTAATTCGGTCGCAGCGTCGTGTAGTCGTCCGAAGAACGGGCCACGAGACCGTCGTCATATTGGACGCGGTCGCGGGCGATGTCCTGGAAGATCTGCAGATATCCTGCGAAGTGGGAAATAATCTCGGTAATGCTTGCTGACGCCATTGGAATCCTTCCCCTGTTGCCGTGAACGGTCAGGGTCGCGGACAGCTTGTTGTCGGCAACTGCGGCGACTGAAATAAAATCATTGAGAAGAAATGACCCGCGCGGCAGAAGCCGCGCGGGTCGAACGCGGAACTAGAGCGTATCGTGGCTATCGGTCAGGTCGTGACCGGCAACCTGCATGGTGATGCTGTTGAACTGGATGTTCGCACCCTGGGTGATGTTCTGGTCGAAAGCAGACTGGTTGAGGACTGCATCGGCACTGGAATGAATGCCGGCGCTTGCGCCTGCCGCATCGCCCATATGCGCGCCGTCGATCTTGGACTCGCCGCCTTCGATCTTGGCATCCATGTCGAACCCGGAGCCCGGATAACACGAGCCGCCGCCGTTATAGACGGCATAGGAGCTGTTGGTGTCGTTATCGACCAGGTTGTTGACCTGATCGATGTTGAACTGGTTGCCGCCACCGTACAGCGTCTGGTTCACCACGTCGGGCATCACGACGGAATCGGACGTGGTGAAATGCGTGAGGTCGATGACCGGGCTGCTCAGGCCGTCGGCCTTCACGTCGAGATCGACCTTCACATCGACATCGACGTTGACCTTGTTGTCGACGGTATTCTCGACCTTGTTGTCGATCTTGTTGTCGATATCGTTGTCGACCTTGTTGTCGAGCTTGTTGTCGACGTCGTTGTCGACCTTGTTGTCGAGCTTATTGTCTACGTCGTTCGAATTCTTGTTCTCGTTCTTATTCTCGTTCTTGTTGTCGTTGTCGTTGTCGTTCTCGCTCTTCGAATCCAACGACTGAACGGCGAACTGCAGTTGGCCCTGACCTTGGCCCTGACCCTGTCCTTGGCCCTGAAGCTGAGCCTGGAGATTGGCCTGCGCCTGTAACTGGTCTTGCTTCTGGTCCTGATCCTGGTCCTGATCCTTGGGATCCCACTTGGGCTTTGGCTTACTCATGACATGCTCCTGCGCTTGGAGCATCGCGGGCGGAACGAGATCGCTGATCTTCTAAGTCTGCGGTCTTCGATACGCGGCGGTGCTCGTTGACGTCGGTTCTTCCGACTGCCGGCACCTCGCGTTATTGCAGATGCCGGCTCTGACAATTTGCCGACACATCTCCGCCAACAACATCCACGCATTGGATGGATCGCCGTATCTTGCGATATCAACCATCCGGAGAATCAGAAGCTGCGCGAGTCGAGGTCGTTCGAGACCGTCTGTCGTTCAGGCCGCGTCGCGCGGCACGCTCGGCTGCTCTCCGCCGCAGACATGCGCTTCAAGGCGCGGCAATAGATCCCAGATCTCGCGATTGATCTTCGTCATTTCGCGGGTCGTCTGCAGCATTTCCTGCAGCCGGTTTTCGTCGAGCGCCTTTATGTCACCGAACTTCAGGCTCGACCTTGTTTCCATCAACCGCATCGACTGGGTGTGGGTGATGGCGCCCTTCGAATCGAAGATGAACATGCAATGATTCAATTCATTGCGAACCCGGGTGGATTCCGAAAAGCGCTCGATGAGCGCCGCCAGACTCCGGGCAAGCGCCTTGTCGGTTATCTTGATCTTCGCCAACCGCTGGATCAGGTCGAGCCTCGCCCTGGTCGTGTTCAGCGTAGCGAATACGACAGCGGCCGCAGCTTCATCTGTCCGCAACAGAATCATAAGGACGTAGATGAAGAGACTTTCGTTGTTCGACCAGCTGCAGATCAGGTTGCCGATCAGGGCGAGAACGAAAGTGCGGCGATCTGCGGAAGCCGGCGCAGCTGCAGCGAGCAGGTCGAAATCCGGCTTTGGAGGCAACTTGCTGACAAACATCGCATCTGTCCCGATATGCATCCCATGAGGGACATCATCGTAATCCGCATCACAGCCGCAGATGTACGTATCGAAAGATATAGGAGCAACGGTTGCGTGACGCCGCTATTCCAATCGGGGGATGTCAAAATGTGGCTGAAAGACGATGCTTTGACGACATCTCGTCACACGGCGCCTTCTTGGCATCTACTACTATCGAGTGTAAACTTTTTCTGAACAATTATGATGCATCATGAACTAATTCATATCAACCAGCGCGGTCCAGAAGGAAACTATCGATAGCATCGCCAAAAATCGGGGGCGCGTTATGTCAGTCCCACCACAAAAGACCGTTTTTATTGTAGATTCGATGGCATTTCGACGAGCTCGAACCGAGAGCTTCTTGAGTTCCTGGGCCAGCAACGAACAGGTCGAGTTGGTTTCGCTCGATCCCGGCGAAGCGCATGCCAGGCTGGTCGATCGCAGCCGGTGCGATATGCTGATCTATAGCTCCGGGGCGGCCTCTCACCTCGAGCTGTTCGCCGAGATGCAGCTATTCCACACGCTGCGACGGGAAGCCGCGCTAGTCATCCTCTCCGACGATGAAAATCCTGCGATGGTCATCGCAGCGATCCGTTCGGGAGCCCAAGGCTACTTCAGCAATTCGATGCCCCCCGACCTGGCGTTACAGGCACTTTCTTTCGTGCTGCACGGCGGCACCTATTTTCCACCTGCCGCGATCATGGCCGGCCGGCCGCTCGGCGGCAGGCCGTCGATCGAGTCCGGATCATCCGATTTCATTCAGGAGTCGACATCCCCGGAACTTGAGCCGCAAGATCAACCATCAAGGACAGGGCCGGAAGGGGTCGTTTACGAACCGCAAGGTTCCCTTTTCGACGGAAAGGCCCCTTCTATCCACCACGGCGATCACTCCGATGGCCTTCGACCCGCTCCCGAGTTCACCGAGCGGCAGTACGCCGTTCTCGTCTGCCTGTGCGAGGGCGATCCCAACAAGGTCATCGGCCGCAAGCTCGGAATGACGGAAACGACGGTGAAGGTCCACGTCCGGGAGATCATGCGCAAGCTGGGCGTATCCAACCGCACACAAGTCGCCATTGCCGCCCGCCGCGGCGCTGTCGGCACCGAGGGCATCGCACTCGTTCCCTCCGACGCGCCGATCCTCATCAAGTCATCTCTCCCTCAATAGCGATATTTTCGTCGCGGCATTTGCGAAGTGCGCGCAGAAAAGCTTCCCCCGGGTGACGGAGGCTGCTCCGGAGTGGCTCGGACGGGGGCCTGCGTTCACCGAAGCTCAGTTTGGGGCCGCTCTTCCTGCCGGGTGATCGCATCACCCATTGGGACCCGTGAAGCCGATTGGTGCATGGACGGATATCATTGGTATTAATCCTTTTGATGCGGAAATCGACCGTAAAAGGGGCCTCGCCCGCGCTTCACGGAAAAAAGTGTGGCGGAAGACCTTTAATCCCGTATCGGCGCATCCCCCAGTTCTGCCCTGCCGGACCGACATGGCAGTATGGTTGTCCTGTTTAGCTGACAAGCTTAGCTGACCGACCTCGTGGCCCTTGCCGCGCAAGGCGGGCTGATCGTGACGTTGCTGTACACGCTGGAAGCGCGCAACGCCTAGCGCGGCGTTACCGCGGTCTGCATCGGCGGCGGCGAGGCGACCGCGATCGCGTCGAATGCGCGGTACGGTAACAGGGCGCCCGAGGCCCTCGGCCGTCAGGCACGCTTCGGGCGCAACGTCACAACCGCATGTGCATCGGTCTGCGCGCGCATCACTTGATCGATTACGGCGGCGAGCGCTGCCTGGTCGAACGGCTTGGAAATGCGCGGCAGATGCGGCTGCGCGCTGCCGAGTAGCTCCGCATAGCCCGTGCAGAGCACCACGGGCGTGCCGGGATGCTCGGCGGCCACGGCTTCGGCGAGCTGCAGCCCGTTCATTCCCGGCATCGCGTAGTCGGTCACCACGATGTCGATCTTCGGCGTTCGGCGCAGTAGCTGAACGGCCTCCTCGCCGGAGCGCGCCTCGATCACGGCGTGGCCAAAATCGTCGAGCATCGCCGCGACGCTGTCGAGAACGAGCAGGTCGTCGTCGACGACCAGCACCGAAAGCGGGCGAATGCGGCGCGGCGCACTGGCCGACGGCTCCGCTGCGGCGCGCGACGGCACCTGTTCGTCCTGGGACGCCGGCAGCCAGATTTCGGCCGTGGTCCCCTCGCCGATCTTGCTCTTCAGTCGCAGCGCGCCGCCGGACTGTTCTGCCAGCCCTTTGACCATCGACAGGCCGAGACCGGTTCCCTTGCCGACGCCCTTGGTGGTGAAGAACGGCTCCTGCGCATGCTGCAGCGTCTCAGTGTCCATGCCGCATCCGGTATCGCTCACCGAAAGCGCGACGTAGCGTCCCGCGGCAAGGCCGTCGCTCGCCTGCTCCTCGCGCGCGGCAATGCTGATGGTGCCGCCGCCGGCCGCCATGGCATCGCGCGCATTGACCGCAAGGTTGAGGACCGCAAGCTCGAGCTGGTTGGCATCGACCTTCACCTTGGCCAGCTCGATCGGAAACCGGGTCTCGACCCGGATCGCCGGATCGAACTTGAGGAGCGCGGACATGCCGCGGACCAGCTCCGGGACGTCGACAATGACGGGCTTGAGATCCTGCTTGCGCGCAAACGCCAACATCCGCTGGGTCAGCGAGGCACCGCGCAGCGCGCCATGGATCGCATTGTCGAGCAGCCGGTGAATTCTCGGATCTTCCGGCTGCAGGCGCTTCTTCGCCAGTTCGAGACTGCCGAGGATCACGGCAAGGATGTTGTTGAAGTCGTGGGCGACGCCGCCGGTGAGCTGCCCGACGGTCTCCATCTTCTGCGAGATCGCCAGCGCGTCGCGCGTGCGTTCCAGCGCTTCCTGAGACAGGCGGCGTTCCGTCACGTCCCGGACGATCTTGGCGAAGCCGATGGTCTCGCTGCGCTCGTTGCGCACCGCCCTGATCGTCGCCTCGGCCCAGAAGCGGCTGCCATCCTTGCGGACGCGCCAGCCCTCGCCTGCCGACTTGCCGTCGCGCTTTGCGTCGCGAAGCAGGGCATCCGGAACACCGGCATCGCGGTCTTCGTCGGTGTGCAGGATGGCGTAATGCGCCCCGACGATCTCCTCGCCATAGCCGATCAGCCTATTCGCGCCGAGGTTCCAGTTCGCGACCCGCCCTTCCGGGTCGAGCATGAAGATGGCGTGATCGGCGACGCCCTCCACCAGCAGGCGGAATCGCTCCTCGCTTCGCCGCAGCGCCTCGGCTTCGCGGCCGGCGCGTTCGGCCGAGGCGCGGTCATAGACAGCCGCAACAAGCCCGATCATCAGCACCACGATGGTGGTGCCGGCAATCAGGAAAGCAAGCGGCGCCTGCCCCACCGTGCCGGAGGCGGCGCGGCCGAGTACCCGTTCGGTCAGGACAAAAGACGAGCCCTGCATCGCCGCGTAGTGCATGCCTGAGATCGCCAGGCCCATGACGATCCCGGCCGATATCCGCTCGCGGACGCTGGTCATGTGAAAGGCGAGGCGCAACGCCACGATCGATGCGCCGATCGCAATGGCGATGGACGCGACCACCCAGGCAGTGTCGTAATTGATCGACGCCGCCATCCGCATCGCGCTCATGCCGGTATAGTGCATGCCGGAGATCGCGAGCCCCATTCCGATTCCGGATGCGATCAGCGTGCTCGACCGCTGACTGACGATGAGGAATGCCGCCGCCGCGACCAGAATCGGAAGGGCCAGCGAGAGCAGCGTCAGCAGCGGATCGTAGGAAACGTCCACGCCCGGCAGGGTGAACGCCAGCATGGCGACGAAATGCATCGACCAGATGCCGCCGCCCATGGCGACGGCTGCGGCCACAAGCCAGCCCAGGCTGACAGTGCCGGAAGCCGCCCGCATGCGAGTCGCAAGATCTAGCGCCGTGTACGAGGACAGCGCGGCGATCAGGACCGACAGCGCGACCAGAACAGGATCGTGGGAGCCAGGATGGTGGTGCATTCCATCGACGAAGCAGCGAAAGCATCTCAATAGCACCGAAATTGTGGCGGCGCATTGTTCCCGCGTGACGGGCGCCGGTTGAAAATGGCAAAATCGGCGAGATCGCAAGTCCGGATGGCGGTAGCCAAATCCGTTTGGTATCCAATATTTTCAATGCGCATCTGGAGCAATTTGGCTGACAGCGCTCCAGCGATTTCAATAGCTTGGCAGCCGTTTCCATGGCCGTTCGATGTGGATCGGAATTCCCGTTGGAAAGCCGCATGGATCGCTTCCATTCGATATAAAAACCTCAGGTTGTAAATGTCGGGCTGGAGCAGTAACCTGTCCATGAACAGGAACTGCAGGAAGCTTCGCGCAGAACGCCGATGCATTGAGCCTGTTATTCAACGCCGGCCCAAAGAGCTTCCTTTTGCGCATCCTCAGCGCGGCGGCCGGTCATGCCTCGAAGCAAAATCTGTCGGTCATCGATCAAGGCGGCACAAGCAGCGGCGTCACCACTGCGGCGCCAGGACCAGGTGATTTTTCTCACGTGAGCTTCGACAGGGTTCAACGGAGAAGCAGAAAATGTCGATCCCATGCAAGTTCGAACGGAGCCTCCTCAGCCACGAGGAATATGAGACGATCCGCCTCACACATCATCCCGCCATCTACGGCGCCGAAGCGGACGCTCTTGCGGATCTGCGATCCCGCCTGCGAAAAATGCACGACAAGGAGCGGACGCTCAGCCGGCAGAAGCGGCGAGAAGTGCGCGGAAAAGGCGGGGCTCGCGGCACGAACTTCCCTGGAACCGCCGAGCGCCCGTCCCAGCGCAAGCAAATCTTTGCTGCGGCGCTGAAGCGGCTCAACAGGGAGCTCAGGCGCCTTCACAACCTGACCGCCCGGACCAGCCATGTCGATGCGGCGCGAAAGGCGCTCGCGCTACGTCGCGCCGCGAATTTCATTCCCTACCCCTCCGCCGGATTGACTGCCGGCGAAGGTATGGCGCCGCGCCTGAGCACGCGCCGAAGAAAGATCGTTACGGGCGCACGAATCGGTCGCGTGTCACAGGCGACGAAGGTCGCCCAGGCCATACGCGACGCGCGAGGAGCATGAAGCCGTGGGCAACATGCCATGAGCAGCTCGACGAACCGATGGAGGCAAGCATGAAGACCCTACTCATATCAGCTGTTCTGATCGTCGGCCTCGTAACAGCCGTCGGGGCGCCATCAAGACAAGCGCTCGCTCAATCGACCGACCAAAGCACCGTCGCGCCAAAGAGCGCGAAGCCGAACACCAACATGAATCCGCACAAGCATCGCGCCTGGCGCCACCAAGGCGGACGACATCCGCATTTCGGCAGCAGGCGGGTTCGTACCGGTGCGCATGCAGAACGGCCTTCGGCCAACTGATCTGAAAGCGGGGACGGAAAGAGCCGACGGTAGTGTCCCATGAGCGAGACTTACGGACAACAGAGCGAGGCTGCGCCTCCTTCGACCTATTCCGGGAGAGCCAGCTTCCCCTGGCAGCGGCTATCCTTTGCCGTCGCCCTCGTGCTCGGCATCGCCGGCGTCGCCTATACCAATATCTCGCATCAGCCGCTCGTCGGGTATTGGGAGTTCCTGGCGCTCGCCATCGCCGTCGTCTGCGTCGTCACCAAATGGCCCGAGCTCGACAACAAGCAGGCCCAGTTTCGCTTGATCTGGACCCAGGCGCTCCACTGGGTAGCGGTGCTGGTCACGATGAACATCATGCTGGTTTCCGGCGTGCAACAACTGCTCCCCACGCCGGCAACCAGCCTGGTCCTTCTGACCCTGCTGGCGCTCGGCACCTTCCTTGCGGGCCTCAGCCTATTGTCCCCCGAGATCTGTTTCCTCGGCATTGCCATGGGCGCCGCCGTGCCGGCGCTGTCCTGGCTGAAGCAGTCGATGGTCTTCTTCCTGCTCGCAGCGGTATTGGTGGTCGGCATCGGCATGACCTTCTGGCTCGGCTATGGCCGCGTGGCCGCATCTGACAACAGCAAGGATCACGTCGAGGCCTGAAGATGCAGACGAAACAATTGCTTTGCGCCCTGTGCGTTTCCGCCTTGAATCTCGCCATCGCAACGCCTGCGCAAGGCGAGATGTTCAGGGCCGGCCGTCTCCTGTGTTCCACGAGCCCGAGAATCGGATTCCTCGTCGGATCGACGCAGTCGCTGCGTTGCGTATTCTACCGGCGAAATTCCGCGCAACGCTACATTTATGCCGGACGGATCAGGCGTGTCGGGCTCGACCTCGGCGTCACCGGCAGCGGCGTTCTGTCCTGGGCCGTCTTTGCCAGGAACTCGCGGATTGGCCCCGGCACCATGCGCGGCAGCTATGTGGGAGCCAGCGGCAATGTTGCACTCGGCCCCGGCTTTGGCGCCAACGTCCTGATCGGTGGCTCCCGCCGAAGCGTCGTCTTGCAGCCATTGTCCACCGAGCGCGCGATCGGCGTCAATCTCGCGGCGACGGTGACCCATTTGACCCTCGGCGAAAGAGGACGGCGATAACGCAGCCGAGAGGACCTGCGCGTTTTACCGCAGCGGCGAGAATTTACTAGGCCGGGTCCTTGGCCATTTCGGCGCGGTGCCGCAGAAATTTCGAAACCGGCGGCACATTCCACAACATATCCACTATCGTGCGACCAGCCGTGGAGAACACGGCAGCCATCGGCCATCGGCGCTCGACGGGGTGCGATCAGATTGTTAAGCCCGCCTGCCTTGAGGAGACTTTGAGTCGGGACATGACCGTTGCGATCGAGATGGGGCACACGACGGCGGGCGCTCCGGCGGGTCTGGACCTTGAGGAACTGCTGGCGACCCGCCTGTTGGTGCAGGGCAATTCGGGCTCGGGCAAATCTCATCTGCTGCGCCGGCTGCTCGAACAGAGCGCGCCCTGGGTGCAGCAGACCATCATCGATCCCGAAGGCGACTTCGTCACGCTTGCCGACCGCTTCGGCCACCTCTTGATCGATGCCGAGGACCACACCGAGCGCGGCCTGCAGGTCGCCGGCGAGCGCGCGCGCATTCATCGCGTCTCCACCGTGCTCAATCTCGAGGGGCTCGACGCCGAAAACCAGATGCGGCGCGCGGCGGCGTTCCTCAATGGGTTGTTCGAGGTCGCGCGCGACCATTGGTACCCGATGCTTGTCGTGGTGGACGAGGCGCAGCTGTTCGCGCCCGCGGTCGCCGGCGAGGTTACGGATGAGGCGCGCAAGCTTTCGCTTGGCGCCATGACGAATTTGATGTGCCGCGGCCGCAAACGCGGACTTGCCGGGGTGATTGCCACCCAGCGGCTGGCGAAGCTCGCCAAGAACGTCGCGGCCGAGGCGTCCAATTTCCTGATGGGCCGGACCTTCCTGGATATCGACATGGCGCGCGCCGCCGACCTTCTCGGCATGGAACGGCGGCAGGCGGAAGCCTTCCGTGATCTGCAGCGCGGCCAATTCATGGCGCTGGGACCGGCGCTCTCGCGCCGTCCGCTGGAGCTGCGCATTGGTGCAACCGAGACCGCGCCGCGCAACGCGACTCCGCGCCTGATGCCGCTGCCGGAGGCGACGCCCGATGCACGCGCCATCATCCTGGCCGCACCGCCGCCCGAGACCAACCGGCCGCAGCGCCGGACCCCGCCGCCGGATCTGCTCAACCAGCTGATGGCGGCGAAATCAGCGGCGCAGGAGATCCGCCCCGACGCGGCGGAGCAGCCCCTCAGCGCCGAGGAGCTGGCGGAGCGGCGTGAACGGGTGGACCGTATTCTGCGCGCCATCATGGCGGAGCCCGACGCGGGATTCCGCGCCATCGGCGTCCTCTATCAGGAATTCGTGGTCCGCTGCCGGATCGAGGGCCTCGGCGCGACCGTGCCTGATCTCGGTGAATTCCGCCGCATGCTGACGCGCGCCCGCGCCGGGCTCGGCTCCGATGTAACCGAGGATGACGGCTGGCAGGACGTCTCGGTCCGTGCCTCACTCCTGCCGGAGGATATGCAGGGCGTCTTCATGATGATCGCGCGCGCCGCGAAGGAAGGCTGGCCGTGCCCGGGCGATGCGGCGATTGCCCGCGCCTATGGCTCGCATTCGCTGCGCCGGGCGCGGCGCCTTCTGAGCTATATCGAGGAGCAGGGCCTGATCGTCTGCCAGCTCGACGGCGCCGGCCGGCGAATCGTGACGCTGGTCGAACTGGCCTGGGCGACGGCACCGGGCGACCCCAATGCCGAGGAAGTTCCGGCGGAGCTGGGTTACCCCTCCTCGGCTCTGTGATGTAGCCGATAGCGCCTGCCTCGCCCGGCGGTGTAAATCGCTGAGCATTGCGCTACTTTGAAGGAGTTTTTGCCTTGAGCGTCGCCTTCACCAAGGAAGACAGTGCGGAAACGGCATCGGAGACGTTGCTTCCCGACCGCCCGGTTTCGCCTCACCCGAACCTCGTGACCGCAGCGGGATTGAAGACCCTCGAATTCCAGCTCCGCGAGGCGCAGGAGGCCTACGAGGCGGCGCAGAAGATCGAGGACGTCAACGAACGGCGGCGGCAAAGTGCAAACCCGTTGCGCGATGCGCGCTACTTCGCGGCGCGAGTCCGAACCGCCCAGGTCATGCCCGATCCGGCGTCGACCGATACGGTCGCCTTTGGCAGCACCGTGACCTTCAGGCGCGAGGATGGCCGCGTGCAGAAATATCACATCGTGGGAGAGGACGAAGCCGACCCGAAGGCCGGCTCCATCTCCTTCGTATCCCCGGTGGCACGGCTTCTGATGGGCAAAGCGGTCGGGGATGTCGTCGGCGCATCCGGTCAGGAGTTCGAGATCATGGCGATCTCGTAAGTCCCCGAAGCTGCCCCTTCGGTCTGCTTGTTTGACAGGGTATGCTGCCCTTGAGCCTCGGAGTTACAATGAGGTCTCAGCGCAGGCTGCGGCCGACAACGACTTTTGACAGGTCTGGGGAGAGCAAAAATGAAGATGCCAAAGAGCGCAGCGACGCGCGTCGCGTTCGCGCTGCTGTTCACTATCGGAGTGACCTCGATGTCCGCCGCCAAGACGTTCGTCTACGTGTCGAATGCGCAGGACGGCAATATCGACGCCTACAGCATGGACACCGCCACCGGCGCACTGACACCGATCGGCAAGACCGAGGCCGGCAAGCTGGTGATGCCGATGACGGTGAGCCCGAGCAAGAAGCACCTCTATGCCGTGATACGTTCGCAGCCGACGCGCGTATTGACCTACGCCATCGATCCCGCGACCGGTGCGCTCGCGCAAAAGGCATCGGCGCCGCTTCCCGACAGCATGCCCTATGTGTCGACCGACCATACCGGGCGTTATCTGTTCACCGCCTCCTATGGCGGCGACAAGCTGGCGGTGAGCCCGATCGGGGAAAATGAACTGGTCGAGAAAGAAGCGATCCAGGTCATCCCTACGGGCCGCAATGCGCATGCGATCCTGCCCGACCGCGGCAACAAATTCGTCTACGCGACTACGCTCGGCGCCAACCAGGTGCTGCAGTTCACGTTCGATGACAAGACCGGCAAGCTCACGCCCAATGAGCCGCCGTCGGTCAGCCCGGATGCCGGTCACGGCCCGCGCCACATGGCGTTCTCATCCGATAACAAGAACCTCTACGTTCTGAACGAGCTGTCGGGGCACGTCACGCAATATGCCATCGATACCGCCAAGGGAACGCTGACGCTCGTCAAGAGCATCAGCTCGGTGCCGGCGGAGGCCGGCCTTGTCTGGGGCGCGCCGCAGGCGCCGGCCGGCACCGCAGCAGCAGCAGCGGCGGCACCAAAGGAAGAGAAGCCGAAAATCTGGGCGGCCGACGTCCAGATCACGCCCAATGGCAAATTCCTTTATTCGACCGAACGCACCACCAACAAGATCGCCCTGTTCACGGTGGCGCCCGGCACTGGCAAGCTCGCCTATGTCGCCAATTTCGCGACGGAGACCCAGCCGCGCGGCATCAAGATCGATCCGAGCGGACAGTATCTCGTCGCATCAGGTGAAAAGTCGGATCGC
This sequence comes from Bradyrhizobium sp. CB3481, assembly GCF_029714305.1. NCBI lineage: Bacteria > Pseudomonadati > Pseudomonadota > Alphaproteobacteria > Hyphomicrobiales > Nitrobacteraceae > Bradyrhizobium > Bradyrhizobium sp. CB3481. Next base: position 6,396,146 of record NZ_CP121647.1, read on the forward strand.
CTGTCGGTCTACAAGATCGACCAGAGCACGGGGAAGCTGGGCGAGCCCAGCCGCTACCCGGTCGGCAACGGCGCGAACTGGGTGGAGATTGTCGACGTCCAATGACGAGCGCGCTGCTGAGTTGAGCGACTTCTTTGTTCTGAGCTGCAAAGCCCCGGGCCACTCCGGGGCTTTGTCGCATCGGCTTCTCTTCCGGAAGGATACAGCTTGCTGCAAACTGCATGAACAGCCCGCGATTCGTAGATGTCTTGAGGAGCCATGAACGAGACTTTGATATCTGCCTGTATGCTGTTTCTTATTCCAGCAACGCTCTTGTTCGGCGCGTTGGGTGTCGCGCACTCGTCCTTCCTCAAGATGCTGGTCTGCCTGCTCGGCGTCGCCACAACCGGATTATGGCTTTATCGGATCTGGTGGTGGACAAACCTGTCGTTGATCGATCGCAGGACGGCGCTTGGTCTTGCCGGCATGTATGCGGCCGCGTGGCTGATCACCTTCCTGGTGCAGATAAAGAATGTGTTCTCGCGTGACTGATGCCCGTCGTGGGCCGCATCGCGCCGGTGACGGCCGGCTTGCGACTAAGGAAGACGATAAGCCCGCCGGGCATTCGCGCCAAACGCCTTGTCGCGCACCTGCGCACCGAGCTTCGTCAGGCACGCCTCAATCGCGCCCTTGATGGCGCCATAGCTTCCCGCGAGCAGACACACAGGCCAGTCCGAGCCGAAGATCAGCCGATCCTCGCCAAAGCATTGGGCGGCATGCGCGACGAACGGAAGCAGGCGTTCTGCATCCCAATCGTCCCAATTGGCTTCGGTAGCGAGGCCCGAAATCTTGCACCAGACATTACTGCTGGCCGCAAGCGCGGCGACAAGATCGGCCCATTCACGGCTGAAGCCTTCAGCGATCGGCGGCTTGGCGGCGTGATCGAGGACAAAGCGCCCTTGCGGAAAGGCCTGCGCGGTTGCGATCGCCGCCGGCAATTCGCGTGTGCGCACCAGCAGATCGTAAGTGAGACCTTGCGCAAACAGGGCGGCGAGGCCGCGCTGCACATCTTCGCGCAGCAGCCAATCCGGATCGCTCTCGTCGTGCACCTGGTGGCGAATGCCGACCAGCCTGTCGCCGCCCGGCAAGCCGCACAGCCGCGCGAGCGTCTCGTCCACCGCGCCGTCCGTCAGATCGGCCCAGCCGACCACACCGATGACGAAGGGCGTCGCTGCGGCGACACGCAAGAATTCCTCGGTCTCCTCGATCGAGGAACGGCATTGCACGAGGATGCTCGCGTCAATGCCGTTGGCGCGGAGCAGCGGCGCGAGATCGGCGGGGCCGAAAGCGCGGCGGATCGGCGCCAGTTCAGGCGCCTCCATCCAGGGATAATCGGCGCGTGCGGGATCCCAGAAATGCTGATGGGCGTCAATCACCATGGGTCAGGCTCCATCCGGCAGTGGTGCCGCCGCATCGACCAGCTTGCGCTCGCGGAGTTCCTGCCAGAAGGCTGACGGCACCGGCCGCTCGGCCATCGCGATATTCTCCGAAACCTCGGCGGCGTTGCGCGCGCCCTGCAGCGCGACCGTAACCGCCGGATGGGCCATGCAGAACTGGACTGCCGCGGCCTTCAGCTCCGTGCCATGCTTGCGGCACAGCGCCTCCAGCGCCAGCGCGCGGGTGACGAGCGCCGCATCCGCGTCTTCGTAATTGAACTTCGCTCCCGTTCCCGGGTTCGCGAGGATGCCGCTATTGTAGATGCCGCCGAGAATGATGCCGATGCCCTTTGCCTGGCAGACCGGAAACAATGTCGTCAGCGCGCCTTGGTCGAGGAGCGTGTAGCGACCAGCGAGCAAAAAGCAATCGACCGGCGCGGCCTCGGCGAAGCGGACGAGCATCCCGGATTGATTCATGCCGGCGCCGATTGCCTTGACGGTGCCATCGTCGCGCAGGCGCCGGAGCGCGCGGAAGGCGCCGGCGATGGCATCTTCGTAATGGTCATCCGGATCGTGGACGAGCAGCACATCGACGCGGTCGAGCCGGAGACGGGTGAGGCTTTCTTCCACCGAGCGCATCACGCCGTCATAGCTGAAATCGAACTGCGGCCGCTCTGCAGACGTTCCCTTGTAGTGATCGTCTTCCGGCGCGGCGTTGGCGGGACGCAGCAGGCGCCCGACCTTGGTCGAGATCGCGAACGAATCCCGCTTTTGCCGGCACAGAAAATCGCCGAGGCGGCGCTCGGCCAATCCGAAACCGTAGAGCGGTGCGGTGTCGAAAAACCTGACACCGAGCGACCAGGCGCGTTTGATGGTCCCTTCTGCATCGGCATCGTTGACCGGCGAGAACAATCCGCCCAGTGGAGCGGTTCCTAGACCGATCGCCGTGACGTCGAGCCCCTCCGCAAGCCGCGCACGCTTCATTTCAACATCCTTCCGAGGTCCAAAGCAGCACTCCCTCTCCGGCAAGCCAGAGAGGGAGTGTAGCGCAGGAACGTTGGGGCTGGCGAACGTTCCTACTTCAACAATTGAGCGACGTTGTCCTTGGTCACGAGGTCGAGACCGGTATAGATGACCTCGGGAACCTTCTGGCCCTTCTTGATGGCCAGCAACGTGTCCATCGCCTTCTCGCCCATCTCGAACGGGCGCTGTCCCGTCAGCGCGTTGGAGTAACCGTCGCGCAGCAGTTCGAGCTGCATCTTCAGCGTATCGGCGACAACAAGCGTCAGCTTGCCGGCCTCGATGTCCTTCTTATTCTTGTTGACAAAGGCCTTGTAGCCCTCGGGCGCGAACATCGGCCAGCCGCCGACCGGGACGATCGCCCCGAGATCCGGCGTCGCCGTGCGCAGGTCCGCCATCTGCTGGACCGCGAGCGCGGGATCGTCGTTGCAGAAGGTCGGCGAGCCCGCGACTTCGGTCCACTTCGAGCCCTTGAGCGCTTCGCGCACGCCATCGACGCGCTCGGCAAGGTTCTTGGCGCCGGGACCGCCGGAGACGACCGCATATTTGCCGCCCTCGGGCTTGAGCTGCAGCAACTGCTTGCCGAGCGCGAGGCCGAAATCCTTGTTGTTGGTGCCGATATAGGCGATGCGCTTGGAGCCCGGTGCATCCGCATCGAAGGTGATGACGGGAATGCCGGCCGCCGTCGCGGCGTCAATCGACTTGGTCATCGCCGCGACGTCGGCGACCGAAATCGCCAGACCGTCCACCTTCTGCGTCACGAAATCCTGGATGATCTGCGCTTGCGTCGCCGGTTCATGCTCGACCGGCCCCTTGTAGATGCACTCGACGTTGCCGAGCTCCTTGGCGCGCTTCAGGCAGCCGTCGCGCGCGACGTCGAAGAACGGATTGTTCATCGCCTTGGGCACGATCACGAACTTGTAGGTCTGGGCGAATGCCGGGGTCGCCATCATCGCGATAGCCATGCCGGCAAGGAGTATCTTCTTCATGTGTCCCTCCATTTTGTGCCTATCCTTTTCGAATTGCGTGCTCCGGAAGGCGGATAGACGATGCGTTCGTTGCTTCCTCCGGAGTAATCTCATGTGATGCGTGATCGGATGCGGTCGACCAGCACGGCGAGGATGATGATCACGCCCACCAGCGTCTGCTGCCAGTAGGAGCTGACCTGCGCCAGCACGAGGCCGTTGCGGATCACCTCGAGCAACACGCAGCCGACGATGGCGCCAAGCGAACCGCCGACACCGCCGGCGAGATTGGCGCCGCCGATCACCGCCGCCGCGATCACATTGAGCTCGTAGGATGTCGCCATGTTCGCCGGCGCCGATCCGAGCCAGCCCGAGACGATGATGCCCTGCAGCCCCGCCGCCAGCGCGCAGATCACGTAGACTTCGATCTTGACCCGTACGACCGGAATGCCGGTCAATTCCGCTGCCTTCTCATTGCCGCCGAGCGCGAAGACATGGCGGCCGAAGCTGGTGTGATGCAGCACGATCGCCATGACCAGAGCGAGGACCACCAGATAGATGAACGGCGCCGGCACGCCGAACAGATCGCCCGATGTCAGCGCGTAGAAATAGTCGGCGTCCGGCCCGCCCGGGAAGCTGCCGCGCCCGTTGGAGACGACATAGCCGAGACCGCGCACGATCGAGAGCATGCCGAGCGTGGTGACAAAGGGCGACAGCCCAAGCACGGCGATGCAGAAGCCGTTGACGAGGCCGACGATCAGCGCGACGACAAGCCCCGCCAGGATCGAGACCAGCAGGATCAGCCCCGGCACATTGGCAACCACGGTCTTGCCGTCGGACGCCAGATGCACGAACAGCGACGCGCCGGGCATGCCCGGCGTCGACAGGCCCGACATCACCATGGACGTAATCATGGCGGAGAAGCACATCATCGATCCCACCGACAGATCGATGCCGCCGGTAATGATCACGAAGGTGATGCCGAGGGTGGCGATGGCGATGAAGGAAAAGTTCTTCGCCACGTTCTGCATGTTGCCCTGCGTGAAGAAGTACGGGCTGGCAAAATGCATCGCGACCAGCAGCACCAGCAGCGCCAGCAGAACGTAGCCGGTTTGCGATGCAAAGATGCCGCGCTGCCACCATCTGCTGCGGCCGACATTGGTGAAGGAGATCGGGGATTCCAGCGGCATGGCCATCACGCAGCCTCCTTCGCGCCGGTGATCAGAGCGGTGACCTCTTCCGGACTGGTATCGCTGATCGGCTTGTCCGCCCGCTTCTCGCCGCGGCGCATCACGACGACACGATCGCAGACAGCGAAGACGTCGGGCATGCGGTGCGAGATCAGCATGACGGCGACGCCCTGCTCTTTCAGCCGGTGGATCAGGCTCAGCACCTGCTCGACCTGGCGGACCGATATCGCCGCGGTCGGCTCGTCCATCATCACGAGCCTGGCGTTCGACAGACGGGTGCGTGCGATCGCCACCGCCTGGCGCTGGCCGCCGGACATCTGCTTGACGAGGTCGTGCGGTCTCGTCTCCGAACGCAGCTCGCCGAACAGTGCCAGCGCGCGCGCCGCCATCGCGTTGTGATCGAGAAAGGCGAGCGGGCCAAACTTGCGCTTGAGCTCGCGGCCGAGAAAGACATTGGCCGCCGCCGTGAGATTGTCGGCGAGCGCGAGATCCTGATACACGACCTCGATCCCGACCGCGCGGGCATCGATGGGGCGATGGAAATGGACCACATCGCCGCCAAAACGGATCTCGCCGTGGGTCGGGCGGAAATTGCCGGCGATGATTTTCACCAGCGTCGACTTGCCGGCGCCGTTGTCGCCCATCAGGCCGACCACCTCGCCCGGAAAGACCTGCAGATCGACGTCGTGCAGCGCCCGGATTGCGCCGAACTCCTTGCCGATGTCAGTCAGTTCCAGAACCGGCTGCGTGGTGCTACCTGCGGTTTCCATGCTCGGCCTCGCTTCAGACGTACCGGTTGACCAGCGATTCCAGATATTCCTGACGGCCCGAACGCGGCTGCGGATCGAAACCCGGCGCCAGCGCGCGATCGGCAAGATCGGCCAGCGAACGCTGACCGGCGAGGATCGCGCGTCCCTCGGCAGCCGTCCATCCGGCGTAGCGATCGGCCATCGGCGCCGTCAGCGCCTCGGCATCGAGCATATCAGCCGCGGCCAGGAACGCCCGCGCGCAGGCGTCCATCGAACCGACATGGGCGTGGATCAGATCGTCCGGATCGATCGATTGCCGCCTGATCTTGGCGTCGAAATTGAGGCCGCCCGTGGTGAAGCCGCCGCCTTTCAGAAGATCATGGAACGCCAGCGCCAGCTCCGGCACGTTCATGGCGAACTGGTCGGTATCCCAGCCAAGCAGATCGTCGCCGCGGTTGATGTCGAGCGAGCCGAACACGCCGAGCGCCTGGGCCAGCGCGATCTCATGCTGGAAGGAATGGCCGGCAAGGATGGCGTGGTTCTGTTCGATGTTGAGCTTGACGTCGTTCAGAAGATCATAGCGCTGCAGGAAGCCGTAGCAGGTGGCGACGTCATAATCATATTGATGCTTGGTCGGCTCCTTCGGTTTTGGCTCGATCAGGATCGGTCCCTCGAAACCTATTTTGTGCTTGTGCTCGACGACCAGCGAGACGAAGCGGCCGAGCTGGTCGAGCTCGCGCTTGAGGTCGGTGTTGAGCAGCGTCTCGTAGCCTTCGCGTCCACCCCAGAGCACATAGTTCTGCCCGCCCAACCGGTTGGTCACCTCAAGCGCGGCCCGTACCTGGCCCGCGGCATAGGTGAAGATGTCCGGATCCGGATTGGTCGCCGCACCCGCCATGTAGCGGCGATGCGTGAACAGGTTGGCCGTCCCCCAGAGCAGGCGCACCTTAGAAGACGCCATCTTCTGCTCGAACAGGTCGGCAATGGCGTTGAGGTTGGCGACGGATTCGGCGAGCGAGCCGCCTTCCGGCGCGGCATCGACGTCGTGGAAGGTGAAGAAGGGCACGTCGAGCAAGCGAAACAGCTCGAAGGCGATATCGGCTTTGGCCCGCGCCTGCGCCATTGCATCCGTGCCATGATGCCAGGGCCGCAGGAATGTCTCGCCGCCGAATGGATCGCCACCGGGCCAGCAGAACGAATGCCAGTAGCAGACCGCAAAGCGCAGGTGATCCTCGAGCCGCCGTCCGCGCACGAGGATATCCTTGTCGTACCAGCGGAACGCGAGCGGGCTCTTGGCGTCCTTGCCGCCATAGGCGATCGGCGCATTCGCCGTGAAGAATTTGGGTAATGCGTTCACAGGGAAAGCTCCTTCAGCGCGGGATATAATTTTCGCCATTGGTGATAGGCTTCATCGTAGGCAGACTTCGCAGATGCGCGTGGCGTGAAGCTCGCAAGCCGCCGCGGACGCGTGCAGACTTGCGCGAGATCTTCGCCGGTTGCCGCCAGCCGGCCGAGCCGTGCCGCGCCGAGCGCCGCACCGACCTCGCCCTCCTCGACGCGGTGGACGGGAATGCCGAGCACGTCGGCGCAAATCTGGGCCCACAGCGCCGAGCGCGAGCCGCCGCCGACAAGATCGACCTCCGTCATCGCCGCGCTGGCGCTGCCGAGCGCCGCAAGATTGTCGCGCGCGGCGAAGGCCACGCCTTCGAGCACAGCCTGGACGATCTGATCGCGCCCCGTCGCGCCGCGAAGACCTGCGAATGCGCCGCTGGCGCCAGCGTCGTTGTGCGGCGTGCGCTCGCCATCGAGATAGGGAAGAAACTTGACCGGGCTCGGGCCGCGGACGGTTTCGCCGAGCGGCGCCAGCAGTGCGGCGGCAGGCGTCGCCATGACGCCCGAGAGCCAGGCCAGCGAGGCCGCCGCCGCCAGCATCACGCCCATCTGGTGCCAGAGACCTGGAAGCGCATGACAGAAGGCGTGCACGGCCGATGCGGGCGCGGGCGCAAAACTATCGGTGACGCGAAACAGGACGCCTGACGTTCCCAGCGACAGGAACGCATCGCCCGGGGTGATGGCGCCGAGCCCGATCGCGCTCGCGGCGCAGTCTCCCGCACCGCCCGCGACCACGACATCCTTCGCCATGCCCCAGCGCTGCGAAAATTCGCCCGCGAGCGCCGCACTGGTCTCACTGCCTTCGACCAGGCGCGGCATGTGGCTGACATCGAGGCCCGTGGCCTGCAGCAGCAGCTCGGACCAGCTGCGCTGACCGACATCGAGCCAGAGCGTGCCGGCGGCGTCCGACATGTCCTCGACCATTTCGCCGGTCAGGCGATAGCGCACATAGGCTTTTGGCAGCAGCACTTTTGCTACTTGCTTGAAAATCTCCGGCTCGTGGCGGGCCACCCACAGCAGCTTTGGCGCGGTGAAGCCCGGCATTGCGAGATTGCCAGCGATCGCGTGCAGCGAAGGGCAGCGCGCCTCCAACTCCCTGCATTCGGCATGGGACCGGCCATCATTCCACAGGATGGCTGGACGCAGCGGCCGGCCGTCCTTACCGAGCAAGGTCGCGCCGTGCATCTGGCCGGACAGGCCGATGCCACGCACCTGCGCAACCTCGCGCGGATGAGCGGATGCAAGATCGTCGACGGCGCCGATCGCGGCATCGACCCAGGCGTCGGGATCCTGCTCGGACCACAGCGGCGCGGGATGGAAAAGCGCAAGCTCGCGCGCGGCCGTCGCGACGACCGCGCCAGCCTCGTTCACAAGCACCGCCTTCACACCTGACGTGCCGATGTCAATTCCGAGATACACTTCGTCGTCCTCCCTGCCCGCCAGATTGGAGATCTTTGTCGCCTTCTCCTGTCGGGCCGCCTTACAATCAGTTCCGCCGGCTACGGCAGATTGTCCCGCATCACGATGTCGATCCGGATCTTCTCCTGTTCGCTCAGGATCGGCTCGCCGCGGGCGAGCGCGAGCAGCACGCGCACGGCGGCGCGGGCCTCATGTCCCGGGTTTTGCGAGATCGCCGCATCCATCACGCCCTGCAACAACAGCTTGCGCGTCAGCGAGGTGACGTCGTGGCCGACGAACACCACCTGCTTCTCGCGGCCGGAATCGGTTAGCGCCTTGGCAACGCCCTGCGTGCCGGCGCCGACATTGTAGAGGCCGACGATATCAGCATGTTTACCGAGCAGCCGCGACATCAGCCGTTCCGAGCGCTCGTCCTCGTCGCGTCCTTCGAGCAGGGGCAGGACGTCAAGCCCGGGAAACTCCGCTGCCATCACCTGATTGAAGCCGAAGATGCGCTCGGCATGGTCGCGCAGGCCTTGCGATCCGGCAACGATCGCGACCTTGCCGGATCTTTGACCAACGAGCCGCCCGACCAGCGCGCCGGCGGTGCGCCCGGCGGCGATGTTGTCGATGCCGACATAATGATGGCGGCGCGACGACGGCACGTCAGAGACCAGCGTCACCACCTTGGTGCCGCCATCGACGAGATCGTTGATCGCGGCCCGCACGGCGGGATGATCGAGCGCGACGACCGCTGCCCCGTCATACTCGCCGGCAAGCGCTTCCAGCGCGCTCGCGAGAACGGGGCCGTCGAATACGTCGGTCGCGACCATCTTGAGCGCGAGGCGGCGCGCCGACAGCCAGCTCGACATCTCACCGAGATAGGACTCGATCTGCTGCATGAACGGGTTCGGCCCCGACGGCATCACGAAGGCGAAGCGGCGTGAACGGCTACGGGCGAGCTCGGCGCCGGCGACATGCGGCTGAAACGAGTTGCGCGCGATCGTGTCCTTGACACGGCGCACCGTGTCCGGCCGCACGCCGGGCCGGTTGTGCAGGACGCGATCGACCGTCGCGAGGCTGACGCCAGCCTGGCGGGCAATGTCCCTGAGCGTCAGCGGGCTGTCGGTGTCCGGCTCCTTCATGGCTGAAGGCTAGCAGAGGTTATTTGAGGTACGCAACTCATTTTGAGGGACAAACATGGAAGCTGGCCGTAACCCCCAGCCGTCACTCTGCTTTCGCCCGATCGAGCAGCGGCGCGGCCATCTTGGTTTCTGGCCGCTCAGTTTCCGGCCGTTCAGTTTCCGGCCGTTCCCTGGCAACCTTGGTGCGGCGTCCGCGCTGTGTGAGATACTGATCCGCGACAACACCGATGAGGATCACCGTCCCCATCACCGCAAAGTTGAGGGAACTCGGGATGCCCAGCAGATTGACGAGATTTTGCAGCACCTGGAGCAGCACGGTGCCAAGTACGACGCCGATGATCGAGCCCTCGCCGCCACGCAGCGAGCAGCCGCCGAGCACGGCGGCGGCGATGGCGTAGAGCTCGTAGAACGAGCCGTGCACCGCTGGAGAGATGGAGCGCGTGTACATCGCGATCAGGATTGCCGAGAACGCGGTTAGTCCGCCACAGATAATGTAGGCGGAGATGACGACGCGATTGGCGCGAATGCCGGAATAGCGCGCCGCCTCCTCATTCTTGCCGACCGCATAGAGATAACGCCCGAATACGGAGCGGTGCAGCACGACCCAGGCAACCACGGCGACGAGGATCAGCGCCACCACGCTATGTGGCAGTGGAAAGCCCAACACGTTGGTGCGGCCCGCGGTCAGCCATTCGAGCATCGGGAAGCTCGCGCCGAAACCAAAACCCGCCGTGGCATCTTCGGTATAATAGCGTGCGGCGCCGCGGTAGATCAGCAGTCCGCACAGCGTGACCACGAAGGCTTGGATACGCATCCTGGTGACGAGCGTGCCGTGCACCACACCGATCGCCAGCCCGGCGGCAATAATGATGGCGAAGGCCACGAGCCAGTGGACGTCGTGATTGACGATCAGGTCGATGAACAGGACGCCGAGCAGTGCGATCACCGAGCCGACCGACAGTTCGATTCCGCCGATGATGATGACGAAGGCCTCGGCGATGGAGATGATGCCGAACAACCCGATCTGGTTGGCGGTGTTGGAGAGATTGCCGACCAGAAGGAAACGTGGATTGATGAAGGCGACAACGGCGCCGACCACCAGGATCAGGACGAGCAGGCTCAAGTCTTTCTTGTGCAAGGTACCCTCGCCTAGACTGTGTGGCCGACGGCAAGCTGAAGCACATTGTGCTCGCTGAACTGCGTGCGATCAAGAAACCCTGAAATCGCACCCTCGTGCATGACCGCGATGCGGTCACTGACCCCGATAACCTCCTCCATGTCGCTCGAGATCATCAGAATCGCGACACCCGCGTCGGTGAGGCGGCGCAACATGTCGTAGATCTCCGCTTTGGCCCCGACGTCGACGCCGCGCGTCGGCTCGTCAAAGATCAGAACCTTCGGCCGCATCGAGAGCCATTTGGCGAGCACGACTTTCTGCTGATTGCCACCGGACAACGTGCCCACGGGCGTGGCCACATCAGGCGAGCGGATCATAAGGCGCTTGTGCTGGCGCTGGGCGTTCTCGGTCTCGCGCGCGGTGTCCACCATCCAGAAGCGCAGGTAGGATGCCAGATCCGGCAGCGAGATGTTTTCTGCGATCGAGACGTCGAGCAGCAGACCTGACCCCTTGCGGTCTTCCGGAATCAAGTAAATCCCGTGCTCGATGGCCGCGCGCGGCATGGCAATGCGGATCGGTTGTCCATCGAGTTTGATCGCACCGCCGCGGAGCGGATCGATCCCGAAGATAGCGCGGGCAAGCTCGGTACGCCCGGAGCCGACGAGGCCGGCGAGACCGAGGATCTCGCCGCGGCGGACCGACAGGCTCACGGCGCGGTCCGGGTAGGTGTCAGTAACGGCCCCGACGATTTCGAGCACGCTGTCGCCGGGAGGGGCCGCCGGCGGCACGTATAGCGATTTCAGGTCACGCCCGATCATCAGGCGGATCATCGCGGCCGGCGTAAGTTCGGCGCGTTTGAGCGCTCCGACCATGCGCCCGTCACGCAACACCACCGCGCGATCGGCACATTGCATCACCTCGTTCAGGCGGTGCGTGATGAAGATGATGCTGACACCGTCTGCCTTGAGCCCCTCGATGACCCGCATCAGACGGCCGGTCTCGGTCAGGGTCAGGCTGGACGTCGGCTCGTCCATGATGACAAGGCGCGCGTTGAGCGACAACGCTTTGATGATCTCGACGAGCTGGCACTGGGCCAGCGACAGCTCGGCGAGCGGCGCATCGGCCTCGAAATCGGCGCCGAGACGATCGAGCAGCGGCCGCACCTGCGCATGCAGCCGTCTGCGGTCGATGAGTTTCAATAGTCCGCCATGCACGGGCTCGCGGCCGATATAGACGTTACCCGCAACGTCCAGATTGTCGAAAAGATTGAGCTCCTGATGGACAAAGGCGATACCCGCCTTGATCGCGTCGGCCACCGTGAGCGACCGCCGCTCGACGCCTTCGAGCCGGATGACGCCACTATCCGGCTCGACCACGCCACCGAGCACGCGCATCAGCGTCGACTTGCCGGCGCCGTTCTCGCCGATCAGGGCAATCACCTCGCCGCGCGATACGGACAGGCCGACGTGGTCGAGCGCGACCACGCCGGGATAGCTCTTGCTGATATCGACCAGTTCGAGGAACGGCTCTGGCATTTGCGCTGACACCCCGCGAACGGCCTTGGCGCTCCCGCCCTTACTTACGAAGCATCTGCTTCATCTGCCCCATGAAGTCGTCGACGTTCGACTGCTCGATGACCTTGCCGGGCACGATGATGATGCCGTTCGCGGGAATGCCCGACTTGTCACCCTCGATGTATTTCGCCATCAGTTTCATGCCCTGATAGCCCCACTCGAACGGCTGCTGCACGACGGTGCCGACGATTTTGCCTTCCTTGACGCCGCCGAGCGTGATCGGATCTTCGTCAAAGCCGATGATCTTGATCTTGTCGAGCTTGCCCGCCTCCTTCAGCACTTCGTAGATGCGCGGCGTGTTGTAGGAATAGAAACCGACGAGACAGCTGACGTCGGGCATGGCGGCGAGAATGTCTTCTACATTGCGCTTGGCACGGGTCTGATCGATCTCGTCGCCGCGAACGTCGACCAGCTCGATCTTCGACCCCTTGATCGTCTCCTTGACGCCTTCGATGCGCTCACGTGCATTGTCGGCCCCAGGCAGCCCGACGAAGCCGACGCACTTGCCGCCATTCGGCAGAGCCTTCAGCATCAGCTTGCCCGCTTCCTTGCCGAGATCGGTGTTGGAAGAGCCGATATAGGCGACCCGTTTCGATTGCGGAGCGTCGCTGTCGGTCGTGAATAGCACGGTCTGGGAGGCGACCTTGTCGAGCTGCGCCGTCTGGTTCTTCGGATCCACCGAGCTGACCATGATGCCGGCTGCGCCCGCGGCCACGAGGTCTTCCATCACCCGTTGCTGCACGGCGGCTGCGGCCTGTTCAGGATATTTGAACTGAAGATCGTATTTGGGCAGTTCGCCCTGCGCCTTCTTCACGCCGGCCTCGGCGATCTTCCAAAAGTCGGACGCACCATTGACGACGAATGCCAAAACCTTCTTGTCCGCCGCGTTCGCCGAACCGAAACCAAGCGCTGCCGCAAAGGCGACCGAAAGACCCGCAACCAAGAGACGCTGCATTCCACCCTCCCTGTTTTCGTGTGGTCGGCCATCTAAGTGGGGCCAACTCTTCCTACTGTTGAGCGACCGCCCCATCTCCTGCCATCAGAGGCTGCGCTACAGACCGCATCGTCAGCTCGGATCGCGAGATAAATGAGGCACGCACCTCAGATACCAGACGCCCGCCATGCGTGCAACTGCAGGAATCCGCCCTTCTCGCCTGATGGTGGTGAGGACCCGCTGATTCAGGACCTGATCCGCTGCACGCTTACGCCAGCCTGGCAGGGGCGGTGTCGTTGATCGTGGCAGGGCCGCCGGCAACCTGCTTCATGGCCCTGAGGGCCAGCAGGCGGCAGTTTGAGGTGCGAAACTCATTCGAGTACAGTCGGACCGCGGTGCGCAACTGGTCGCATGCATAGAAGCGATCATCGCCGAAAAATGAAATCGCCCGCAGGCCGACGCCCTTCCCAGCCGACACGTTCAAGTTCCGGACGATCGTCGTCAGCCTGCGGATAGCCGAGACAGAAATATCCAATCAGGCGCCAGTCCTTCGGCACATCCAGTATCCCGGCGATTGTGAGGCGATCGAGGATCGATACCCACCCCATGCCGATGCCCTCGGCACGGGATGCAAGCCAGATTGAAAAGACTGCAGTCACGACGGAATAGTCTGCCATCTCGGGCATCGTGCGCCGGCCAAGACCGTGGCCGAGGCCTGTCGAACGATCGGCAAACACCGCCAGATGACATGGCGCCTCGCGCAATCCGGCCAGTTTCAACGCGGCGTACCGAATGGATAAATCGCCAGAATACGCTTTGAGCGCATCGCGGTTGCAGGACTCGAAATTTTCAATCACCTTCTGCCGGCGGCCGGGGTCGTCCACCACCACGAAACGCCAGGGCTGACACAGCCCGACCGACGGCGCCTGACAGCCGATTTCGATCAATCGCTCCAGCAGGCCGGGCGGCAGAGGATCGCTGCGAAACCGGCGCACGTCGCGGCGCCAGCCAAACAGATCGTATAGGCGGGCGCGGAAAGCCTGGTCGAAGTGCGGCGCGGCTGGCGGATCGATGGTCATGACCTTTGCCTATGCTTCGCGGGAATTTCCCGGTCTGGAGCGAGAATCGCGTGAGAACCGCGGAATTCAAAGCCCTTGCACGCCATGACCGTCAACAGGAATAGACGCCGCCGCCTGTTCAGACGTGTTTGAAGTGCGCGCGCTATTGTGCTTATTTGGATTCGTCATCGGTGCCTTCGAAAGAAGGTGAAACGGGAATGCGGTGCGGGGCAATTGCCCCTACTCCGCAGCTGCCCCCGCAACTGTAAGCGGCATTCGCGATCCAAACGGCCACTGGGCTTCAAGCCTGGGAAGGCGGATCGCAGACCACCGCGAGCCAGGAGACCGGCCGCTGACGAGAAATCAACTCGTTCGACGGTGGGTCGACGGAAGGGGCATTATGAATTTGCTAGGATATGCTGCCGGCTCGGCGGCCATTGTTGCGTTGGCTTGTTGTCACAGCGCTGCGTACGCGCAGTCGAACTCGGATCAACTACCGCCGGTGGTGATCAATCCGGACACTCCGCCAAAACCGGCCCGTACAACTCCCAAAGATCGAGATCGAAGCAGGGTCGGCCCGGTGCGGCCGGCTGCGAATAACGTTCCCGCCCAGCCCGCGGAGGTGGTGGTAACGGCCGACAGGGAGCCCGAGCCCATCAGCCGCACCGGCAGCTCGATCAGCGTCGTCAAGGGCGAGACGCTGGCAACCAGCAATCCCGGCTCGCTGGTCGACGCACTTAGAACCGTTCCCGGCCTCGATATCTCTGAGAGTGGCGGTCCGGGTTCGACCGCGAACATCCGGCTGCGCGGCGCCAATACCGGCCAGACGCTGGTGATGATCGACGGCATCCGGATCAACGACCCGACCGCCGCGAGCGGCGATTTCGATTTCGCGATGTTTGCCCCAAGCGCCATCGAGCGGATCGAGGTGCTGAAAGGCCCGCAAAGCGCGCTCTATGGTTCGGACGCGATGGGCGGTGTCGTCAACATCATCACCAAGAAGGGTACGGGCCCGGCGCAATTCAATGTCCGCACCGAAGGCGGAAGCTACGGCACGGTCTCGACAACCGGATCGATGATCGGATCGCAAGGACCGTGGTCCTATGCGTTCACCGGCGGCGGCCAGAGCAGCGAAGGCTTTTCGCGGTACGGCTATCGCATTCCCGCTATTGAAGCGAAAAATCGCAATCTTGAACCGGATGGTTTCAGTCGATTGGGAGGTTCCGCACGGGTTGGCTACGATGCCGACGGCGTGCGGGTTGAGACCGGCATATTGTCGACGCTCACCCGGTCGAACTATGACGCGTCGGGTGCGGATGCTCCTTTCTTCAAGGCGCGGCGCCTGCTCGATCAGGTGTGGGCGAAAGCTTCCGTGGATACGCTCGACGGCAGGTGGACACACAGTCTCAATACATTTGAGACCCAGGCCGTCCGTTCCTTCAGTGAACTGTCCTATCCCCTGGTCAAGTCTTCGACCATCACGGACTATACCGGAAACAGCATGGGGGCCGAATATCAATCGACCCTGCGCATGGGTACGTTCGGTTCGCTGATCTATGGCGCGAAAACGCAGCACGAGACCGCGGATATTTTCCAAACCAGTTTCGTGCCGAAATTTGCCGCCTATGTGCCTCAAGTGCGCGGCAAGCAGGACACCAACTCCCTGTTCGGGCTGTGGCAACTGCCGATCGGAGAACGTCTGACGATCACCCTGGGGGGCCGCGTCGATGACGTGGTGGGCGTCTCCCGGTTCGAGACCTGGCGGGCTACCGCAGCATATGCGATCTCTGAAACCGGCACCAAATTGCACGCGAGCGCGGGAACGGGCGCGAAAGCTCCCACCTTGTTTCAGCTCTACTCTAGCAACCGCGGGGCATCGCTTGCCCCGGAGGAGAGCTTTGGATACGACGCCGGCATCGACCAAAGTCTGTTCAATGGCCGCGTAGCTGTTTCGCTCACTGGCTTCGCGAACAAATTCACCAACCTCATTGATTTTGTGAGCGCCGGTTCCGGCGTCTCCTGTCCCGTGTTGAATGCGTCGGGATGCTATTTCAATGTCTCACGGGCCGAGACTAATGGTCTGGAAGTCGGATCCAACATCGATCTTCTGCCCGGCTACGTGAAATTCAATGCGGCCTACACCTATCTGCACGCGGTCGATCTCGCGACCGGGCTGGTGCTGGCGCGGCGGCCGAAGAATCTGGCGCGATTTGCGCTCACCATCACGCCTACCGACAGATGGCTGATCGAACCCCGTGTACTCACCGTTTCCAAGCGCTTCAGCAGCGCCGGCCAGACCAACCGGGTCGATGCCTATACAAGGGTCGATCTCTATACCGAGTACAAGATCGATAAGAACTGGAAGGTGTTCGCGCGCGGCGAGAATATCCTGAACGAACACTATCAGGAGGTTTTCAACTTCGGTACCACCGGTCCGGCGGCGTATGCGGGGTTTAGCGCCACATGGTGAGCGCCGATCCCGCAAGACGACAGGTGATCGCAACCGCCGGGCTTGCTGCGCTGGTGGGACTGCTGGCACTTGGCTCGCTCGGCATTGGACCCGTGCGGCTGTTGCCGCTCACCGTGCTCGACGCCCTGCTCGGCGGCGGAACCGACGTCCAGCTGATTATCGTCGCGGAAATTCGGCTTCCGCGAACGATTCTGGGACTGGCAATCGGCGCGATACTCGGCCTGTCCGGCGCTGCGCTGCAGGGCCTGCTGCGCAATCCGCTGGCCTCGCCTTCCCTGTTCGGCGCGCCGCAATCGGCCGCGTTCGGAGCCGTGCTGATGATTGCGCTCGGCTTAGCCGACGTCCGGTCCTACGCGCTGCCGGTCGCAGGCATTACGATGGCGTTCGCGTCGGTGTTCGTGCTGCTCGGCATCGCCGGAAGAAATGCCGGCCTGCTGTTGTTGATCCTTTCGGGCCTGGCAATTTCCAGTCTCGCGGGAGCGGCGACCGCGCTGGTGATGAACCTGTCGTCCAACCCCTTTGCCGCGCTTGAAATCGCGTTCTGGCTGCTCGGCTCGCTGGAGGACCGTAGCTTCCGCCATGTCATGCTCGCATTGCCGTTCATCATCGCAGGCGCCACGATCCTGATCAGCCAGCGCAGCGCTTTTCGCGCACTGAGCCTCGGCGAAGAGACCGCACAAAGCCTTGGTGTCGATGTCGGCCGGTTGAGGCTAATGGTGATCGCGGGCGTCGCGCTGGGGGTCGGTGGCGCGGTCGCCGTCAGCGGGACCATCGGCTTTATCGGCCTGGTCGCCCCGCATCTGGTGCGGCCCTTGATCGGCCACGATCCGGCGCGCCTGCTGGTCCCGAGTGCGCTGGCCGGCGCGGCGCTGCTGCTGGCCGCCGATATCGCGGTGCGGGTCATTCCGTCCACGACCGACATCAAGGTGGGCGTGCTCACCTCGATCATTGGCGTGCCGTTCTTCCTCTATCTGATCGTGCGCGAGCGGCGGGCGCTCGGTGGAGGCGTCGCATGAGCGGAAAACCGATGCTGGCTGCGGAGCGGCTCGAAGTGACGCTGGCGGGCCGAACTGTGCTGCACGATGTTTCGCTGTCGCTGGCCTCAAGGCAGCTTGTCGCGTTGGTGGGACCGAACGGCGCCGGCAAGACCACCCTGCTTCGCGCGCTGGCAGGACTGGTGTCATCGACCGGCACGATCGAGGTTAGCGGCGATCATTTGTCGTCACTATCGCTGCGGGAGCGTGCCAAGCGTTTTGGCTACCTGCCGCAGGGCCATCTGGTTCACTGGCCGTTGCCGACCAGTGACGTGGTCGCGCTCGGACGATACCCGCACGGCGCCACCGATCCGGCGCGACTATCCTCGCGCGACGAACAGGCCGTGTTGCGTGCAATGCAGGTTACCAATGTTGCTGCGTTTTCCGAACGCCCTGTTACGGAATTGTCCGGCGGCGAACGCAGCCGGGTCGCGCTGGCGCGGGTGCTGGCGGTCGAGGCGCCGATTGTGCTGGCGGACGAACCGACCGCCTCGCTCGATCCGCATTACCAGATCGACGTCATGCTCAACCTGCGCAGCGCCGCCGACCGCGGCGTGCTGGTCGTGGTGGTGACGCATGATCTCGGCCTCGCCGCACGGTTTGCCGACACCGTGCTCGTGCTGTCGAACGGCCGGCTCGTGGCGCAAGGAAAGCCTGCGCAGGCACTTTCCGAGCAGGTCATGGCCGAAGTGTTCCGGATCAGCGCCTACCGCGCCGATTATCGCAACGAGGCCGTGATCGTGCCCTGGGCCGGGGCTTGACCGATGGCCCGGCTAATCGCTCAACGCGGCCGCCAGACGGTCAAGACCAGCGGCGTCGGACGGCAGGCCAAACCGCAGGAGGTCGTCGGCCCAGTCGAAACTCCGGCACCAGATATGCCGCTGCGCCAGCGCGGCGTGCAGCCTCGAAGCATGGGGATGCCGGGCAAGCCGGAACAGCAATGTGCCTCCGGCAATCGCAAAACCCGCATTCGCCAAAACCTTGTCGAGCTTGCGGGCCTGCTGTTCAAGCTTGCTCCGCGTATGATCGGCCCATGCTTGATCGCCGAGCGCCGCGGTGCCTATCAACAATGCCGGCCCGGAACACGGCCATGGACCCAGCGCCGCGGCGATGCGCTCGATGGTGTCAGGCGCTCCGACCGCAAATCCCAGCCGCAATCCGGCGAGGCCATAGAATTTCCCGAACGAGCGCAGGATCACTATAGGCCAATCGGGGCACAACGCGACCGCGCTGATGGCCGGATCGACATCGGCGAACGCTTCGTCGACGACAAGCCAACCGCCACGTTCCTTCAGTTGCGTCGCAATCCGTGTCAGCGCGGCGCGATCGGTGACGCGGCCATCGGGATTGTTGGGATTGACGACGACCGCGTGAGCGGCATCTGGAGGACAAACTGCGAGATCGTCGATCGCGATCACCGGATGCCCCGCACTGCGCCAAGCGAGCGCATGTTCGCTATAGGTCGGTCCGACGATCGCTACCGGCCCGGGCGCCGCCAGATAGGGCAGCAACTGAATCAGCGCCTGCGTCCCGGCCGCCGCGGCGATGCCGGCGCCACCGGGCGCGCCATAGGCCTTTCGCGCCGCCCAAAGCAATGCCTCCGATTCAGCGCGCGAAGGCAAACACTGCCACGCGCGTTCCGGCAGATGCTGCGGAATCGGCCACGGCCAGGGGTTGATCCCGGTCGACAAATCCAGCCAACTGCCGGGATCGCCGCCATGGCGCGCGATTGCCTCGGTAAGGTCACCACCATGCTTCATGCGCGCTTCTTGCCATCATCGGCCTTAAAATGCGAGAGGCTGCGAAGCGTTCTTGTCGCCCTCGCTATTCTCTGCTGCATCGGCCTGCAAAGCACTTCATATGCCGCCGAGTTGCCGCGGCTTGCGTCGATCAATCTGTGTACCGATCAGTGGCTGGTGACATTGGCGGATCCGGAGCAGATTCTCGGTCTCAGTCCCTATTCCCGCGATCCGGCCCGGTCCTGGGACCCGGTGAAGGCCGCGCAATTCCCGAAACTCTCCGGCGAAGCCGAAGACGTGTTGGTTCTGAAGCCGGATATCGTCGTCGCCGGACGCTTCACCAAGCGCGCGACACGGCAATTGCTGAAGGAAAAAGGACTTGTTGTCGTCGAGTTCGATGCTGCCCGCTCGCTCGATGAGGTGAAAAAGCAGATCCGGCAGATGGGCGATCTCGTGCAGCATCCTGACCGGGCCGCTGCCGAAATCAAAAGGCTCGATGCGGCGATAGCGCATGCGCGCGAAGTCGTGTCGCGCAAATCTTATCGGGTGCTGGCGCTGTCCAGGCGCGGCTGGGTGCCTGGCGGCGACAGTTTGATGAACTCGCTGCTGGCCACCACAGGCCTCAGCAATGCAGCCGCCGATCTCGGTTTCAAACTAGGTGGGTTCGCCTCGCTGGAAGCGATTGTCAGTCTGAGGCCCGATTTCCTGCTGGTATCCGAGGCCGGTGATGTTGCCGAAGACGAAGGCAGGGCTTTCCTGCTGCATCCGGCGCTGGAGCACTTCTACCCGGCATCGAAACGTATCGTCGTTCCTGAAAAGCTGACCGTATGCGGCGGCCCGAGATTGTCGGAAGCCCTTGATCGGCTCGCTTCCGAACTCGAGCGCGTGGCGCGCTGACGTGTTGATCTGGGGCGATACGCTCGTTGTTGTTGTAGCGGCCCTGGCATTCGACGCCTTGATCGGAGATCCGGCCTGGCTATGGCGGCGGCTACCGCATCCGGTGGTCCTGGTCGGCGCGCTCATTGGATTTCTCGACCGCACGCTTAATCGCGACGCATGGCCGCCGATGCACCGAAAATTGGCCGGCGCAAGTGTCGTCGGCTTGTTGCTGGTTATTTCGGCCGTGTGCGGATGCTTGATCGAGTTGGTATTGCGGCAGGTCGCGTTCGGCCATCTGCTGGTTGGACTGGTTGCATCGACGCTGATCGCGCAGCGCAGCCTCTATCAGCATGTCGCACGGGTACGCGCGGCGTTCGCCGATGGCGGGCTTTCCAAAGCACGCGGTGCCGTTTCCATGATCGTCGGCCGCGATCCGGATCAGCTCGACGAGGCGGGCGTCAGCCGCGCGGCCATCGAATCCTGCGCCGAGAACTTCTCCGACGGCGTGGTGGCGCCGGCATTCTGGCTGGCGCTCCTGGGGCTGCCGGGCCTGATCGCCTACAAGGCCATCAATACCGCCGATTCCATGATCGGGCATCTCAGTCCGCGATACCAGTCCTTCGGTTGGGCTGCCGCCCGGTTGGACGATCTCGTCAATCTGATCCCGGCGCGGCTATCGGGATTGCTCATCGCGACGGTTGCACCGGTCGCAGGAGGCTCGACAGTAACGGCACTCAAGGTGATGTGGCGCGATGCCGGAAAACATCGCTCCCCCAATGCCGGGTGGCCGGAAAGTGCCACCGCCGGCGCGCTCGGCTTGGCGCTGGCGGGTCCGCGCCGCTACGCCGAACGGATCGTCGACGATGCCTTTCTTAATGCGAAGGCACGCAAAGAGGCGACTCCCGGCGATATCGGCCGTGCGCTCAACTTGTTGATCGCAGCTTGCCTGATGCAGGCAGCAGCCTACGCCGCGTTGGTGCTGGCCGCCTGACGGCTGCGGGCAATCTTCAAGATTTGCTCGATGTCGAGATGCTGTTCCAGATGGTCGGCGAGTGCGTCCAGCGCCGCTTCGATGCGGGCCTCATAGGCCAGCGACGATGCGATCCCGAAATGCATGAGCCAGGCCTTGCGAAAGGTATCGCCGGTGAACAGGCCATGGATATAAGTACCCTGCACGCGGCCATCGGCCGAACTGGCGCCGTCAGGACGGCCGTCGATGTCAAGCAAGGGCCGCGCGCAATCTTCGCCTTCGCTGCGGCCGAGATGAATTTCGTAGCCGCTGATCGCGGTTCCCGTCGCGCAATGCCTGCCGCTGATCAGCGTGGTGGATTTTTCTGCGCTCATGACCGTCGTGATGTCGAGCAAGCCCAGGCCCTCGACCATGCCGGCCCGGCCATCTACGCCGTCCGGATCGGCGATGTTGCGGCCGAGCATTTGATAACCACCGCACAGCCCGAGCACATGGCCGCCACGGCGCACATGCGCCTTGATGTCGGTGTCCCAGCCCTGCGCGCGTAAGAAGGCGAGATCGCCGATCGTGGACTTGCTGCCGGGCAAAATGACGATTTGCGCCTCGGCGGGGATCGGCTCGCCGGGCTTGATGAATACCAGCTTGACGCCGGGCTCCATCCCCAGCGGATCGAGATCGTCGAAATTGGCGATGCGGGCGAGAACCGGCACCGCGATGACGCGCGTGGACGATGATTCATGTGCACGATCGAGATCGACGGCGTCTTCCGCCGGCAGCCATGCGGCCTGCGGCAACCACGGTACGACGCCGAGCGATCGCCAGCCCGTGTAGCGCGTGATTGCCGCGAGCCCCTCGCCGAACAATCCAACGTCGCCGCGAAACTTGTTGACGATAAAGCCGTGGATCCGCGCCAGCTCCTCCGGCTCCAGAACCAGATGCGTACCGGCCAGGCTCGCAATCACGCCGCCGCGATCGATATCCCCGAGCATCACCACGGGCACATTGGCGGCTGCCGCAAATCCCATATTGGCGATATCGCCGGCGCGAAGGTTGATCTCCGCCGGGCTGCCGGCGCCCTCCACCAAAACGATATCGGCATCTCGCGCGAGATGAGCGAAACTCTCCAGCACCGCCGGCAGCAGGGCGGCTTTCTTGTCCAGATAGTTTTTTGCGCGCAGCGTACCCCAGCGCTTGCCCTGCACAATGATTTGCGCGCCGGTGTCGGTCTCCGGTTTCAGCAGCACCGGGTTCATGTGAACGCTCGGCGGCACCCTCGCCGCCCTCGCCTGCACGGCCTGGGCGCGGCCGATCTCGCCGCCGTCGACCGCTACGGCGGCATTGTTCGACATGTTCTGCGGCTTGAACGGCGCTACCCTCAAACCACGCCGCACCAGCGCCCGGGCAAGCCCTGCGACAATCGTCGACTTGCCGGCGTTGGAGCCGGTGGCCTGGATCATCAGCGCAGGCGTCGGCCGCTCCATCAGAATTCGATACCCTTCTGCGCCTTTACACCCGCGCGGAACGGGTGTTTCACCAGCGTCATTTCGGTGACGAGATCGGCCATCTCGATCAGTTCCGGCTTGGCATTGCGGCCGGTGATGACGACGTGCTTGTCGGCTGGCTTTTCCTCGCGCAGGAAGGTCAGGACGTCGTTGAGGTCGAGGTAATCGTAGCGCAGCACGATGTTGAGTTCGTCGAGCAGCACCAGGCGATGGCGATCGTCGCGGATGAGTTCCTTGGCGCGTTCCCAGCCTTTGGTGGCGGCGGCGATGTCGCGCTCGCGGTCCTGGGTTTCCCAGGTGAACCCCTCGCCCATGATGTGCAGCGTCACCAATTCCGGGAATTTCGCCAGCACCTTGGCCTCGCCGGTGTCCCACGCCGGTGATTTGGTGAACTGCACGACCGCAACGGGATAGCCGTGGCCGATGTGACGGAACACCATGCCGAGCGCGGCCGATGTCTTGCCCTTGCCGGTCCCGGTGTTGACGATCAAGAGTCCCTTCTCGCCGGTCTTGGTCGCCATGATCTTGTCACGCGCCGCCTTGTGTTTGCGCGCCTTCTCGCGGTGCCGTTCGTTCTCGGCTTGATCTGCTTCAGTTGGGATTCCGGTCATGCGATTTCCTTCTGTGCTATCGGCAAGAGTTCGGCGATCAGGTCGGCGGCGCGATTGGAGCGCGGGGTCCACAATCCGCGCCGGATCGCCTCGGCAAAGCGCTCCGCAGTCTCGCGTAGCGCCGCCGGATTGGCTGATAACATGAAGTCTCGTACGCGCTCGTCTTCCAGATAGGAAGCGAACAGTTGATCGAAATGATGGTTGGAAACGGCGTTGGTCGAGGCTGCGAAGCCAAACAGATAGTCCACCGTGGCGGCAATCTCGAAGACGCCCTTGTAGCCGTGGCGCATCACGCCGGCGATCCATTTCGGATTGGCGGCGCGGCCGCGCACCACGCGAGAGATTTCGTGGCTGAGCGGCCGCGACAGCGGGGCTTCCGGCCGCGAGGTATCGATATGGGCAACACGCGGCGCCTGTCCTCGCAGGGTCTGCACCGTCGCTGCCAGACCGCCCATGAACTGATAGTAGTCGTCGGAATCCAAGATATCGTGTTCGCGATTGTCCTGGGTCTGCGCGACGAGATCGACGCCCTTGAGGCGCTCGGCGAAATCGTCGCGTGCGCCCTCGCCTTCGCTGCCGCTGCCATAGGCAAAACCGCCCCAATCGAGATAGACGTCGGCAAGGTCGGCGCGCGAATTCCAGCCCCCTTCGTCGATCAGCGCCTGGAGACCCGCGCCATAGGCACCGGGCTTCGAGCCAAACACGCGATATGCAGCGCGGCGTTGCGCGACCTTGCTGTCCATGCCGCCGGCCTCAAGCGCATTGCGCCGGATACGAACATTGGCGGCAATCGGATTGGCTTCTTCCGGCTCATCGAGCATTGCGATGGCGTTGACGGCGCTTCCGATGATGTCCATCTGCGTCGGAAACGCATCGCGGAATAGTCCTGATACGCGAAACGTAACGTCCACCCGCGGACGCTTCAATTCACTGAGCGGCGTAATGGCGAATCCCGTGACGCGGCCCGACGTCTCTTCCCATAACGGGCGTGCGCCGATCAGGGCAAGCGCTTGGGCGACATCATCGCCGCCCGTGCGCATGTTGGCAGTGCCCCACGCCGACAGCGCGATCGCGCGCGGCCATTCGCCGGCTTCCTGCCAATAGGCTTCGACCAGGCGTTCCGCTGCCAGTTGGCCGATCCGCCATGCCGAAGGCGTCGGCACCGCCCGCACGTCGACCGCGAAGAAATTACGGCCCGTCGGCAGCACATCCGGCCGTCCCCGCGTCGGCGCACCGGATGGACCGGGCCGAACGAACCGGCCATCCAGCCCGCGCAGAAATGCGCCGATCTCGGCCGCCCCGCAGGCGTCAATGACTGGACCGAGTTTGGCATCGATCCATTCCAGCACCTCCCGCGTCCGGCTCCAGCCGTCATCGCAGGGCAGCGCGCCGGCGACCAGTTGAAGGGCGAGCCATTCGATCCGCTCGACGGTATCACCCGCTGTGCGCCATGCAGCACTGCTGGCTTTTTCCAGGATTGCCGGCCGCGGTCCTTCGAACCCGGCGGCGAGATCGCGGGTCAGCGGATCGAATTCGCCAAGGCCGAGATCGCGCGCAAGCGCCCGATGCAGTGAAGCATCCTGCGGCTTCAGATCCGAGCGTGGCAGTCGTGCGATCGAAACGATGAGGTCGTTGCGCTGGCCGTCGGCCGGCACGCGGCCAAACACATGCAGGCCGTCGCGGATCTGCATTTCCTTGAGATCGCAGAGATGCGCGTCGAGCGCGCGCAGGGCCTCGTTGGTCGGCGTGTCCCGCGTTACATTGACGTCCGCATCGAGCCGCTGCGCCCGCGCCAGCGACAGGATATCCTCCGCAAGAACGGTGGCCCGCTTCGGGTCGAGATCAGCGGCGAGCGCATATTCGTCGACCAGCGTCTCCAGCCGCGCCAGGTCGTCGTGCAATTCGGCACGGGTCATCGGCGGCGTCAAATGATCGATAATGACGGCGCTGGTGCGGCGCTTGGCCTGGATGCCCTCGCCGGGATCGTTGACGATAAAGGGATACAGATGCGGCAACGGCCCCAGCACCACATCCGGAAGGCAATCCACAGATAGGCCGGTGCTCTTGCCGGGCAGCCATTCGAGATTGCCGTGCTTGCCCAGATGCACGATGGCATGCGGAGCGAATTCGCGCCGCAGCCACAGGTAAAATGCGAGATAGTGATGCGGCGGCGCCAGGTCGGGATCGTGATAGGTGCTCTTGGGATCGATATTGTAACCACGTGCCGGCTGCACGCCGACGACGACGTCGCCGAAGCGATGCAGGCCGAGGCGAAATTCTCCTGCGATGACATGCGGGTCCTGCTGCGGCTTTCCCCATCGAGAATTAACCGCGCGCTGCACGTTCTCAGGCAGTTCAGCGAACGCAGCCGCGTAATTCGCGAGCGGCCACGATACGCCGCCGGAACGTAACGCGCGGCCCTCGATGGCGTTGGTCGGACCTTCCTGCAACAGCGCCAGCATCGCGGCGGCGTCATCCGGCGCCTCGCCGGTGAGATAGCCTTCGCCGCGCATCGCGGCGAGAACATCGATCAGGCTTTGCGGCGTATCGAGACCGACGCCGTTAGCGAGCCGGCCGTCGCGGTTGGGATAATTCGCGAGCACAATGGCGACGCGGCGTGCAGGCGGCTCAGCCCGGCGCAATCGCACCCAGGCCAGCGCGAGTTCGGCGGTCGCGTTGATGCGATCGGCGACAGGCTGGAATGTCGTCGGCGCAAAACCGGCCGCGCTCTCGCCGCGCTCCTTGAAGGCGATGACGTTGGCAAAGATGCGGCCATCGACTTCCGGCAGCACCACATGCATGGCGAGATCGCGCGGATTAAGTCCGCGTGACGAGCCTTCCCAATTCGCGCGGGATATGCCGGCCTGCGCCACCTGCAGAACCGGGCAGTCGGATGTCGCAAGGATGCCCGCATCATCGTCAGCGGTTGCCGTGGCAAATGCGGTGGCGTTGACGATGATATCGGGCGGATACGCCGACAGCGCCGCACGCAGGAACGCCGCCGACCGTTGATCCTTCAGGCTGGTGACGAACAGGCAGACTGCATTGAGACCTCTCGCCAGAAGCGCCGCCCGCAACGCATCGATCCCGGCGGTATCGCCACCCGCGACCAGCGCGCGGTAGAAGATGACAACGGCATTGGGCCGTGCATCGTTATCAGGTTCACCGCGCCAGAAGCCGGCCGACGGCATCGGCCTCGCCGGCGGCGGTGCCTCGCCGTGTCCGATCAAATGCGCAGCGAAACGCAGCGCGAGTTCTGCATTCTCGACGCCGCCTTCGCTGCAATAGCGCCAGAGCGCGTGGGTTTCATCACGGCCGAGCGTGCCGCGCGCCGCAAGGGCGGCGTTCCAGTCCATCTCGCCGGGTATGCATGCGAACAGCGCGCCGCGACGCAGCGCGTCGGCACGCAGGCTCTCGACACCGTGCGGCCAGTAGCTTTCACCACCAAGCATTCTGAGCACCACGATCCTGGCCCTGCACAGCGTGCGCTCGACATAGAGATCGACGGAAGCCGGATGCCCGAGCGCCAGCAGGTTGGTCAGCCGCACGCTCGGAAAGCTGCCGGCCAGCGTCGCATGGGCCGCACCGAAGGCGGCGAGGTCGCTATCGGCCGCCGACAGCACGACGATATCGGCAGGCTCCTGCCCGAGATCGCGGGCGACGTCGCCATCATCGATACTGCCGCCGGTGTCGAGCTTCAGGTGCATCCGCGTGCAAGTCCTTTGCTACCCCTGCAGAGCCCGGCGAACCGCATCGCTATCAAAACCCTTCAGGCCGATCACCACCAGATGCTCGGCCTGCTTCGCGTCGGGACGCGCGAATGCGAGATCAACCCGCCCGCCCACGCCCTGCACCACGATCGGTGCTGACTTGTCGTGGATGCGGGCGTGCCCTTTGACGCGCAACACGCCAGTGAGATTCAGGGCGCTAGTGACGCGCGCGCGCATGGCATCGACGCTGGCTGCCGCGGGCGGCATCACGACGATGCTGTCGAAATCGTCGTGGTCGTGCTCCTCCTCCTCGCCGTGATGGCCGGCGCGCGCTGCCATGTCGTCTTCCGCGGCGGCGTTCAGGCCGATCAAAACCGGCGCCGCCAGGTCGCCCTTGGAACGCACCATGTTGACGCCGGGTCGCAGCACGGCCTTGAGACGCGCCTCGATTTCAGCCAACGCCGCCGGTGAAACCAGATCGCTCTTGGAAAGCACCACGAGATCAGCGCAGGCAAGCTGATCCTCGAACACCTCCTCGATCGGATCATCGTGATCGAGGGAATCATCGGCGGCCCGTTGCGCGGCAACAGCATCCTCATCGATGGTGACGCGGCCTTCCGACAGCGCCAGCGCGTCGACCACCGTGACCACGCCGTCGACCGTGGCACGGGTGCGCACGGCGGGCCAGTCGAACGCCTTCAATAGCGGTTGCGGCAAGGCCAGGCCCGAGGTCTCGATGACGATAGCATCCAGCGGCCGGTCGCGCGCCAGCAATTTGTCCATGGTCGGGATGAAATCATCGGCCACCGTGCAGCAGATACAGCCGTTGGTGAGTTCGACGATATCACCGGGCGCGCAGGCCTTTGCGGCGCACTCCTCAACAAGTCCGCCGTCAAATCCGGCGTCGCCGAATTCATTGACGATCACGGCGATGCGGCGGCCATCGGCCTGCGTCAGCAGCGAACGCAGCAGCGTGGTCTTGCCGGCGCCGAGAAAGCCGGTGAGCACGGTGACGGGGACACGGGACATTGCAATATTCTCCTTAAGGCGACCGCTTCAGCCAGAGCGGAAGCCCGGCAGCGACAAACACAACATTGGGAACGGTGGCGGCGACGATCTGGTTGAGGCGGCCCTGGGCGTCGCGAAAGCTGCGGCCGAGCGGCGTCTCGGGCACGAGACCGAGGCCGACCTCGTTCGAGACCAGAACGACGGGATATTGGGCCACTCCGAGAAATCGCGTGAGCCGGCGCGCTTCCACTTCGACATCGCGCTCGGCGAACATCAGGTTTGACAGCCACAAGGTCAGGCAGTCCACCAGCACGGCACGGCCATGGGTGGCCTCCCGGGTCAGTGCATCGACCAGCGCCAGCGGCTCCTCGACAGTGATCCAACCGTCGCCCCGCCGCTGACGATGATGGGCGATGCGCGAGCGCATCTCGTCATCATCAGCAGTCGCAGTAGCCAGATAGACCCGCGCGAGTCCGCTGTCGCCGATCAATCGCTCGGCAAAGGCGGATTTGCCGGAGCGCGCGCCGCCCAGCACAAGTGTGGTGGCAAGAACTGTCATTTCGGTGCGCTGCCATCGTCGGGCGACCAGCGCATCGGCGGCACTCGCGCCACCATGCCCTTGCGCAGCACCTCGGCACGTTCGCGCCACGGCACCAGGCCGTAATCGGACGTCCGGTACGACTCGACGAACGCTACCAGCGCCGCGGTGCCGCTCTCGGTCTGCAGGTCGCCGAACAAAAAAGTGTAACCATCCGCGCTTGACACCGCGACGGTTGCGGGCCGCTTGCAGACGCTAAGGCATTGCACCGGCCGCACCTGAACGTGATCGGACGAACCGATCGCGGCCTTGACCGCTTCAAACATGTCAGGGCCGACCACCGCACCGCCATCGGCGGTCTTGCAGGTGATGCACACGCTTACGAATGTGGGGCCGTTCGGCGCATTGACACGCGCAGCTTCAGCCAACGCCAAATCAGCGGGATTTTGCTCAGCCTTCTCGCGATCCATCACAGGCTCACATCACGGCCGTTGGGCCACGAGCTTTGTTGGGTCGCGCCGACGGCTCGTCGCCGTCAGGCTCGCTCCCGTCCGGTGCACCCCGCCCCGACGACGCCTCCAAAGCACAGTTCGTGATGGCAGGTCTCCTGGCTCGCGGGTCGTTGCCATCAGCCGCCTTCCCGGGATTACCCAGTGGCATCGGCTCGGGGCTCGTCGCTTACAGTTGCGGGGGCAGCGCCGGCATTGAGAGAACTCGCACCGGCTTCCCTTTTCACCTCCCTCGCGGGAGGACCATCGCCGATGACGCTAGCCGCCGCAGTAGCTGGGGTCAACCGGTGTGGCCTTGGGTCTGGTCGGATTGACCTGACACGGGCTGTTGGGTCAGGTAGGCCCCGCAAAGGAACCCCATGACGACTGAATCCCGACCGCTTTGGCAACCGCCGCTCGTTCCCCCGCTCAATCAGGAGTTGGAGGCAACGATGCGCGCGCGAATCGACGGGAAGGCCAAGCCTCCGGGTTCGCTCGGACGCATCGAGGACCTCGCTGTCCAGCTTGGCATGATCGCGCATCCGGCGCCCCCCAAGGCCGACAAAGCCGTGCTGCTGGTGTTCGCCGGCGACCATGGCCTCACCGAGGAAGGCGTGTCGCAATATCCGTCGGCCGTGACGGTCGCGATGGTGAAGACCTATTTGGCAGGCCGCGCCAGCGCCAATGCGTTTGCCGCCGCAGCCGATGTCGAGATTCGCGTCGTGGACGCCGGGGTGGCCGCCGAACTGCCCGCGCATCCCGATTTGATCGGCGCCAAGGTCCGGATGGGCACCGCCAACGCCGCACGCGAGCCGGCGATGACGATGCAACAGGCCCGGGATGCGCTAGCCAAAGGCTGTGCGCTCGCGATTGCCGAGATTGCGGCGGGCGCCGATATCATCGCGCTCGGCGAAATGGGCATCGGCAACACCGCCTCCTCTGCCCTGCTGGTGCATCGCCTGGCACCGGCGCCGCTTGACGAATGTATTGGGATCGGCGCCGGGCAGGATGATCCGGGCATGGCGCGCAAGCATGCCGCCATCGCCAAAGCCGCGGCGCGCAGCAACGCCAGCTCTCCCCTGGACGTCCTTCGCGAGTTCGGCGGGCTCGAAATTGCGATGATGGCCGGCGCGGTGCTGGGGGCGGCCTCAAAGCGGCGCCCGGTCGTCATCGACGGCTTTATCTCCAGTGCGGCTGCGCTGGTGGCGATCCGCCTCTGTCCAGATGCTCGCGATTATTGCGTGCTCGCGCACCGCTCCGCCGAAAAGGGCCACGACATCGTGCTCGCCGCGTTCGGCGCGAAGCCATTGCTCGATCTCGGGCTGCGGCTCGGTGAAGGCACCGGCGCCCTCCTCGCCGTGCCGCTGCTGCGCGCGGCCGCGCGGCTCGTGACCGACGTCGCCGACCTCAGCGACGTTCTGGCCGGGAATATCTGACATGAACGAGACCGAGCGCTTATTCGATGCCGTGCGGTTTCTCACCATCCTGCCCACGCCGCCGACAAAAGCCGCGCCACAGCCGGACTGGCTGGCCCGATCCCTAAAATATTTTCCGCTGGTGGGAATCGGCATCGGCGCCAGCTCGGCGGTCGTGCTGCTGCTTGCCGGACAAATCTGGGGGCCGCTTGTTGCGGCGCTGCTCGCGATCATCGCAGGCGCCATCACCACAGGTGCGCTGCACGAGGACGGCCTGGCCGACACCGTCGATGCCTTCGGCGGCGGCTGGACCGTCGAACGACGGCTGGAGATCATGAAGGACAGCCGAATCGGAACCTACGGCGCGCTGGCGCTGGGTTTCGGCGTCGCCTTGCGCATCGCGGCGCTGACGCAGCTGCCGCTATGGGCAGGCGCCTTCGCACTGGTCGCAAGCCACGCCGCAGCGCGCGCCACGCCGGGCTTTGTCATCAACGCCATGAACTACACGGGCGATACCACGGCAATGAAGGTCAATTATTCCGAGGTGCCCGTTCGCGCTCAGGAAATACAGTTTGCCCTGATCACCGTCGCCATTGCGGTGCTGCCGCTGGCGTTCATGTCCGCCTCTTCGGTGCTCGCAGGAGCGCTGCTCGGCGCCGCGCTGGCCGCAGCCCTCGCGATATGGTCGCGCCGGCTGATCGGCGGATATACCGGCGACGTGCTCGGCGCCATCGAGCAGGTGTTCGAGATCGGGTTCCTGCTCGGCGTCGCCGCCGTCATCCGATAGGCCACGACAACGGCAGCTGATAAGGTTCGCCTTCGAATGCGTCGGCACCGCGGCCGATCCGATCGATCGCCTCCGCCATCCGGCCCCCACGTCCGAGCAAATCATCGGCCAGCGACACCATCAGCCGATTCGGCGTCACCGATGGCGCACGGCGGCGCAATTCCTCGGCGATATCGCGCTCGAAGCCGGGATTGCGGTCGCAGGCGATCACATAGGCCGCAGCGCTCGAGCGACTGATGCCGGCCCAACAATGGATCAGCATGGTGCGGTCATGCGCCTCGCGCCCGAAATCGAGGATCGCCTGCATCGCTGTACGGTCGGGCGCAACAAGACCCGGCCTCGCCTCCGTAATGTCGTGAAACGACAATTCCGCACGCCGCTCGCAGGCAAGCGCGCGATGGTCCTCGCCCTTGTGATCCGGCGACAACAGAGTCAACAGGTCGAACCGGTTGAGCCCGGCCGCAACACCGGACAATCCGCTGAGCGGGCAGACGTAAAGACATGGCATGCGTATGGTACCGGGCTTCACCATTTGAATGATGCGGCGACGTGGCATCGGATGGTGTAAAGAGTCAATCGACCGGCGCCTACTAACGGACAGCAAGCCCTCGGGGCCACACCGAAGATCGAT
This sequence comes from Bradyrhizobium sp. CB3481, assembly GCF_029714305.1. Lineage (NCBI taxonomy): Bacteria > Pseudomonadati > Pseudomonadota > Alphaproteobacteria > Hyphomicrobiales > Nitrobacteraceae > Bradyrhizobium > Bradyrhizobium sp. CB3481. The sequence goes on from NZ_CP121647.1 coordinate 6,427,885, forward strand.
TGATGCCATCAAGCAAACCACCCATTTGGCGGAATGACATCGACGCGCTGGCGTTCCGGCCGGAGGAGCACAATGGCCTCTGCATGGTGCATCGCCGGGCGTTCCGCACCTTGTTGCGGGTAATGCCGTCGCCGCGGCAATGCGTCGAATTCTTCAACACTCATCAGGGGGTGTTTCAGGCGGCGGCCCGCGCGAAACTGCTGCGAACAGAAGTGGCAACGACTGCGAATTTCCACCTGACCAGCCGGGATGTCTCCCGGCAGCTAAAAAAATGAGGTCGCGCTCGCAGTCTATCTGGGCTAAAGATGAACATCTTCGAGGATAGCCATGCAACAATCCCAAACCGTCAACGCCCCCGCCAGCTCAGTCGATTCGAACACCATTGCGCAAGCTGTGCTGGCGATGGCCTTGGGGCTATTCATCGTCGGCGTGGTCGGCTTCTCGCATATCAGTGCGGTTCACAATGCCGCGCACGATGTCCGCCACGCCAATGCGTTTCCCTGTCACTGACGACACATGCCGGTTTTCAGGTCGATCGTATTTTCAGCCGCGCTGGCCGGCTTGATCGTCGGCGTGATTATTTCGATTGCGCAGTTCTTTGGCACCGTGCCGCTGATCCAGCAGAGTGAGGTCTACGAACGCAAGGCCGCCGCCACGCATAGCCACGCCTCGCCCGCCAACGATCAAGACAAGGCCCATCGTCAGGAGAGTGAGTGGGAACCTGAGGAAGGCTTTCAGCGCAACGCCTTCACAGTCGGCGCCAATATTCTGACCGCGATCGGTTTTGCGCTGCTGCTCACCGGCATCTATGCGATTCGGGGCCGACATGTGACGTGGCGGGAGGGCTTGTTGTGGGGCCTTGCGGGCTTTGTGGTTTTCACGGCCGCCCCCGGCCTCGGCTTGCCTCCCGAATTGCCGGGCATGCCTGTGGCCGATCTGACGGCGCGGCAGACCTGGTGGATCGCTACCGCCGCCGCCACGGCAGGCGGGCTTGCTCTGCTGGTTCTCATCCCGGCCGCCTGGTCGGCGGTCCTCGGTCTGGCACTGATCGCGCTGCCGCATCTGATCGGCGCGCCGGTGGCACCGGAATCTCACAGCGCGGTCCCTGCCGCGCTGTCCCATCGATTTATCGTCGTGGTGACCCTCACGAGCCTGTTGTTCTGGGCGCTGTTAGGCGTCGCGACCAGCCTGGCGTTCGAGCGCATCTCGCGTTCGCGCGCGTAGTCTTCAAAAGCAGATTGGAAAAACGCGGCACCTGCGCGGCAGCGCTGTGCATCAGCTCGCAGCCGGGCCGAGTTTCCGGTGGTTTCACCTGATGTCGGCGGGCTGGCTCGGGCGGGAGGGTACTCAGCCAGAATCAGCGCTCCGCGCGACCGCTGAAAACGCTAGGAAAACTAGGAAACGGCTCTTGGATCTTGAGAAGATAGGACGGACCGCGAGACCCGTATCGGCACGTGCTCCACGCGCGGAGCCAAACGGCCGGATACCATGTTAAAGGAGAATCGATGGCACTTTCCAGATTATATGACGAAGCCCTTGTCTACGCCTCCGATCTTCACCGGACGCAGATCAGGAAAGGAAGCGGCACCCCGTATATCGCGCATCTGTTGAGCGTCTCCAGCCGGGTGCTGTCCGCCGGCGGGACCGAGGTGCAGGCCATCGCCGGGCTCCTCCACGACGCCGCCGAGGATCAGGGAGGCCAGGCGACCCTCGATGAGGTCAGGAAACGGTTCGGCGCCGATGTCGCGCAGATCGTGGCCGATTGCACCGATTCCTGGATCGAGCCTAAGCCGGCCTGGCGACCGCGGAAGGAAGCCTATCTCTCGCTGCTGCCGAAAAAGGCGCCCCCGTCGTTGCTCGTATCCCTTGCCGACAAGGTCGACAATGCCGAGGCGATCTTGAACGACTACCGCAATATCGGCGACGAGCTATGGGGCCGGTTCACAGGCGGACGCGACGGAACCATTTGGTACTACCGCCAGCTCAGTGAGATTTTCAACGCGGTGCTCCCTGGCGCTCTGGCGCAGCAGCTTGCGCTGACCGTCTCTTCCCTTCCTGCCGAATAGGGCCGGTCTGTCGACCGGCAGGATTGCTGCAAATGAAGGCGCGTTGCGCCTCACGCTAAAGGCGGAAGACGCGCGCGGCGTTGCCGCCGAGAAATGCTGCCTTGATCTCTTCGGTGAGGCCGAGCGCATCGAGCCCTTCGAGCGCTTTGTCGGGTACGATCATCGGATAGTTGGTGCCAAACAGCACCTTCGCGGCGCCGTGACTGCGGAGATATTCGAAGAGCGCCGGCGGATAGCGCCGCACCGTATATGCCGAGGTGTCGATATAGACGTTCTCGTGCTTGGTCGCGATGGCGACTGCTTCATCGGTCCAGGGATAACCGATATGGCCACCGACGATGACCAGTTCTGGAAAATCGAGGGCGACACGATCGAGGTAGATCGGTCGCCCGACCTCGGAGGGCATCAGGGGGCCGGTGTGTCCGATCTGCGTGCAGAACGGCACGCCCTCCTCGACGCAGGCGACATAGACCGGATAGAATCGCCGATCGCTCGGCGGGACCTCCCATAGCCAGGGCAGCACCCGGATCGCCTTGAAGCCGAGTTCGCGCACACAGCGCCTGACTTCGCGAATTGCTTCCATCGGCCTGGAAATATCCACCGAGCCGACGCCGACCAGTCGTCCGTTGGACTCGGCAACGAAGGAAGCGACCTCGTCATTGGATATCATGACATTGCGCGGCGCGACCCAGGCGCTGATCAGCATGCGATCGACGCCTCCCTTGTCCATCGCGGCCAACGTCACCGATACCGGCGGCGCCTCGGTCGGCGCGGTGCGCTTGGTCCAGCGTCGCAGCGAAGCAAAGATCGGATCCTGGCTATGGCGCAATGTGGGATGCTGTCCCCAGGCATCGATAATCATAGATACCTCGCCTCAACAGTTCCGAACGGTCCAAAATCGGGAACGAACGTCTCACCTCGGTTCGCCGCAGCATCCCCGTCAGCGTGCGGATCGATTCATCGTAGTCACCTCACCGGTAGCATTGGGTATGACTTGACACCGCCGCACGCAAACGACTTCTAGGGTCGGTGGGTTGAGCCAAAGTCAACGCCCGGCCGCCTGCACTTCGTTCTCGAAACCGAGCAACGGATGCTGACGATCCCTGCATGATCGCCTTCGCCGCGTTCCGATCATGTCGGGTCCGCCAAATCTCCACCAGTCGAGATAAGACTGCGATCACCGAGTGGATTGCGTGGAGAGATAGCGCGACTGCAATTGCCCCGTGTGGGCCACGTCTTCCGATTGCGTTGCTCTTTGTCGGCAAGGATATGTCTCTCCCGCTTTCGCCCATTTATCGTGCAGCCCACACGACATTGGCGGCCGATCCCATTTCTGAGAGCTGCCGCATAGGTCGTTGAGCTGCACTTTCATTTTATCGATCGACAGGCAGCGAAATCCGCCATTTCCAAATGCAGCAAGAAAGAACCGATTTAGCGCAGCAATATCAACTGGCTGGGGCGGGAGGGATCGAACCTCCGAATGGCGGAATCAAAATCCGCTGCCTTACCGCTTGGCTACGCCCCAACGGCCCGGACCGGATGCGCCGGAGAGGAAATGCGCCCCGCGCGAACCGGTTTCGGACAACGCCGGTCTATAGAGGGACTTCAGCCATTTCAACTGGTTAGAAGCGCAAATCTCGCCTGAAATCCGCCCCGGCAGGCGCGAGCCTTTATATTAGGATCGTCTACGCGGCAATCCGCGGCCGGTTTCGCACCCACAGCGCGGCCGAATACCGCCCGGCGGAGAGTTGAGAGAACCCCGGTTTCGTGAGAAGACGGCCACAGATCATTGTCCCCAAAGCGAGATTTCGTCATGACTTACCGCGCGCCGATCTCCGATATCCTGCTCGCGCTGAACCACGGCGCAGGGCTGCAGGCGGCCGTCAAGGCCGGCCACTACGGCGATTTCGACGGTGACATTGCCGCCGTCGTGTTGGAGGAAGCCGGCAAATTCGCCGGCGACGTGCTGGCGCCGCTGAATCGGGTGGGCGACGAACACGGCATCAAGCTCGAAGACAACAAGGTGACGACCGCGCCAGGCTGGCCGGACGCCTATCAGCGCTGGGCCGCCGCCGGCTGGAATGCGGTATCGGGCCCGGAAGCCTTCGGCGGCCAGGGACTGCCGCTGGCGATCAACGCCGCCTGCACCGAAATCTGGAGCGCGTCCAACATCGCGTTCGGCCTTTGCCCGCTGCTGACGCTGTCCGCGATCGAGGCGCTCGACGCCCACGGCAGCGAGGAGCTGAAGAAGATCTATCTGGCCAAGCTGGTCTCCGGCGAGTGGACCGGCACCATGCAGCTCACGGAGCCGCAGGCCGGCTCCGATGTCGGCGCGCTGCGCACCCGCGCCGAGCGCGCCGCTGACGGCACCTACCGCATCAAGGGCTCCAAGATCTTCATCACCTATGGCGACCACGACATGACCGACAACATCGTGCATTTCGTGCTGGCGCGCCTGCCTGATGCGCCCGCGGGCACCAAGGGGATTTCGCTGTTCCTGATTCCGAAATTCCTCGTCAATGCCGACGGCTCGCTCGGCGCACGTAATGACATCTATCCGTCGGGCGTCGAACACAAGCTCGGCATGCACGCCTCCCCCACCTGCACCATGACGATGGGCGATCAGGGCGGCGCGATTGGTTACCTGATCGGCGAGGAAAACAAGGGCATGCAGTGCATGTTCACGATGATGAACCAGGCCCGCCTTGGCGTCGGGCTCGAAGGCGTCGGCATCGCCGATCGCGCCTACCAGCAGGCGCTGGCCTATGCGCAGGAACGCCGCCAGGGCCGCGCCGTCGGCAAGAAGGGCGACGGGCTCGATCCGATCATCGTCCATCCCGACGTCAAGCGCATGCTGCTGCAGATGCGCAGCATGACGGCGGCGGCGCGCTCGATCTGCTACGCCACCGCCGTTGCGCTCGACGTCGCCGCGCGCGCCACTGACCCGAAGGTGCGGGCCGATGCCGCCGCGCGCGGCGCGCTGCTGACGCCGATCGCCAAGGCGTTCTCCACCGACATCGGCAACGAGGTGGCCTATCTCGGCGTGCAGATTCACGGCGGCATGGGCTTCATCGAGGAAACCGGCGCCGCGCAGCATTATCGCGACGCCCGCATCACCTCGATCTATGAGGGCACCAACGGCATCCAGTCGATCGACCTCGTGACGCGCAAGCTCGCCGTGAATGGCGGCGCATCGGTCTGGGCGTTGCTTGCTGAGCTCAGCGGCATCGTCAAGCAGGTCGAAACCTCGAACGATCCCGCTTTCGGCACCACGGGCGCAAAGCTGCGCGACGCGCTTGGCTCGCTGGAGCGCGCCAGCAAATGGCTGCTGGAGCGCGTCGGCTCGGCGCCGAACGACGCGCTCGCCGGCGCGACGCCTTACCTGCGCCTGTTCGGCGCGACGCTCGGCGGCTGCATGCTGGCCGGCGAAGCGCTCGCCGCCAAAAGCCATGGCGAGGCCGGCGATCCCCAGCGCTATGTGACGGTGGCACGGTTCTTTGCCGAGAACATCACCGTGCAATCCGCCTCGCTGGAGAAGACCGTGACGGAGTCGGCGGACGCCGTGAACGGAGCGGATGCGGTGTTGCTGGGATGAGGATTCGTGGGGTGGATCACAGGAAACGTAACCACCGTACCGCCGTGACCCGAGGAGATATTTCGGCGGACTACGCTGTCCGCTCCGCCCTATTACACCGCTCATGTTTCTATCGCGTGGAGCACATAACGTCCCGAAATTGCACAATAAGTTCCATCGCAGCGCGTGATATCGAAGCAACACCGATGAAAAAAGGGGCCACTCCCGTAATGTCGGCCGTTGCGCATTCATTTCGTAATCCGAACAATATGCGTCGTCGCGTGCTTGGCTTGTAATCGGGCTCCCTGTGGAGCCATGGGGAGGCCGGATCATGGACCCTTGGCGATTGGCGACGAAGGCGCAACGCCGAATCAATGCTCTCGCGGGCACGGCTCTTGCGAGTTGTGTTCTCGCCTGGCTCGCCGGCCTCGGCTCAGCTCCGATCCAGCAGGTCAGCGCGTCGGTCGAGAGGACCGGCGCGGTGCCGGCCGTGGAACGCAGCGCGCCAGCTGTCGTCGTAAACGTTGCACCGGCGGACCCGCCGCAGATCGACACACCCCAAAAGATCGTTCTGGCCAGTGCCGACACCGCTGAAATCATTGTGCCGGCGGCGCCTGAGTCCGTAATGAAGAAGGTCGCCGAAACGGCGGCGCAGCTTGCCACTTATGAGCCGATATCGCTTTTCGAGATCTCGCCGATCGATTCTGCGCAGGTGCTGCCGCCCGAGCCACCGTCCACCGAATTGGCAATGATAACCCCGGCTGATGCGGTGGCCGACAATCCCCAGCCAGGGGTGCCCATCCTCGAAATCAACGAGGAGTGCCTGGTCGCGGAGATCTGCATCGACCGCTATCTCTGGACGCTCTACGAACGGGCACCCAAGATCGACGCCATCGCGGTGCATGAACGGCGCAAGGTGACGATCAAGCGCAAGGGCAAGATGAGAACGGTCACCAGAACCTTCACCAAGCGTGTCGACCAGGACTTTACCTGGAAGGATCCGAAGGCCGCCGAACGAGCCGGCATGACGATGATGGATTATGTGATCGGCGGCATGGACCGAACCTTCAAGCTGAAGCTCTTTCATACGCTTCATGCCGCGGAACAGGCCGGGCTGCACCCCGGCATCACCAGTGCGTTCCGCGATGACTACCGTCAGTCGATCGCGAGCGGTTTGAAGGCGGCCAGCGACCGATCCTACCATGGCGGCAGCACGCGCGGCGGCTATGGCCACGGGCTTGCGGCCGACATCGTGAGCGTCAAGGGCGCGACCCGGGCGCAGCGATGGGTCTCCACCGAGAAGCTCTGGAAGTGGATCGACGCGAACGGCAAGGATTTTGGGATCGGACGGCCCTATCTCGACCGAGACCCGCCCCACGTCGCGCCGATGGACGGTCGGGAATATGTCTCCCGCCGCGGCGGCGCGAAGACGGAGGTCGCGGAGGCCAAGGGCAAGAAGACCGAGGTCGCGGAGACGAAGGCCAAGGATAGGAAGAAGCACGTCGCGGAGACGAAGGCCAAGAAGAACAGCCGGCAGGCGGCGCGGGACGATCGCAGCAAGGCGAAGCACGGCAAGACCGCTAAAATCGCCAAGGGGGCCAAGACCGCGAAGCTCGCGCGAGCGAGGACCATGTAAGCGGTTCGATTTGATCCGGAGAACTCGTCATGCCCGGGCTTGTCCCGGGCATTCACGTTTTTGGTCGCCGAATAAAAAGACGAGGACGGCCGGCCGTGGCAAGCGCAAGCGGCGCCATCCGTCAGACGGCTATGCCCGGCCTTGACAGGTACTTCTGAATTCAGCCGGTGTTCCTGACCGCATCAGCCAGCATGGCGAAGAGTTCGCGTTTGGTGAACTCCCGCGTCGGCGCCGCGACCGTCTTGGACTTAGACGTCCTGGACCTGGAAGTCTTGGACTTCGACGCCTTGGGCCTGGACACCACCCTGTCCACAGGACGGTCGCAGGCTGCCGCCAGCTTTGGCCTTCGCATCGGCACTGAAACGATCTTCGGGCTGGCTGTCGGCGGCTTGTGACCCCGCTTGTGCCCCAAGCGTTTCAGCTTGGCGCTGACGGCGTTACGGCTGTGACCGAGCCTGCTTGCGATCTGACCGGCGCTGTGGCCTTCGGCCCAGAGCTGTTTGAGCAGTGCTACGTCGTTCGCATCCCAACTCATGGGAACACTATACGCCTGATCTTTGCGAGAGGCCAGTCATTGCTGATATCGCGCCGCCGACACTTCATCTCGTCGTTAATGCAGCGATCATCAGTGCCGACTCGAACCGGCGACGTCGGTCGTTACCTCGACTCTCTTGCGCGCGAGCCGGCCGCAGCGACCGTCAGCGCGATCGCTGCGGGATCGCAGCACAGCACCATCAGCAGTATCAGCCAGCGCACCGCGACTTCGGGCGCGGCGCCGACCATCATCGCAAGATACTGGATCGGGCCCGCGGAGGCTTCGATGCGCGAGCGCTCGCCGGCCAGCGCGGCGCGCTGCGCCTGCAATCCAACCAGGGCTGCGGTAGCCGCCTGCCGCTGCGTATCCAGCCCGTCCCGTGTCGCGCGCTCTTGCGTCACGATGTTGAGGGCCCGCGTCACCCGGCCGCGCCGTGTCGATTCATCGACGGCCCGGTCGATCTGCGCGATCCGACTGGCGAGATCGGCGACGGCGGCGGTTTGCGCCACCACGCGGGCGTCGAGCGCTTCAATGCGCTCGCCGACACCCGAGCGCGCGGTCGCCGCGACGCTGACATGCGCTTCGACCAGCTTGCCGAACACGCCGGCGGCGTTGATCAGCGCAAGGCCGGCGACAAGAGCGACCATGACCGAGCGCATTTTCCAGCTGGTCTGGCGCCAGTGCGCGGCCAGCCAGCCGGCGATCACGAGCTTGCCGGCCTCCATCGTGGCGGCGAGCACCATGACCCCGACCGGATCGCCGGGAAATATTTCCGCCATGCCGGCGACCGAGAAATAGGCCGCCACCGTCGCCAGCGCGAGCGCGGCCACGACGGCAAAGGTGCGGCTGGTGCGTTCGCGCCTTGGTGAGACCGGAACTGTGGAAACGGCCACCGGTGCGACGGGCGCGACCGAAATCGGCGGCGGCTCAAGCGGCATGGCCGCCTCCGGCTCGACATCGGGCTCGGCTGCCTTGACGTCGGCTGCGCCGGCCTCGACCGTCTTCGCCGTGGTTGTCTTCGCCGTAGATGCCTTGGCCGTGGATGTCTTGGCCGCCTTGGTCTTGGTGCCCTTGGCGCGAGTTGCGGCAGAACCGGCGCGGGTGCGCTTTGTGGCCGGCACCGGCGCCTCCGCAGGGGCCTCGACGCTCACCTCCTCGGCGGGTGCCGTCACCAACCTTGGCGCGCGATTCGCGGCGCTAGCCAGATCGTCAAGAAGCCTGCGGCGCACGGCACCACCATCGTCCGTCAGCTCAGCCGCGGATATCGCACGCGGAATTGGCCGACTGGTCATGCAGCCCCCCATCTCGCCCGTGTGAAAGTCAACTTCGCCGGTCGTCGGCCGCCAGCGACGCGTCGCGTGCCCATCGCAAACTTCGACATCGAGAATCCCCTACTCGAACTGTTGGCCGCGGATTATATCCGTACGCGCAGCCCATCGCTGCCTAACGATGCGCCTTGCTGAATTTAGGACGACAGTTGTTGCACGAATGCCGCATCCTGCGCTTCAGCACGGAACAGTCTCACACGCTGCGAGCGAGATGAGCACGGCGCGATGTTGGAATTGAGTCGGAATGCGGATCGCGAACCAACAATTCGTTCTCGGCTGGAGCGAGTTCTCCTGCAAGGATGCAATTCCCGCCGCTGCAGGCATCGGCGCGTCCCGAACGACGCCATCCAGCACTGTTGCCGCATAATGACAGTGGCGACTAATCCGGCGCGGAGGCCGTAGTTCTACGCTTTGCGAATCGGCCGCTGCCGGATTCTACTTTTACAGCAATCGTTTTTCCGTTGAGTGCTCGAATAGACCGTCCCGTGCCGGAAACGGCGCGGTTTTGAAGTGCGTAGTTTTACGGGCCGATTTTTTGAAGGCCGCGCGTACACCATCGCTGGCACGAACCCTGCATGGCGTGAGCGAGCCGGAGATTCAACAACGAAGGTTGCCATGCTCGTTACTCTTATCGCCGTTCTCTGCAACAGCCAGCTCTGCCTCGAAAAGGTCGTCACCACCAGCGAGCAGTCCGGCATCACGATGGGCGCCTGCGCCGTCAACGCGCAAATCGGCATCGCCGACTGGCTCGCCAAAGGGCCGTATCACGCCTGGCGATTGCAGAGCTACAAATGCGTGCTCGGCAAATACGTGCCGAAGAACGAAGCGTAAGCTCGTAGGATGGGTAGAGCGAAGCGAAACCCATCATCGTGCCGCATGCGCGGTACCAGTTGATGGGTTTCGCTTCGCTCTACCCATCCTACGAAATTCATTCGATCGGCTTCAGCCCGGCCTCGATCGCCGCGCGGCGCGGTTCGAGGAAGGGCGGCAGCGCCAATCGCTCGCCGAGACTTTCCATCGGCTCATCCGTCGCAAAGCCTGGGCCGTCGGTGGCGATCTCGAACAGGATGCCGTTGGGCTCGCGGAAATACAGGCTGCGGAAATAGAAGCGGTCGATCTCGCCGCTGTTGGGCACGCGCAGCTCGTTCAGGCGCTGTGTCCAGGCGTGATACTGCGCCTCGTCAGGCGTGCGGAAGGCGACATGATGCACACCGCCGGCACCCTGCCGTGCCACCGGAGCAGCCTTGTCCTCGAGCACATGCAGTTCGGCGGCAAGGCTACTCTCTCCCCTTGCCTCACCCATCTCGAAGACATGGATCTCCGCGCCATGCGCCGCATACTCGCGCACGCGGCGCATGTTCATCACCTCGGTCAGCACAAAGGCGGTGCGCGACAGCTCATGCACGGTCAGCACGATCGGGCCGAGCCCGCGGATCTGGTGCTCCAAGGGCACCGGACTTCGCTCCCAGGGCGAAGCCGAGCCGCGACCGCCGTCGTCGATCAGCACCAGACGTTGCCCCTCGCCGTCCTCAAACGGTAGCGTCAGCCGCCCGTCGACTTCGACGACATCGCGGGCCGCCACCCCGGCCTTCTTGAGGCGATCCCGCCACCAACCGAGGCTCTCCTCGCCGGCGACGCGCAGGCCTGTGCGCGAGATCGAATTGGTTCCACGACGCTCGGGCGGGATGGGAAAATCGAAGAAAGTGAGATCCGTGCCAGGACTGGCTTTGCCGTCCGCATAGAACAGGTGATAGGCGCTGACGTCGTCCTGGTTCACGGTCTTCTTGACCAGCCGCATGCCGAGCAGGCCGGCGTAAAAAGCCAGATTCTCCCGCGGCTTCGCGGAGATCGCGGTCAGATGATGAATTCCGCCTAGCTGCATTGCATTAACCCTGTGAACGCGGACGGTTTGGCCCCTTGCCGGATCATGTAGGATGTGGCCCGATGATTGACCAGCGGCAGCGTTGCCGCCGGCGTTCCAGGGACAAGTTCATGACCGGGCACCTCATTGTTTCAGACGAAGACGCGACGCGCGTGATCAAGCTGCGGCGGCCCGAGAAGAAGAATGCATTCACCCAGGACATGTATCGCGGAATGAGCGATGCGATCGACACGGCGCAGAACAATCCCGATATCCGCTGCATCATCGTAACAGGCGGCTCCGGCGTGTTCACTGCCGGCAACGATCTGGAGGATTTTCTCAAGGAGAGCACTTCGGATGCCGACACGCCACGCGGCGCCTCCAACGCGGTGAAGCTCCTTTATTCGCTGGCGCACAACGTCAAGCCGATCATCGCCGCCGTCGACGGTGTCGCGATCGGCATCGGCACCACCATGCTGTTTCATTGCGACTATGTGCTGGCCAGCACGACGGCGACGTTTTCCACGCCGTTCATCAATCTCGGGCTGGTGCCGGAAGGCGCCTCCAGCCTGCTGATGCCGCGCACCATGGGTCACCAGCGCGCTTTCGCCATGCTGGTGATGGGCCGCAAATTTTCCGCCGACGAGGCGCGCGAGGCCGGCTTCGTCAACGTCGTGGTCGCCCCCGGCCATACCGAGGCCGAGGCGCGCAAGGTCGCGCGCGAAATCTGCCACCTGCCCGCGGAAGCTGTCGCGATCACGCGCAAGCTGCTAAGGCTGCCGCCGGAGGACATGACCCGCCGGATCGACCAGGAAGGCCATCTGTTCGGCGAACGGTTGCGCTCCAAGGAAGCGGTGACGGCGTTCAAGGCATTCTTCGAGCGGAAGAAGGGGTAGCGGGCAGGACGCGTTCGTCCCCACCGTCATTGCGAGCGCAGCGAAGCAATCCGTCGCGCCGCATCAAGAAAAACTGGATTGCTTCGTCGCTGCGCTCCTCGCAATGACGTGGAAACATCAACGTCATGAAACGTCCATTCCGTCTCCTCCTCGCATTCGCGATCACACTCGCGCTTGCCGCGCCTTCCCGCGCACAACCACCCGCGCCGGTGGACGTGCGTATGCTCGCGATCAACGATTTTCACGGCTACCTCCGCCCGTTCCCGGGCGGGATCACGATCACAGATCCCGAGGACAAGACCAAGAAGATCACGGTGCCCGCCGGCGGCGCCGAGCATATGGCGACGCTGCTGCGCGAGCTTCGCGACGGGCACAGGAACACGATCTTCGTCGCGGCCGGCGACCTGATCGGCGCCAGCCCGTTCCTGTCGGCGATGTTCCATGACGAGCCGACGGTCGAGGCGTTGTCGATGATGGGCTTGAATATTTCCTCTGTCGGCAACCACGAATTCGATGAGGGCAAGGACGAGCTGCTACGGATGCAGAATGGCGGCTGCCATCCGGTCGACAAGTGCCAGGGACCGCATCCGTTCACCGGCGCGAAATACCGCTACCTCGCCGCCAGCACGTTCGAGAAGGCGACCGGCAAGACGGTGTTTCCCGCCTACGACATCAGGGCGTTCGACGGCATCCCGGTTGCCTTCATCGGCCTGACGCTGAAGGGGACGCCGAACCTTGTCTCTCCGGTCGGCATTGCCGGCCTCGAATTCCGCGACGAGGCCGAGACGGTCAACGCGCTAATCCCCGAATTGAAGGCCCGCGGTGTCGAGGCCATCGTCGTGCTAATCCACGAAGGCGGACTACCGACCGGCGATTACAACGACTGCCCCGGCATCTCCGGGCCGATCGTCGACATCGTGAAGAAGTTTGACAAGGCGGTGGACGTCGTCGTCTCCGGCCACACCCACCGCGCCTATGTCTGCGAAATCGACGGCCGGCTCGTCACCTCAGGCGACAAATACGGCACGCTGGTCACCGCCATCGACCTTAAGCTCGATCCTGTCACGCGCGACATCATCAGCGCCAAGGCCGATAACAACATCGTGCGCACGGCCACGCTGGCAAAGGACCCCGAGCAGACCGCGCTGCTGGAGGCCTATGACAAGCTTGCCGCGCCGATCGCCAACCGCCCGGCGGGATCGGTGAGCGCAACGCTATCGCGCGTGCCGAACGCCGCCGGCGAAAGCCCGCTCGGCGACATCATCGCCGACGCACAGCTCGCTGCGACCAGCGCTGCGGACAAAGGCGGCGCGGTCATCGCCTTCACCAATCCCGGCGGCGTGCGCACCGACATCACGCGCAAGGAGGACGGCGCCGTAACCTATGCCGATCTGTTCGCCAGCCAGCCGTTCCGCAATCAGCTGGTGACGCTGACGCTGACGGGCAGGCAGATCAAGGACATGCTGGAGCAGCAATGGCTCGATCCGAAGCGGCCGCGGATATTGCAGGTATCGAGGGGTTTTTCCTATGCGTGGGACAATGGCCGACCTGACGGCGAACGCGTACTCGCGGAGCGGATGTCGCTGAACGGGCAGCCGATCGATCCCGCCGCGAGCTATCGCGTCACCGTCAACAATTTCCTATCCGTCGGCGGCGATGGCTTCACCGTGCTCACACAGGGAACCGCGCCGCTGATCGGCGTCTACGATACCGACGCACTGCACGCCTATTTCCAGGCCAACAGCCCGGTGGGACCCACCGCTGCTGATCGCATTGTCAGGACAAATTAGCGTCGCGCACCGGTGCGTTCCCCGGATGCTGCGCAGCGCGCCGCCCTTCGCGGCGTGATGCGCGGCTGATCCGGTGTCCACGCGTTGCCATTGTGGATCCCGGCTCTGCGGTGCATCGTCAAGAGACGCTGCACCGCGTCCGGGACACGAAAACTGCAAGAAAAGCCTCATAGTCGTGAGCGATGCCGTGGGCCTTTCCGAGCGGCCCCTAACCGCCTAGATTAGCCGCTTCTTGCCGGCGCGCACCTTTACGCCAGGATTTCGCATGACGCTGCTGCTGACCCATACCGCCTGTCTCGACCATGTCACGCCGCCGGGGCACCCCGAGCGTCCCGACCGGCTGCGCGCGGTGGCCGAGGTACTTGGGGAGGAGCGTTTCAAGCCGCTGGTGCGCGGCGAAGCTCCGGAAGGCAGCCTTGATTCCGTCACGCTGTGCCATGGCGAGCATTATGTCGGCGAACTCCGTCACATCGCGCCGCAGAGCGGGATGATCTATATCGACGGCGACACCTCGATGTCGCCCGGCACCTGGGAAGCGGTGATGCGAGGCGTCGGCGGCGCGGTGGCGGCGACCGACGCGGTGATGTCTGGCACCCACCCAAATGCCTTCGTCGCGGTGCGTCCGCCCGGTCATCATGCAGAGGTCTCGAAGCCGATGGGCTTCTGTTTCTTCGACAATGTCGCGATTGCCGCCCGTCACGCGCAGCGCAAATACGGCATTGGCCGGGTCGCAATCGTCGATTTCGACGTCCATCACGGCAACGGCACGCAGGATATCTTCTGGCATGATCCGACCGTGATGTACTGCTCGACGCACCAGATGCCGCTGTTTCCGGGCACCGGCGCCAGCGGCGAACGTGGCGAGCACGACACCATCGTCAATGCGCCGCTGGCCTCCGAGGACGGCAGCGCCAAGTTCCGCTCGGCGTTTGAAAATCTGATCCTGCCGCAATTGCAGAAATTCTCGCCGGAACTCCTCATCATCTCTGCCGGCTTCGACGCGCATTACCGCGACCCGCTCGCCTCGCTCAACCTGAAGGCGGATGATTTCGGCTGGGTCACGCGCAAGGTTATGGATGTGGCCGAGACCAGCTCGGGGGGACGGGTTGTCTCCGTGTTGGAGGGCGGCTACGACCTGCAGGGGCTGAAAGAATCGGTTGCAGCCCATGTCACCGCGTTGATGGGCGCATAAGTTCTCGCCCTGACGCAAGCTTTTGCTCTCGACCGGGGGCGCATCCGGGAACCCGATATGGCCGAAAATACCCAGGCGGACGTCAAGAAGCTCTCCTTCGAACGCGCGATGGAGGAGCTTGAATCCATTGTGACCCGGCTCGAGGGCGGCAAGGTGCCGCTTGAGGAATCGGTTGCGATCTATGAGCGCGGCGAGGCGCTGAAGCGGCGCTGCGAAGAACTGTTGCGGCAGGCCGAGGCCCGCGTCGACAAGATCACCACCGATGCGAGCGGCCAAGCGACGGGGACCGAGCCGCTCGACGTGCAGTAATTTCCGGCCAAAGCTCGTCCTTCGCGAGGCTAGGCCGGCACAAGTGAGGCAAGGTGGGGCGAATCGGCACTGCCTTCGGCCAAAACTCCAAATAGCCAGCCGATTCGGTCCCATCTTTAGTTCCCTATTTAGTTCTTGGCCCCCCGTCCGGCCTGTTATAGTCACCCATCATCCGGGGACAGTACGTGCGCGTCCAGCACCGCCATATCATCTATATTCAGGGCTACGATCCGCGCGGGCTGGCGCAATATTACCGCATGTTCCGGACCGAGCTGCGCAAGTTCGGCCGGCTTTATCAGCTCCAGGCCACCATCAGCCGGCCCAAGGTCGCTTCTGACGACGAGATCGCGTCCTGGACCATCGATACCAAGGCCGAGGACTGGCAGAGCCGTACCTCCTATGATTTCCTCCGGTTCGAGGATTTCATCCAGCAGGACCTGGCGTCGCCGATCTGGCGCACCGTAATCAGCGCGGTGTGGATCTACTGGCGCCTTGTCTTCGCCGGCACCATCGCCCGTTTCGGCAAGGCGAACTGGCGGTTCGCGACCTTCATCACCTACCCCCATCTCATGCTGCTGCTGGAAGCCGCCTGCGCCGGCGCCATCGCTTTTGTGTTCGAGAAAGGGCTGAACGCGCTCGGCATTCCCAACGTTTTCAGCATCGCCATCGCGACCGTGCTGTTCGTCGCCCTGCTCGGCGTCGTGCTGAAATACACCGAGAACGCCACCTACGTGCTCTATCTCTTGTGCGACACCATCTGGACCTGGGAATTCTCGCACCGCCAGCGGCCGGAATGGGATCAGCGTATCGACCGCTTTGCGCAGCACCTCGTCAAGACAGCCGAAAGCAGCGATGCCGACGAGATCGTTATCGTCGGGCACAGTTCCGGATCGTTCCTGTCGACGGAAATGCTGGCGCGCGCGCTCAAGCTCGATCCGGCGCTCGGCCGTCACGGCCCGCGGATCGTGCTGCTCACCATCGGCGGCAATTTCCCGATCGTCGGCTATCACGCCGTGTCGAAACAGTTCCGTGACCATCTGCGGCAGCTTGCCATCGAGCCGTCGATCGACTGGATCGACTGCCAGGCCCGCAAGGACGTCATGAACTTCTACCAGTTCGATCCAATTGCGAGCCACGGCATCGACGTCGGCGCCGCAAGGCGCAATCCCAAGATCGTGCCGGTCCGCTTCCGCGACATCATCCGCGCCGAGCACTACGACAAGTTTCGCTGGCAGTTCTTCCGCGTGCATTTCCAGTTCGTGATGGCCAACGAACTGCCCAACGCCTACGACTTCTTCATGATCGTCTGCGGTCCGGTCCCGCTCACCGCGCGCATGGCGGTCCCCGACGCCGCCCTTGAGGTTGCCGCCGGCGATTCTGTCGCGCGCGAGCGGGCATGGAAGCGAATCGAGGCCGCCACAATGGCCGCCCCAAGTGTCGACGATTTGAGCAAACTGGAACCATCTGCGCGCCGCAGCGGTTGAAAACCCTGGCCTTTTTAAGCTCGCGTCCTGGAACCGAATCCCCGCTCCGGGTTGGCTTTGGCGGCGGCTTTGGTGTAAAGCTGGGGGTTCAATGGGCTGGGGAGAGCAGCTTTCGGCCGGCGTTGTACGGCGGCAAGCACTTCAAATAGCTGAAGAAATGAACCGGGAAGGGTTAGAAGCTACTAACGTGATGCATATCACAGGGTTCAAACTGGAGTGCATCTAAGCTTTCAAATCAGGTACCAGCCTGCCGGGGTGGCAGACGGGTCCGGATTTTCGCGGCGCGGTTAACGCGCTTCCCATCTCGCGTCGGGCCTTCATCCGACATGCAAAATTGGAATATCGCTGTGACCACATATAGTAAAACGCCGCTTCTCGACACCATTCGCACGCCCGACGACCTTCGCAAGCTCAAAATCGAGCAGGTGCGGCAGGTCGCCGACGAACTCCGCCAGGAAACCATCGACGCCGTGTCGGTGACCGGCGGCCACTTCGGCGCCGGCCTCGGCGTCGTCGAACTGACCACCGCGATCCACTACATCTTCGATACGCCCCGCGACCGCCTGATCTGGGACGTCGGCCACCAGGCCTATCCGCACAAGATCCTGACCGGCCGCCGCGACCGCATCCGCACGCTGCGCACCGGCGGCGGCCTCTCCGGCTTCACCAAGCGCACCGAGAGCGATTACGACCCGTTCGGCGCCGCGCACTCCTCGACCTCGATCTCCGCCGGCCTCGGCATGGCCGTGGCGCGCGACCTCTCCGGCGGCAAGAACAATGTGATCGCCGTGATCGGCGACGGCGCGATGTCGGCCGGCATGGCCTATGAAGCCATGAACAACGCAGGCGCGATGAATTCGCGGCTGATCGTCATCCTCAACGACAACGACATGTCGATTGCGCCGCCGGTCGGCGCGATGAGCGCCTATCTCTCCCGCCTCTACTCCGGCAAGACCTACCGCACGCTGCGCGACGCGGCCAAGCAGATCAACAAGCGCCTGCCGAAGATTCTCGCCAACCGCGCCAACCGCGTCGAGGAATACTCCCGCGGCTTCATGATGGACGGCGGCACGCTGTTCGAGGAACTCGGCTTTTATTATGTCGGCCCGATCGACGGCCATAACCTCGACCATCTGCTTCCGGTGCTCAAGAACGTCCGCGACATGGAAACCGGCCCGATCCTGGTCCATGTCGTGACGCAGAAGGGCAAGGGCTACGGCCCGGCGGAAGCCTCCGCCGACAAGTACCATGCGGTCGTCAAGTTCGACGTCGCCACCGGTGCCCAGGCCAAGGCCAAGCCCAACGCGCCCGCCTACCAGAACGTGTTCGGCCAGAGCCTCGTCAAGGAAGCCGAGAAGGACGACAAGATCGTCGCCATCACCGCGGCGATGCCGTCCGGCACCGGCGTCGACATCTTCAACAAGTCGTTCCCCAACCGCACCTTCGACGTCGGCATCGCCGAGCAGCATGCGGTGACGTTCGCCGCCGGCCTCGCCACTGAAGGCTACAAGCCGTTCTGCGCGATCTATTCGACCTTCCTGCAACGCGGCTATGACCAGGTGGTCCATGACGTCGCGATCCAGAGCCTGCCGGTCCGCTTCGCGATCGACCGCGCCGGCCTGGTCGGCGCCGACGGCGCGACTCATGCCGGCTCGTTCGACAACGCCTATCTCGGCTGTCTGCCGAACTTCGTCATCATGGCGGCTTCCGACGAGGCCGAGCTGGTCCACATGGTCGCGACGCAGGTTGCGATCAATGACCGGCCGAGCGCGGTGCGCTATCCGCGCGGCGAAGGCCGCGGCGTCGAGATGCCCGAGGTCGGCATTCCCCTCGAGATCGGCAAGGGCCGCATCGTCCGCCAGGGCAACAAGGTCGCCCTGTTCTCCTTCGGCACCCGCTTGGCCGAATGCGAGAAAGCCGCGGATGAACTGGCCGCCCATGGCCTCTCCACCACCATCGCGGATGCCCGCTTCATGAAGCCGCTCGACGTCGATCTGCTGCTCAAGCTGGCGCGCGACCATGAGGTCCTGCTCACCATCGAGGAAGGCGCGATCGGCGGCTTCGGCTCGCACGTCATGCAGACGCTGTCCGACCACGGCATGCTCGATGGCGGCTTGCGGATGCGCTCGATGATTCTTCCCGACGAGTTCCTCGACCACGATTCGCCGAACGCGATGTATGCCCGCGCCGGCCTCGACGCCAAGGGCATTGTCGCCAAGGTGTTCGATGCGCTCGGCAAGGACTACAAGACCGAGTCGGTCAAGCTCGCTTAGTTAGGTCGATCCGCGGACACGGTTCACCTCTCCCGCTTGCGGGGAGGTCGGATCGCATCGAAGATGCGATCCGGGTGGGGGATATCTCCACTCGAACAGTGTCAATCGCGGATGCGCCCCCACCCCAGCCCTCCCCTGCAAGCGGGAGAGGGAGCACTTTTCGCTGGTAATCCCATGAAGATCTATCTGGCAGGTCCCGATGTGTTCCTGCCGGACGCCATCGAGATCGGACGCCGCAAGGCCGCGATCTGCGCCCGATATGGCCTTACCGGGCTCTATCCGCTCGACAACGCCATCGACCTCGCCGCCGCCGATGCCTCGCTCGCCATCTTCAAGGGCAATGAGGCGATGATGGAGGCGGCGGATGCAATCATCGCCAATCTGACGCCGTTTCGCGGCCCCAGTGCCGACGCAGGCACCGTTTATGAACTCGGCTACATGGCCGGCCGCGGCAAGCTCTGTTTCGCCTACAGCAACGATCCCGCCCTCTATGCCGATCGGGTCGCGCGATCCTTTGCGGTGACGAAAGGCGCCGCGGGCCATCTGATCGACGATGACGGACTGACGGTCGAGGATTTCGGCCTGCCGGATAATCTGATGATGATCCACACGCTCGACCTCCATGGTGCTAAACTGGTGACGCCGCGGCAGCGGCTCCAGGATATCTGGCACGATCTCGCCTCGTTCGAGGCCTGTGTCGCGCTCGCGGCCGATCGCCGCACATCGGACTGACATTGGCTGACAGAAACGACATGGAGACTTCAGCCCGCAAGCGCGTGGACGTGCTCCTGGTCGAGCGCGGCCTGTTCGAAAGCCGTGCCCGCGCCCGCGCCGCGATCGACGCCGGCGGCGTAACGGCCGACGGCAAGCCGGTAAAGAAGGCGTCGGAGCTGATATCCGCCAACGCAAAATTGTCGGCGCATCCGGCGCACCCCTACGTCTCGCGCGGCGGCGTCAAGCTTGCCGGCGCGCTGGAGCAGTATCCGATCGATATCGAGGGCCATGTCTGCCTCGACGTCGGCGCTTCCACCGGCGGCTTCACCGAGGTGCTGCTGGCCAACGGCGCCAGCCTCGTCTTCGCCATCGACGTCGGCCGCAGCCAGTTGCATCCCTCGCTGCGCGACCATTCGCGCGTCGTGTCGGTGGAGGAGACCGATATTCGCAAGCTGGAGGGCACGCGGCTGCCGGCGCGGCCCGATATCGTCGTCATCGACGTCAGCTTCATCTCGCTGAAAGCGGTGCTGCCGGCGGCGCTCTCGCTGGCGGCGGCACCGATGCACTTGCTCGCGCTGATCAAGCCGCAGTTCGAGGCGGATCGAAAACATTCCAAGCACGGCATCATTCGCAACGCGATGGTGCATCAGGAGATCTGCGACGACATCTCGGCATTCGCCACGTCCCTCGGCTGCACCGGTATCGAGGTGTTTCCATCATCCATCACCGGCGGCGACGGCAATATCGAATTCTTCATGGGCGCCCGCCGTGGCTGATAGCGAGCGCCTCGTCATCGACCATGTCGGCCATCATGGCGATGGCGTCGCCCTCGCCCGCGGCGGCAATATCTATGTGCCGTATGCGCTCGGCGGTGAAACGATCGAGGCCGGCCCGGTGCCCGGGCACCATCCCGACCGGCGGCGGCTGCTCAAGGTCGAGGTCGCGAGCGAAGCGCGGATCGCGCCGTTCTGCCCGCATTTCGGCGTCTGCGGCGGCTGCGCGATCCAGCACTGGGACGCCGAGCCCTACCGTGCCTGGAAGCGCGGGCTGGTGGTGACGACGCTGGCACAAGCCGGGATCGCGTGCGAAGTGGCCCCGCTGGTCGACGCGCATGGCGCGGGCCGGCGCCGCATCACCCTGCATGGGCGGATGGGAACGCATGACGTGCTCAAGGTCGGCTATGCCGCGGCCGGCTCGCACGACATCATTCCGATCGACCGCTGTCCGATCCTCGATCCGCAACTCGGCGGCGCGATCGAGGCGGCCTGGGCCGTCGCCGAGCCACTGATCGCGATGGGCAAGCCGCTCGACATCCAGATCACGGCGACCAATAGCGGGCTCGACATCGACGTGCGCGGCTCCGGGCCATTATCGACCGCGATGATCACGCGGCTGTCGCGAATCGCCGAGCAGCACAGACTGGCGCGGCTGACGCGCCACGGCGAACTGGTCCTGATGCGAACGCCGCCGACGATCAGCATCGGCACCGCAAACGTCGTGCTGCCGCCCGGCTCGTTCCTGCAGGCGACTATCGCAGGCGAGGAAGCGCTGGCGGCGCAGGTCTTCGAACATTGCAAGCGTAGCAAGACTATCGCTGATCTCTTTTGCGGCGTCGGCCCGTTTGCGCTGCGGCTCGCGGCAAAGGCAAAGGTTGCGGCCTTCGACAGCGATGCCGGCGCGGTGGCGGCGTTGCAGAAGGCCGCGACGTCCACGCCCGGACTGAAACCGGTCAAGGCCGAGGCGCGCGACCTGTTCCGCCGCCCGCTGATGCCGCAGGAGCTACGCGACTACGACACCGTCGTGTTCGATCCGCCGCGGCAGGGCGCGCAGGCGCAGACGACGCAGCTCGCCGCCAGCAAGGTGCCGACGGTGGTCGCGGTATCCTGCAACGTCACCACCTTCGCCCGCGATGCGAAGACTTTGATTGAAGGGGGCTACAAGATCGATGGCATCACGCCGGTCGATCAGTTCCGCCACACGCCGCATGTGGAATTGGTAGCGCGGTTCAGGAGGTAAGCGCACGGGTCTTCACCCTCCCCTTGCGGGTAGGGTTATCGCATATGGGCGAGGGCGGAGAGAAGGAAGTCATTGTTCCATCTGGCCTGAAGCATTTTGTGGCTGATGCGAGCAGGTCCTGGTGTGGCTTGCAGGGTGTTGATGGCGAGCTTGCGGATGGCGGCGAGATTTTCCGGCGCGTGATCCTTGCGGCTGCGGCAGGCATCTTCGTCGAACATCGTATCGAGGACCCAGTGCAGGTTGTTCTCGATGCCCCAGTGGGCACGCACGACCTCGAGCAGCTTCTTGGGCGACAGCAGGCGCGAAGCCAGGAAGTATCGCACCTTGTGCTTGGCCGCCTTGCCAGCGTTGGCGCGCCAACTGTCGATGCGGCCGACGGCAGCGATAGCGAGGAAGCCGTATTGCTTTGCCAACTGTGGTGCCGGCACGACGATGGCCTGCCGGCGCTCGACGCGGTCGTGAGCGGAGGTCTTTCGCTGGCTCGCCCGCGCTGGCTTTCGGGCGGTGTCGAGCAGGGCTTTGACGGCCTTGAAGAGCTTGCCGCGATTGCTCTTGATGGCCAACACATAGTGGCCCTTCCGGTCGCGGATGACTTGCGCCATGTCGGGCCGGCAATGCAAGGCGTCGGCGGTGACAAGCGCACCGTCCAGATTGAGTAGGCCCAGGACTTCGAGAGCGCCGGCGATCTCGTTGCGATTGGGGGCCTTCCTTTGAGCCAGCGCCATGCGCGTGCCCGCCGCCCAGACATTGACCATATGCAGCGGCGTGGCCCGCCGGCCGCGTGTGAAGGCGCCGCGCAGCGCCTTGCCGTCGATGCTGACCACCCCCTTGACGCCGAAGCTCTTGCTGAACTTGCGCAAAACCGCTTCCAGCCCCTTCGGGTCCAGCGCACGCAAGACGTTGCTGAACGTATCGTGGCTGGGGATGCCGTGTCTGAGTTCCAGAAACCGCCGCAACAGCTCCTCTCGGCCTTTGCCGAAGAACTCGAACTCGGTGCAGGTCTTGGCGCCGGCCAGCGTGGCCGCCAAGGCGATGACGAGGATATCCACTAGGCTGTGCTGGGCGTTGCTGGCACGCGGATCCTTGAGCGGTCGAAACATGCGCCTGAGATTGCGCATTTTGGTCTCCTTCGGGAATCGGCGGACACCCGAAGAATCCAATTCCCACCGCTATGCAACACCCCTTTAAGGCCACATGCGATTCCCCCTACCCCTCCAGGGGAGGATAAGGGTAAGAAAAATCTACCTCCCCCACCTGTCCTGCCAGATCTTCTCGCCGATCATGCAATTGACGCGCGGCTCCTTGCCGGCAACGGGCACGACGTGGTGTTCGGGGGTGCGACCGGCGATTTCCAAGAGCAGCTTGGTGCGGATCGCTTCCTTGAACTTCTCCCGGTCCTTGATCGTCACCACGAACGCACCGGGGCCGCCGATGACGCAATCCTCATAGTAGTAATCGAGATTATCGATATCCATGGTGGAGTAAGACGGCTCTTTCACCATGATCGGCAGGCCGTTGATGACGATGCCTTTTTCCAGCGCGGCATCGCGCGCCAGCGTCACCGGCATGCCGTTGTTGTTGGGGCCGTCGCCGGAAATGTCGATCACGCGACGCAGGCCGCGATGCGGGCTCTCGTCGAACAGCGGTATGGCGAAATTGATCGCGCCCGAGATCGAGGTGCGCGAGGCCCGGCGGATCGGGGTCTTGATGATTTCGTTGGCGACGGCATCCGCCGTCTCAGGCCCGTCGATCAGGCGCCACGGTATGATGATCTTCTGGTCGGTGGAGGCGGCCCATTCGAAATAGGTGATCGCGATCCGCCCGTTTGGGCCGCTCTTCAGCGCCTGCAAAAATTCCTTGGAGACGATCGCCTGGGCGTAGCCTTCCCGCTGCAGCGCGAGTTCGTCCATGTCCATCGAATAGGAGACGTCGACGGCCAGCACGAGTTCGACGTCGACGGTGGGATTGGCGTCCTTTTCGGCGGCCAGTTGGTGATTGTCAGCACCGGGCTGGTGGCCCGCCCGGTTCGGCGCGGCAAACCCCGCCACGTCGCCGGCAAGCACGCCGGCTACAAGCACGACCCCGATCGAGACATACCAGCGCATTGCGGCCCTCCCGTCGAATGTCAGCGATGGTGACATGCAAAATGGCCGACGCAAAGCGCTGAAATCATTTGTCCTTCACATTCGGGTTAGGATCAGGCCTGATTCCGCAACCAGACCTGTTCATCAGGTTCCGCACCACCAATTTGCCGACCTGGCGTTTGATTTTCCCGGTTGAACGATCCGCGTGCCGGTCGCAACGGATGCGACGCGGCCGAGCAAGACGGCGGTATGGATCGAGCTGGAACGGTCGGCAAACGCCCAGTTTGAGGACCTGGCCCGGAGCCTGTAAACTGATCGAGACGGCCGTCAGCCGTGGCGATCACAGCATGGCGGAGCGTCTGGCGGAGTGCCGCAGGAGCTGACGGTAACCGCCGCCCCTCGGTTCGTTCGCTGCGAGGCTCTACCTGATATGGCCGATACCGTCGTCACGCCAAAGACCAAGGTCAAAACCAAGACCGAGCGGCCGCGCCTGCACAAGGTGGTCTTGCTCAATGACGACTACACGCCGCGCGAATTCGTCGTCACGGTGCTGAAGGCCGAATTCCGCATGACCGAGGACCAGGCACACAAGGTGATGATCACAGCGCACCGCCGCGGCGTCTGCGTCGTCGCCGTCTTCACCAAGGACGTCGCCGAGACCAAGGCAACGCGCGCCACCGACGCCGGCCGCGCCAAGGGCTATCCGCTGCTGTTCACCACCGAGCCGGAGGAATGATTTTTTCCAGCGCGCTGGCTCTCGGCGTGATGCTTCGCCGAACGCCCAAACAAAATATCGAAAACAACCCCATGCAAAGTAGCCGTCAAGGGTCGGCGCAGCGCGCGATGTTCCGAAACCATTTGACCCGTCGGGCAAGTCACCGGCACAATGGCACCATGGCCGCGGCTGGGTTGGTTCGGACGTGGACAGCCTGACTGACGCAAGATGGACCGACGCGCCGTCGGCCCGCGCAAGTCCACACCGCTGCTTTCGCCCCTCAGCCATGACTCGGGCAACATGGTGCCAGAACGAGGATCTGCGAGACAGGTGTTCAAACTCAATCGCATCATCGGTTTCGTAATACTGGTAGCCGTCGTCTACGGCGTGCTTCAGACTTAGGGGTTGCTTCCTGACGGCGCTCCTCAGCTATTTCCTCAACGCAGCGACTCGCCTGCGGCCTGAATAGACACTCACTCCGAATATCCGCTCGCGGCCTTATCGGACATCTAGCAAAAGCGTGTCTGATGACCGCTAATGGGGCCTGGCGGAGCTTGTGCGCCACCGCCGCCAAGGTCGGCTTTTGGACCCGGAGTCGACGTGTGCTCTTCCATTATCGGCCGTCACCGAACGGCTATGCTATTCCAGTCAAGCCGAACGACTTGGCCTATAGCTAGTTCTTCCCCACTCCTTGCGGAATGACAGAAGCTTTGTCCACGTCGGAGGCACAAGGGCAGTTTCCACCCTTCTCCCGCCCGCGCACAAGAGTCGCCACAGGACCTCTTCGTGTGGTCGTACTTCATGTAGGGCTTTCTGGAATGCGCCAACTATGGCCTCCGCTTCCGACAGATACCGCTCATTTTCCTTGATGATCTGTGCCGATCTCTCGTTCGCTTTCGGCTTTTGTCGCCCTTCGATCACCTCTACGCTGGAGAACTTGGCCCCGGCGGCGATTGATCCCCAGAAACCCCGTTGAAGGCACATGCCTTTCTCCACGACAAAGTGGATCAGATCATGGGGCGGCGAGAACTTTCGGTCAGGCGCCCGCACACGCAAGCTCACGCCGTCATCACGAACAGCAACGATGGTTGGCCGGTCAATGGTCTTCTCTATGTTTACGTGCATGCTAAGAACGGTACTCGCAATGAGCGATCTCCGCAACGTCCGCCTCTGGCCCCTTAGCCGAAGATCGCATTGGCCGCCGACCCGTCGGCTCGTGGGGTAGATAGGACGTAGCTCAGCGCGGCCTTCAACGCCGGCTTTTGGACCCACAGCAGACGGGCAGTTGCAATGCTTGATGTCTCCTTTCGTTCTTACTGCGGAAATTGGCCTCAGCGGCAGCCGCGCGGGGTTGTCGAACTGCTCAGTCCGACTGGGATAATGCCGGCGCTAATTGCGAACCGCATATAAGGGCGTTCTGACCGTCAACTGATAAGCGGGCTTTGGCGTCCACATGATTTCCGCAGTGACGCCAAACAAGCGATTGTCGTTATCGTCCATATGATCGAGATCGAACCGGACAATCGGTTGCGTGAAGGGCTGAATCGACCCGAGGTTCAGTAGCTGCGCGCCTTCGAATGATTGCACGCCCGCGCGGCCGGTAAATTTCCAATTGTCCGGCCATTGATAATAAGCGCCGATATAGGCGATCGTATTGGGTTTGATCTTGACGAATTTGTTGCCGACTTCTGTGACTGTGTACTGAAATCCGGCGAGGAAACCTCTGGTCTCATCGGAATTGAGAGCGTAGTCGAACTCGATGATGTTATTGAAAGAGGTCGTGCCCAGAGAATCATTGGGGATCGACTGTGTGAGGGTCGATTGCAGCGTTACTGTAGGAAGGGGACCGCCGTTCTGCTGATAAACATCCGCCTGGAAACCGATGTTCCAGCTTGTGATTTGAAAGGACGACCACCCGGCGCCACCGAACTCCGAGGAATTGCCGGAGACGCCGGCATATAGGGAGACGCTGTCGGTGACATCGACCGTTAGTGGGACATCCAGGTTGAGAGATTTCGCTGCTGGCAGGCTAGTCGGAAATGCCGCGCCATTCGATCTCGCCAGCAACAGCGCACTAAATGGCGTTGGACGTCCGAAGCCGAATGCAAGCGAACCCGCCGGAGCTTGCGCGTAGATCGTCCTCAGGTCGAGATAGATCGCCGGCACTGGCGCCTCAACAGTGGCTCCGTTGTCGTTTGCACTGAAGGCCATTCCAGCCTGGAAGATCAATATCGCCGATGATCCGGCCCTCAAGATCGATCTGAAAGCCGAAGACTTGGCGCTGCTGCATAGAGAGACGTCCAAGGCGCGACCCTCTCTAGAGACGATCATCATTCGATGGTGCCACGGTGCGATTGATCTCGACTTGTCCGCTCCTCGACCTCACCCGAAACTCTCGCGGGGTGCAGCCGGAGATCCGACGGAAGGCACGGGCAAAGTGGGCGGGATCGCCGTAGCCCGATGAGAACGCGATATCGATAATCTTGATTTCGGTATGGCCCAGAAGTCTTATCGCGTTGTTGAAGCGGGCCCGCTCGATCAGGCCGGCGTAGGTCATTCCAGCCAGCGAAAGTTTTCGCTGCAGACTTCTGACGCTGAGCCCAACCATCTCGGCCGCCTGCATGATCGAGAGTCCGCCCTCGTCGAGATAGGCGGGCAATGCAAGCTTGAGCACGCTGACGATGTCCGTTCCGATCGGCTGCGGCTCGTTCCTGGACGGCGTTTGCAGAATATCATTTGTCGGATTAGCGAGGCTTACGAGTTCCAACGGCACTTCGATCCACGAGGCCTTCTGACGCGACAGGAAGCGCGTATTCGGCCAGAACGACTGCACTTCGATGCCCGGTGCATAGTTTGCTTCAAACGCAATGACACGCGGTGACCAGTTCGCTCCAGCGAACTGACGGACGATGTGTATGGCGAACATGTTCTGCAGCCACTGGGATATCTCGAGGCGCGGAATACCGTCCGTTCCGATGAGCCTGCTGCAGATATTGATGTTCTCTCCGCACGGCTCCATCCACAGATGGAGGGTCGTGTCTTCAAGCGATGCCAACCGGCACGCGTGCTGCAGCGCGACCAAGAGAGTCGGTGCGTGGCGGACACGTGTCTGCGTGACTTCGCTCAAATGCTCGAATGACGTCAGTTGGGCTGCGCGAAAGGCGAGTTCCGACAAGCCCTGCTTGTCCTGCGCAGCCACCGCAAACTGGACGGCCGGCAGCAAGGGCACGAAGAGATGCGCTTTTTCTTCCAAGGAGGTTGGCAGCTGAAATTTCGCGAGCAGCGACGCCGTGGGGCCGCCGATGTTAGAGTGAAGATCGGCGAAAGGCATGAGAAACTGACAACGAGTTAGCGGAATAACGGTCATTATTACCTTGCCTGCAAATGAACCGCGCAGTGTTCCAGACTAACAGACCGTCAACGCTCTCGCCCTCGCTTGTGGTGCTGCACTGGTATGCGCGGCGACGACTAACTCTCTTCAAACTGTAATTGGCGCCTGATGGCCAGACTCGTCGCCGAAATGCCATTAGCCTCGGCGCATCGGTTTTTCCTTTAGGGAGCATGGGCTTCGCGCCTCATTTCAACCGATGAGAGCAGTCCGCTTGCCTTCGTCGCGGTTGATCCGCGCGGCAATTGTCGCGTCGCTGCGGCATGGTGACGCAACCCTCGATGGTACCGCCCGCGCACTCAAAGTCAGCTCGCGAACTTTGCAACGTCATCTCGCTGTCATGGGCACGAGTCATAGCGAGATGCTTGCAGAGCTTCGCTTAAACATTGCTTGCCGCCTCCTCGCGGAATCAGACAAGCGTCTGTCGGATATCGCCAAATCTCTCGCGTATACCAACGCAAGCAGCTTCAGCCGCACCTTCGCGCGTTTGATGAAAGTTCAACCCGTCATTTACAGACAACAGCAACGCGCCCGTAAGCATAGGATGGCATGCCAGGAGACTCGCGCGATTGATCGCTGATTATTCCCGATGATTGGCGCGAAATGGCAAGACGCGCGATCTGAATTGGCGCGAAATGTTAAGCGAAGAATATTCGAGACGAGGAAGATATTCGAGCGATTTCAAAGGCCATGTGCGCCGGTTCAAAAGAAAAAGCAGCCCAAAAAAGGAGATTAGCCGTGACTTTTCGTTCAGTTCTGATTGCCATTTGTGCCGCCGGCCTGGCAAGCTTCCCCCAATCGCTCCTTGCTCAATCGGCCGCCGAACCAAAGCCTCACGTTCCGCTCGAGAAATCCATTGGCCAGGCGAAGCCGGAAGTGGTGCCCTCCCTCTTTGTCCTCAATTCGCGCGGCGGGAGCCTGAAGGACGGCAAGCTTGTGCTGACGGGCGTTTCGCCCAATGCGATCGTGTTTGCGGATCGGCCCGTTCGCGCAGCCGGCCATGATCTCACGTCTCGCATCGTCGAGGATTGGGGCAGCGGCAGCGACAACTTCGCGAAGGACCCGCCAAACGCCACCGTGTCCGGATTCAAGAAAGACGGATCGTCGGTGGCCGACGCTGTGGTCGTGCTTAAATCGCCGAGGCTTGAAGGCGACAAGCTGACCTTCGACGTCGACGTGTTGGAAGGCGACCTCGCGGGCGCCGATGGACCGGCCTCGGTCTTTATCGACATCATCGGGCGGCCGTTCACGCCGCTGTCCTTTGCCGGGGTCGCCCGGCGGACGGCCTGGCGCGGCGCTTTCTATCGTGGTGCCGCCTATGCGGGAGCGGCGGCCGCCGTCGGAGCCGCGGCCTATCCGTACTACGCGCCCCGATGCGGATACTATCCCTATCCGCCCTGCTATTGAGCCGCGCGGACCAGACGGCATTGTAGCGGCCGCTACCGCTGCCACTGTTCTTGCAACCTGTCATTGATAAAAATCAAGGTGTCCTTGACGGGCTATGCCCGAGTCTGAAGTCGCCGCCGTCATTGAGAGTTTGTTTCAGGAAAGGAAATATAATGAACATCACCCGTCGATCGCTCGCCTTTGGTGGAATGGGGCTGCTGGCAGGAGCGGCCGCAACACGATCGGCCCTCGCCCAGGATTCGTTCCTTGGTATCGGTCAAGGTCTGGAGGATTTCTGGCTCGCGAGCGACGCCTACATCTTCGGCTATCCACTGGTGACGATGGAGATGACCCGACGGATTATCACCAACGTCGCCGAACCCGTTGGTACGCGCGGGCCGATGGGCCAGATGATCAAGCTGCGCCAGTATCCAGACGCCTCATTCAGGGACGTCACGGCGCCGAACGCAGACACCCTCTACACGACGTCGTTTTTCGACGTCGGAAAAGAACCTTGGGTCCTCAGCATACCCGACATGAAGGGCCGCTATTTCCTGATGCCGATGCTAGATGGCTGGACGACGGTGTTCCACGTGCCAGGTAAGCGCACCACCGGCACCGGCGCACAGACCTACGCCATCACCGGACCGGGCTGGAAGGGCACGCTGCCGGACGGCGTGAAGGAGTACAAGTCGGCCACCAACATCGTCTGGCTGCTCGGCCGCATCTATTGCACGGGCACGCCGGAGGATTACGCGGCCGTCCACAAGCTGCAGGACGAGTGCAAGCTCGTTCCGCTCAGCGCCTACGGCAAGCCGTACACGCCGCCTCCGGGCAAGGTCGATCCGTCGATCGATATGAAAACGGCGGTGCGCGAGCAGGTCAACCGCTTGGACGCGGTGTCGTATTTCAAGCTGCTCTGCGAGCTCATGAAAACAAATCCGCCGTACGCCGCAGATGCGCCTCAGCTTGCCAAGTTCGCGCGCATTGGCATCGTTCCTGGACAGGATTTTGACGAAAGCAAGCTTAAGGCGGACTTCCTCAAGCGCCTGCCGGAGACGTCCTTCGACAGGATCATGCTCCAGTTCAAGATCAACAAGGCCATCCACGACGAGAACGGCTTTGCCTTCACGACGAAAACCGGCATCTACGGCACCGACTATCTGATGCGGGCTCTGGTTACCGCGATCGGCCTCGGCGCCAACCGTCCGCAGGATGCGGTCTATCCGACTTCGCAGAAGGATGCGGAGGGCCACAAGTACAATGGCGCGAACAAGTATGTGATGCGGTTTCCCAAGGGCCACCTGCCTCCCGCCGAAGGATTCTGGTCGCTCACCATGTACGACAGCGGCTACTTCTTTGTGAACAATCCGCTCAACCGATACTCGATAAGCGCGCGTGAGAGCCTGAAGGAAAATCCGGACGGCTCGACCGATCTCTACATTCAGAAGGACTCGCCGGGTAAAGACAAGGAATCCAACTGGCTTCCGGCCCCTCCCGGCGATTTTATCCTCATGCTGCGCATGTACTGGCCGCAGGAGACAGACCCGTCGATCATCAACGGCACGTGGACGGTTCCTGCCGCCAAGAAGGTCGGTTGATAATTTGCCTTCATGCCGGCCCTTGGATCTGGGCCGGCATGAAGGCTGACGATGCGGCTGGCCGAAGACTTAAACCACCTTCGCTCCTGCCGCCCTGGCGAGGGCACATGGAAGCCGCCATGGACCGCAGCCATTGGAAACTCTGCCCCGAGTGACCGCGATGCTTATTATCCTGACGCTCTATGTTGTCGTGGTGTGGCTCGTCTTCTCGAAACTCCAGCTGGCCAAATGGAGCTGGGGCACCGGGACCGTGGCGGTGCTGATCGGCGCGTTCATCCTCGCGGTATTCCTGGCGATGTTCAATTACCTAACTCCGTCGGGAAGCTTCATCGTGATTTCCCGCGTTCTGGAAGTCACGCCCAATGTCTCCGGCCAGGTGGTCGAGATACCAGTCAAGCCGAACGAACCGGTGAGGGCCGGGGCTGTCCTGTTCCGGATCGATCCAGCGCCGTTCCAGTACAAGGCCAGTCAGCTCGAGGCGTCGCTCGCTCAGGCACAACAACAGGTCAGGCAACTTGCGGCCAACTACGAGCAGGCAACTGCGAATGTCGAGGGGCTGGCCAAGCAACTCGCCTATCACACGCAGCGGCTTGCCGATTATCGCAAGCTCGTCGGTGAGCAGGCGCAAACCGAGTTTCGCGTACAAGACACGCAGGTTCAATACGAGACGGTAGAGTTCCAACTTCAGGCGGCCAAGGCCGCACAGTTGAACGCGCGGCTCGCCATGCAGTCGGAGATCGGTGGCGTTAATACGACCGTCGCTCAAATCCAGGCCCAGCTCGACAATGCCAAATGGGAGCTTGACCAGACGACCATCCGGGCCCCTTCCGACGGTACCGTTACGGTGATGGCCCTGACCGTCGGCGACCGCGCCCTGCAGGCGCGCTCAGTGATGTCGTTCATCGTCGCCAACGAAATCGCCATCGTAGGCATGTTCTCGCCGAACGGCTTCCGCACCATCAAGCCCGGCGCCCGGGTAAAGCTGGTGTTCGACGACGACCCCGGCCGTATTCACGAGGCGGCTATTGCGGAGATCCCGCAGGGTGTCGGGCAAGGCCAGATTGCCACCTCGGGGACATTGGCACGGGTGGGGTCGATTGGCGGCGTTAAAGCCTATCCCGCGGTAATTTCCATACCGAAGGACATCGACCGCAGCCAGCTCAGGCTCGGGATGCCCGGAACCGCCACCGTGTTTGCAGAGAACGCCGGCGTCATTGGCTTGCTCATGTCGATCCTGGTCTGGATCAGCTCTTATACGGCTTATCTTTAACAGTCTTCGTCGATGAACATGGTCGATGGGGGCCCATTTCCAATTTTCGGGCTGGTAATCTTCAACTGGCTAACCTCGGGTTTGAGCTGATGTTACCGGATACTCCATCGATTAGTCAGCTCTCCCTTGTTATTTCGCAGGCGGCCGCACCTGCGTTTCTTCTTGGTGCTCTGGCAGCCTTCATCGCTGTGCTGATCGCCCGCCTGAACAGGATCATTGATCGATCGATTTACCTGAACGGAATCCCCGACGAAGATTCGGTCAGGTGCCGGCTCAAGGCAGATTTGCCGCGTCTTGCCCGACGCGCCGCCATGATGAACCGCGCGATCTTCTGGTCCGTAGCGGCGAGCATCTCGATAAGCATCGTCATCGTCGTTGGGTTCGTGAGTGCGTTCTTTCACATTCAGCATGAGCGCGGCGTTGCTATCCTGTTCATTGTCGCCGTTGCAGCATTTACCGTGTCGTTGGTGGACTTTGCGCGGGAAGTCCGTATTGCACTGAGCGAGTTCGATCATTACGGCTAGGACTGCGTCTCGGCGGATGCCGAGCGCTGAGCTATTCCGGATCATTGGCGTGAAATGGCAAGACTCCTCCCTCCGAACTGGCCGAAAATGCTAGGAGTGCGTGCCGAATTGGTTGCCACGCTCCTTGAGGAGCCGCCGCTTGTCGCCAACTGATCGCAATTTGCGTCGCCGATCACGCCGGCATAACCGTTTCGCGACACGCTCAAAAATGCTGGAGGGGGTTATGTGGATCGTTGATGGTAGGAGACAGGGACAGTCCAGCAGACAGGGGACAACAAAATCCGGAGCTCGCCTGACATTCAGACCCTCGGTCATTGCCATGGTGATGGTGATGGCATCATCGTCGACTGCGGCCGTCCATGCCGACGAAGGCGGCGTTTCATATTGGCTTCCCGGCCGCTTCAGTAGCCTTGCGGCGACCCCTCAGGTCCCCGGTTGGTCGATGGCGGAGGTTTACTATCACACAAGCGTAAGTGCCTTTGGCACCGCAGCGGCCGCTAGGGAAATCCACGTCGGCAGAATCCCCGCCACGGTCAATGTCGACCTGAACTTGCGTTTGAATGCGCAGGCGGATCTCGTGTTTCTCAACCCGACTTACACATTCGCGACGCCAGTCCTGGGCGGCCAACTCGCCATCGGCGTGATCGGACTGTTCGGGCGATCGAGTGCAGATCTTGCCGGTACGCTGACAGCGGCCGTCGGCCCGCTGGCGGTAACGCGCACAGGTAGTTTTGGGGATTCGATCACCTCAATCGGTGATCTGTACCCGCAGGCGACGCTGAAGTGGAACGCTGGCGTGCACAATTTCATGACCTACGTCACGGGAGACATTCCCGTTGGGGCGTACAGCCCGACCCGCCTCGCCAATCTCGGCATCGGTCACGCCGCGATCGACGCCGGCGGCGGGTACACCTACTTCAATCCGCAAACAGGGCATGAGTTTTCGGCAGTCGCTGGTTTCACCTACAATTTCAAGAATCAGGATACGCAATACCAGAACGGCATCGACTTCCATATCGACTGGGGTGCCTCCCAGTTTCTATCCAAGCAGACTTTCGTTGGCCTTGTGGGTTATGCCTATCAGCAGGTCAGCGATGACTCTGGCCAACATCCTGCCCTAGGCGGCTTCCGGTCGCGGGTGCTCGGCATCGGTCCTCAGGTTGGCTTCCTATTTCCCGTTGGCGACATGCAGGGTTACTTGAATCTGAAAGCGTATGGTGAGTTTGCCGCCGAGAACCGCCCCGCCGGTTGGAACACCTGGCTGACGTTCTCGCTCTCTCCCATGGCGCCCGCCAGGACGGTGCCGGCAACGCGGCGACTAACTACGAAATAGCCACGCGTCACTTTGCGCGTGGTCCAACGTGTATTAGCGAGAATTGGGGACGGTCGTTAGCCGAATAAACTTGGCGTGCCGACGAGGAAACGTCCGCTTCCAGGACTGGAACAGACGTGGCAAGGCAAGGCCCCCATTTTCGGCTTTTGGCCCTTTTGCGACCTCAGGAGATATCCGCTTTTCCGCTGCTGTTGGAAGTTGAGCGGACATCAGGCGGCCAGCCGCTAGTATACGGCCTAGAACTCGACGCACAGGACTGGATTATGGTCTCGCTGCGCGCCGCGCCCCTCACCCGGATTGCACGGGACGATGCTTCGCACCGGCCGGCGCAATTTGCCAGGCGCAATCCGTCCTCTCCGCGCCGGTCGGACTATCGCATATGACCTGCCGTGTATCTGCGCAGACGCATCCACACGTCATGCCCGGGCTTGTCCCGGCCATCCACGACCTTTCCAGCACCACAAAGAACGTGGATGCCCGGGACAAGCCCGGGCATGACGAGTTTGTGGCGGCCAGGGGATGAAAGCAATCTGCATATGCGATTGGGCCTATCCTCTCGGGCACCGCTCTGGCGATCAACTCTGAACGCTTTCCAGCGGTGAAGAACTGGTTCGGCGCGATGCGCACGCACCCTGTGTTTGTCGCCGATGCAAAACGCACCGCTGCGTTCCTGAAGGACCTCAGGCATCTGACGCACGAGCGCAGGCGGCTGTTCTGGAGCGGAGACCGGCTGGAATGGCTGATCTCGCGCGGATTTTTACGGGTGGCTCGTGGGTGAAATCGATGCCGGCCGCGCGGTGTTTCCTGGGTAGGTCGGCAGCTTCGTTCCATTCAATTTTAGACAATCACGCTATCGAGAATTCAACTTCCGCAGGTATCACGGCGGCATGACGGTCGCCCTTCGCCAGCAGTTGCGCCAACAGGCGTTTCCGAATGTTTCATTCGGGCCATTCCGCTTTTTCGAGGCGATGCCTTGGCTGGTGCTGGCCGCGTCGATGCGTGTGATCGCGTTCAACAATCCCTTGATCGCCATCCCTGCCATCATCTTTGCCAGTATCGCCGTGCTGCATGCCTTTCTCGTGGTGACGCAGCGCTCGATCGAGCTGGCGCAGGGCCAGACCAGCCTCGGCGCCCTCACCTTCACCGAGCAATCGCGTTTGACGCGCGCGATCCTGTGGCGGATCGGCCTGTTGATGATCGGCGCGACGACGGCCATTGCGGCTGCCGGCTATACCTCCGTCGCGCCCCATCTGATGCAGGGGCTCGACGGTATGGCATTCGATCAGTTCGGCGACATCGGCAAGTTCTGGAGCGCCGTCGTCGCATTGCTGACCCTGCTCATGATCGTCGATGCCGAGCAGAACCGTGGGCGCGTCAGCTTCCGAAGGGCTGTCGAAGAGCTTGCACGGCGAAGCCTCTGGCTCGGCGTTGCCGTCATCGCGCTGGGCGTCATCTATCTGGGCCTGGGCTTCGGCCAGGGATTGATCCGAAACGCGCTCTGGCAATTCTACCAGGCGTCGCTGCTCCACCCATTGATCAAGAACCTGATCTTCTTCGTATTCATCTTCAGCTTTGCGATGCTGCGGCTGTGGGTGACGCTGCTGGTCCTGACCTGGGGATTGAAGCGATCGTACCTGCGTGGCTAGTTTAGAAATAAGCCGCCAGCCCGCCACCGGAACCCGAACCCAGACTGCTCTGGATCGACGCCGCCGAACGGTAGCTCGCAACGATCCTGTTGGCATAATCCTCGGTGAAGCCGAGAACGCTGCGCTCCTCGGGGCTCATTTTCGAATATTGCTGCAGCAGCGCCAGGCTGCTGGCCTTTATGCCGTCGCCGCCAAATGCGTTCACCAGGCTGCTTCGGGTGCGCTGGTTGAGTTCTGCTTTCGCAGCACCGGCCTCCTGCGCTGAGAATGACGCATCACGGTTCAACGCCATGGTCGCGAGGGTTCGGTTGTCGAAGTCGGTGAAATCCACTTGTTGCCCGGTCTGCCTGCCGCCGTCGAAGACCAGGTCCTTGCCGTTGTCCCTGGCGTTACCAGCCTGCGCGTCGAGCATCGCCCGCGCGTTGGTTGCCAGCGTGTCCGGACTTGAATCCGTGGCGGGCGAGGTTTGCGTTCGCGCCTTGTCGAGCAGCGCCCTCACCGGATCGGCGTCGTTGCCGGTGACGGGGGCCTTGCCGAAGCTTGCCCTGGCTGCCGCCAGGCCCTCCAGCACCGCCTGCTTTTGATCCTGCCAGGCCAACGTTGCCTTCTCGTCGCTGCCGGCCTGATCGAGATAATCCGACGCCGCGGCGTAAAGGCCTGCGTAGTCCCCGGTGTGCCGGGCAATCACGACATAGGGCGACATGGCGTCGTTGAAACGCGACTGCAACGTCCTGGTCGCGGCCGTCACCTCGTCCTTTGAGAACTGGCCGTTCGCATTGTCAGAGATCACCGACAAGGTCGCGCGGGTCTGCCCGGAAAAGTCGACGGCGACCTGCCCGTCGAGCATCGCCGATGACGTTCCGAGCGCAACATATTGCTGGTCGAACCAGGCACGCGCCCGCGTGGTGAGGGTTGCGACCGACGGCTGATCGCTTTCCGCCGCCGTCCGCGCCAGATAGGCCTTGGCCTCGTCGGACAGGGTGACCGAGGTCGACGATGAGGACGGGGACGTGCTGGTGCTGTCGGCCGGTGGAGAACTGGCTTTCGACGCCGTGCTGCCTGCCCCATAAGCATTGCCGGCATAGCTGAGATAGGAGGCTGCGTTTGATCCAACCGAGATCGACACGAGAGCCTCCGCGGCACGATTAAAGTGACTAGCGACTAATGGATAAACATGGTTAACGCCGCGTTAACGGCCGGCGCATGCCTTCCTCTTTGCATCCTTTGCGTGCAGGGCGACACGACTGCGGGCTTCACGCCGCCGACGTCTCTTCGGGCAGGCCGTAGACCCGTGCAGCCTTCGCAAACCCTGCGACTGGAAACTCGCCGAGATCGCTCCACCCTCCCCGGCAGATGCCGGCGAAGCCTTCCGACGCCACGATCGTGCGTTTGGTCTGGCTGGCGATCTTTTCCAGGCGGGCGGCCAGGTTCACCGCGGGCCCGATGCAGGTGAAGTCGAGCCGGTTGCCGCCGCCAATATTGCCGTAGAGAATTCGGCCGACA
Source organism: Bradyrhizobium sp. CB3481 (assembly GCF_029714305.1). Classification (NCBI taxonomy): domain Bacteria; kingdom Pseudomonadati; phylum Pseudomonadota; class Alphaproteobacteria; order Hyphomicrobiales; family Nitrobacteraceae; genus Bradyrhizobium; species Bradyrhizobium sp. CB3481. The sequence goes on from NZ_CP121647.1 coordinate 6,465,009, forward strand.
TGCAGCGCGACGCCGAAGCGAAACCGCTCTACCGCGTCGCCTACGGGGTATTGCAGGTCGGCAATGTTGGCGCGGCTCTCGTGCGCCGCCTCCAGGACGTGCGAGCAGACCTGCTGCTCATCGCCGACATATTCGTCGATCGGAAACACCGCGAGCAGCCCGTCGCCCATGTATTTCAAGACGTCGCCGCCATGCTTCTTGATCGCGGCGACCTGACAATCGAAATACTGGTTGAGAATGTCGACAACGGTCTCGGCCGGCAGCCGGTCCGACAGCGCGGTGAAGCCGCGCAAGTCCGAAAGCCAGATCGCGGCATTCATCGTCTCGGTGTGGCCGCGCCTGATCTGCCCGCCCATGATCCGCTCGCCGGCGCTGTTGCCGACATAGGTGTCGAGCAGGCTCGCGGCCATGCGATTCAGGCTGAGGATCTCAACCACCCGCGCCAGCGGCTTGGCGAGGCTCCGCAGCGCCGCCAATTGTTCCTCGGTGAACCCGCCCGGCTGCTTGGTCGTCCAGCTCGACGCATTCACCGTGCCGCCGATGAAGGGCAGCGGCAGTGCGACATAATCCGTGACGCCTTCGGCGCGCAGTTCCTCGATAATCGGAAAACGCTTGCTGACGGGATCGTCAACACGGGCTCGGACTTCCACCCCCTGCTGGAACACAATGATCAGCGGGCTGGTGTGAAAATCCGGTGACTCCAGGATGTGGTAGTCGACCGAGCCCATCTCGACTTCGGCGCCCGGCTTCCAGATGAAACTGCGGCCGTAGATTTCGGGATGCAGCGTGCGGACGAACACGCCGACACGCCACAGCGGCAGGCCGGCGGCCACCATTCGCTCGCAGCACTCGGCCATGAACTTTGGCGGGCTGGTCGCGGATCGGCCGCCGTCAATCAGCCAGTCGTTCAGCTTCTGCAGCTCTGCAATATTCATGGCGCAGGTATTTGCCGCGCAACTACGCGAAAGGTCAAGCGTGCGCTACCACGACAGGTAGCGTGACCCGATGACGGAGCTACGCTAGCTTTACGGCGCAAAGACAAAAAGACTGCACAAAAACAAAAAGGAAACGTCACAGTGTACGACTACATCATCGTCGGCGGCGGATCGGCAGGCTCGGTCATGGCCCACCGCCTTTCCGCCAGGAGCGCCAACAAGGTTCTGCTCTGCGAAGCCGGCCAGGACACGCCGCCAGGCAACGAGCCGGCCGAGATCCGCGACAGCTATCCGGGAACGGCGTATTTCGATCCGCGCTTCCACTGGACCGAACTCAAGGTCACCACCCAGGTCGTCAGTCACAACAATCCCGACGAGGCGAGGCCCCCGCTCCGTAAATATGAGCAGGCGCGCGTGCTGGGCGGCGGATCCTCCATCAACGGCCAGATGGCCAACCGCGGCGCGCCGACCGATTACAACGAGTGGGAGGCGCGCGGCGCGACGGGCTGGAGCTGGGATGACGTGCTACCCTATTTCAAGAAGGTGGAGCACGACCTCGATTTCGATGGCCCGTACCACGGCAAGGATGGCCGCATTCCCGTCCGCCGCATTCCGCAAGCGCACTGGACCAAACATAGCCAAGCGATGGCCGAGGCCTGCAAGCAGGCCGGCTTCAAATTCCTGCCTGACCAGAACGGCGAGTTTGTCGACGGCTATTTTCCGGTGACGCACTCCAACCAGGACGAGCAACGCGTCTCGGCCGCCATGGGCTATCTCGATCGCGAGACCCGCAAGCGCGCCAACTTGACCATATCGACCAACACAATAGTCAAGGAGCTGTTGTTCGAAGGCACGCAATGCGTCGGCGTCAAGGCGCTGGTCGATGGCCGCGAGCAGGAGTTCCGCGGCCGCGAAATCATCCTGTCCTGCGGTGCCATTCATTCGCCGGCGCATCTGCTGCGCGCCGGCATCGGACCGGTCGGGCATCTCAAGGACATGGGCATTCCGGTGCTCGCGGGCCTCGCCGGCGTCGGCCAGCGCCTGATGGACCATCCCTCGATCTCGCTGTCCTCCTATGTCCGCCGCGGCGCGCGCATGAATGCGCACACCAGGCGACATATGCAGATGGGGCTGCGCTACTCTTCGGGACTTCCAGGCGTCCCCGCCGGCGACATGTTCGTCGTCGTCATCACCAGGTCGGCCTGGCACGCGGTCGGCGAACAGATCGGCTCGCTGCTCACCTTCGTCAACAAGACTTATTCGGAAACCGGCCAGGTCAAGCTCGCCTCGCGCGATCCGCGGCAAGAGCCGATCGTCGAATTCAACCTGTTGTCCGACCGGCGCGATCTCGACCGCCTGATGAGCGGCTTTCGCAAGATGGCGGGCTTGCAGATGAGCGCGCCGCTCAAAGCGGTGACCGACAAACCATTCCCGGCTGCCTATTCCGACCGCGTGCGCAAGATCGGCGTGGTCAACACCAAGAACAAGATACTCACCGCCATCGCCGCCAAGCTGATGGATGGGCCGGCGGCGCTTCGCCACTACATGATCGACAATTTCGTCGTCGAAGGTTTTTCATTCGAGCAGGTCATGAACGACGACGAGGCGCTCGAAGGCTTCGTGCGCAAGGCCGCGATCGGCGTATGGCACGCCTCCTGCTCCTGCCGGATGGGCCGAGCCGACGATCCGATGGCGGTGGTGGATACGCAAGGCCGCGTCAAAGGCGTGCAAGGCCTGCGCGTGGTCGACGCCTCGATCTTCCCGGTGGTGCCCTGCGCCAACACCAATTTTCCGACGCTGATGACGGCGGAAAAGATCGCGGACGCGATGCAGTGAAAGGAGCCGGCTGCTAACTAAAGGATGATGAAATTTGCTTGATCGCGACCGTGGAAGGTGCGCTCCCTCTCCCGCTTGCGGGGGAGGGCTGGGGTGGGGGCGTCTCCGCGGGCGACACTGCCCGAGTGGAGAGAGCACCCACCCGGCGCTTCGCGCCGACCTCCCCGCAAGCGGGAGAGGTAGAGCGCGTCGACCAATTTGATCCAACCAAAAGTAATCGTGCTCTAGCCGCCGACCTGGCCGCGATGGCGAAGGAAATGGTCTGCGAGCACGCAGGCCATCATGGCTTCGCCGACCGGCACGGCGCGGATGCCGACGCAGGGATCATGGCGGCCCTTGGTCATGATGTCGGTGTCGGCGCCGGCACGATCGACCGTCTTGCGCGGTGAAAGGATCGAGGAGGTCGGCTTCACCGCAAAGCGCACCACCACCGGCTGGCCGGTCGAGATGCCGCCGAGCACGCCACCGGCGTTGTTGGACAGAAAGCGCGTGCCGTCATTGCCGGTGCGCATCTCGTCGGCGTTTTCCTCACCCGACAATTCGGCGGCGGCAAATCCCGCGCCGATCTCGACGCCCTTCACCGCATTGATGCTCATCATCGCCGCCGCCAGCTCGCCGTCGAGCTTGGCGTAGATCGGCGCGCCCCACCCCGCCGGCACGCCTTCGGCCACCACCTCGAGGACAGCGCCGATCGAGGATCCGCTTTTGCGGATGCCATCGAGATAGGTCTCGAAGAACGCCGCGCTGTCCTTGTCGGGGCAGAAGAACGGATTGCGCGAGACCTCGTCCCAGTCCCATTTGTTGCGGTCGATCTTGTGCGGGCCCATCTGCACCAGCGCGCCGCGCACCTTCACGCCGGAGAGGATCTTTCGCGCGATGGCGCCGGCCGCGACGCGGGTTGCGGTCTCACGCGCCGACGAGCGGCCGCCGCCACGATAATCGCGCAGGCCGTATTTGGCCTCGTAGGTGAAGTCGGCGTGACCGGGACGAAACTTGTCCTTGATCTCCGAATAATCCTTGGAGCGCTGGTCGGTGTTCTCGATCAACAGCGCGATCGGCGTTCCCGTCGTCACCTGCACACCAGTCTCCGGATGCGCCATCACGCCGGACAGGATTTTGACCGCATCCGGCTCCTGGCGCTGGGTGGTGAAGCGCGACTGGCCGGGGCGGCGACGATCGAGATCCTGCTGGATGTCCTCGTTGGTGAGCGGGATCAGCGGCGGGCAGCCATCGACCACGCAGCCGATTGCGACCCCGTGGCTTTCGCCGAAGGTCGTGACGCGGAACAGATGGCCGAAGGTGTTGTGGGACATAAGCGTGTCCTAACGCGGGGCTGCACGGCGGTCAAACGCGTAGACCGTCATTCCGGGATGGTCCGAAGGACCAGACCCGGAATCTCGAGATTCCGGGTTCGATGCTTCGCATCGCCCCGGAATGACGGCGTAAACGTCTTCTTTAACTATACTTCTTGAGCCCCCCGTCCCGGAACACGTAAACCGCGCCCTGCTCGATCAGAAGGTCGGCGGCGCTCGCCGGCGTTTCGATGCCGAGCGCCACCATGAGCGCCCGCGCGGTGCCGCCATGGGCCACGGCAACGGTGTCCGCGCGAACGGAATCGTACCAGTCGTGCATCCGCGCCTGCACCTCGGCGTAGGTCTCGCCGCCTTCCGGCGCCATCGTCCATTTCGCGGTCAGCCGTTTGGCGTACAGCACCGGATCGGCCGCCTGCATCTCGGCCAGGGTCGAGCCTTCCCAGACGCCGTAGCCGATCTCGCGCAGGCGGTCGTCGAGCGCGTATCCTTCCGACGGAAGCTGCAATGCCCCGCGCACCAATTCCATCGTCGTCCGCGCGCGCAACAGCGGGCTTGCGACGAATGGCAGCGCTGAAATGTCGCGGCCTTCGCGCTTGAAGAGATCGGCGAGGACAGCGCCGGCATGGACCGCCTGCCGCCGGCCAAGATCGTTCAGCGCGATGTCCCGCGTGCCCTGCAGCCTGCCTTCCGCATTCCACGACGTCTCGCCATGGCGAATGTAGTAAATAACGGGCGCAGGCATCGGACTGTCAGCTATTCCTTCGCAACCGAATGGGCGAGCAGCCCTGATTTTGGCGACATCCGCTTTCCTAGCGCGCTCTTCCGTCAAGCTTTCCTTTGGAGCCTGGAGGTACACCAGCACTCCGGCGCGGTCGAGCCTGAATCGGCTTTTCGATTAACGCCGTTTCCGCTAGGCCTCAATGGCCGGAATAGACGCGGTGACTTGGTGTTATTCCGGATAAGGCGTTCGCGCCCGACAACCCTTGCGGCATGGTACCGATGAGCGCGTTTCGTCAAAGTGTCGAAGCCATGATTCCGGCGCTCCGCCGCTATGCGCGCGCGCTGGCGCGCGATGCCGATATCGCCGACGATCTGGTGCAGGATACGCTGGTGCGCGCGCTGCGTTCGGAGCGGCTGTTTCTCGGCGGCGACGTCAGGAGCTGGCTCTATACGATCCTGACCAATCTGAACAAGAACCGGCGGCGGTCGCTGGCGCGGCGGCCGCAATTCATGCCGCTGTCGGACAACAATCCCGACGCCAGCGGCACCGAAGCCGAAGGCCGCGACATCGCCCGCGCGCTGGCGACGCTGGTGGAAGAGCAGCGCTCGGTGCTGCTCTTGGTGATGCTGGAAGGCTTAAGCTACCGCGAGGTCGCCGACATCCAGGGCGTGCCGATCGGCACCGTAATGTCCCGGCTTGCCCGCGCCCGCGCGCATGTCAAAGCTTCGCTCGAGGGTGAGCGCACGGCGCTGCGGCGGGTGAAATGAAGGCGCGAAAGAGACGGCGTGTGAAACGCGTTACGGACAGACAGACAGAGCTGGAATAGGCAGAGACGACGACAATGACCGATCGCAACATCCCCGTCACCGAAGACGAGCTGCATGCTTACGTCGACAACGAGCTGCCGGCCGAACGCCGCGGCGACGTCGAGGCGTGGCTTGCTGCGCATCCCGACGATGCCGCGCGGGTGCAGTCGTGGCGCGCGATGGCGGAAGCACTGCACGCGAGATACGATTCGGTGATCGACGAGGCCGTGCCGAAGCGGCTGGAAATCGAGCGCCTGGTGCGACAGCCGCGCCGATGGTTGGTTGGCGCGGTCGCAGCCACGCTGGCGGCCTTCATTGTCGGCGGCGGCATGGGCTGGGTGGCGCGCGGTGCGACGGCAGCCGCGCCTTCGGTGCTCCAGGCCTTCACGGTGCATGCGATCGAGGCGCACCGGCTCTACGTGGTGGAAGTCCGCCATCCCGTTGAAGTACCGGGCAGCGAACGCAGCCATCTGCAGCAGTGGCTGACCAAGCGCTGCGGCTGGGTGGTGCGCGCCCCCGAGCTGACCAACGCCGGTTTGAAGCTGGTCGGCGGCCGGCTATTGCCGAGCTCCGCGGGCCCCGCCTCCTTCATGATGTACGAGAGCGCCTCGGGCGAACGGTTCACGATCTACACGGCCAAGTCGGAAGCCGAAGCGACGCAGATGCGCTTCGCGGCGGAAGGCAAGGAAAGCACGCTGTTCTGGGCCGATGACGGGGTGGTCTACGCGGTGGTCTCGACCGGCACCGACCGGGGACGGCTGAACCAGGTCGCCCAAGCTGTCTACGATCAGATGGAGAAGAAGGGCGGCTAGGCCGCCACCGGTTCCGATCAATCGGAACCGATGCTCTGGATTCTTGCTTGACGTGTTTTCTTAACGCGAACCAGTGCCCACTTCGCTCGAAAACGCTACGCGCAGGCGCCTTGTCCCAATTCTGACATCGAAAATCTGGAATGAAACCACCAGCCGGTCTCATTAATGCACCGGGTGATCACGCGAAAATGAGTAGCGCTCGATCCGCCGATCGGCGCAAGCGGCCTCGATCGGGGTTTGGTACCGCGCTGGTCCCCCTTTCGAGGCCGCCCCTTTTCCAGAAAACCCTTAGTTTTCAGGAAGAAGCGCGGTTTTTCGGGAAGCTCCGGCTCGGACCCCGCTCTCAGTTCCACACACTATCAACGCCGCGAATCAGGCCGAATCAGCCGAGATCGCTGCGCGGATTGTAGGGATGGCTTTCGCGCCACTTTTCCATCAATGCCTCAAGCTCGGCATCGTTCCCGTCGGGTAAAATAATTCGGGTGGTCACGAACAGGTCCCCGGTGCCGCCGGGCTTGGGCAGGCCCTTGCCCTTGAGGCGGAAGGTGCGGCCGCTGGAGGTGTTCTTCGGGATCGACAGCTCGACGGCACTGCCGAGCGTGGGCACGCGGACCTTGCCGCCCAGCACGGCTTCATAAAGCGTGACGGGCAGATCGAACCGCAGATCGCTGCCGTCGACCTTGAAATGGGGATGCGGCGCGATGCTGACGGTGATCAGGAGGTCACCGGGTGGATGACCGGGCGCGGTCTCGCCCTGCCCTTTCAGCCGGATCTGCTGGCCGGCGGCGACGCCGGCGGGAATCTTGACGTTGAGCTCCCTGCCCGTCGGCAGGCGCACGCGCTTCTCCCCGCCCTTGACCGCTTCTTCCAGCGACACCGTCATGGCGACGTTCAGGTCGAGGTCGAGACCGATGCCGCCAGTATCGAATTCGAAGGTACGGCCGCCGCCCGCACGCGCGCCGCGCGCAGCGCCACCGAACATGCTGTTGAGAATGTCTTCGAAGCCCGCGCCGCCCATGCCGCTCGGACCCCCGCCGGAGCGGAAGGTATAGGACTCGAAGCCGCCCGGTCCGCCGGCGCGGCCACCCGCCCCGCCGCCGGGAAAGCCCTGGAAACGCGGCTTGCCCTCGGCGTCGATCTCGCCGCGGTCGAACTGCTTGCGCTTGTCCTCGTCGCCGATGATCTCGTTGGCCGAATTGATCTCGGCAAAGCGCGCCGCCGCCTTCGGATCATTCTTGTTGTTGTCGGGGTGGTGTTTCTTGGCGAGCTTGCGATAGGCACTCTTGATCGCCGCAGCGCTGGCGCCCCGCGGCACCCCCAAGACCTCATAGGGGTCGCGCATCCGTCACGTCTCCTTCACGGAAATTCAGTTCTAGAGCTTAGGGCAATTCGCCCGCTTTGGCTTCATCTGGTGAGCCAGTTGCATTTTTGCAACGGCTGAACGAGCAAACTTATCCTCTCGTCCAGGGCTTGATGGTATGAATTTCCCACCGCCCCTGGCCCGCCTTGCAGGCGGCCCCCTGCAGCCAGCTTTCCGAACGGCCGTTGACGTAGCTCGCCAGAAAATCCCGGCAGGTGCGGCCGTCTTCCGCGGAATAGGCCTGCGACAGCGGCGTCACCGAGCCGCGCGCGCCGGTCTCCGGATTTTCCCAGGGCTGGCTGGTATCCTTGTCGCCCTTGGTTAGCACGTCGGAGGCGGCGGTGCGGGCAAAGGCGAGATCGCTCTCGGTCGGCGCCGGCGGGGCAGCCGCCTGCCTGCCCAGCGTGCCGGTGACGTCCTTATCGAGCCTGGCGTAGGCATCGGGGCGCGACAGGCTGCAGCCACTGGTGCCGACTCCGATCAAAATCAATGTCATTGCCGCACGCGTAGACCCGATCGCCGATAGGCCAATGCGTCCCCATGCCCTATATAGGGCTTGCCCGTAAGTGGGCTGCAACGCGCTCTGGGACGCGAGGGTACGCAACTGGGACTCCTGCCATGACGGACACGACCTCCATCAAACACCCAGCACCGTTAACATCGGGTGATTTTACCGCGGCCGGGGAACCGTTTGCGCTGTTCGCCGAATGGTTTGCGGAAGCCGCGAAATCCGAGCCGAACGATCCCAACGCTATGGCGCTGGCGACCGTCGATCCCGATGGGCTGCCGGATGTCCGGATGGTGCTGCTGAAGGGCTATGACGCTGATGGTTTCGTGTTCTACAGCCATATCGCCAGCCAGAAGGGCCGCGAGCTCGCCGCAAATCCTAAGGCGGCTTTACTATTTCACTGGAAGTCGCTGCGCCGCCAGGTCCGCATCCGCGGCAGCGTGACGCCGGTGACCGATGCGGAGGCCGACGCCTATTTCGCCACCCGGCCGAAGCAGGCGCAGATCGGCGCCTGGGCCAGCAAGCAGTCGCAGCCGCTGGAAAGCCGCTTCGCCTTCGAGCAGGCGATCGCGCTGGTCGCCGCCAAGCATGTCATCGGCGAAGTGCCGCGGCCGCCCGGCTGGAGCGGCTGGCGCATCACGCCGGCGCGCATCGAATTCTGGCACGACCGCCCGTTCCGCCTGCACGACCGCATCGAATTCCGCCGCGATGCGCCTGGACAAGCATGGAGCAAGGTACGGCTCTATCCTTGACGCCATACGCACGCGACGACGTTCAAAGTTGAAAGACCTGCATGCCCGCTTCATCCAATGCGCCACGGCGCACGCTGCTTCTGACCGGTGCCAGCCGCGGCATCGGCCACGCCACCGCGATCCGGTTTTCCTCAGCCGGCTGGCGCGTCATCACCTGCTCGCGGCATGCCTTTCCGGAAATCTGTCCATGGGGCGCTGGCCCTGAAGATCACATCGAGGTCGACCTCGGCAGCCACGACGACACCGTGCGCGCGATTTCCGAAATCCGCCGGCGGCTGGAAAACGACGAGCTGCACGCGCTCGTCAACAACGCCGCGATCTCGCCGAAGGCCCCGGACGGCGGGCGGCTCGGCACCATGGACACCGACATCGAAACCTGGACCCACGTCTTTCACGTCAACTTCTTCGCGCCGGTCATGATCGCGCGCGGCCTGATCGAGGAGTTGAAGCATGCGCGGGGCGCGGTGGTGAACGTCACCTCGATCGCCGGCTCGCGCGTGCACCCGTTCGCGGGCGCGGCCTACGCGACGTCAAAGGCGGCGCTCGCCGCACTGACGCGCGAGATGGCTTCCGATTTCGGCCGCGTCGGCGTGCGCGTCAATTCGATCGCGCCGGGCGAGATCGACACCTCGATCCTCTCCCCGGGCACCGAGAAGATCGTCGAACAGCAGATTCCGATGCACCGGCTCGGCACGCCGGACGAGGTCGCGAAGATCATCTATGTGCTGTGCACGGAAACCAGCTCTTACGTGAACGGCGCCGAGATCCACATCAACGGCGGCCAGCACGTGTAGTGCTGCGCATCTCGTAGGATGGGTAGAGCGCAGCGAAACCCATCAATCGGCTCACGATGCAGCGATGGGTATCGCTTCGCTCCACCCATCCTACGCAAAAACGCAAAGCCTGCCGTTCACTCCGCGCGAAGTTTTCGCTGCACGGTGCGCAGACTGGCAGCGGCAATATTGAACGTGCTCGAACACTCGTCCTCGTTCTCACCGTCTGCCAGCGCCGCACCGCAGTGCCGGCAAAGCCGCGTCGAGAATGCCTGCGCCTTGTCACCGGTGCGGCCCTGCTGATAGCGCGCCAGATCGATGACATTGCGTGGCGACATTATGAGTTTCTCAACCATTGGATCCTCGCGGCCTGAGACACATGTTATCGCAGACAAGTTTCGACCATTCGTTCAGCCCACCGCTCAAATTTTAGCGGTGAGGTTGAGCCGATCTTTCGCACGCCGGGAACCGCGAGAAGCTGCCGCTCACAGCCACTTCTTCCACTTGAAGATAAAGTACGGCAGCACGGCTGCCATGAGCATCATGAACAGCGCCAGCGGATAGCCGTGCGGCCATTCGAGTTCCGGCATCGCCTTGAAGTTCATGCCGTAGATCGAGGCGATCAGGGTCGGCGGCATTAGGACAACAGCCATCACCGAGAACAGCTTGATGATGTTGTTCTGCTCGAGATTGACGACGCCGAGCATGGCGTCGAGCGTAAAGGTGATCTTGTTGGAGAGATAGGAGGCGTGGTCGGTCAGGGAGACGACGTCGCGCTGCATGGTCTTGAGCTGCTCGCGCATGTCCTTGGACCATTTGACGCCTTCCACCACCGCCGACAGGAAGGCGACGACGCGACCGATCGAGACCAGGCTTTCGCGGATCTTGGAGACCAGGTCGCCCTTGCGTCCGATCGCGATCAGGATCTGCGAGTATCGCTTGGCCTGTCCGTGGCGCGCGCTCTCGGGCTCGAAGATGTCATGGGAGACCTGGTCGACCTCGGCGCCGGCACGCTCCAGAATGTCGGCGCAGCGGTCGATCACCGCATCGAGCAGTTCCATCATGACCATTTCGCCGGGGATGCCCGGCATGCATGAGCGCGCCAGCTTGTGCTCGATCAGGGCAAACGGCTTCGGCTCGTCGTAGCGGACGGTGACCAGGCGGTGACCGGCCAGGATGAACGTCACGGCCGTGGTCTTCGGCATGTTGGTGTCGGAATTGCACATCAGCGTCGCGGTCATGTAGCGGGCGCCGTTCTCGATATAGAGACGACTGGAAATCTCGATTTCCTGCATGTCCTCCCGCGTCGGGATCGCGATCCCGGCCAGCCGTTCGACCGCGCGATCCTCCTCCGCCGTCGGGTTCAACAGGTCGATCCAGACCGCGTTGTCCGGCAGCGCCGCCGGGTCCATGGCGGGAAGCTTCTTGAGGGCGGCTCCGGCAGGAACAAAGACCGAAAACATGAGCAACTCCGGAACGGGGCGACAGGCCGTTGTTCTGACGCGCATTCATCACGCGAACCGGTACCCATTTCCCTGTAAAACGCCATCGGTACCAGCGGCACTAAACCCGATTCTGGCAAGCGCTTCATGACCCCTGGATTAACCGGCGGTCCATATTTGTGGCGGTGAGGTGGCGCCGGCGCGGCCTTGATCAGGCTGGGGCGTACCCTGTGACCCGAAAACAACCGGCGGTCGCAGATGTTGCGGCACAAAAGCCACAGCTGACCTTCCGCAGCGCCGAACGGGGCCGCAAATGCTGGCTTATCGGACGGTAATTGCGGATAATGGGATTAATGGAATCGTCGCGTTTCGGGCGCAAGATTGGCCCACGAACGCCAGACTTTCGATTGGAAGTGTACCATGTCGTCGTTGAAAGTAATCCTGGGGCTGCTCGCCGCCGGCCTTGCGTTGTCTGGTTGCATGCCTGCGACCACCTATCAGGCCGCCCCTGAAGCTACCCTCAAGCCGAACGACAAGGCTCAGCTCGCCAAGGCGCGCTATGCCGCCGTTCCAGTGGCCGAGCCGTTCCGCCGCGCCATTGTCGACTATCACCGCAAGGAACTGCCCGGCACGATCGTCGTCGATTCCGACAACCACTATCTCTATCTGGTCCAGGACGGCGGCAAGGCGATCCGTTACGGCGTCACCGTCGGCGAGGAAGCGCTCGCGTTCTCCGGCATTGCAAAGGTCGGCAATATGGCTGAATGGCCGAAATGGACGCCGACTGCGGACATCCACAAGCGTATCGAAGGCCTGCCCGCCTCGGTGCCCGGCGGTGTCGATAATCCGCTCGGCGCCCGCGCGCTGTACCTCTATCAGGGCAACCGCGACACGTTGTTCCGCATCCACGGCACCAACCAGCCGGAATATATCGGCGCGTCGATCTCGTCGGGCTGCATCCGCATGACTAACGAGGACGTCATCGACCTCTACAGCCGCGTCAAGCAGGGCACCGTCGTCGTCGTGCTCGAGCCGAAGCAGGGTGACTCGCCGTACAATTCCAAGATGGCGCTGCAGGGCGGCGCCCAACCCGGCTCGATGCAATAGCTGCCATCCGCCACAGCGAATTCCAAGACCAAATCCAGGATCAAGAGCGCCGGTTTTGCCGGCGCTTTTTCTTTGCGGGCTTCTCCTCGCGTCGCGGCTCGGCCTCCTCCGATTTCTCGGCGTCCGGATTTTCCGCATCGGATTTTTCAGCCTCCGGCTTGCCGGCGGCCGGCTTGGCGGCTTTCGACTTGGCGTCTTCCGGCTTGGCATCTTCCGGCTTGGCGGCAACCTCGCGCGGCGGCGCTTCCTCGGGACGCTCGGCCGGCAATAGCGGGGCCTTCTGCGGCAGCGGGTCCAATACGTCCCACTGGCAGATCCGGTAATTGCCGCGCCGCTCCATCAGGTCGAGATGGATATGGTCCTCGTGATACCAGTCCGAACTCGGACCGAGCACGGTCGAGAACCGCGCGCAGGCCGAATGCAGCACGGTCTCGCGCAGTTGCCGCGGCACGGTGCGGTCGGTCAGCGAGACCGAGGTGCCATCGGCGAGCTTGAAGCCGCGCACGTCGAGCGCGTTGGCGCGGCCGTGCTCGGAAAGTTTTGCGCCGACGATCCGGTTGCGGCCGCGGCACTCGAACGAATCGAAATTGTCGATTTCAGCGACCGCGCCGCCGAGCCGCTGCGCCAGCGGCGCGATGTCGCTGCGGATCCAGCTGGCGACCGCGGAAGCCATGGCACAGCGCAGGATCGCCGCCGGCTTCACCGAAACCCGCCGCTTGTCCGGCAGTACGACCGCCTCCAGCCGCACCAGATCCTCACCGCCGCAGCCGCCAGCGCCGCGAATGTCGGGGATGCTCGGCGCTATCGCGATGTCGTCGGTCAGCGCCAGCCGACAGGCCGATGGCTGTGGCGTAGGCTGGGGCGCCGGTGTCGCCTGCTCCTTTGCCTTGTCCGTAGCCTTGTCCTTCTCGGGGGATGCCTGGTCCTTGTCGGTATCTTCGTCGCTCTCGGCAGAAGGCGCCTCGGCCGGACGTGGCTTTGGCAGCGGCACGACGGCATGACGCGCCTTGCCTCGCGCACGCGGCTCCAAATGGCTGAACAGGTTGTCCCACGGCCCGCGCGATGCCTTCGCCGCCAACGCCGGCTCGGCTGGCATGCCAAGCAGCATCGCCACCGCAGCGGCGGTAACCATTGCTGCTCCGATGCGGCCAAAGGCGCCACTAGCCCATTTTCGGCTTGCTTTCCGCGCGGTAAAGTTCATGTCAATTCCATGAACCCAACCGCCGGTCGGCTCGTAGAGGGAGCAGATCGCGGTAAAGAACAGACCATTGGAGGAAACTGGGTATGCTCGGATTGATGCAAGACTGGCCTTTGCTGTGCCACCGGATTATCGAACACGCGGCGAAGTATCACGGCACGCAAGAGGTCGTCACGCGGTCCGTCGAAGGTCCCATTCATCGCACCAATTACGCCGAAATTCATGCACGCGCGCTGAAAGTATCGCAACGGCTCGACCGCGACGGCATCAAGCTCGGCGACCGCGTCGCCACCATCGCCTGGAATACCTGGCGCCATCTCGAGTGCTGGTACGGCATCATGGGCATCGGCGCGATCTGCCACACCGTCAATCCCCGGCTTTTCCCCGACCAGATCGCCTGGATCATCAACCATGCGCAGGACCGCGTGGTGATGACCGACATCACCTTCGTGCCGATCCTGGAAAAGCTCGCCGACAGCCTGCCGAGCGTCGAGCGCTATGTCGTGCTGACCGACAAGGCACACATGCCGCAGACCACGCTGAAGAACGTGATCGCCTATGAGGACTGGATCGGCGAAGTCGACGGCAAGTTCACGTGGAAGGACTTTGACGAAAATACCGCCGCCGCGATGTGCTACACCTCTGGCACCACGGGCGATCCGAAGGGCGTGTTGTATTCGCATCGCTCCAACGTGCTGCACGGGCTGATGGCCAACAATGTCGATGCCCTCGGCACCAGCGCCGCCGAGACAATGCTGCCGGTGGTGCCGTTGTTCCATGCCAACAGCTGGGGCATCGCGTTCTCCGCGCCTTCGATGGGCACCAAGCTGGTGATGCCCGGTCCCAAGCTCGACGGCGCTTCCGTCTATGAGTTGCTCGAGACCGAGAAGGTCACGCATACCGCCGGGGTGCCGACCGTGTGGCTGATGCTGCTCAACCACATGGCGGCCCATCATCTGAAGCTGCCCCACCTCAAGAGCGTGGTGTGCGGCGGCTCGGCGATGCCGCGCTCGATGATCAAGGCGTTCGTCGACATGGGCGTTCGCGTGCGCCATGCCTGGGGCATGACCGAGATGAGCCCGATCGGCACGGTCGCGGCGCTGAAGCCGCCGTTTGCCGAACTCACCGGCGAGGAGCAGCTCGACATCCTGCAAACGCAGGGCTACCCGCCGTTCGGTGTCGAGATGAAGATCACCGACGATGCCGGCAAGGAACTGCCGTGGGACGGCAAGACCTTTGGCCGCCTCAAGGTCTCCGGCCCTGCGGTCGCCAAGGCCTATTTCAAGCTCGATAGCAGTATCCTCGACGAGGAAGGCTTCTTCGACACCGGCGACGTCGCCACCATCGACCAACACGGCTACATGCGCATCACCGATCGCTCCAAGGACGTGATCAAGTCCGGCGGTGAATGGATTTCATCGATCGACCTGGAGAACCTCGCGGTCGGCCATCCCGCAGTCGCGGAAGCCGCCGTCATCGGCGTCTATCATCCCAAATGGGACGAGCGCCCGCTCCTGATCGTCCAGCTCAAGGCTGGCCAAAAGGCGACGAGCGAGGACATCCTGAAGTTCATGGAAGGCAAGATCGCCAAATGGTGGATGCCCGACGATGTCGCCTTCGTCGACGGCATTCCCCACACTGCGACCGGCAAGATCCTGAAGACCGCGCTCCGCGAGCAGTTCAAGAGCTACCGCTTCCCGAACGCGGCGGCGTGAAGCACGGCTGTCCCTTCCCCGTCGGAAGGGGCGGTTCAACAAAAATGCCGGCGTGAAGGGGAATTTCACGCCGGCTTTTTCTTATTTCGAACTCATAATTTTCCGCAGGAAGCGCCGCGCGCTGCCCACCGTTTCGCCGCTTCATGTCAGCCGGGGGTTCCCGGAGCGCCTGAGTTCATGGCCGCGCAGACGACCGGTATGGGCTGAGAACGCGTAAAACGGCGCCGTTTGCGGCAAATGGACGCCGTCCCATGATCGGGAATATCGATGCAATTGGCGGGCGCACGTAGCGCGCCCGTCCGGAAATCAGCGCGAGAGCGCCAGCGCGTCGAGTTGTCGCTGCGCGTCGGGCTCGCCCCATTCCTTGGCCCGCTGATACCACATGCGGGCCTGCGCGATATCGGCGAGCGGTCCATCGGCGCCGATCTGCTTGAGCCGCGCCGGATCGTAGGTCGAGCCGACCAGCAGCGCCGCACGCGCGTCCCGTGCCTCGGCGCCGCGCAGCAGCAACAGCCGCGCCGACTGGACGTCGCCGGCAGAGAGCAGATCCTGTCCGCGCTTGATCAGGGCGGCGATTTCCTTGGGATCGAGGCTACGCACGACCTCCGGCCGCGGCGCGGCGGCCAGGGCCGGCGCCGAAGGTACGGCCGTGGCGACGGCGACAGGCGCCGCTGCAGCTACCGGTGGAGCAACGACAGCGACCGGCGGTGCAATGACCGGCGGCGGCGGGGCAACGACCGGCGGCGGCGCGGCCGGCGCTGCAGCGACCGGCACTGGCGCCCAGGTCAGCCGCGTCGACGTGCCCGTGAGCGCGGCGCCGCTGCCGTCACGCAGTTCGGCCGTCACCAGCATCTGTCCGCTAAAGCCATCCGGTGGAATAACCGATACGCCGGAAATTTCGGTCGCCGACACGCGCCACTCGCCCGGACCGACGCGCCGGCCCGATGTCAGCCGTGCACCGGCGGACAATCCAGCGATCGATACATAGGCGTCAGGCGGCGGAGAGCCGACATGAATTCCGAGCGGCACCGGATCATTGGTGAAGCCGCTGCCGTCCTGCACGGCCAGGGTCGCGGTGCGCCGCGGCGGCGGCGAGGGTTGCTGCGCCGGCAGCACCGAGGATTTCACGGACTGCCAAGCGGCCGACAGGGACGCGTTTTCCTGGTTGGCGGGGCGCTGCGATGACGGAATGGCCATGACGAGAAGCATCGCGATGCTGGCCGCAATCGCCACCGCGATCGAGAAACGGATCACCTGCTGCAGCAAGGCGCGGCGGCCCGACAGGTCGCGGAGCACGGACGGCGCTTCGACGGGCACGTTGTCCCTCGCCTCCTGCATCGCCTGCGCGACGGCTTTGGTGAACATTTCGGAATCCTGGCGGCGCGCCGGCTTGGCAAGCGGCTGCAACGGCGGTCCTTCCGTCTGCACCCGCGGACGCCAGCCATCATCATTCTTCATGAGCAACGGATCCGCCTGCTCACTTTTTGCCCGTTCCCTCAACTCACGCGGCGCATAATATGCCGGGTCGTTCGGGCCGACATATCCTTCGTGCTTTGCATCACTCATACTGAACACTCGCCCTCGTGGGGCCTTCCGCCAGCCCCGCGGACGTATGCCGATTGCACCCTATGCGATCCTAGAACTCCCGGAGCGCAACCGCAATTTTTTTGCGAATCTGCCCGCAACCAAGGATAAGGAGTGGTTGAGATCACCCTGCAGCGCTTCCGGCTGACACCCGCCGTTTCCCCAATGGTTGGCGTTCGCCGACGTCCCGTGCAGGACAGTCCCGTGTTACGGCAAATATGCCAACCCGGCGGCAAGAGGTAGACGAAAGTTGGGCCGACTTCAATCTACAACTAATAATCACTTTACGTGGATGGTTAACCTATGGAGTTGCCGCAACAAAACGATTGATCGACTGATATTGCGTGCAAAACCTTGAAATTCGCGCCATGCCGTGGTCTCAAGCTGCGGGTTTGCAACCCGGCCCGCCCGCCCCGTTCGGGCTCCAACACGGCAGATTTTGACCGATGGCCCGAAGGTTTTCCGCTCCCTACCAGACGGAGCCCGTGTCCAGCCTAGCCACCTGGTCGCGTAACCTGGCCATCTTCGCCGTGGTGGCGGTCGTCGTCTCGATCCTGATCGTCCGCTTCGGCTTCCTGGAGATGAAGCCGGCGCTGGCGACCTTTTTCGGCGCGCTCGGCTGCGCCGTGCTTTCCATCCTGGTCGGCCTCGCCGCCTTTGCCGCGATCTGGCAGAACGGCTCGCGCGGGATGGGGCGGATCCTGCTGGCATTCCTGATCAATGCCGCGCTGCTTGCCTACCCCGCCTATCTTGCCTTGCAATACCGCAAGCTGCCGGCGATCCACGACATCACCACCGATCCGGTCGATCCGCCGCGCTTCGAGGCGCTGGCGCGGCTGCGCAGCGGCGACGGCACCAACTCCGCGGTTTATGCCGGGCTCTATTCGGCCGAGCAGCAGCGGACCGCCTACCCCGACATCGAGACGGTGGAGCTCGAAGTGCCGCCGCAGCGGGCCTATGAAGTGGCGCTGGCGCTGGTCACCAAGCGCAAATGGCTCGTCATCGACGAGCGGCCGCCGCAGCCGCCACGCCGCATCGGCCGCATCGAGGCGGTGGCGCGGACGCCGATCATGGGATTTCGCGAGGACGTCTCGATCCGCATCACGCCCGACGGCGACGAGTCGCGGGTCGATATCCGCTCATCCTCGCGCTATTTCGAAAGCGATCTCGGCAGCAACGCCGCGCGCGTTTCCAAGCTGATCGAGGACATCAACACAGCCGTCGACAATGCCAAGCCGGCGGCAAAGAAGCCGCAGGCACCGGCCAAGGTGCCGGCGAAGACGGTGAAGAAGTGACGCGATAGCGTCATTCCGGGGCATCGCGGAGCGATGAACCCGGAATCTCGAGATTCCGGGTCTGGTGCTAACGCACCATCCCGGAATGACGGTTGCTGGATCAAGCTAGCCGATACGTCCCACCGATCACCGGATCGCCATCAGTCGCCACGATCCCGCGCGCGACCAAATCTTCCAGATGGGCCAGCACGGAATAGCCGGCGGCGCCCGTCAGCCGCGGATCGATGCCGATATAGATCGCGCGCACCATGGTCGGGATGTCGGCTTCGCCCTTGCCGAGGCGGTGCAGGATCGACGCCTCGCGGGCCTGGCGGTGCCGGGTCAGGAAGCGGACATAACGCGGCCCTTCCGGAATCTCCGGGCCATGGCCTGAGAAATACAGATCCTCCTCGCGGGCTTCCAATCGCGCCAGCGAGGCCATGTAGTCGATCATCGAGCCGTCCGGTGGCGCCACGATCGAGGTCGACCAGCCCATCACGTGATCGCCGACGAAATTGATCTTTCGCTCGGGCCAGGCGAACGCCAGATGATTGGCGGTGTGGCCGGGGGTCGCCACCGCCTCCAGCGCCCAGCCCTGCCCTTCGATGACGTCACCGTCCCTGACCTCGATGTCGGGCCGGAAATCGCGGTCAGCACCGGACTCCGGATTATGCTTCTCGCTCTCGAAGCGCGGCCGCGAGGCGCGGTGCGGCCCTTCGGCATAAACAGGCGCGCCGGTCGCCGCCTTGATCCGCGCGGCATTCGGCGAGTGGTCGCGATGGGTGTGGGTGACGAGAATATGCGTCACGGTCTCGCCGCTGATAGCATCGAGCAGCGCCTTGGCATGCGCTTCGTCATCGGGCCCGGGATCGATGATCGCGACGTTGCCCTTGCCGACGATGTAGCTGACCGTGCCCGTAAAAGTGAACGGGCTCGGATTGTTGCAGAGAACGCGCCGCACGCCGGGCCGCACCTCGTCGGCGACGCCGGGCTTCAGCGGGAAATCGCGGTTGAACGGGATGTCGTCGTTGTCGGCCATTTTGAGAAGCTCGGGTTGCGGTCTCGTAGGATGGGTAGAGCGCAGCGAAACCCATCATGCCGCGCATAGCGGAGCGATAAGATGGGTTTCGCTTCGCTCTACCCATCCTACGCTGTCGATGTGAGATACCTTTACGAAAACGCCTGAATGCCCGTGATCGCCCGGCCGAGGATCAGGGCGTGGACGTCGTGGGCGCCTTCGTAGGTGTTCACGGTTTCCAAATTCGCGGCGTGGCGCATCACGTGATACTCGATCTGGATGCCGTTGCCGCCGTGCATGTCGCGGGACACCCGCGCGATGTCGAGCGCCTTGCCGCAATTGTTGCGCTTGACGATCGAGATCATCTCCGGGGCCATCTTGCCCTCGTCCATCAGGCGGCCGACGCGAAGCGAGGCCTGCAGCCCGAGCGCGATTTCAGTCTCCATGTCGGCGAGCTTCTTCTGCACCAGCTGCGTGGCCGCCAGCGGCCGGCCAAATTGCTTGCGGTCCAGCGTATACTGCCGGGCACGATGCATGCAGTCCTCCGCCGCGCCCATCGCGCCCCAGGAGATGCCGTAGCGGGCGCGGTTGAGACAGCCGAACGGGCCCTTCAGGCCTGACACGTTGGGAAGTAGCGCATCCTCCGGCACCACCACGCCGTCCATCACGATTTCGCCCGTGATCGAGGCGCGCAGGGAGAGCTTGCCGCCGACCTTCGGCGCCGACAGGCCCTTCATGCCCTTTTCGAGGATGAAGCCGCGGATCTGGTTGTCATGCGCGGCGGATTTCGCCCAGACCACGAAAACGTCAGCGATCGGGGCGTTCGAGATCCACATCTTGGCTCCGGTCAGCTTGTAGCCGTCGGAGACCTTCTCGGCGCGGGTCTTCATGCCGCCGGGATCGGAACCGGCATCCGGCTCGGTCAGGCCGAAGCAGCCGACCCACTCACCTGTCGCCAGCTTGGGCAGGTATTTCTTGCGCTGGTTTTCGTCGCCATAGGCATAGATCGGGTACATCACCAGCGACGACTGCACCGAGTTCATCGAGCGATAGCCGGAATCGACGCGCTCGATCTCGCGCGCCACCAGGCCATAAGCGACGTAGCTCGCATTGGCGCAGCCATATTCCTCCGGCAGCGTGATTCCGATCAGGCCGAGCTCGCCCATCTCGTTGAAGATCTCGCGGTCGGTCTTCTCTTCCATATAGGCCTTGACGATACGCGGCAGCAGCTTGTCCTGCGCATAGGCACGCGCGGTATCGCGTATCATGCGCTCGTCTTCGGTGAGCTGGTCGTCGAGCAGGAACGGATCATCCCACTGGAAGGAGGCCGCTGCCGGCTTGTCCTTGGCTTGAGGGCGCACGCTCATGAAAATCCCTTTCGCATCACTGTCCTGTTGGAAATTTGCCGCCAAATTAGTGCGCTATTGGCGGAAGCGCAAATCCTTCCCGATGTCATTCCGGGGCATGCGAAGCATGAACCCGGAATCTCGAGATTCCGGATATGGTGTTAGCGCACCATTCCGGATGACGATGGTTGTCAATCCAGCTTTTCGTTGCCGACGATCTCGATGCCGAAACCGGATAGTCCCTTGTAGTCGTGCACCGACGAGGTGAGGTTGACGATCGAGGTGATGCCGAGATCACGCAGGATCTGGGCACCGACGCCGACTTCGCGCCATTGCCGGTTGCGGTCGGCTTCCGCGGTTCTCTCTTCGCCGACCGGCTCGACCGGAACCCCGGCCGCGCCGTCGCGCAAGTACACCAGCACGCCGCGGCCGGCCTTCTTGAAATGGTCGAGCACGATCTGCATGCGCGCCTGGCCGGTGAAGAGATCCTTGACGATGTTCGGCTTGTGCAGCCGGGTCAGCACGTTCTTGCCGTCGCCGATGCCGTTATAAACAAAGGCGGCATGCGCAATCTCGTCGAACGGCGAGCGATAGGCATAGCCCTGCAGCGGGCCGATCGGGCTGTCGGTGGTGAAGGTCGCGACTCGTTCGATCAGCTTCTCGCGCGCCTGGCGATAGGCGATCATGTCAGCGATCGTGACGTGCTTGAGCTTATGCTTGGCGGCGAAACGCGCCACCTGCTCACCCTTCATGACGGTGCCGTCGTCGTTCATCAACTCGGAGATGACGCCGACCGGCGGCAGCCCGGAGAGCTTGCAGAGATCGACCGCCGCTTCGGTATGGCCGGAGCGCAGCAGCACGCCGCCGTCGCGGGCGATCAGCGGGAAGATGTGGCCGGGCCGGGCAA
Organism: Bradyrhizobium sp. CB3481; assembly: GCF_029714305.1. NCBI lineage: Bacteria > Pseudomonadati > Pseudomonadota > Alphaproteobacteria > Hyphomicrobiales > Nitrobacteraceae > Bradyrhizobium > Bradyrhizobium sp. CB3481. The sequence continues at coordinate 6,486,416 of NZ_CP121647.1, forward strand.
AGTCATTGGCGCCGGCGTTGGGATTGGCGAGCGCGCGGCAGCAGGAGGCGCGTTCGTCCGCCGAGATGCCGGTGCCGCCATCCGGCTTGTAGTCGATCGAAACCGTGAAGGCGGTGGTGTGGTTGGACTCGTTATGCGCCACCATCGGATCGAGCCGCAGCCGGCGGGCATCGTCGGTGGTGATCGGCGCGCAGACGATGCCGGAGGTGTGGCGGATAATGAATGCCATCTTCTCGGCGGTGCAGAGCGAGGCCGCGACGATCAGATCGCCCTCGCCCTCGCGATCGTCATCGTCGGTGACGACGACGAGCTCACCCTTGGCAAAAGCTTGCAGCACTTCCTGGATCGTGTCGGCCATTTTGTAAAAATCTCGCCAAATCTCGCTAGGTCGAGCAAGTGCATTAGCCGGACTTCCGGGCCAGCGCCAGCGTCAATACGCAGGGCAGAATGGCGCCGACCGGGTCGGCGGAAGCCCTGCCACAACGGGCTGGCATGTCAAAAGGCATTGACGAGGTCGGGCGTCCGTCGCCATGGTCACCCCGCAAGAACAAAAACACACGTCGAGGTAGATTGCCTTGGCGTATATCGGCAATGTGATGGCCGGGATTTGTCTTGGACAGGCTCGACGCGTCACCTGCGGAATAGTCCGCCCACCACTCCCCCAACTCCCCCTACTACGCCGCGCACCGCGCCGCCCATCGCGCCGATTGGACCGCCGACACCACGCGAATGGCGAGTACCCCTGCCAGCGTGACGACGGTCTCGTTGGCCAGATTTTCTGGCCTCTGCCGCCGCGTCCGTTAGCACCTTGTGCTGGGCGGCGTTGAGGAAGCCAGTCGTAGGGTAGCCGTGCTCCTCCTGCCAGCGTGCGATGGCGGCGCGAGTCGATTCGTCGAACTTGCCATTGACCTTGGTGTCGAACCCAAGCCTGGTTAGCCCACGTTGCACTTGACGACGCTTTGCCTTGGTGAGGCCGATCTGTTCCTCGGTCTCCTGAGACGCTTCGTCGGTAGCGATTGACGTATCGGCGGGTGCCAACGTTTCGCGGGGCGTGCTGCTTAGACCAGCCTTAGCAGGGTGCGCGCTGCCGACGATCGCTAGGATGGACAACGCCAGGATCAAGGCGCGCATTGGCCCTTCCTTCGCTCTCAAGTCTGCCGATGGTTCGATCTAGAAAGTAAGGGTACACTGTGCCGTCCCGAACGATCAACATCCGGTGGCGCCACCGCTTCGTCGCGGAGGTAACTGTTGTATGCGGCACACAGTTCCCTGGCCTCACGCCGATTGTTACGCCGCATTGCACGCGGTGGACGTGGGATCGGCGCACGCGGACCACAGCAGCTGGCGAGAAATGTCCAGGACGTACTGCTATGCCCATCCAGCCTGCACAAGCCCGGGCATGACGGCATTCATGGATCGATCGTTACGGCAGCACCTCGCGGCGCTCGCTGAGCAGCGTGTCGGTCTCGGCGCGCCTGTCCTCCAGGAGGCCGGCCTGAGCGGCCTCGATGACCGTGTAGAGCTCATGGGCGTCGCTGAGCCTGGTCACCGTCACGTAATCGGCCCCTGCCTCGTAGAGATCGTTGACCTCGGCCAAGATCTCCGCGGTCGCAACGATCTTGGCGGTCGGATTCAGCGAGCGGACGTGGCGGACCAGCTTTTCGTTGTCGGCGCCCTTGAGCAGCGAGTCGGGGATGCTGAGGATGATTAGCTCGGCCTTAGCCACGCCGGCGTGCACCAGCGTATCGACATTGCTGATGTCGCCATAGACCACATGCATGCCGCGGTCCGTCAGGGTGCGGAACACCAGCGGGTTGAAATCGATCACAGTGATCTGCTCGAGCACCGGCGGATTGCGGCGCTCGATCTCGGCGACCAGCGCGCTGGCGGCGCGGAAGAAGCCGAGGATGACGATCCGGCGGGCCTCGCCATGGCCGCCCTCGTGGCCGCCTTCCCCTTCATGCTTGTGATCGAGATCGCGCAGCCCAATACCCTTCAGGAGGCCGATCAGGCCGCGCGTGACCTGATCGCTGCGGCCCATGACGAAGGTGCTCAGCACCGCCAGCACCACGAAGGCGAAGGATGCCGCGCTCGACGTCTCCTTGCTGATATGGTTGGCGAGCGCGCCGGTCTGGATCACCACCAGCGAGAATTCCGAGATCTGCGCCAGGTTGATCGCCGGCAGCAGGCTGGCGCGCAGGCCCTGGTTCATCAGATAGAGCGGCAGGAAGGTGGTCACCATGCGGCTCACGACGGTAAACGCCGCGATCGTCAGCGCCAGCCCGATCACGGAGGCGCCGGGGATCGGAATGGTCATGCCGAGCGAGACAAAGAACAGCGTGATGAAGAAGTCGCGCAGCGTCGTCACTTTCGCGGTGACATCGAGCGCATAGGGGAATGTCGAGAGCGAGACGCCGGCAACCAGCGAACCCATCTCGCGCGACAGATGCAGCCGTTCCGCGATCTCGCCGATCAGAAAGCACCAGGCCAGCGCCCCGAGCAGGATCAGTTCCGGCCGCCGCGCGATCTGGTGGAACAGCCACGGCAGCACGTAGCGGCTGAGCACGAGTGCAACGCCGACCAGCACGCCGACCCGGGCGATCGACAGCAGGATCACGCTCACCTGCAGATTGTCGAGGCTCGGCTGCACCGCCAGGAACAGGATCGCGAAGATGTCCTGCAGCACCAGCACGCCAAGCGTGATCCGGCCCGGCAGCGTATCGAGCTCACGTTTCTCGTACAGCACCTTGACGATGATGACCGTGCTCGACAGCGCGCAGGCAACGCACAGATACAGCGCGTCAAAATGACCCGAACCCATCGACAGGCCGATGGCGATGAAGAACAGGATGCCAAGCACGACGCCGCCGATCAACTGCCCGCCGGCGGCAAACAGGATCACCTTGCCGGCGCGCACGATTTTCTTCAGGTCGATTTCCAGCCCGATCATGAACAGCATGAAGATCAGGCCGAGTTCGGAGATGACGTTGATCGATTCCTGGGACTTGACCCAGCCCATGCCGAATGGACCAATGAAGAACCCGGCGATAAGGTAGGCCAGGATCAGCGGCTGCCGGGAGAAATGCGCCAACAGGCCGAGCACCCAGGCGAACAGGATGCATAAGGTGATATCGCGAATAAGCTCGTGCATGGTTCCGGACTTCCCCTTCTTGCAACCTAGAGGTCCCGGCGCAAGGGTCAAACAAGCAATGTGTCACAGCCATAGAATGGGGGCTTTTGTCGCGATTCTGGCCGCGATGTCGATCCTTTCCGCTCCCGCCGCCAGCACGCAGCCCGCCGGCACCATCGAGCAGAACTTCGCCGCCTCCCTCACCGCGGTGCCTTCGGAAAATCTCGCAGTATCCGGCGCATTTTATGTCCCGGTCTACTCCAGCGTCTCGATGAGCCAGGGCAAGCTGCGGGCGGATTTTGCCGTCACGCTCAGCGTCCACAACACGTCCGAGACCCGCCCGCTGGTTTTGAAGCGGATCGCCTATTTCGACACATCAGGCAAGATGGTGGAGAGCTATCTCAAGGCGCCAGTTGCGCTAAAACCGTTCGCAACCGTCGAAGTCTTCATTGCAGCGAACGATGTGCGCGGAGGAACAGGCGCCAATTTCGTGGTCGACTGGGCGGCCACCGGTGAGATCGCCGAGCCCGCCGTCGAGGCCCTGATGTTCGGCAGCGTCGGCGCCGGGCATTATGCCTTCATCAGCCAGGGACGGCCGATCAGGATCATCAGGAACTAGCCTGCCGGAAGGCTTGCAACGCCTTCTCAACGAAAACAAAACGGGAGTGAATATCCATGTCCACTGCAACCCCCTTCGACTTTTCAGCCCTGCTGCCTGCCGGACTGCCGGCGCCGGCGGCGCGGTGGACGGGACTTGCCAAATACAGTTTCGTCGGCGGCAACAACGATCCCGAGCAGGTACCTGTCGACGGCCTGATCGAGGCGGTCAATGCCGTGCTCCGGCGCGAGGGCAAGACGCTGGCGACCTATGGGCTTGCCAGCGGGCCGCAGGGCTATCGCCCTTTGCGCGAATTCCTTACCACCAAGCTCAAGCGCGACGCCGGGATCAGCTGCACGGCCGACGACATCATGATCGTCTCGGGCTCACTGCAGGCGCTCGACCTCGTCAACCAGACCCTGCTGGCCCGCGGCGACACCGTGCTGGTCGAGCAGGAGACCTATCAGGGCGCACTGACCCGCCTGACACGGCTTGGCGTCAACGCGGTCGGCGTGCCCCTCGACGAACACGGCATGCGGATGGATGCGCTGGCGGCTGTTCTCGCCGATCACAAGCGGCGCGGCATCACGCCGAAATACATCTACACCATCCCGACCGTGCAGAACCCGACCGGCTCCATCCTGCCGGAGGCGCGGCGCGCCGAGATGCTGAAACTGTCGCAGGAATACGGCGTGCCGATCTTCGAGGACGACTGCTACGCCGACCTGATCTGGAAGGGCGAGCGCCCGCCCGCGATCTATGCCATGAGCCAGCATGGCGGCGTCATCCACATCGGCTCGTTCTCGAAGTCGATTGCCCCTGCCCTGCGCGTCGGTTTCATCGTCGCGCCCTGGGAAATGATGTCGCGGATGCTGGCGCTGAAGACCGACGCCGGCAGCGGCGCGCTGGAGCAGATGGTGCTGGCGGAATATTGCGCGCCGCATTTTGCAACCCATGTGCCGAAGCTGACGCGCGGCCTGCGCGCCAAGCTCGATACATTGATGGAAGCGCTCAACGAACAGTTCGGCACCGCGGCCGAATTCGAAGCGCCCGAGGGCGGCATCTTCCTGTGGGTGAAGCTGCCCGACAATGTCGATACGCTAAAGCTCTATCAGGCCGCGCTCGCCGCCGGCGTCGCCATCAATCCGGGACCGGAATGGTCGACCGACAAGGCCTATGCCGGCAGCCGCCTGCGGCTGTGCTTCGCCAGCCCGTCGCAGGAGCAGATCCGCGAGGGCGTCGCCGTGCTCGCCGAAGTCTGCCGCAAGGAATTCGGCGTACCGGCGCGGATTGCCAATGTGGAGAAGCGGGCGCGGAGCTAAGCAACCGATACGCGCGCCCGCCTCAAACACTTTCCGTCATCACCCGCGAAGGCGGTGATCCAGTATTCCAGAGACACTAGCGATCGAAGCGAGAGGCCGCGGCGTACTGGATGCCCCGCCGGAGCCTGTCATCGGGCTCGCCTTCGGCGAGACCCGGTGGCGTGATGAATTTTCCCGGTCCTTCACACATATCGACACCTGGGTGTTCGACCTCGTACGCAACGATCAATCCAGAGACCACCCGGGATATTCGCCATGTTCGGCTTCTTTCGCTCGGCCTGACTCTGTTTTTCCTCGCGCTACGGCTGTTGCCGTCAGGTCAGGCCGCGCTGATTTCGACGCTGGAAACCCCGATGATGCCGTTCTGGGTATGGCTGGCGTTCGATGAGACGCCGAGCGCCCGGGCGCTGACCGGCGGCGCGCTGGTGATCGGCGCCGTGATCGCTGACATCATCGGCGACAACCGGGGCGCGCAAAGCAGCCAGCCTAGACAGCGCCGTTCTGTTCGCAGCGAAACACCAGCGCGATCCGCAATAGCCGCACGATCGAGACGTTGCCCTTGCCGACCTCGATCTGGGCGACGTACCGCTCCGACAGGCCGGCGCGCTGCGCCAGTTCGCGGCGCGACATGCCGCGCAGCGTGCGCATCTCGCGCACCTTGCTGCCGAGCTGGGCAAGAAACTCGCTTTCGAACGGCAAACGGCCGTCTTTGTCATACGCCGGCGCGCCGGCGGACCGTCGGGCGGATGTTTCGATGTGGGATAGGCTTTCGCTGTGTGCCACGCTGGACCCTTTCGTTCGCCGATGATGGCGAAACGCAGCGGACGGCCGCATTGATCAGGATCAAATGGCCGCTGCCGTGGCCCCGGGCGCCTCACTCGCTCTTGATGCCGGCCTCGGCGATCAGCTTGCCCCATTTTGCGCTTTCGCTCTCGATGAATTTGGCGAAGGCGTCCGATGACGTCGGCGCGGGCTCGGCGCCGAGCACGCGGATCTTCTCGATGGCCGCGGGATCACTCAAGGCCTTGACGAAAGCCGCGTTCAGTTTGCCGACGATTTCGGCCGGCGTGCCGGCGGGGGCGACAATCCCGAACCAGCCGACGGATTCGAATCCGTTCAGGCCCTGCTCCGCCAACGGCGCAACGTCAGGCAGGAACACGACACGCTTGGCGGCCGAAACCCCGAGCGCCTGCAGCTTGCCTTCCCGGATCAACTGCTGCGACGCCGGGATATCCAGCACGGCGAGCGGAATGTGGCCGGCAAGAACGTCGGTCGCCGCCGGCGCGGTGCCGCGATAGGCGATCAATTGCACCTTGACGTCGGCCTTTTGTGCAAACAGCGCGGAGGTCAGATGCATCGCGGTGCCGTTGCCGCCATGACCGATCGACAGGGTTTGCGGCTGCGCCTTGGCCTTGGCGATGAGGTCCGCGACCGACGTCAGCTCCGATTTTTGCGACGCAACCAGCACGAAGGGGATTTCCGCCAGCAGGGTGACCGGCGTCAGGTCCTTAATCGGATCGAACGGCATTGCCGCGCGGTTGAGATGGGGATTGACCGTCAGCACGCCCGCGGCGGCGACGCCGATCGTGTAGCCGTCGGGAGCGGCCTGCGCCACCGCGCCGATGCCGATATTGCCGCCGGCTCCGGCACGGTTTTCGATCACGATCGGCTGGTGCAAATCCTCCGCCAGCACCGGTTGCAGCGCGCGAATCACGATATCGGCGCTGCCGCCGGGCGGGAACGAGACGATGATCTTGATCGGCTGGTCCGGATATGCGTTTGCTATATCAGCCGCAGACGGTGACAGTAGCGAGAGCACGACGATAAGGCCCAAAACAAGGCTCGAAGCTACGCCTTGCCGCATCGACCGAAACATTAGCGTCTCCCCGATGATTATTATGGTTATGGCCAGCAGTTATGCATGAACGTTCCAGCGCAGCAAGTGACAAGCCGGCCCGCGACAAGACCGCGAGCGACAATGTGAAAACCTCTGTTCTCGTGATCGGCGCCGGTCCGGTCGGACTGACGCTTGCGATGGACCTCGCGCAGCGGGGCATCTCCGTCACCGTGGTGGAGACGCGGTCCGCCGGCGAGCCGCCCAGCGTGAAATGCAACCATGTTTCGGCGCGATCGATGGAGACATTCCGCAGGCTGGGCGTGGCGCAGGCGCTGCGCGATACCGGACTGCCGGCGGATTATCCCAACGATTGCTCCTACCGCACCACGGCAACCGGCATCGAGCTCTCGCGCATCCTCATTCCGTGCCGGCGCGATCGCTACACCGCGACCGACGGGCCGGATACCGGCTGGCCGACGGCCGAGCCGCCGCACCGCATCAACCAGATCTACATGGAACCGGTGCTGTTCGCCCACGCATCAGGGATCGATGGGCTGCAGATTCTGAATCGCACCGCGTTCGAGGATTTCCGCGAGGAGGATGACGGCATTGTCGCGACGGTCCGGGACCTCGATAGCGGAACGGCCTTCCAAATCCATGCCGAGTTCATCGTCGGCTGCGACGGCGCGCGCTCGCTGGTTCGCAAGGCGATCGATGCCAATTTGCAGGGAACGCCGATCATCCAGCGCGTGCAATCGACCTATATCCACGCGCCCGCCTTGCTCGGCATGATGGATCATCCCGCCTGGATGACGCTGTCGCTCAATCCGCGCCGCTGCGGCACGGTGGTCGCGATCGACGGCCGTGAGAAATGGCTGATCCACAACCACCTCAACCGCGAAGACGAGACGTTTGAAACGGTCGACCGCGACGCCTCGATCCGCGCCATTCTCGGCGTCGGCCCCGACTTTCAATACGAGGTGCTGAGCAAGGAGGACTGGGTCGGCCGCCGCCTCGTCGCCGAACGCTTCCGCAAGGGACGCGCCTTCATCTGCGGCGACGCGGCGCATCTGTGGATGCCCTATGCCGGTTACGGCATGAATGCCGGGATCGCTGACGCCACCAACCTCGCCTGGTTGCTATCAGCCTATCTGGAAGGCTGGGCCGACATCAAAATCCTCGATGCCTATGAGGCCGAACGGCTGCCGATCACCGAGCAGGTGTCGCGCTTTGCGATGGAGATGGCAGGCAAGGTGCTGAGCCAGCGCCGCACCGTGCCTGCGGAAATCGAGCATCCGGGGCCGGAGGGCGATGCCGTCCGCAGGCAGGTGGGGCAAGCGGCCTATGATCTGAACGTGCAGCAATATTGCTGCGCCGGTCTCAATTTCGGGTACTTTTACGACCGCTCCCCGATCATTGCCTATGACGGCGCCGAACAGCCAGGCTTTACGATGGCGGATTTCACGCCGTCCTCGACGCCGGGCTGCCGGCTGCCGTTCGCAAGACTTGCCGATGGACGGGTGGTCTATGACGCGCTTGGGCCGGGCTACACGCTGTTGCGATACGATCCGGCCGTTACGGTTGCGCCGCTTGCCGAGGCCATGGGGGCCAAAGGCGTGCCGTTCGCGATTGTCGATGTACCCAGTGATCAAGCGCAGCCGCCTGGCGGCCGAAGGCTCATTTTAGCGCGCACCGATCAGCATGTCGCCTGGCGGGGTGACGCCATTCCTGACGATCCCGAGACGCTCGTGAGCAAGCTGCTCGGCCGAGCGCGTGAGGCCATCTCCGCCTGAAAAGGGCGATCGTCTGAAGCGGTATCCCTGGTCCTTACCTCTCCCGCCTGCGGGGAGGTCGGATCGCATCGTAGATGCGATCCGGGTGGGGGCTCTCTCCCCACGCGAAGCACGACTCGCGGCGGCACCCCCACCCCAGCCCTCCCCCGCAAGCGGGAGAGGGAGTCCGTTCACCGCACCGCGAACGGCGCCTGATAGGGCCGGCCGAACGGCACGCCGTTGACGACCGTCTGCACCGGCTTGAGCAGCAGCTTGCCCTCACGCTTGTTGTTGCGGGTGTCGACAAACGACGTCTGCCCCTCCACCAGCTCCAGGATCGCAACGTCGCCGGGGGCGCCGATCTGCAGCGTGCCGAGCTTCGGCGCACGATTGATGATCTTGGCGGGCGCGCTGGTCGCCATCGCCACCACCTGCTCCACCGTGTATCCGAGCAGGATGAACTTGCTCATGACGTTCGGCAGATACGGCATGCCCGGCGAATTGCCGGAGAAGACGTGGATGTCGGAAGAAATCGTATCCGGCCCGCAGCCGCCCGGAATCGCCACCTCCGCTACCGTGAAATCGAAGCTGCCACCGCCATGGCCGACATCGAACATCACGCCGCGCTGCTTGGCCGACAAAGCGGCTGGCAGCAGCTTGCCGTCCTGCACGATGTTGGTGAAGACGCCGGCGATGTTCGGCGCGCCGGAATAGGCGTGGGTGAGCACGTCGCCCGGCCGCAGCAGGTCGAGAATTTCCGACATCAGCTCCTTGGTCTCGACGCCGCCGATATGCACCATCATCTTGGCCGGCCAGCCGCACATCTCGCAGGCCTTGATCGAACGCTTCAGCGGCTCCAGCCCATGCTTGGCGATGACGTTTTCCGACATCCGGACTTTCACGCCGAGCAGGAAATCCGGATTTTCGGCCAGCGCCATCGCGCAGGCTTCGACCTGGGCATAGTCGATATTGTAGAGCTCGGCGACCGGGAAGCCGGACAGGCCGTTGTTGGCGATGTGGACGAAGGCGTACATCCGCGCCCGCGATTGCGCCACGATGTAGCGGCGCAGCGCCGCGAGATTGTTGACGCCGGCATCGCCCGCCGACACCACCGTGGTGGTGGCCTGTGCCTGCACCAGTTCATCGGCGGGAATGCCGATTGCCGAGCCGTAAGGGTAGACGTGGGAATGCAGATCGATCAGCCCGGGCGTTACCAGCTTGCCCGAGGCGTCGATGGTCTTGGCGGCGCGGGCTGCCGGAATGTCGTTCTCGACCGCTTCGACCACGCCCCAGCGGATGCCGATGTCGCGCTTGCCGCGGAGCGACTGGCTGGGATCGAGCACGTCGCCGCCCTTGATCACGAGGTCGAACTTGTCGTTCGGCCCCATCGCGGCATCGGCGCGGCCGGACATGGCGGCAAAGGCAGCCGCCCCCGTCAGGCCCAGAAAATCACGGCGTGAAAACCCCGTCATCGCAGCGCTCCCCCTGATGTTATTTTGTCCGGCGATGATGCGCCGCCCCTCGGCGTTCCGCAAGCCGGGCCTGCGTCGCCCATGCGAAGCCCACGGTGGCGCCGGACATTCCTGAGTGGGCAGGCTGACGGCGCCCAGCAGCGTCCTGCCGTAGGATGGGTAGAACGGAGTGAAACCCATCAATCGCGACAGGCGCAGACGATGGGTTTCGCTGCGCTCTACCCATCCTGCGAAATGAGCCAAAAGTCGCGCGGTCCATGTATCTGAACAGGCGTTCAGAATTCTCTTCCAATTCCGCCGGAACGTTCCTCGCGATCTGAAGTTTTATGTCAGCTCAATTGGAGGAGACTTGGAATGAAGAGTATTGCATATATCGTCGCTGCACTCGGCGCGCTCGCGATCGCGGCGCCGTCGATTGCAAGCGCTGAGACGGTGATCATCAAGAAGCGCGGCTATCACCATGGCTATCATCACCCCCACTACGGCGCGCGTGCTGAATTCCGGCGCGACCGCGGCTACCATCGCGGATGGCGGCATGGTCATGGCGACAGGACCGTGGTGATCAAGAAGTATCGCTACTGAGGCCGACACCTGAAATGGAAAATGGCTCCTCGCGGAGCCATTTTCTTTACTGTGCGCTGCTTCGAGGGCTCAGCTATAGATTTCGAACAGGCCCGCGCCGCCCTGGCCACCGCCGATGCACATCGTGACGACGCCCCATTTGGCCTTGCGCCGACGGCCCTCCTGCAGGATGTGGCCGGTGAGACGCGCGCCGGTCATGCCGAAGGGATGGCCGATCGCGATCGAGCCGCCGTTGACGTTGTACTTCTCCGGATCGATGCCGAGCTTGTCGCGGGAATAGAGGCACTGGCTGGCGAAGGCCTCGTTCAGCTCCCAGAGGTCGATGTCGTCGATCTTCAGACCGTGGCGCTTCAAAAGCTTCGGCACGGCGTAGATCGGGCCGATGCCCATCTCGTCCGGCTCGCAGCCGGCCGACGCCCAGGCGACGAAACGGCCCATCGGGTTGAGGCCGCGCTTCTCGGCATCTTTGGCTTCCATCAACACCACCGCCGCCGCGCCGTCCGAGAGCTGGCTGGCATTGCCGGCGGTGACGTATTTGCCGGGACCTTTCACCGGCTCGAGCTTGGCGAGGCCTTCGAGCGTCGTCTCCGGGCGATTGCACTCATCGCGGTCGACGACATAGTCGACGATGCTCTCGGCTTTCGTCGCCTTGTCGACCACCTTCATCTTGGTCTTCATCGGGACGATTTCGTCCTTGAACTTGTTGGCCTGCTGCGCGGCCGCCATGCGGCGCTGAGATTCCAGCGAATATTCGTCCTGGTATTCGCGGCTGACCTTGTAGCGCTCGGCGACGATGTCGGCGGTGTCGATCATCGCCATGAAAATATCAGGCGCGACCTTGAGCAGCTCCGGATCGATCGATTCCTTGGGCGATCCGCCGCCCGGAATAGAGATGCTTTCGACGCCGCCGGCCACGATGCAATCGGCGCCGTCCGAGCGGATCGAGTTGGCGGCCATCGCGATCGTCTGCAGGCCGGACGAGCAGAAACGGTTTACGGAAACGCCCGCGGTCGATTTCGGCATGCCGGCGAGCAGCGCGGCCTGGCGGCCGATGTTCGGCGCGCCATGCGCGCAATTGCCGAGATAGCAGTCCTCGACATATTCCTTGTCGACGCCGGCGCGGTCCACCGCGTGCTTGATGGCGTGGGCCGCCAGCGACATCGGCGGCGTGATGTTGAACCCGCCGCGGCCGGACTTCGCCAGCCCCGTGCGCGCATAGGAAACGATGACAGCTTCACGCATTTGAAAGACCTCCCTGTGGTGCGATCCAGTATGGACTGGGGCCGCGCCCGTGTGTAGCCAAAACCCGAATTCCGGCATGCGGAACAGAATTAGCCCGCAAGCCGGCCCGAAGCCGGGATTTGCACAACGCCCCTCGTTCGGCAAGGGTGCGCGACGAAAGACGCATGGGTGGGCTATTTCACTGAGCGAAATTGACCGCTATTGAAATCGCTGGCGCGCAAGCTGCGGCGAAAATCAAGATCATGTGGGGGTGCGATGGTAAGGGCGTTGCGACAATGGCTGGATGCTCACGAGCTGCCTGCGATCATCGCCGCCGTGCTTGGCGTGGTTATTGCGCTCTCCGTGCTGATGGTAGTCGGCGGCTATCTCGTTGTGAGGCCCTGAGGCCGCGCCTCAGATGTGCTGCGCCATGATCTGGCCGGGCCGCGCATCCGGACGCGGTTCGATATCGACCGACCAGAGATCGCTGTTGTCGACATCCTTCAACGTCACCGTCATCACCTCGGTCTTGCCGTCGATGTCGACGCGGCCGAAGAACTGCATGCCGTAACAGGGCGCGAGGTTCTCGCCGCTGCAGCCCTTCTGGAACATCGCCTTCGGGCCGAACGTATCGTCGAGCGGGGCCGGCGCCCAGGTGCCGGCATGCAGCGGACCACTGACGAACTCCCAGAACGGCTCGAAATCCTGGAAGACGGCACGGTTCGGATCGTAATGATGCGCGGCGGTATAGTGCATGTCGGCCGTCAGCCAAACGATGTTGCGGATGCCAGCGCGCTTCACGAACGACAGCAGATCGGCAATCTCGTGCTCGCGCCGCTCCGGCGGGCCGTTGCCGAGCGCGATGGCGTCCTCGCTGACGAGGCCGATCGGCATGTCGGCGGCGATCACCTTCCAGGTGGCGTTGGATGCGACCAGTTCGCGCTTCAGCCAAGCCAGTTGCGCCGCGCCGAGGATGCAGGCCCCGCTCTGGTCGCCCTTGTTGAAGGTGGAATCGCGGTAGCTGCGCATGTCGATCATGAAGACGTCGAGCAGCGGGCCGTAGGCAATCTTGCGGTAGATCCGGTCATCCTCTTGCGCTGCTACGGCGCGCATCGGCATGAACTCATGGAACGCGCGGCGCGCCCGCGCCACCAGCAGCGAAGAGCCGTCCTCGGCATAGCCGGTCCCGTCGGCCGTGCCGACCGGCGCCCAGTCGTTGGTCACCTCATGATCGTCCCATTGCGCGAACAGGGGGACGGCGGCATGGAAGGCGCGAAAGTTCTGGTCGAGCCAGTTGTATTTGTAGTTGCCGCGGAACTGCGCGAGCGTTTGCGCGACCACGGATTTTTCCTCGGTGACGATGTTCCGCCAGGTCCCGCCATCCGGCAGCTTCAATTGCCGCTCCACCGGACAGTCCGCATAGATGTGGTCGCCGGAATGGATGAAGAAGTCCGGACGGTTGTCGAGCATGGTGCGGTAAGTCCGCATCCCGCCACGGCTTTCGTCGATGCCCCAGCCCTGCCCGGTGGTATCGCCAGACCAGGCGAACGACACTGAGCTGCGCGCCACAGGCGCGGTGCGGAAATGCCCGAGTTGCATCTCGCCTGCGAGCCCCTGCCCATCGATGTCTTCGAATCGCACGCGATAGAAAATGTCCTGCCCGGGCGGCAGGCCGTCGAGCAGCGCCTTGGAAGTAAAATCCTGGTCTGGCATCGCGTTGGCGGAAGCGGTTGAAAGGATGCTGCTGAAATTCTCCGATGTCGAACACTCCACCTGCATGCGGGCGGCGCGGTCAGCGCGTGCCCAGATCACGGCGGAATGATCCGAGACGTCACCCGATTGAATGCCGCTCGTGATCAGCGGCCGGTCGGCGGCGCGGCTAAGATAGGGTCTGGCGAGACTGCCGAGACCGGTGACGGCGCATGTTGCGGCGGAGCGGACCAGTAATTGACGCCGGTTCAGGCTTTGCCCGGCGCGAATCGCAATCGGCATCGAAGCACCCTCGTCGAATCACGACGACGGTGTGCCCGAGCAATTTGAATGCTGGCCGAAGGTTTTACGACAGGTGGATGAAGGTGAAGATGAGTAGGATGGGTAGAGCGCAGCGAAACCCATCATGGCTCCGCGCAAATGATTGATGGGTTTCGCTGCGCTCTACCCATCCTACGAAATGCTACCGCTGCCAGTCGCAGATGCCGCCTGAATTGCACGGCCAGGTCTGGATCCGCGTATCGCGCGCCTGGGCGTCGAGCGGATTGGAGTGGCGACGCGCCAGCTTGGTGCGGGCCATGCCGCGTGGCTTCTCGGCGCGCGTCTGCGCGACCTGCACCTTGCGCTCCGGAGTTTTACGGACAACCACGCGCTCGGTCTTCACCGGCTTGCGATCGGTTCGCGCTTCGATGCGGACGGGCGCGAATTGCGTCTCCGGACCGAGCCGCTTTGGTGAGAGCAGAGCGCTCGAAGGATCGAGGCTGAACAGTTCGCCCGCGCGATACTCATCCGCCAGCGCGGCGCTGCCCGACATCAGGAGCCCCGTGCAAAGCACAGCCGCAAAAGCGCTTTTCAGGACCATCAGCGGTCTCCTGAAATCCAATCAAAAACTGAAGAACAGGCATCATGTAGGAAGCCGGCCGGATAATTCCAGCCGGTTCCTGCCGCAGGGTCAGCGATGCGTGATCCCCGCTGTGGAAAAGTTCACGTGCCGGATGAAGATCGCTACTCGGCCGCCTGCGCCACCGGCTGGCCGATCGCCGCTTCCAGCCGTGCGCACTCAGCGCGGTATTTGGCGACATTAGCTTCCTTAATATGGCCGTAGCCGCGAACCAGTTCCGCGGATTTCGCTAGCGCTACTAGCCGCGGCCAATCATACGGTTTGGCCCGGTCGAGCTGACGGAAGATCATCGCGGAATATTCACCCGGCAGCACACGCTCCATCCGCCGCTCGGCGGTGTAGCCGAACGGATCGAGCCTGGTGCCGCGCAGGAACTTGAAGTGGGTGAGGAGCTCGAAGGCGGTGAAAATCCACGGGCCGAACTCGCGCTTTTGCAGGCGCCCGGTCACCGCATCGCGCGTCGCCAATAGCGGCGGCGCCAGGCTGACCTTGACGCCCGGCTGGCCGTCGAACTGGTCCCTCAAAGACTTTGCGAACTCGCCGTCGGAATAGAGCCGGGCGACTTCGTATTCGTCCTTGTAGGCCATCAGCTTGAACAGGCCCTTGGCGAAGGCTTCAGTGAGTTCATGCGAGCCCGGCGCGGCCTTGGCCTCCGCCACCCTGATACGCTCGACCTCGGCGAGGTAGCGTTTCGAATAGGCCTCGTCCTGATAGTCAGTCAGGAACTTGGCGCGGAAAGCGATGCTCTCATCGAGCGTCCGCCTGGCCGGCGCCGCGCCCGAACTCTTGAAGCGTGCCGCGCTGACGACGCGCGGCAGGTCGTGGGCCGCGAGCCGGCCCCAGGAGAAAGCGAGCTTGTTCATCTCGATCGCCGCGCCGTTGAGGTCGATCGCCTTCATGATCGCCGCCAGCGACAGCGGGATGGCGCCGCGCTGGAACGCAAAGCCGAGCATGAACGCGTTGGTAGCGATACTGTCGCCCATCAGCGCGGTGGCAAGCCCGGTCGCATCGAGAATGTCGAGATCAGAGGCGCTGACGGCCTCATTGAGCGTATCCCGCATCGTCCCCGCCTCGAAATCGATGTCGGGGTTGATGACGAAGCTTGCGGTCGGCAGCAGGTCGGCATTGACGATCGCCCGCGTCACGCCGCGCTCGGCCCGACTCAGCGCCGGAATGCTGGTGGCGACGACGATGTCGCAGCCGAGGATCAGATTGGCACCGCCGGGCGCGATGCGCACGGTGGAGAGATCATCCGCAACAGGCGCGATGCGGACGTGGCTCATCACCGCGCCGTTCTTCTGCGACAATCCCGTAAAGTCGAGGGTCGAACACGCCCTGCCCTCGACATGCGCGGCCATGCCGAGCAGCGCGCCGATGGTAATGACGCCGGTGCCGCCGATGCCGGTGACGAGGATGTTGTAGGCGCCGTCGAGCGCCGGCACCGTCGGCGTCGGCAAATCGGCGAACAGCGCCGACGGATCGGCCGCCGCGCGGTCCGCCTTGCGCAGCTTGCCGCCATGCACGGTGACGAAGCTTGGGCAAAAGCCTTCGATGCAGGAAAAGTCCTTGTTGCAGTTCGACTGGTCGATCCGCCGCTTGCGGCCGAACTCGGTCTCCAGCGGCTGCACCGAGACACAGTTGGAGGCCTGCGAACAGTCGCCGCAGCCCTCGCAGACGCGCTCGTTGATGAAGATGCGCTTCGGCGGGTCCGGATAGAGCCCGCGCTTGCGGCGGCGGCGCTTTTCTGCAGCACACGTCTGGTCGTAGATCAGAACCGTGAGGCCCTTGACCTCGCGCAGCTCCCGCTGCACTGCGTCGAGCTCGCGGCGGTGATGGATGGTTGCCCGTGGCGGGAAATAGTTCGCCGGATATTTGTCGGGATCGTCGGAGACGATGACGAGTCGCTTGGCGCCTTCCGCCGCCACCTGATGGGCGATCTGCGACACCGTCAGCCCGCCTTCGGCCGGCTGGCCACCGGTCATTGCCACCGCGTCGTTATACAGAATCTTGTAGGTGATGCTGACACCGGACGCCGCCGCCGCACGAATCGCCAGCAGGCCGGAATGGGTGTAGGTGCCGTCGCCGAGATTCTGGAACACGTGCGGTTCGCTGGTGAATGGCGCCTGCCCGATCCAGCTCACGCCTTCGGCGCCCATATGCGAGATTGTCTGCGTCCGGCGGTTCGGTACCGAGAGCGCCATGCCGTGACAGCCGATGCCGGCCATAGCGCGGCTGCCCTCAGGAATTTTGGTCGAGGTGTTGTGCGGGCAGCCCGAGCAGAAATACGGCGTGCGCTGCAGTTTTGCCGCACCGATGCCTTCCGCGGGACGATCGAACGCCTCCAGCTTGGCCAGACGCTGCTCCAGCGCCGGGCTGCGATGGCCGACCTTGCGCAGCCGCGACACGACGGCCGCCGCGACCATGGTCGGCGTCAGCTCGCCTTCGCTCGGCAGCAACATGGCGCCCGTCTCGTCGCGCTTGCCGACCACGGAAGGCCGTTTTGAGGCATCCGTATTATAAAGGATGCGAACCAGTTGATCCTCGATGAAGCCGCGCTTCTCCTCGACGACAAGCACATCCTGCAGGCCTTCGGCGAACGCCCTTACTCCGGACTCTTCCAGCGGCCAGGTCAGCGCGACCTTGTAGATCCGCAGGCCCAGCGCCTGCGCCTCGGCATCTGATATGCCGAGATCGGCCAGCGCCTGGCGGAGATCGAGATAGGCCTTGCCGGTCGCCATGATGCCGAGCCGTGCCGGCTTCGAATCCAGCACGATGCGGTCGAAGCGGTTGGCGCGCGCGAAGGCCGCAACCGCCTGCATCTTCGGCCCGTGCAGCCGCCGCTCCTGCTCCATCGGCGCATCCGGCCAGCGGATCGAAAGCCCGCTGGGCGGCATCTCGAAATCATCGGGCGTAATGATCCTGATCCGATCGGGATCGCTGACAATCGAGGCCGAGCTTTCCACCGTCTCCGAAATCGCCTTGAAGCCGACCCAGCAGCCGGAATAGCGCGACAGCGCAAAGCCCAAAATGCCGAGATCGAGATAGTCCTGCAGGGTTGCGGGGTTGACGACCGGCATCAACGCCGCGGCGAACACCTGCTCGCTCTGATGCGCTAGCGTCGAGGACTGGCAGCCATGATCGTCGCCGGCGAGCGCAATCACGCCGCCGTTCGGCGAAGTGCCGGCCGAGTTGGCATGTTTGAGCGCGTCGACGGAGCGGTCGACGCCGGGCCCCTTGCCGTACCAGATGCCGAACACGCCATCGACCTTGGCGCCCGGGAACATGCCAACCTGCTGGCTGCCCCACACCGCGGTTGCCGCCAGATCCTCATTGAGGCCCGGCGAGAATTCGATGTCATGCTGCTTGAGGAAGGATTTTGCGCGCCACAGCGCGTGGTCGTACATGCCAAGCGGCGAGCCGCGGTATCCGGAGATGAAACCGGCGGTGTTGAGTCCCGCAGCGCGGTCGCGTTCGCGCTGCAACATGGGCAACCGGACCAACGCCTGCGTCCCGGACAGAAAAATCCGCTTCGCGTCCAGACGGTACTTGTCGTCCAGACCCACTTCCATCAACGCCATTCGTCCGCTCCCCGTCGCAACGTTCCGCCGGTGATTTGAACCGGTCTAATTGCGAACAGAATGCACCGGTTTTGCTATGCGTGCCCAGCGTGATTTCATGGCCGGAAGGCATATCTCGCCGGCTTGCGGATTAAGCCGGCCTCTTGCCGAAAGCCGCCTTCTTTGAAACGCTTGGGGGCAAAGGGAGACACCAGGGATGAGCGAGCCGGCGTTCAGGACCGAGATAGTGGAGCGCGACAATCTGCTGGTCGGGCCGTGGCGCAGCCCGCGGCAGATGCTCCACGCGCAGGTCTACGACTCTCACGCTTCGATCCACGACGATGCGACCGCGCAGAAGCTCGGGTTTCAGGGCGGCACCATCGAGGGCCCGACCCATTTCAGCCAGTTCGCGCCGCTCTGCGACCGCATCTGGGGCCAGGCCTGGTTCGAAACCGGATGCCTCTCCGCCCACTACCGCAACCCTGCCTTCGAGGGCGAGGAAGTGCAGGCCACCATCGAAAGGCCGAAGCCGGGCCAGGCCATCTGCGCGATCGGCATGAGCAAGCGCGACGGCACCGAGATATTGCGCGGCACCGCATCGATCGGCGGCGATGGGTCCGAGACCGCATTGAGCAGGCGGCTTGGCGAACTGAAGCCCCTCACCGACCCCGTCATCCTCGCCGACCTCAAGGTCGGCATGAAGACGCCGCGGCAGGCGGTGAAAATGGATTTCGAGCAGCACATGGGCGATCTCTATCCGTTTTCGCTGGCAGAAAAGCTAAAGGTCATCACCGAGCCGTCAGCGTATTATGCGCAGGAGCTCAATCCCTGGGGCCGAGCAATCATCCCCATGGAGATGCTGAGCGTGCTGTTCCAGTATCGCGCCCGCGAGGACAGGCTGCCTGTCCGCGGGCCCGCGGTCGGCTTGTTCGCCGACCAGGAAATCCGCCTGCTGCGTGGTCCGCTATTCCCGGGCGAGACCTATTTCACCGAGCGCGAAGTGGTCGCGCTAAGTGGCAGCCGCCGCACCGAGAGTGTCTGGATGCGCACGACTGTGTTCGCCAAAGACGACAAGCCGGTCGCGACCATGCTGCTCAACATGGCCAGCATCAAGGATTCCTACGCCAACTATGCGCAGGAGCACAAAGCGCTCTATGGCTAGATGAGCCCGATTGGGTAACGCCAACAAGGACAACAACAAAATGGCCCGCCTGCCCTATCTCGAAGCCGCCCAGGTCGCCCCCGAATACCGCGACATGCTCAAGCGCAACACCAACCTTCACAAGCTGCTGGTGAACTCGCCCGACATGGCCCGCGCCTTCAACGGCGTCGGGAGCTACATCAGATTCAACAGCAAGCTCGACCCGCGCTTGCGGGAGCTGGCGATCCTCCAGGTCGGCTGGATGGAGAAATCCGAATACGAATTCACCCACCACGTGAAGATCGGCAAGGAATTCGGCGTTACCGATCAAGATATCGAAGGCCTGATGGCCGAGACCGAGGGTAAACCGTCGAAGCTCGAGCCGCTGGCGAAGACGATCCTGCGCGGCGCCCGCGAGATGGTGCGTGACCTTGCGATGTCGGAAGCGACCTTTGCCGAGATCAAGCACCAGCTTTCCGACGAGCAGATGGTCGACCTCGTGCTCACCATCGCCTTCTATTGCGCCGTGGTGCGGGTGCTGGCGACCATGAAGATCGATAACGAACCCTATTACAAAGAGGTACTGCAACAGTACCCGATCTAAGGGAGTGGAATGAGATGCGCCTGAAAGATCGTGTCGCCATCGTCGTCGGCGCCGGACAGAGTCCGGGGGAAGGCATCGGCAATGGCCGCGCCACTGCGCTGACGTTTGCGCGCGAAGGCGCGAAAGTGCTGTGCGTCGATCATAATGCGGCCTCCGCCCAGGAGACGGTCGACCTGATCGCCAAGGGTGGCGGCACCGCGGCGGCATTCAAGGCCGACGTCACCAAGCAGGCCGAACTGAAGGCAATGGTTGAGGATGCGAAGGGACGCTGGGGCCGCATCGACGTGCTGCATAATAATGTCGGCGTCAGCCTGTCCGGCGGCGACGCGGAGCTGCTCGAAATATCCGAAGAGGCCTTTGACCGCTGCGTCGCGATCAATTTGAAGAGCTGCGTATGGGCAGCGAGGCACGTGATCCCGATCATGCGGGCGCAAAAGAGCGGCGCCATCATCAACATCTCCTCGATGGCCGCGATCACCACCTATCCGTATGTGGCGTACAAGGCGACGAAATCGGCGATGATCGCCTTCACCGAACAGCTCGCCTATCAGAACGCGCAATACGGCATCCGCGCCAACGTCATCCTGCCCGGCCTGATGAACACGCCGATGGCCGTCGACACCCGCGCGCGCGAATGGGGCAAGAGCCGCGCCGAGGTCGAGGCCGAGCGAGACTCAAAGGTTCCGCTGCGGCAGAAGATGGGCACCGGTTGGGACGTCGCCAACGCCGCGCTGTTTCTCGCATCCGACGAAGCGAGTTTTATTACCGGCGTGACGCTGCCGGTAGATGGCGGGGCGAGTGTGCGGCGGGGATAGCTGCGGACGTTCCAGACCCTCATGGTGAGGAGGCGCGCAAGCGCCGTCTCGAACCATGTGGCCCCGCTGGTGCCATTCATCCTTCGAGACGCGGCTCGCGCCGCTCCTCAGGATGAGGTCCGAGAGGGCGCGCACAGAAATCGCAGAAATCGTAGGCTGGGCAAAGGAGCGTCAGCGACGTGCCTACCATTCTCTCCGAACAAAAAAGGATGGTGGGCACGCTTCGCTTTGCCCACCCTACCGGTTACGGCGAATATTGATCCAGCGCTGTGAGTTGAATCACAGTATTTCAACCAGGTCCGCTGTTAACTTTTCGTTAATGACCTTCTCCTAACGGTTGCAGCGATCGGACGGCCTTTTGCCGCCCGCACTCACGCAACCTGCGCCAGCGTAATTTGTTTTTGGCCCATGCGTGATTCGACAAACATCGATCAATTCCAATGACACGATGATGTGACAGCGCATCGTCGCTTGTCGAAATACCGACTCGTTGCGGTCGCACGAATTTCATGTGCGCTCGCTATGAGGCGTCACAAGAATTGTGGAAGCCGAGGCACCATGAACGAAGAATTCGATTACGACCTGACGCCGTCCCAGTGGGAAACGCTGAAGGCATTGCGAACACCGGCAGCAAGACTGCCGCGCATGAGCCGTTTTGCGATCGACGGCCTGATCGCACTCGAGCTCGCCGCCATGCACGGCGATACGCCGCTGCTCACCGCGAAGGGACGCAAGGTGCTGATTCGCGGTTCCTCACTATTGCTGCAGGATCTGGCGGCCTGATTTCCCCAACGCAAACGCAGCATAAATTCTGAATTGACCTCCCCTGGTTGCCGGAGATATCAGGGTTCCATCGACTGAGTGGCAACTAGGGTTCCGGATGGCTGACAACCATCGCCGGTCCGAGCGTTGCGGAAACCGCGGTAGTACGCGGCTGCACCCGAGGGACAAAAGCCCAGAGGCGGAGATGTCGAGATTGTTCGCGCCAGTAGGCACGGAGGTCTCATGTCGCTCGTCTCGCTTCTCCTCGTTGTCCTCGCCGCCTTCATCCACGCCACCTGGAATCTGCTTTCGAAGCGCGCCGCTGACGCCGGCCCGACCTTCGTCTTCGCCTACAATATGTTCGCCTGCCTGGTGTATCTGCCGTGGATGATCTGGCTGCTCGTGTATGGCGAGCTGAGCTGGAATTTTCCCGTCGCGATCTGCCTCATCCTCAGCGCCTGCATCCATCTGGCCTATAGCCTGTGCCTGCAACGCGGCTATCAGCTCGCCGACCTCTCGGTGGTCTACCCGGTCGCGCGCGGCACGGGGCCGATGCTGTCGTCGATCGGCGCGTTCATCCTGTTGCGGGAGACGCCGACCGCACAGGGCATCTTTGGGCTGCTCGCGGTCGTCGCCGGAATCGGTCTCATCACCACGCAGGGCGATCTCTCCGCATTCAAAAAGCCGCGCGGCCTCGACGGCGTGCGCTGGGGCACGGCAACGGGATCGCTGATCGCGAGCTACACCGTCGTCGACGGATACGGTGTGAAAGTGCTCGGTATCCATCCTGTCGTGCTCGACTGGATGACCAACCTGTTGCGCTTCTTCATCATGGCGCCGGTCGTGTTCTCGAACTGGCCGCGCGCGAAAGCGAAGATGAAGGGCCATTGGTGGCTGGCATTCTGGGTCGGCGCGCTCTCGCCGCTATCCTACATCCTCGTGCTCACGGCGCTCGAAATGGGCGCCCCGCTCAGCCTAGTCGCGCCCGCGCGCGAAATGTCGATGATGGTCGGCGCGATGTTCGGCATGCTGATCCTCGGCGAGCGCGTCACCGCCTGGCGCGTTGCCGGCTGCGCGATCCTGATCGGCGGCGTGGTGCTGTTGGGATTGGCGCGGGCGTGAAGTCAGAGCGCGAGCGCTGCAACCTCTCCCCGCCTGCGGGAGATCAGCGGCGCAAACTTCCAATCTTGCCGCTGCCGGAAGCAGGCGTATATTGCTGCGATGGCTGTCAGCTCACCCGATCTGAAAGCATTCTTGCTCGCCACGCCCTTCTTCGGCGGCCTGTCCGACGCCAGCCTCGATCTCCTGATCTCAATGATGGTCGAGCGCCGCTTCGGTGCCGGCTCGACAATCGTCACCGAAGGGGAGCCGGGGCGATCGATGTTCGTCGTTCACTCCGGCCAGCTCATCGTCAGCAAGCTCGGCGAAGCCGGGCGCTCCATTTTTATGTCGACGCTCGAGGCCGGCGATTTCTTCGGCGAAATGACCCTAATCGAAATGCAGAACCGCTCGGCCACCGTCGTGGCGGAGAGCGAAACCGTGCTGTACGAGCTGACGGCCAAAAATCTCTACATATATTACAAGGCCGACATCCACGCCTATGTGATCGTGATGCAGAACATCAACCGCGAGCTTTGCCGGCGGCTCCGCCGCGCCGACGGCCGCATTGCCGAGCTGATCGCTCGCACGGACGGATGACACGGCCTGTCCACGACGTCGGCCGCCTCACGCAAGCAGCGAATCTTCCTCCGGCCGCGTCCGCGCAATGATCTCCGCCGCGCCCTTGTCGAGCAGTTCGAGCCCGACCGTGCGGCCTAGTTCGCGCGGACGGTCGGCCGCTCCCTGCCGCGACACCTCGATGAAGCGGTCGCCGGCCTCATCGAGCACGGATGCGGTCAGCGTCATGTCGCGGCCATCGAGCATGGCGTGGCCGGCGATCGGCGAATTGCAGTGGCCGTTGAGCACCCACAACACCTCGCGCTCGGCCTCGGCGCAGAGCCGTGAGGCGGCATCCTCGATCTTCGCCAGGCGCCCCCGCGTCACCCAATCGTTCTCGACGCATTCGACCGCGACGATGCCCTGCCCCACCGCCGGCAACATCTCGCGAACCGAGAAATCATGGACGATCCGCGACGCCATGCCGATGCGCTCGAGCCCCGACCTTGCCATGACAAGCGCGTCCGCAGGCCCGACCTCGCCGCCGTCGGGCAGCCGCTGCTTGTCGCCGCGATCGAGTTTGGCCACGCGCGTGTCGGCCGCGCCGCGGAAGTGGATCACGGTGGCATCGGGGAACAACCGGCGCAGATAGGCGGCACGCCGCACCGCATTGGTGCCGATCTTGAAGCCCTTGCCGTTCGAGGCGCGGAACGCATCCAGCGAAAGCCCTGGACGCAGCACCAGCGCGTCGTTGGCGGCATCCCGCGGCAGCGTTGCCGCGATCACGAGACCGGGAGTCTCCTCATTGCCGGGAACGTCCTTCAGCGAATGCATCGCCGCCTGCAGTTCGCCTCGCCGCATCGCCTCGCGGATTTCGGCGACAAAGGCACCGCCCTTGCCGCCATGGCGAAGCAGCTTGCTGGTCTGGTCCTGATCGCCGCGGGTTTCGAACTTGACGATCTCGACATCGAGCGCGGCATCGGATGCGCGCAGCAGCCGCGCGATCCCTTCCGTCTGCGCCAGTGCCATCGTGCTCTTGCGCGTCCCGATCTTTAACGTCTGTCCGGACACGAGGTCTCCGTTCGAAAGCGATCACCGCTGGTGACCGGAGCTTAGGGGATAGAACAAGCAGCCGGTCAGAACAAATGATTTTGGAGCCGCCCGCTCCGGGCGTCCTTGCCCCAGAGGACGCGCGCCGCTTTCGTTGAGCTACGTCAATATTGATCCGCGCGGCGGGCTGAATGTTCCAGCCGTCGACGCGGATGACGAGACCAAACCATGAACGCACTCATCAAGGAAATCCGGCACGCCCCTTTGCTGTGGATGCTGGTGTTCGTGCCCGTTGTCCTGGCGGCCGAGCTGCTCGCGCCTTCGGCTCACACCTTGCTGTTCGTGCTCGCCGTCCTGGCCATCGTGCCGCTGGCCGCCCTGCTCAGCCATGCCACCGAGAGTGTCGCCGAGAAGACCGGCGATGCCGTTGGCGGCTTGCTCAACGCAACGCTCGGGAATCTGACCGAGCTGATCATCGCGCTCGCGGCGCTCCACGCCGGAGAGTACCTGCTGGTGAAGGCATCGATCGCCGGCGCAATCGTCACCAACTCGCTGTTCATGCTGGGAGCGTCATTCCTGCTTGGCGGGCTGCGCTACCGCACGCAAGAATTCAATCGCGCCGGTGGAAGGCTGCATGCGGCACTGCTGCTGATGGCCACGATTGCGCTGATCACGCCGGCCGCGGTCGCCAATCTCGATCTCACCGAAGGCGCATCAGTGGCGCAGAAACTCAGCACCGGTCTTGCCATCCTGCTGATCGTGGCCTATGCCCTGAGTCTCCTGTTCTCGCTGAAGACTCACAAAGACCTGTTCGCCAGCGAAGAGCATGGCGAGAAGACCGAGGCCACGTTGCCGGTCGGCGTGGCGGTCGGCACGTTGATCGTCGTCACCGTGCTGGTTGCGCTGGTCAGCGAGATCTTCGTCGGATCGGTGCAAAAGGCCGGCGAGACCCTGGGAATGAGCCCGGCCTTCATCGGCTTCATCGTCGTTGCGCTGGTCGGCGGCGCCGCGGAAATGGCCGTGGCGTTTTCCGCGGCGCGCAAGAACCGCCTCGACATGAGCGTCGGCATCGCGCTCGGCAGCGCCTCGCAAATCGCGCTGTTCGTCGCGCCCGTCCTGGTGCTGCTCAGCTACGTCATCGGTCCGCAGCCGATGGACCTGCAGTTTTGGCCGGGAGCAGTCGTCATGGTGATGATCGCAACCGTAGCCGCATGCTTCGTCACCAACAGCGGACGCTCGGCCTGGTTCATCGGCGCCCTGCTGCTGCTCATCTATGCCATATTCGCCATGACGCTGTACGTGGTCCCGCCCGGGACGCATGCGGCCTCATGAAGCGAGTAACAACATGATCAGATCTACCGGCGATCGGATTACGCGCTGGCTCCGAGTGATCGGACCAGTCATTGTCGCTTATTGCATTCTCGGCTTGCTGGTCGAAGCGGCGGTGCCGCACATACTTCCCGAAAATGCCTTCACGACCACTGTCGGAGAAGCCGCCAAAGCGGGCGTATTCGCCATCTGGTTCTTTCTGATCTTTCGCATCGGCAGGACGCTTCGGGGCCTCTACGGCGCGCAAAGCGCTCAATACTTGGAGCTCACGCCGATCTGGAGAATTCTCCTTGATGTGACTGCTGCCTTTGTCCTGGCGGCATTCTGCTTCTCGGTTCTGTATCTCTACATCGGACGTCTTCAGGGATCCGCCGCGTTCTCAGCCGATCTCAATCTGGGCGAAGCGCTTTATTTCAGCATCGTCACCATGACGACGACCGGGTATGGCGACATCTCTCCGAAATCGGGACTGGCAAAATTCCTGGTCAGCGTGCAGATCCTTTTTGGCTTCCTTTACAACGTCCTGTTCTTTTCCATCTTCGCCAGCTTTGCCGGACGCCGACGGCCGAACTGACTTCCTGCCACAGCCTAAACGCGCCCCTTGATGTCTGCATCCGCCACGACCACCACACCGTCGCCTGCTTTCACCCCGTTCCCCCTCGGCAAGACAAACAAGGGATTGATTTCCGCCTCCAGCAGATCGTTGCCGATCAAAGACACCATGGCCGAAAAAGCCAGCATGGCTTCGATCAAAGCATCGACGTCAGCCACCGGACGGCCACGAAAGCCGCGCAGCAGCGGCGCGGACTTCAATTCGTTGATCATTTCCTCCGCATCGCGCCGCGAAAGCGGCGCCAGCCTCACGGCCGTGTCCTTGTAAAGTTCGGCCGCGATGCCGCCCATGCCGAGCAGGATCGACGGCCCAAGCTGCTTGTCGTCCTTGAAGCCAAGGATGAGTTCGACACCGCCGCTCACCAGTTCCTGAATCAAGAATCCTTCCGGCGTTCGGCTGGTCGCCGCTGAAAATGCGTCCGCCATTCGCCGGCAGGTGGCGGCGGCATCGCCGGGCGAAATATCGACGGCAACGCCCCCGACATCGGATTTGTGAAGCACGTCGCGCGAGAGAATCTTGATGACGATATTGCCTCCCAGATTCAGCGCAGCAGGCACGGCCTCCTCGGGGGTGGTGACGCAGGCCTCCCGGGTGACCGGGACGCCAAACTTCGCAAACAGCGCCTTGCTCTCATACTCGTTGAGCGGTCCGGGACGCAGCATGCTCCGGACATCGGCGCCAACCGGCAGCGGGACAGCCGGCGCGCTGACGAGCGGAGAGCTCTTGTCGTGCATGCGCCGCATGGCGGAAAACGCGGTGGCGCAGGCCTCCGGGGCGGCGAAGGTCGGTATGCCCGAAAGGTTGAGATGCCTGATCGCCTGCGGCGCGTGCGGGCTGGCAAATGTCACAATCGGCTTGTCGGTGCGGGCGAAGCAATCGCGCAAGGGCACGCCGACGATCTCCGGCTCCGTGATCGAGGACGATCCCAGGATGACGGCGACCGCATCATAGGAAGGACTTTCGAGCACGCCGTCGAGCACACCTCGAAAGTATTCGGATTTCACGCCCGCCAAGGTCACGTCGATCGGATTTCGGTCCAGCACGGCATCGGGGATGTTCAGCGCCTTCAGGCGCTCGGCCGTTATCGGATCCGGCGCCGGCGTTTCAAACCCCGCCAGGCCGGCCGCGTCGGCGACCAGGCTCGCCGCGCCGCCCGTTGAGGTCACCACAGCAATACGGCGACCTTTCAACCGACGGCCCGAACTCAGCGCCAGCGGGATGTCGAGCAGATCGGAGAACTGCAGCGCCCTGATGATACCGAGCTGCCTGAACAACGCATCATAGACATCATCCGATCCGGCGAGCGCCCCGGTATGCGAGCTCGCCGCCCGGGAGCCCGACTCGGATCGCCCGACCTTGAAAGCGACGATCGACTTGCCGGCTTGCGCCGCCCGCTGCGCGGCCTGGCGAAACTGCATCGGCTTGCGCAGGCCCTCGAGGTAGAGCGCAATAACCTGCGTGGCGGAATCGTCGATCAGGTAATCGACGAGATCAGCGACGTCGATATCGGCTTCATTGCCCGTTGCGATCAGTTTGGAGAACCCGACACCCTGGGCCTCGGCTCTCGACAACAGCGCACCGAGAATTCCCCCGCTCTGCGAAACCAGCGCAATCGAGCCGGGCACAGCCTGGCTGCTCTGGAGCGCCGCACTCGCCGACAATGCGATCCCATCGCTGAGATTGACGAGGCCGATCGTGTTCGGCCCGAGCAGCCGCATATCGCCGGCGGCGCTCTTCAGCGCCTGCTGTCGCGCCATTCCGTCCGCGCCGCTCTCGCCAAATCCGCCAGCAAGCACGATGGCCGCCCCAGCGCCGATGGCGCCGAGGTCTCTCACCGCTTCCGGAACGCGGGCGGAGCCGACCAGAACAATGGCAACATCGGGCGCATGCGGCAGGGACCGGATATCCGGAAAGCACGGATAACCGGCAATCGAAGGATAGCGTGGATTAACAGGGAAGATTTCGTTTCCGTAGCCATATTTTTGCAGGAACGCGAGCGGACGGCCGGTCAATTTGCCGGCATCGGCCGACGCGCCGATGATCGCCACGCTCTTCGGTCGGATCAAACGCTCCAGCGCGCTCATGTCGCCTCTCCTAGCGCGCGGATTTGTCGAGAAATGCCGCCACCGCATCCCGGTGCTCGGCCGTCGTGTAGCAGATGGCCTGGGCTTCCCGCCCTAGCGCAAAGACCTGCTCTTCCGCCGTCTCAAACGTGCGGTCCATGATCCCCTTGGTCAGCGCGATAGCCGCGAGAGAACCCTTGCTGAGATCACGCGCCCATGCGGCCGCATCATACACGAGCGTCCCGGACGGACAGACGCGATCTGCAAGCCCAATCGCGAGTGCTTCTGCCGACCCGACGGAACGGCCGGTGAAGATCATCTCCTTGGCGCGGGACAGCCCGATCCGGCGCGGCAGGAAGTACATGCCTCCGCCGTCCGACACGAGCCCGCGGCGAACGAAGCTCATGCTGAACAAGGCATCTTCGGCGGCGACGATGAAGTCGCAGGCGAGCGCGAGATCGCACCCAAGGCCCGCCGCGGCGCCGTTCACGGCTGCGACCGTCACCTTCCCCATGCCGTGGAGCGCCGCAACGCTCCGGTGCGTTTGCTGCTGCCTGCGCCAGCCGTTGAATGCCACCTTTCCGGCCGGCGCGTGCAGCCGGTCGCGCATGCCGGCGATGTCGCCGCCCGAGCAGAACGATTTTCCATTGCCGGTGAGAACCACGGCCCGCACCGCTTCGTCGTTCGCGGACCGGTCGAGCGCGGCGACGAACTGGGCGCGCATCACATCATTGATGGCGTTGCGCACGTCCGGCCTGTTCAACCTCAGGATTGCGACGGAATCTTCAACCGAAAACTCGACCAGGCTGGTCATCGTTACCTCTCAAACCGGTGCTGGATTTTTGGATGTCCGGGCGATTTGGCGGAACTATTCCACCTTGATGTTGGCGTCCTTGATGAGCTTGCCCCATCGCGCTTCCTCGTCCCGGACATAGCGATCGAGCGCTTCGGGCGAGCCGCCAACCATGATCAGGCCCTCATTGGTCTCGAGCCGCTTGAAGGCTGGCGACTGAACCGCTTTGGCGACGGCCTGGTTGAGGCGCTCGATGATCGATGCCGGCGTTTTGGCTGGCGCGTACAATCCGTACCAGCTCTCGGCGGCGTAGCCCGGCACCCCGCTCTCGGCGACTGTCGGCAAGTCGGGGAATGCCGGCGAGCGCTCCGCCGTCGTGACAGCCAACGCCCGGAGTTGTCCGCCTCCGACAAGTGAGGCTGCGCTTGCCACGGTGGTGAAGATCACATCGATCTGGCCGCCCAGGAGATCGGTAATCGCCGGCGCGGCGCCGCGGTAAGCCACCGTGGTCAGATTCACATTCGCCGCCGACTTGAACAGCTCGCCCGCCAGATGGGCCGACGTTCCCGTGCCGAACGTACCGTAGTTGAGCTTTCCAGGGTTGGCCTTGGCTTCCGCGATCAGGTCGGGGATTGATTTGATCTTCGATGCCGGGTTGACGACGACGATGTTGAGCGACCGCGCAATCAGCGAGACCGCCGCGAAATCCTTGTGCGGATCGAATGGCAGCTTGCTGTTCAGGCTCGGATTGACGGCATGGGCGAAGCTCGCCAGCAGCAGCGTGTATCCGTCGGGCGGGCTGGTGGCCACAAGCTGCGTTCCGATGACGGTGCCGGCGCCCGGCTTGTTTTCGATGATGACCGGCTTGCCCAGATCCGTCGAGATTTCCTGCGCCAGCGTTCGCGCAATGATGTCGGTGCCGCCGCCGGAGGAGAAGGGAACGACGATCTTGATGATCTTGTCCGGGTATTCGGCTCGAACCGGCGTCGCGGCCAATGCCGCTGTCGCAAACAAGGCCGCAACAATGATCGTCAGGCGCCGGCGTAAGGTCGATCCTGAACGATGGGTGCTCTTCTGCATGCGTACTCCCTTTGCTTTTGCTTGAGCATTTTGGAAAATGCATTCCATGCACCGGCTTCTTGTGTCCGGGCCGCCCAATGCAGCTAGCACAGGCAAACGCGTCTCCCTTCAGGCTATTTCCACCTAGTGGAATTGGCCCAGCGAGCGGCAGATGCTATTGGGAGCACGGAGGGAGGCTTTCGTGCATGAGCTCTGCTGGCGACGGCAATCGTTCTTTGCAAAGGGGTATCGAGATCCTGCGCGCGTTCCGTCAGGGCATCGATGTTCTCGGAAATGGTGAAATTGCGGAACGAACCGGCATTCCGCGCGCAACCGTCAGCCGGCTCACCCGGACGCTCGTGCAATCGGGCATGCTGGACGACGTTCGCAACGAACGCGCCTACCGGCTCGCCGCGGCCGTGATCAGCCTTGGCCATGCGATGCGCGTGAGCTCCCCGGTTCTCAATGTTCTCGGCCCGATGATGCGCGCCGAGTCGATGCGGCGGAAGCTGAACGTCGGACTGGCGACCGCGGACCGTTCGATGATGGTCTATCTGGAATCGATCCGCTTCAATCCGCGCGTGGCGCTGCGCAATGTCGTGGCCGGCCAGCAGGTCCCGATGGAATCAACTTCGCTCGGGCGCGCCTATCTGGCAGGGATATCAGAACAGCAAAGAACCAGACTTCTCGCGAGCTTCAAGCGGCGAAGAATCGGCGCGACGCAGAATTTGCTTGCCGAAGTGCAAAGGTCGATCAGGTCCGTCAAGCGGGATGGCTATTGCGCGGTATCATGGCAGCGCGGGGTTCTCGCGGTCGCGACGCCAATCATCGTCAAGGACCTTCCGGTCTACGCGCTCAATATGAGTACGCAGAATGTGGCACCCACCGCCCGGCTTTCCGCCGAGATGGGCGGCTATCTGCTGGCGTTTGCCAAGCGCTGCAATGAGGCACTCGGCGGTGAGTAAGCGGGCAACTGCCCGATGGATATGCGTTCGCCCGCCCACAGATGGTCTGCTATTCCTAAAACGCCGATTGTGCATCGCACTGGAATCCATAAGGTGCCGCCCTCAAGAGGGTTTTTCGTTGTCCGGTACCAGCGCCGATGCCTTGGCGGCTTCCAGCCACCGCCCAATGGGCTTTCCCGAATTCGTGATCGTGATTGCGTCCATCATGACGCTCAATCCGCTTGCGATGGATATGATGCTGCCGGCGCTGCCCAACATCGCATCCGCGTTCTATATCACCTCGGCCAACCGGCCGCAGATGGTGCTGTCGATCTTCCTGGCCGGCTTCGGTGTCGGCCAGTTCGTGATCGGACCGTTGTCAGACCGGTTCGGGCGGCGGCCGGTTCTGCTCGGGGGCATGAGCGTCTATTGCGCCGCCAGCCTGCTGGCGATCGCCGCGCCCTCGTTCGAGACGCTGCTCTTGGCGCGCGCGCTGCAGGGCCTGAGCACGTCGGCCACGCGCGTGATCGCGACCTCGATCGTGCGCGACTGCTATGCCGGGCGGCGCATGGCGAGCGTAATGTCGCTGGCGATGATGATATTCATTGCCGTGCCCGTCGTCGCGCCGGCCTTCGGCCAGGCCGTGCTGCTGATGATGCAATGGCGCGGCATCTTCATCGTGCTGATGCTCTATGGCGTGGTGGCGCTGATCTGGAGCGCGCTGCGCATGCCCGAGACGCTGGCGCCGGCCAACCGCAGGTCGCTCGCGGTGCGCGATATCCTGGATGCATTCCGCCAGACCGTGACCAACCGCCAGACGCTGGGCTATGCACTGACCGCCGGTGGCGTATTGGGCTCGCTGTTCGCCTATATCTTCATCGCCCAACAGGTGTTCACCGGCGTCTACCAGCTCGGGCATTATTTTCCGCTGGCCTTTGCCGGCGTCGCCGTCGGAACGGCCATCGCCGGCTTCGTCAATTCGCGGCTGGTTGGCCGCCTCGGCATGCGCGTGATCTCCCACGCGGCGTTGATCGGCTACGTGGTCATCGCCGCCATCATGCTGGCGGCGGCGAAACTAGAGATGCTGCCCTTGCCGCTGTTCATGGTGCTTTCGGTTGCACTGATGTTTGCCTTCGGGCTGATGATCTCGAACTTCACCGCGCTCGCGATGGAGCCGCAGGGCCATATCGCCGGCACCGCGGCCTCGCTCTACGGCTCGATCACCACCCTGCTCGGCATCGGTATCGGCGCCAGCATCGGCCAGGATTTCGACGGCACGCTGGTGCCGTTCGCGACCGGCTTTCTGCTCTGCACGCTGGCCGCGCTCGGCGTGGTGCTGGTGGTGGAGAAGGGCCGGCTGTTCCGGCCCTACGGCATCAAACTGTGACGGCTGATCACCGCCTGGCGCTGGGACTGACCCGACGAAGCTGATAATAATTCCGCCCTCATACCGCCCTTAAGAAAAACGGAAATCGGAAAATGGATAACCGCAGCGACATCTGGCGTGGCGTCGACACGATCAAGCCGCGCTTCACAGCCCTGGCCGACCGGGTCTGGGGGATGCCCGAGGTGTGCTACACAGAGGCGCGCTCTTCCGCCGAACATCTGGCCGAGTTGCGCCATCAGGGCTTTCGCATCACCGAGCAGGTCGCAGGCATCCCCACCGCGCTGATGGGCGAATGGGGCGAAGGCGGCCCCGTCATCGCCTTCCTCGGCGAATATGACGCCCTCCCCGGACTCAGCCAGGAGGCCGGCGTGGCAGAACATCGCCCGCTGGAAGCCGGGGGCCATGGCCATGGCTGCGGCCACAACCTGCTCGGCTCCGCCGCCCTGCTCGCCGCCACCGCCGTCAAAGACTGGCTCGCTGCGCACAAGGTGCCGGGACGCGTGCGCTATTATGGCTGCCCTGCGGAAGAAGGCGGCGCGGCGAAGGCCTTCATGGTGCGGTCGGGCGCGTTCGACGACGCCGACATCGCGATCACCTGGCATCCGTCGAGCTTCTGGGAAGTCGTGGTGACGCCCTCGCTCGCCAATACCCGCGCCGATTTCATCTTCACCGGGCGCACCTCCCACGCCGCTGCCTCGCCGCATCTCGGACGCAGCGCGCTCGACGCGGTCGAATTGATGAATGTCGGCGTCAACTACATGCGCGAGCACATGCCGAGCGACGCCCGCGTCCATTATGCGCTGCTCGACACCGGCGGCATCGCACCCAACGTGGTCCAGGCCCACGCTCGCGTGCGCTATTCGATCCGCGCCCGCGACCTGCCCGGCATGAACGAGCTGGTCGAACGCGTCCACAAGATCGCCCAAGGCGCGGCGCTGATGACCGAGACCCAGGTGGAGATGAAGATCATTTCGGCCGTCTCCAACATATTGCCGAACACGCCGCTCGAGCAGGCCCTCCATGGCATCATGGAAGATCTCGGTCCGCCGCATTTCGACGAGACCGACAAGGATTTCGCCGCAAAAATCCGCTCCACCCTGACCGAGAAGGACATTGAGACCGTCTATTACTCGATCGGCATGGAGCCGACCGACCGGCCGCTGGCCGATTTCATCGTCCCGCTCGATGCCAAACGTAACCCGCAGATCGGCTCGACTGATGTCGGCGACGTGAGCTGGGTCGTCCCGACCGTTCAGGTCCATGCCCCGACGGTGGCAATCGGCACCCCCTTCCACACCTGGCAGGTGGTGGCACAGGGCAAGAGCCCGCACGCCCACAAGGCGATGGTGCAGGCCGCCAAGGCGATGGCGGGACTCGGCATCCGGGCGCTGACGGAACCGGAACTGATCGCCGCCGCGCAGGCCGACCTAAAGAAGCGCACCGCCCGCACCCCTTATGTCAGCCCGCTGCCGGACAGCGTCGCGCCGCCGCTCGACATGTCCGTGGGCTGACTGGCTCCGGCCAATCCGGCGAACAAATTTTTTGCAGCGCAAAGTGCGGTTTCCCGCGCTTTGACGCTGAATTGCCGCAGCGATGTGCGCCGCAGCGCGTTTCTGCCCAAGCAGAAATCACACCCGCTGTCTATCCTGCCGATTGTCGACAGCCAGCCGTTGACCTCGGCGCAATTTGATGTCCCATCTACCCGCGAACACAAAAGGCGCCCGCCGTCCGGCGGCGCGCCCACAACCATGCAAGAACAAGACGGGGACGAGCGATGCTGGACCATGAACTGCGAACCATGATCGACGAGGTGAAGGACGGGCGTATGGACCGCCGCCGCTTCGTTCAGCGCATGCTGGCCGTCGGCCTCACCGCGCCCATGGCCACGCAGTTGCTCGCCATCGGCGGCGTCGCCATGGCCGAGAGCCCGTCGCCCTACAAGCCGACCAAGCGCGGCGGCGGCGGCGCGCTGAAGCTTTTGTGGTGGCAGGGCCCCACGCTGCTCAATCCGCATTTCGCCACCGGCACCAAGGACCAGGACGGCTCGCGCCTGTTTTATGAGCCACTCGCCTGCTGGGATCCGGATGGCAACATGAAGCTGGTTCTGGCCGCCGAGATCCCTTCGCTGCAGAACGGCGGCCTCACCGCCGACGGCATGTCGGTGACCTGGAAGCTCAAGCCCGGCGTCAAATGGCACGACGGCAAACCCTTCACCGCCGACGACGTGGTGTTCAACTGGGAATACGCCCGCGATCCCGCCACCGCCACCGTGACCATCGGCGTGCACCGCGACATCACCGTCGAGAAGGTCGACGACCTCACCGTCCGTATCACCTTCAAGAAGCCGACGCCGTTCTGGGCCGATGCCTTTGTCGGCGCCCCCGGCGCCATAATCCCGAAGCATTTGTTCGCGGACTATAAAGGCGCCAAGTCGCGCGAGGCCCCGAACAACCTCTCCCCGATCGGCACCGGTCCCTATAAGTTCGTCGAGTTCAAGCCGGGCGACCTGATCCGCGGCGAGATCAATCCCGACTACCACATGCCGAACCGTCCGCACTTCGACACCATCGAGATGAAGGGTGGCGGCGACGCCGTCTCGGCCGCGCGCGCCGTGATCCAGACCGGCGAATATGATTTCGGCTGGAACATCCAGGTCGAGGACGACGTCCTGCTGCGTCTGGAAAAGGGCGGCAAGGGCAAGACCGTCTATGCGGTCGGCGGCGACACCGAGTTCCTCGCGCTCAACTTCACCGACCCCAACACCGAGGTCGACGGCGAGCGCTCCTCGATGAAGACCAAGCATCCGCTGTTCTCAGACCCCGCCGTGCGCAAGGCGCTCTCGATGCTGGTCGACCGCGAGGCCGTCAAGAAAGTCATCTACGGCCGCGCCGGACGCGTCACCTCCAATTTCCTCAACGGCCCCGAAAAGTTCGTTTCCAAGAACACGACCTGGGAGTTCAGCATCGAGAAGGCGGCCAAGCTGCTCGATGACGCCGGCTGGAAGGTGGGCGCCGACGGCATCCGCGAGAAGGACGGCAAGAAGCTGAAGCTGCTGTACCAGACCGCGATCAACGGCCCGCGCCAGAAGACCCAGGCGATCGTCAAGCAGGCCTGCCAGAAGGCCGGTATCGATGTCGAACTGAAGTCGGTGGTCGCTTCGGTGTTCTTCTCTTCCGACGTCGCCAACCCCGACACCTACGCCAAATTCTATGCCGACATCGAGATGTTCCAGATCCCGATGAGCCAGCCGGATCCGGCCCAGCACATGCGCCGCTATCATTCGCGCAACGTCGCCACCAAGGAGAACAAGTGGCAGGGCGTGAACTTCCCGCGCTGGGTCAACAAGGAATACGATGCCGCGATCGACGCCGCCGAGGCCGAGACCGACCTCGTCAAGCGCGCCGCGCTCTACATCAAGGCCAACGACATCATGATTAGCGACGTCGCCTTCATTCCGGTGATGCATCGCCTGAAAGTGGAAGCCGCCTCCAACACGCTGCGTCCCGTCGTCAGCGGCTGGGCCAACGAGACCGACAATCTGTTCGACTGGTACCGGGAGGCGACGGGATAATCTCGAGCGGGATGATTCCCCATGAGTCAGTATGTCCTGCGTCGTCTTCTGATCGCCGTCCCGAGCCTGCTCGGTATTTCGCTCGTCCTGTTCATCGTCCTGGCGCTTGCGCCAGGCGATCCCTTCAGCGAACTTGCGACCAACCCGAACGTGCCGCCCGAAGTGGCGGCGGCGCTGCGGGCCAAGTTCGGCCTCGACGATCCGATCTATATCCGTTACCTGCGCTGGCTCGCGGCGATGGCGCAGGGCGACTGGGGCTTCTCCTTTGTCAGCCGGATGAATGTCGACACGCTGATCCTGCAGCGCCTGCCGGCCACGCTCTACGTGATCGGCTCGTCGCAGATCCTCGCGCTCTTGATCGCAATTCCCGTCGGCGTCTACGCCGCGACGAGGCCCTATTCGGTCTTCGACCAGATCGCCAACACGTTTGCCTTCATCGGCTTCTCGCTGCCGACCTTCTTCACCGGGCTGCTATTCATCCTGGTCTTTTCGGTGACGCTGGACTGGCTGCCCTTCGTCTATTCGGGTGACATCAAGGCGACCGGCTTCCGCTGGTTCGTCGAGCAGATCCGCCAGGCCATCATGCCGGTGATGGTGCTCGGCCTGTTCCAGGCGGCCTCGATGACACGCTTCGTGCGCTCGGCGATGCTTGATGTCATCAGGCTCGATTACGTTACCACCGCCCGCGCCAAGGGCCTCGGCCAGGCCAAGGTGATCGTCAAGCATGCCATGCGCAACGCCATGATTCCGGTCGTGACACTGATCGCGCTGCAGATGCCCGCCGTGTTCGGCGGCGCCATCGTCACCGAGCAGATCTTTCGCATTCCGGGCATCGGCTCGCTCCTGATCTCCTCCATTCTCTCCAACGACACGCCGGTCGTGATGGCTGTGGCGTTCGTCTTCGCCTGTCTCGTGGTACTGTTCAACCTGATCGCGGATATCCTTTATGGCTGGCTCGACCCTCGCATTTCCTTCCGCTGAGCGGCGCGCCTATTCGCCCTGGCGCGAGGCGTGGCGGCGCTATCGCCGGCATCGGCCGGCGACCGTGAGCGCGGTGCTGCTGCTGGTGCTGATCGTCGCAGTCGTGCTTGGTCCGTTCGTCTGGCGCATCCCGATCAACGAGATCGACGTGGTCGCGGGCATGCAGGGCCCCTCCCTCGCCCATCCCTTCGGCACCGACGATCTCGGCCAGGACATCCTCGCCCGCATGATCTATGGCGGACGCATCTCGCTCGCCGTCGGTCTCGCGGCGATGATGGTTTCCGTCATCGTCGGAACGCTGATCGGCGCGCTCGCCGGCATGTCGCGCGGCTGGCTCGGCTATGGCCTGATGTGGCTCACCGACCTCTTCCTCTCGCTGCCGCAACTGCCGCTTTTGCTATTGCTGATCTACCTGTTCCGCGACGGGCTCAAGGCCGCGTTCGGACCCGAAGGCGGCATCTTCATCCTGATCGTGCTTGTCATCGGCGGGCTGCGCTGGATGCCGGTCGCCCGGCTGGTGCGCGCACAGTTCCTGTCGCTGCGCGAGAAGGAATTCGTCGAGGCGGCGCGCGCGCTCGGCGCCAGCCCGTTGCGGCAGGTGGTGCGTCACATCCTGCCGAATGCCGTTGGGCCTGTGATCATCGCCGGCACCATCGACGTCGCAGCTGCGATCATCGCGGAATCGACGCTGTCGTTCCTCGGCCTCGGCTTTCCGCCTGACACCCCGACCTGGGGCCGCATCCTGTTTGATGCCAAGGACTTTCTCGACATCGGCCCGCATTGGGCGCTGTTTCCGGGTGGCGCCATCTTCATCGCGGTCGTCTCGATCAATTTCATCGGCGACGGCCTGCGCGATGCGCTCGATGCCCGGCGGGTGATCTGATGGCGCCGCTGCTCGAAATCAAGGGCCTGAAGACCCACTTCGCCACCGACGACGGCATCCTTCAGGCCGTCGACGGCGTCGACATCGCGCTCAACAAGGGCGAGACGCTGTGCGTGGTCGGCGAATCCGGCTGCGGCAAGACCGTCACCGCGATGTCGATCCTCAAGCTGATCGCCATGCCGCCGGGGCGCATCGTCCAAGGCGAGATCCTGTTCGAGGGCCGCGATCTGGTGCCGCTCACAAGCAGCGAGCTCGACGACATCAGAGCCAAGGATATCGGCTTCATTTTCCAAGAGCCGATGACCTCGCTCAACCCGGTCCTGACGGTCGGCGAGCAGGTCGCCGAAAGCCTGCGCCGCCACGAGAGCCTTTCGCAAAAGGACGCGCTCGCCCGCACGGTCGAGATGTTCAAGCTGGTGCAGATCCCCAACGCCGCAGCGCGCGTGCATGATTATCCGCACCAGTTCTCCGGCGGCATGCGCCAGCGCGTCATGATCGCGATGGCGCTGGCCTGCAAGCCCAAGCTCGTGATCGCCGACGAGCCGACCACCGCGCTCGACGTCACCATCCAGGCGCAAATCCTCGACCTCTTGCAGGACATGAAGGACCGCTTCGGCATGGCGGTCATGCTGATCACCCACGCCATGGGCGTGGTGGCGGAAACCGCGCAGCGGGTGGTGGTGATGTATGCCGGCAAGGTGGTGGAAGAGGCCGACGTCGAAAGCCTGTTCGAAAATCCGTGCCATCCCTACACCCAGGGCCTGATCCGCTCGATCCCGCGCATCGATCTCGACAGCGCGCACAAGACGCGGCTGGAGGCGATCGGCGGCTCGGTGCCGATCCTGATCAATCCGGCGCCGGGCTGCCGCTTCGCGCCGCGCTGCCGCCATGCCTTTGCGCGCTGCGCCGTGGAGGAGCCGCTGCTGCGCGAGGTCGCGCCGCGCCATCGCATGGCTTGCCATCTCGGCGACACGCAAGGAGCAGCATCATGAGCGAACCCCTGCTCCGCGTCAGCGGCCTGAAGAAGCATTTTCCCGTCAAGGGCGGGCTATTGTCGCGCGAGGTCGCGCGCGTCCATGCGGTGGACGGCGTGTCGTTTACGGTTGATCGCGGCGAAACGCTCGGGCTGGTCGGCGAGTCCGGTTGCGGCAAATCGACCACGGCGCGCTGCGTGCTGCGCCTGCTCGAGCCCAGCGAAGGCGAGATCGTCTTTGACGGACGTGATGTGCGCGGCCTTTCCGGCGGCGACCTGCGCGCCATGCGGCGCAACATGCAGATCGTGTTCCAGGACCCGTTTGCCTCGCTCAATCCGCGCATGACCGTCGGCGCGATTCTCGGCGAGGCCTTTACCATTCACGACCTCGCTTCCTCGGCCAGTGAGCGTGAGGACCGCGTGGCCAGCCTTTTGGTCAAGGTCGGGCTGAAGGCCGACCACATGCGCCGCTACCCGCATGAATTCTCCGGCGGCCAGCGCCAGCGCATCGTGATCGCCCGGGCGCTGGCGGTCGAGCCGAAATTCATCGTCTGCGACGAGCCGGTTTCAGCGCTCGACGTGTCGATCCAGGCGCAGGTGATCAACCTCTTGGAGGATCTGCAGGCCGAGCTGCACCTCACCTATCTGTTCGTCGCCCACGATCTCTCCGTGGTGGAGCATATTTCCGACCGCGTGGCGGTGATGTATCTCGGCCGGATTGTCGAGCTGGCGAGCGCGCGCGATCTCTACCGTAATCCCCGCCATCCCTATACGCAGGCCCTGCTCTCCGCCGTGCCGGTGGCGGACCCCAAGGTGAAGCGCAAGCGGATCCGCCTGCAGGGCGATGTGCCGAGCCCGATGAACCCGCCGCGCGGCTGTCACTTTCACACCCGCTGTCCGATCGCCGAGGCGCGCTGCCGCGAGAGCGCGCCCGAACTGAAGCAGGGCAGCGACGGCCATTTCGTGGCCTGCCATCTGGCCTGAACGCAGCGCCAATTCGCCGCAGGGACCGCCGCCGGTGGCGTTGGCGGCGCCGCCCAAGAGCGCATGATGTTAGGCTCGACTGCACCACGAAGAAGGTGCGCTCCCTCTCCCGCTTGCGGGGGAGGGCTGGGGTGGGGGTGTCTCCGCAGGCGACACTGCCCGAGTGGAGAGAGCCCCCACCCGGCGCTACGCGCCGACCTCCCCGCAAGCGGGAGAGGTAAAGCCGCGTCTGCGGCCAAACCGATCTAACTAAGAATCATCATGCTCAAAACGTAAACGGCCGGGCATCCTCCGGCCCGGCCACGATGATGATGATGTGGTGGTGTCTAAGCGCGGCACCGCCCCGGCAGTGGTTCAACCACTCTTGCCGGGGCGGGGCCGAAATCGGATGCGGTGTTAGCGCGAAATACCGTTCTTGCGGATCAAATCCGACAATTGGGACAAAAGCTCCCGAAGTCTCGCATTCTCCTCGATCAGCGCGTTGGTCTCGTCGGCATGCTCGTCGCGGCGAACGGCGGGCTCATCTCCGCGAAGGGCGTTTTCAAGCAGTGAAAGTGCGTCGTCGGTCGGTTCCTCAACCCAAAATGAAGGTTCAGCGCGGCGATCTCGCTTATTAAGCTGCGGA
Organism: Bradyrhizobium sp. CB3481; assembly: GCF_029714305.1. Classification (NCBI taxonomy): domain Bacteria; kingdom Pseudomonadati; phylum Pseudomonadota; class Alphaproteobacteria; order Hyphomicrobiales; family Nitrobacteraceae; genus Bradyrhizobium; species Bradyrhizobium sp. CB3481. The sequence continues at coordinate 6,526,751 of NZ_CP121647.1, forward strand.
TGGTCTACTCGCATGATTGATACTCCAATTTTAAAATGCGGAACTTGCCCCCAGTTTCGCCTGTCGCGCGCGGAGAATGAGGTGAGTCGGCAGGCAATTTTGCGACTAAATTGCGAATCGCGCGAAGACGACCCCGGCGCTAAAGCGGCGTGATTGCGGCGAATCCCGGTGCCGACGCCCATAGGACTACGGTTTAGGCCAGCGATTTCAAAGAAATGTTGCCAATTGATAGAGTCGGTAAAGGACTTCCAGGCCCATCAGTACGAGCGCTGCGATCATCAGGTAATAGCCGAAATGCATGGAAGGAGTTGAAACCAATACCTGTTGCGGCCCGTGCGCAACAACGCCCAGACCGTGAACCAAACCCGATACGCGCCGGAAAGGACAAACCTTCGGCGAACCATGCGTCTGCAACTCGAAATGAAAAGGCCTCCGCCGCCGCGGAAGTGTGCTTTTGTCGCGAACCTCTCTTGACCGGAGGCCTCTTGTTCGACGCCAGCTCGCCCTGTTCACACACCGTGGAAAATCTTTATTCCCCACAGCACGATGACGATGGCCAATACCAGCGTAGCCGCCGTCAGTACACTTTCTAAGGAAGCGACTCTCATACTAACTCTCCGCTTCCCAGCCCCGCTAACGGTCTAGGCGATTCGTTGATTCGACTGCAATCACGCGATCACAATGCCTTGAATGTTGCTTGATGGTTGTGTTTTGCAGGTCACACATCTGGTGCACCGGCGCGTCTTCCGCCCTCGACAGCATCCCCATGCTGCCTGCCGTAGCGGAAATGCACACCGTTTTGCGGTGCTTTCGTGTGAAGCGGATTCTATTCGGGCCGGCCTGCCGGAACGTAGCCGCTAGGCACCATCGCACTTCGGCGCACTTCGGCCAGCGCCGCCAACCGGTCATACTCTTCCGCGACCTTGAGCAGTCGCCCCTGGTCCTTGGCGGCGGTTGCGGCCAGAGCCCTCGTCAGTTCCGCGCGCTTGCGCCAGTGGTCCGCATTGGTCAGGAAATCCGTCATCGATCGCCCCTAGAAATGGCTTGGCTCCCCCAGCCCGCGCAAACGTCAGAAAGGCCGGCCATACGTCAAAAATTTGGCCCAATCCGATCTGCCGTGTGACGGGCGCCACCTGTGGCTTCTTCGCCAGGCCATCTCGCCGTTGCCTTTCCGACGCAAATTTGCCCACGACTCAATGGAAAGCTCGGTATCGAACCCACGATCGGGCCACCTTGCGAGCAGGAACTTGTCATGAGTATCGAACATCCGCCGTATCACGGACAGGCCCGCGTCATCGCGTACCGCCACGTCCCGCACGCCAGCAACGTCGTGCGGCTGCATGACGCCGCCCAGGCGCGTCAGGCGGACCAGTTGGACGAAAAGCTGCTCGCAGCCTTGTCGCCGCTGCTCGACGAGGTCGACGGCCTTCGCTCCAAGGGAGCCGAGGCTCAGGACGCACGCAATTTCCGGCGTTTACTCGAAGAGAACGCAAAGCTTCGACGGCTTGCGGTCAAGCTGTCGAACCTGCTCGGCGATCTTCCCAAGCAGAGCGCCTGAGATAGCAGTCGGCCGCAGCCCGGCGGTGGATCACGCATACGTCGCCGTGACGCTGCCGAATGGGCCGAAATCCGCGACATAGGTCTCGCCCGGCTTCGGCCGCAACATGCCGGTCAGCGTTCCCGTGCTTATCGTCTGCCCCGCCTTCATGCCGATGCCGGTGCGCGACAATTCGTTGGCGAGCCAGGTCAGCGGCAGCATCGGATGATCAAGGCATTCCCCGGCCGTACCCTTCCGGCGAAGCGTGCCATTGCATGTCAATACGACTTCCTGCCCGGCGATATCGCGCGTCTTCCAGTCCGGAATCTCCGCGCCGCAGACGACGATGCCACTCCCTGCACCGTCGGCCAGAATCGCCGGCAGCGGTGGGAACGCGGCATCGTGAACGAAGCGGCATTCGGCAAGCTCGATCCCGGTGTGCAGCGACGTCACTGCCTCGGTGACTTCAGCCACCGTGTAGGCTTTTTCGCGCGGCGGCAGATCGGCCCCAAGGCGCGCCTGATATTCGACTTCCGGAATCGGGCTGCATAATTTGGCGTGCTCGACGGTAGCCGGAGATTCCAGAATCAGCGGCGCGTACACCCGGCCATAGATCGGCGCGTCGGTGCGAAGCTGGCGCTGCAGCCCCTCCTTCATTGCCGCGATCTTCCAACCGGCGACTTCCCAGCCGAGCTCTTCCTCCACCATGGCGGCGACGCGATACGCCGTTGCATTATCGGGCGGCACCAGGCGCTGATCGAGCCCGCTCTGCTGGCGCCCCTCGCGGCGCAGCACAGCGAGCAGGCGGGCGAGTTCGCGTTGCAGTGAGATGTCCATGATCGCCTCTGACCTAACCTTGCACCAGCGCAGTAGCCTGCTGCATTGAGACCGGCGCATCGCCGAGCAACAGGTCGATCGCTTCATTCTCCCAACGCTGCGCCTGCAAGCTTGCGGGCGCATGATCCGCAAGGCGATGTTCGAGCACGAAGCGCGAGAGCACGAGGCGCCGCGCATCGCCGCCGTCCTTGCCGATCCGCGTGCCTTCGCAGGCCAGCAGCGCGGCCGTCGTCGCATGATAGAGTTTGCCCGCGGCCATTCTGCAGAAGCGTTCGTTCGCGGGATCGGCCGCCACCTCTTCCGCGAAGCGGATCGCATCCGCCAGCGCGCCGGAAAGCCGCGTCCGGAACTGGCCCGGCATGCCGGCCACATCCTCCAAATGGTGGCCGAGATCGTCGCGCAACGCTTCATGACCCCGTGCCTTGCCGACCGCACGCTGCACGGCATCCAGCGCGTTGATGTTGCTGGTGCCCTCCCAGATCAGCCCGAGATGCGCATCGCGAATGAGCCGCGCATTCGGAAAGTCCTCGATATAGCCGTTGCCGCCGCGCGCCTCCATCGCACCGGTGGCGACCGTGACGTTGTCCCGGCATGCCCGGTATTTTGCGATCGGCGTCAGCAGCCGCAGCACCTTGTCGGGTGCCGTTGCCGAATACAACAGCGCCGACAGCGCCTGCTCGGTCGGCACCATCAGCTTGAGCAATTGCCGGCGGATCAGGGGATGATCGATCACGGCGCGTCCGAACGCGCCGCGATGCCGCGCTGCGACCATGGCTTCGTTCAGGCACCGCCGCATCATGCCGGCGGCGCGCGCCAGATGCGACACGCGGCTCGAATTCACCATGACCAGCATCTGCTTGAGGCCCTGGTCCAGCTCGCCAAGCTGGTAAGCGACCGCGCCCTCGAACACGATCTCGCCGCTCGCCATGGTGCGGCTGCCGAGCTTGTCCTTCAGCCGCACGATCCGATACGAATTCCGCCTGCCGTCGGGAAGAATTTTTGGCATCAGGAACAGGCCGAGCCCGCGCCCGCCGCCGACCGCGCCTTCGGGTCTTGCCAGCAATACCGCGAGCTCCGCATCGACGTTGGAGCAGAACCACTTTTCGCCCCACAGCTTCCAGTCCTGGCCGTCTCTGACAGCCGTAAGCTCCGCGGCGCCGACATCGGAGCCGCCGGCCTTCTCGGTCATGAACTGCGCGCATTTGAGCAGCGTGGCGGGATCCTGGCTCCACATCCGCTGAAGGTATCGCTCGCGCAGCTCGTCCGTTCCGAAGCGGCGCACCAGTTCGGAAGAGCTGTCGGTAAGGTTGACCGGGCACAGCAGACCGAACTCGGCCTGTGCAAACAGGTAATGAAAGACATACTTTGCGAGCGGCGGCATCGGCGAGGACCAGCCCAAGACGCCGGCGCGGTTGCACATCGCATGCATACCGAACTTGCCGAACGCGATGCTTTCCATCTCGCGATAGGCCGGGTGATATTCGACCCACTCCTCGTCGCGGCCATAGCCGTCGCGCGGATGCAGCACCGGCTGATGACGCTCGGCCTGGTCGGACAGGTCGTGCAGCCGGCCGCCGGCGAGCTCCCCGAGCTCGTCAAGATGCGGCGCGAGATGTGCCAGCAGCGGCGCTTCCATGTAATGGGGCAGCAGATCGCGAAGGCTGCGGTCGAGCGAATAATAGTTCAACCCGCGGCAGGTCGGCGCCAGCGCTTTGGAGCGGCGCGCCGATGCGTCGCGGCTCGCCAGATCAACGTGAACCTTCATGGGCGTCTCCCTCGGCTCGGCGGGCGCGGACAAGCCACGCCCTGCGGCACATGCCGGCCTAAGCCCTGGGGCGGATCGGCGCAAACGACTTCTTCGGCTGGCGGGTTGAGCCAGACTCAAGGCCGGGGCCCCCCTTCCCCCGACCCGTTTGCCGGGCAATCCTTTTCCACTAGACTGAAGGCTATGGCATCCCGACGACTTCCGCCGCTGCATGCGGTGCGCGCCTTCGAGGCCGCGGCGCGGCACCTTTCGATCACGCGTGCAGCGGATGAGCTGAACGTGACGGTCGGAGCTGTGAGCCGGCACGTCCGCGCCCTCGAAGCGCGCATGGGGACCGCGCTGTTCCTGCGCGGCTCGCGCGGCCTGGTGCTCACTTCTGCCGGAAAAACCTTCGCCGAGTCCGCCCGCGAGGCCCTGGACCGGATCGCGGATGCCGCCGACGGGCTGCGGCTGCGGCGCTTCCGGCGCCTGTCGGTCGGCGTCTACGGTTTCTTCGTCTCGCGCTTTCTGCTGCCGATCTGGCCGACGCTGCACGCGGCCTATCCCGAGCTGGAAATCGACCTGCATACCAGCTCCAACCCGCTCGACCTGCTGCCCAGCCGCTTCGACGCGGTCATCGCAGTTTCCGACGGGCAGCCGCGTGCCGGGCTCGTCACCCATTCCGTGATGCCGATTGCGACCGTGCCGGTCTGCGCGCCGCAGTTCATCAAGAACGGCGCGGTCGATTTCGCATCCGTTCCGCTGCTGCATGCGCGGCCGCGGCCGGACGATTGGCGGCGCTGGCTCGATCACGCGCAATTCACCGACGTGCCGGTACAGGGCGGCAGCAGCTTTGAAAGCCTCAGCCTCACCATCGAGGCCGCGGCCGCCGGCATGGGCGTGGCGATCGCGATCGACGGCCTGCTCGCGCCAGATCTCAAGCGCGGCGATCTCGTGAAGGCCCATCCGACCGTTCGCCCGACCCGCCGGCAGTTCGTGCTCGAATACGAGCAGCGCATGGCTGACGATCCAGCGGTCACCGCTTTCGTCGCCTGGCTGAACGACGCGTGCCGGCAGCAGATGCCCAAACAGCCGGAGAAGCAGGCGCCGAAGAAGCCTGCGGTGAAGACCGGCGCGGAATATGCGCGCTGAGTTACTGCGGCGGCGCCTCGGAACTCGGCGATTTCACAACCCACACCAGGGCGATGGCAAGCACGCCGGTGCCGATGACCAGCCATTGCGAGGCCTGCCTGCCGGTGAGCGTATAGGCCAGCAGGAAGCACATGAACCACATTGCGACGACAGCTGGAATGGTGGAGCGAAGAGTTCGCATGGACTGAGGCTGGAACTACCTTTGATTGCAGATCAAAGGTTATGTATAACAATACGTCAAGCGTTGAAACAGACTATCAAACACAATTTTCAGTTGACAATACCTCTCCGAGATACTGAGCCTACTTGGAGTTTTTGCTCAAGCCGCATTTGAAAAATCTTCTTTGCAGCCCAACAGCGCTCTGACATAGACGCTCGCTCGCCACTGGCGTGAGCGCCGACGTGAACTATATCAGGGCTGCCATCACCACAGCATGCACCCACGTTTCCATTGCTCAAACCGACAGCCATCTTCCTGTTGTTGATCTTCTTCCCGGTCGGCGTGTCGGCGGGGCGCTACTGGCTTGCGGAAAACAGGGGCAATTGGCAGACCGCGGACCGCTCGAGCGCCGGCCTTCTGCCGCTGCCGTCCCAGCATCCTGGCGCGATCATCCGCGTCTACGGCGCGCGCACCGTTCGATGGAAGGCGATATTCGCGATCCACACCTGGATCGTCGTCAAGGAAGAGAACGCGCCGACATACACACGTTACGACTACACGGCCTGGGGCGCGCCTGTCCGCACCAACGGCTTCGCCGCCGATGCGCGGTGGTTTGGTGCTGTTCCCGAAACCATTGCGGCCGTCGACGGCGCGGAAGCCAGCCGCCTGATCCCGAAAATCCGCCACGTCATCGAGAACTACAAATTCCGCGCCAATGGCGACTACAGCGCGTGGCCGGGACCGAACTCCAACACCTTTGTCCAGGCGGCGCTCGACGCCGTTCCCGAAATCAGGGTGGTGTTGCCGCCGACCGCCGTCGGAAAGGATTTTCCCTATCGCGGCGAATGGTTCGGGCTGACGCCGTCGGGCACCGGGGTGTTCGCCTCGCTTGGCGGCTATTTCGGCCTCACCCTCGGATGGGTCGAAGGTTTCGAGATCAACTTCCTCGGCGCGGTGGTGGGCTTCGACATTCGCCGCCCTGCGCTCAAGCTGCCGGGCCTCGGCCGGCTGGGGATGACCGCCGGGATCTAGCTGCGGGAGCCGCCTGCCCATTGGTGCGCCGACCACCACTTTGCAATCGCGTCGACAAGATCGTCCCAGATCGCAGTCGGAAGATCAGGCACTGCAATTCGCACGCTATAGCGGCCGGTTGTGGGATTGTGGAACCACTCCGTCGCGACAAAATCAAAGCCGAAGCTTCCCGCATGCTGGATCGGCAAGCCGGCTTCTGCCAGATCGCGACTCATTTTCGCAGCTGCGCATCTAGCTGACGCCTCGTCCAGCTTCTGCCGGGTGCTGAGCGTGAGATAGAGGCCGTGGACGTAATGCAATTCGGCGGTCAGGCCCGGCAGCGCCGCCGCGAAATACCGGCTGGCTCGGCGGCCGTTGCGCAAGATCGCGGCGATCCGTTTATCCGTCAGCTCGCGATATAACGGCGTGCCGATGTAAGGCGGAAAATGCGCCGGCAGCGCGGCGCCGCCGAGCAGCCGAATGGCATTTCGCACTTCAGCCGGAAGCTCCTTGAGTTTCGATCCGCAAGAAACGTTCCTTTCCCAATCGACGAAAGTCACCGAGCCAAGCCGGCCGTATTCGGCCCCGAGCGAATCCAGTTTCGTATGGCTGCGCACCATGACGACGGGGATAGAAAACTCCTGCGCAAGTCCCAGCACGCGCCGGATACGGCCCGATCCGGTGGATAAGCAGGTCGTATCGAAAATCAGGAGATCGGGCGCCGCATCGATCTGGCGCAGCCCGGCATCGAATGCCGGAGCCGACGCGGAGGAATCCAGCAGCAGGACTCGTGGTGACGCCGATTTCGAAACGGCCGCCCCTGTACTGGAGCAGTTCAGCGTAATCATGCGGAAGCGCTCGACGTAGCCCTCAATGAGCTCCTGCGTCTCGCCATAAGCGCCCGGCAAAACCAGAATGTCCGCCTTTCCGATCACGCCCGCCAGCGCGAGCAATAGTGCGGAGATCGCCGCCATGCCGGACGCCGTATAGACGGTATCGATCGCGCTGCCCTGAAGGTCGTAAAACGAGGGACCGCGCACATCGAGATCGGCGCGCTGATAGTCATATCTGAATGCAAAGGGACCGATGCGCCGCTGTCCCTGATGTGCCCATGCCGTCTCGGTAACGGTCCAATCATGAAGGGCGTGCTCGGCCTTGAGGGCCGCGGTGAGCTGAAACTTGTGCCTGATGACGTCGCTTACCGAGCGCGGACAGCTGAGCGGTAGAGGGTGGTGCAGGCAATCATTGATCAGCCTGAGTTCTCTGTGCTTGCGATGCAGATATGCTTCAACGTCCTCAGCGCAAATCTTCGTGGGGCGACCTTGCCCGCCTGCGGCAGGCGTCACTTCTGGGACGAACGCACCGACCATCTCGGGATTGGCTCCAGCGGTGTGCGGTAGATTTCATTGTTGTTCTCGTCCACCACGCGGACGAAGCAATTTGTCGAACGCAACTCCGGCTTGAGAATGCGCAGCTCGCTCGCCAGCGCATCCGCGCGATCGGACGCAACGGACAGATCCTCCAGGATCATGCCGCCCTGATTGTTCGGCTGGCCGTCGACCAGCAGGTCGAAATAATAGAAAGGCATCAGTGAAAACCCGAATGGCTCGTCAGCGCGATAGGTGCCTGGTAGAAGGCCGCTCCGCCCTCTTCCCGCACCGCTATCTGATTTCCGGGTTTCACAAAGTGAGGATGCTCACTCCCGATGCGGTGAGCGACAAAGCTGGCATGCTCCCTCGCCTCCTTTCGGGATTTGCATTGGTGCCCAAGGAAGTCCCTGGCGGAGACCTCCCCGATCAGGTCGAAATAATATCTCTTCATGCCCTGCAAACGCCGGTCATTGCCGGGAGTTCCTCGCTGCGCCACCCGCGTCAGAAGGGATGCTCCGCTTCGACGCCGAGGTTTTGCCAGCCTTCACCATTGCAAGTCACCGACATGTTCCGGGACACCGTATGGGTTGAACGCATCACGCGCCAGGGCATGCCTCCGATGAATCATGTCGCAAGGCCGCAACATCGCCGCTGTTCCTGAGGGGGAACAGCAATTAGGACTCCACGGCGCGCGATGCCTGGACCAGTATTACGGCTCAGATCGGCGGATCGAGCGTTTTCATTACCGAATCATTTTTGAGGCCCGGCCAAGCCACGGCACTGAGACACCGCACCCCCTTGCACTCGCCGCAAACGAAAAATAGGGAATTCAGATGACCTATTTTATTTTTGCCCGCGACGGCACCAGTCGCATCGTTTTGAAGCGCGAAAACCGGGACGCCGCCGAGAAGAAGGCGCGCGAGCTGACCGATCTGGGCTGGTTCGAGGTCAGGATTGAAGAAGAAGGGCAGACGGAAAGCCCGGCGTCGCCGAAGGAAGTGGCCTCGCAAGCGGAGGCGACGATCCAGGAGGCCTGAAGGATATGCGTGGCCGCGGACAAGCCGGCTTCCGGAGGCAGGATCACCTAGACACAATCATAGATAGATCGCCGCGCGAAAGCACGGGTGCCGTTAGCACCGACATTCCCTGCTCCCTTCGATTTCGAGAGTGGGATTCGCCAAGGCCCAGCCCCCTGCGCCGCGGGAACGCAGACCTGTATTCGGGTTTTTAAAGGGGATCGGCGGTTGACTCGGGAACCGCCAGCAATCAGAAAAAGCCCTGAAATATGAACGGCAAGAGTAATGGTCGGAGTGGCAGGATTCGAACCTGCGACCCCTGCGTCCCGAACGCAGTGCTCTACCGGGCTGAGCCACACTCCGACTTGGATGGCGGCTTATAGCCTTGGGTTTCGGCGACCGCAAGCAGCCCATTTAAGGAAATTAATCACAGTGAATGTTGGCCTGAACACCCAGATTTTGCCTGCCGGCGAGGCCGCCGTGGCGGCCGCCGCCGACGCCCTTACCCAGGGCGGGCTGGTCGCGTTCCCGACCGAAACCGTCTACGGCCTCGGCGCCGACGCCACCAATCCGGCCGCGATCGCCCGTCTCTACCAGGCCAAGGGCCGGCCGGCCTTCAATCCGCTGATTGCCCATATCGGCGATATCGCGGCGGCGCGGAAGATCGCCTGTTTTGACGCGGCGGCAACCGCGCTCGGCGAGGCGTTCTGGCCCGGCCCGCTGACACTGGTGCTGCCGAAGACGGAAGGCTGCGGCGTCGCCGATCTTGCCACTGCGGGCCTCGATACGGTCGCGGTCCGCATCCCGGCGCATGCGATCGCGCGCGACATCCTGCGCGTATTCGGCGGCCCGGTGGTGGCGCCGTCGGCGAATATCTCGGGCCACGTCTCGCCGACCACGGCGGCCCATGTGCACAGCGACCTTGCAGGCAGAATAGACCTGATCGTCGACGGCGGCGCGGTCGATGTCGGCGTCGAATCGACCATCATCGGCTGTTTTGACGCGCCGATGCTGCTCCGCCCCGGCGGCCTGCCGCGCGCCGAGATCGAGCGCGTGCTCGGCCGCACGCTGAAGCAACCGCCGAAGGATGCGGAAAACGACAGCGCCCAGCCGCTGGCACCGGGCATGCTGGCCTCGCACTACGCGCCCCGTGCCCGCGTGCGGCTCAATGCCGTCGCGGTCGAGACGGGCGAAGCATTGCTCGCGTTCGGCCTCGGAGCAATTTCGGGAATTGACGCCGCCGCTGCCGTGATGAATCTGTCGGAGCGCGGCGATCTCAATGAGGCCGCAGCCAATCTGTTCGGGCATCTGCGCGCGCTTGACGCCAAAGGCGTGCGCACCATTGCCGTGATGCCGATACCGGACGACGGATTGGGCGAAGCCATCAACGACCGGCTGCGCCGCGCGGCAGTCGGGCGAGAATAACGGGCGAGAATGAAAGAGAAGAAAATGAATATCGTCCAGGGCTCCGTGCCCCCTCTTTCCACCGAACTCATCGCCAAGTTTCGCGCCATCGTCGGCGACAAATATGCGGTGACCGATCCGGTTGACATCGCGCCCTACGTCACCGAGGAGCGCGACCTGTTCCACGGCCGCTCGCCGCTGGTGCTGCGGCCCGGCTCGACCGCGGAAGTGTCCGCCATCTGCAAGCTCGCCAGCGCGCACAAGATCGCGCTGGTGCCGCAGGGCGGCAATACCGGCCTGGTCGGCGGCCAGACGCCGCACAATGGCGAGGTCGTCGTGTCGCTGCGGCGGCTCGACAAGATCCGCGACATCGATCCCGCTTCCAACACGATGACCTGCGAGGCCGGCGTGATCCTGCAGATTGCGCAGCAGCGTGCGACGGAAGTCGATCGCCTGTTTCCTCTGTCTCTCGGCGCGGAAGGAAGCTGCACCATCGGCGGCAATCTATCCACCAATGCCGGCGGCACCGCCGCACTGGCCTATGGCGTGGCGCGCGAGATGGCACTTGGGCTCGAAGTCGTGCTGGCTGACGGGCGCATCCTGAATGCGCTGTCGAAGCTGAAAAAGGACAATACCGGCTACGATTTGCGCAACCTCTTCATAGGTGCCGAGGGTACGCTCGGCATCATCACTGCGGCGACGCTGAAACTGTTTCCAAAGCCGCGCGCGGTGGAAACCGCCTATGTCGGGCTCGCGTCGCCAGCGCAGGCGCTGAAACTGCTTTCGATCTCACAGAACGAGGCTGCAGGAAGCCTCACCAGCTTCGAACTCCTGGCCGACATCGCCGTCGATTTCAGCCTGCGTCACGGCATCGACGTGCGCGATCCCCTGACCAGCAAGCATCCCTGGTACGTGCTGATGGAGCTGTCGTCCTCCCGCGACGACGCCCGCGCCGCGCTGGAATCGATCCTTGCTCAGGGGATGGAGGAAGGCATCGTCGACGACGCCGTGATCGCCGCAAATCTCTCGCAGCGGGCCGGCTTCTGGAAGCTGCGCGACGAGATGTCGGCGGCGCAGAAGCCGGAAGGCGGCTCGATCAAGCACGATATCTCGGTGCCTGTCGCGGCTGTGCCCGCCTTCATCGAGGAGGCCAATGCGGCGGTAGTAAAGCTCATTCCGGGCTCGCGGCCGGTGCCGTTCGGCCATCTCGGCGACGGCAACATCCACTACAATGTCAGCCAGCCGGTCGGCGGCAACACCGCCGACTTCATGTCGCGCTGGCACGAGGTCAACGAAGTCGTCTTCGAGATCGTGCTGCGGATGGGCGGCTCGATCTCCGCCGAGCACGGCATCGGAGTGCTCAAGCGCGACGAACTGCCTGACGTCAAGGACAAGGTCGCAATCGAACTGATGCGCGGCGTCAAGGCGATGCTCGATCCCCTCGGCATCATGAATCCGGGGAAGGTGCTGTGACCGTATCTGTGACGAAGCCTGTTCCCGCGCTCGCCATAGCTGAGATCGCCGATGCCGATATCGCCGCCGTGATCGCGCTGTGGCAGGCCTGCGGCCTGACGCGGCCGTGGAACGATCCCTCAAGCGACATTGCGCTGGCACGGCGCGAGCCGAATTCGACCGTGCTGGTCGGCCGCGAGGGCAATGCGATCGTGGCGACCGCGATGGTCGGCCATGACGGCCATCGCGGCTGGGTTTATTACGTCGCCAGCGATCCCAACCTCCGCGCCAAAGGCTACGGCCGCGCCATCATGAAGGCGGCCGAGGACTGGCTGCGTGCCGCCGGCATGCCGAAACTGCAATTGATGGTTCGGCGCGAAAACGCCGGCGTCGCTGCGTTTTATCAGTCGCTCGGCTACGAAGAGGCCCAGACCGTCGTGTTCGCCAAATGGCTCGACGGCCGCGAGCCGCCGCGCTGAAGGATTGCCATGACCATCTCCGATCGTGTCCGCGTCAAGAATATCAGCGTGCTTTCCGACCGGCGCTATCGACTAGACGAAGTCGAGTTCGACTATCGCCGCGGCAATGGCGAGTGGCAGACGCAGAAGCGGGAGGTGTTCGACCGCGGCCACGCCGCGACGCTTCTGCCCTATAATCTCGCAAACCGCACCGTCGTGCTGGCGCGGCAATTCCGCCTGCCGCCCTATCTGGCCGGCCATGACGACCTCATGATCGAGGCCGCTGCCGGCATGCTCGACGACGAAACGCCGGAGAAGCGGATTCGCGCCGAAGCCGAAGAAGAAATCGGCTATCGCCTGCACGATGTGCGAAAAGTGTTCGAGGCCTTCATGAGCCCGGGCTCGGTGACGGAGAAAATCCACTTCTTCGTCGCCGAATACGACGCCGCGATGCGCATCGGCGATGGCGGCGGCCTCGCTGAGGAAGGCGAGGACATCGAGGTGCTGGAGCTGCCGATCGAGCAGGCACTCGTGATGATATCCGACGGCCGCATTGTCGACGCCAAGACCATCATGCTGCTGCAATACGCGGCGCTGAATATTTTTAAGTAGGGATTCGTAGGGTGGGCAAAGCGCAGCGTGCCCACCATTTCCACCGCGCGCTTCCGCTCGCGATGGTGGGCACGCTGCGCTCTGCCCACCCTACGAGATTTGAGCCAGCTTCAAAACAACGAGCCCTGCCCGTCATCCTCCGGCACCACCGTGGACGCCTTGCGCGGCGCGGCTTTCTTCGCCGGCTTCGGCTCCTCCGCCGCCCGCTGCTCCTCTGTGATCGGCAGCAGCAACTGCGCGTCGTCATTGACCACTTTATTGACGCGCGTGGAAATCTCGTGCCAGGCAAACTCACCTTCAGCCGGCCCGCGCAGCAGCGGCATGATCTCGTCAACGTCGTACGCGCGGCTGTCGAGCCAGCGTTCGAACTCTTCCGGTGCAATCGTCACGGGCACCCGGTGATGCAACACGGATAGGTCGCGGCTGGCGGGCGCCGTGACGATGGCGACGCCGTCGGTCTCCTCGCCGTTCGGTCCCATCCAGGTCTCCGCCAGCGCGGCAAAACCGACGGGCTTTCCGTCGCGGCGGTGGATGAAGAACGGCCGCTTGCGGCCGCCCGCGCCCTGCCATTCGTAATAACCGTCCGCCGGAATAAGACAGCGCCGCCGCCTGATCGCATTCTTGAACGCCGGCTTCTCGCGCACGGTCTCGGAGCGCGCATTGATCAGCAGCGTAAATTTACGGGGGTCCTTGACCCATGCTGGCACCAGTCCCCAACGCATCAGGCGAAAATGGCGGCCGCCATTTTCCAGCATGACCACCGGAACCGGCTGCGTCGGCGCAATATTGTATCGCGGCGGAAAATTGGGCTGTTCAATATAGCCAAAAATTTGCCGAAGCGCCGCCGGCGGTGAAGTAATTACGAAGCGTCCGCACATTATCTGACCAACATAGGCTTCCGTTTAATGGGTGTTAACCCAGGCCCTTAACAGTGGGCCCGATGACCTCCACGGCCGCCAACGAAATGCGATCCGATCGCGCGATGCCGCCACCGCCGGGCCGTATTGACGAGGCCCGCGCGGCGCAGTTGCGCGCGGCCAATATCAACCCGCGCACCGGGCTTGCCACCGACTACCTGAATCATTTCAACGAAGCCATCATGCTGCTCGAAATGGTTCCGGACATGCCGGAATGCGCGGAGGATTTTCTGACCTGGACACCGCTGTCCTACGCTGAGCATTTCTGGGCCTCCAATTTCAAGGCTCGTGACCTGGCGATCGAGGCCTATGAATGCGCCGACCCGAAGGTCCGCGCCGATTTCGACCATCTCACCACCACCATGACCTCGATTCTGACAGCGGTCGGCAAGGCGATGCGCGACGCGCAGCAGGACCGGACGCGCGCGACACTGGCCGAGCAGGCCACTGCCTGGGTCAAGCCGCTGGTGGCGCTGGCCGGCGGCGTCATCAACGGCAGTTCAGAGACGAACGTCGAATCGGTGATGTCGAACTAACCGCCGGGTTAGACCAAAGCGGCCCAATCAGGCATGATGTTTCCCGCAAAAGCGCGTTCCCTGCTTATCGGATCCCCGTGACCGCCCCTGTCCAGCCGACCCGTCCCCAGCTTGCCGTCAGCGGTGCGATTTTTCGCGATGGCAAGGTCCTGCTGGTTCGCCGCGCCCGCTCGCCGGGCAAGGGCTTCTACTCCCTCCCCGGCGGCCGGGTCGAATTCGGCGAATCCCTGCACGCCGCGCTCCACCGCGAGGTCGACGAGGAAACCGCCCTCAGAATCGAGATTCTGGGCCTTGCCGGCTGGCGCGAAGTGCTGCCGGGGGTCTCCGGCGGCGGGCATTACGTGATCATGTCGTTCGCGGCGCGCTGGACGGCGCGGGAGCCCGTCCTGAACGACGAGCACGACGACTTCAAATGGCTGGCGCCGGACAGCCTGGGCGACCTCAAGGTTACCGGCGGCCTTGTGGAGGTCATCGAGGCCGCCCGGAAGCTGGTCTAGGCGGTGTCCCGCCAGCCTTGCTTCGGGGCTCTTAAGGGGGCATATGGCCCTCAAATGCTCAAGCACGCCCTCGCCGCCCTCATCCTGGTTTCGGCCTGCCATCTGGCCCCCGCGCGGGCCCAGGATGCCGCCGCGCCGTTCGACGGCGACCTGCAGCGGCTGGCCGAGATTCTCGGCACCCTGCACTACCTCCGGGGCATCTGCGGCGCCAATGAAGGGGCAAAATGGCGCAACGAGATGCAGGCCCTGATCGACGCCGAAACCCCCTCCGGCGACCGCCGCGCCCGCATGATCGCTGGCTTCAACCGCGGCTATAATGGCTTTCAGCAGACCTACCGGACCTGCACGCCGGCGGCCTCGGTCGCGATCCGCAGGTATATCGAGGAAGGCTCGAAGATTTCGCGCGACCTCACCGCGCGCTACGCCAACTGAAGAAAAATGGACGCGATCTATTTCGATCTCGACGGGACGCTGACCGACCCCAAGCCGGGCATCACCCGCTCGATCCAATATGCGCTGCAACGGCTCGACCATCATACGATCCCGACCGAGGACGAGTTGACTTGGTGCATCGGCCCGCCGCTGCGCGCCAGCTTTGTGAGGCTGCTCGGCGCCGATCACGCCGCTGACCGCGCGCTGGCACTCTACCGCGAGCGATTTTCCGATGTCGGCCTCTATGAGAACGGCGTCTATGACGGCATCAGCGAAGTGCTGACAGCGCTCTGTACTTCCGGCCACCGGCTGTTCGTCGCGACCAGCAAGCCGCACGTGTTCGCCGAACGAATCATCGATCATTTCGGCCTGCGCGGTCACTTCGAGCGCGTGTTCGGTTCCGAACTCGACGGCACCCGCGTGGATAAATCGCATCTGCTCGAATACGCGCTGAAGGAAATTTCGGTCGATCCGGCCAAAACCCTGATGATCGGCGACCGCAGCCACGACATGGTCGGCGCGAAAAACAACGGCATGAAGGGCATTGGCGTGCTCTACGGCTATGGCAGCCGTGACGAACTGCTCGGCGCCGGCGCGCACCATGTCTGCGCGACACCGGCCGCGATTTTGCGCTGCATATCCTGACGCTGGCGGAACCAGCCTGAAATTCGTGCAGCGCTGTTAACCTTTCCTAAAGATGTGGCTAGGCTGGCGCGCACCGCGTGCTACAGCTTGTCGCGTTAGATGCGTTCCGCCCTGGTTCGCGCAAATTTCGTTGAGTTCATGAGCCGTCCAGCCGCCTTCTCGATTGACCACGACCCGCTTCCCGATCTCGAACAGAAGCAGACGGCGCTCAGCTATCTGAGCGAAGCCTGGGCCGAAGCGCGGCACGACGGCGTCGATGGCGACTGCCTCGCGCAGGCGAGCCTGTTTACGGCGCTGGCCGAGCTGGTCTCGACCTATGGCGAGGACGCGGTGGCGAAATTTGCAGACGGACTCTCGACCCGCGTGCGCAACGGCGAGTTCTCGCTGGCGTTGGCGAAGCAGTGAGCTTGTTCCGCTGTCATCGCCCGGCTTGACCGGGCGACCCAGTACGCCGCGGCCTCTCGATTCAAGCACTAGTCTAACGTCTCTGGAATACTGGATCACCCGCCTGCGCCTGCGCGGGTGATGACAGCGATAGTTGGGGCGACGCAGTCTCCAAAAACCGCACCGGCTCGCCGGTTGACGGCGTCGTCAGCTCGCCCTGCCACATCACGCGCTTGCCGCGCACGAAGGTGCCGACCGGCCAGCCGGTGACGCGGACACCGTCATAGGGCGTCCAACCGGCCTTTGAGGCCACCCATTTGTTGGTGATGGTCTCGCTGCGCTTGAGATCGACGATGGTGAAGTCGGCGTCATAGCCGGCTGCGATGCGGCCCTTGCACGCGATGTTGAACAGGCGCGCCGGACCGGCGCTGGTCAGATCGACGAAGCGCTGTAGCGACAGCCGCCCGGCATTGACGTGGTCGAGCATCAACGGCACCAGCGTCTGCACCCCCGTCATGCCCGAGGGCGAAGCCGGATAGGCCTTGGCCTTTTCCTCCAGCGTATGCGGCGCGTGGTCGGAGCCGAGCACGTCGATAATGCCCTGCTCGATGCCGTACCAGATGCCCTCGCGGTGATCGGCCGAGCGTACCGGCGGGTTCATCTGCGCCAGCGTGCCGAGCCGCTCGTAGCATTCCGGCGCGGCCATGGTGAGGTGATGCGGCGTTGCCTCGCAGGAGGCGACGTCCTTGTGATCGCGTAAATATTCGATCTCCTGCCTGGTCGAGATGTGCAGCACGTGGATGCGCTTTCCGGTCTCGCGCGCGAGGTTGACCAGCCGCTGCGTCGCCATCAGCGCCGCGGTCTCGTCGCGCCAGACCGGATGCGAGCGCGGATCGCCCTCGACGCGGATCGGCTTGCGCTCGTTGAGGCGGTATTCGTCCTCGGCGTGGAACGCGGCGCGGCGGCGGATCACCTGGAAGATGCGGCGCAGGCTCTCGTCGTCCTCGACCAGCAGCGCGCCGGTGGAGGAACCGATGAATACCTTGACGCCGGCGCAGCCAGGTGCGCGCTCGAGTTCAGGCAGATGATTAACGTTCTCGCGCGTGCCACCGATAAAGAACGCAAAATCGCAATGCATGCGATGGTGGCCAGCCCTGATCTTCTCGGTGAACGCCTCCTCGGTGACCGTGAGCGGGTTGGTGTTCGGCATCTCGAACACGGCTGTCACGCCGCCCATCACGGCGCTGCGCGACCCGGTCTCCAGATCTTCTTTATGCGTCAGCCCGGGCTCGCGGAAATGCACCTGCGTATCCATCACGCCGGGCAGGATATGCAGGCCCTTGCAGTCGATCGTCTCGGCGGCGGAAGCCTGTCCAAGCCCGCCGATCGCGGCGATCCGGCCATTTAAAATACCGATGTCCCGGACGCCCTCGCCGTCCTGATTGACCACGGTGCCGGATTTTAGAATGGTATCAAATCGTTGATTCATCGGTCCTCGAGGCCCGCCTTAAGGCTTACGCACAGGGCTTGTTGGGGGCACCTTAGCGCCTTAACTTCGCATGGGATATCCGTCGCCTGCGTTTTCCCAGGAACTTGAAAAGACCGTCAAAAGAGGCCGATTTAGCTTATGAAAGCAGCGTTTCTCCCTGATCGGGGCGTGGTGAAGGTGACGGGCGAGGACGCCCGCAACTTTCTCAACGGCCTCATCACCACAGACGTCTCGCTGCTTACGCCCGGGTTCGGCCGGTTCGGCGCGCTACTGACGCCGCAGGGCAAGATCACGACCGACTTCCTGATTACCGAGGCCCCGGCCGGCCATGGCGGCGGCTTCCTGATCGATGCGCCGCGCGTGCTGGCGCAAAACCTCGCCGACAAGCTTGGCTTCTACAAGCTGCGCGCCAAGGTCGCGGTGGAAAATATCTCTGATAGCATGGGCGTCATGGCGGCGTGGGACGGTGAGCCTGCGATGAAGCCCGATCTGGCGTTTGCCGATCCGCGCCATGAAAGCCTGGGCTGGCGCATTCTCGTATCAGAGGATCTCAAGCAGAAGGTGGCCGATCTGATCGGCGCCGAGCTTGTGGACAGCGAGGCCTACGAGGTCCATCGCATTGCAGCGGGCGTGCCGCGCGGCGGGCTCGATTTCATGTACAGCGATGCGTTCCCGCACGAGACCAACATGGACCGCCTGCACGGGGTCGATTTCGACAAGGGCTGCTATGTCGGCCAGGAGGTGGTGTCGCGGATGCAGCATCGCGGCACCGCGCGGACGCGGATCGTACGCGTCACGCTCGAAGATTTTTCGCCGGAGACCGGCGTCGCCGTGCTCGGTGGCGACAAGCAGGTCGGCACCATGGGATCGACCGCCGGCGGCCACGGCCTGGCCCTGCTGCGGATCGACCGCGTGGCCGACGCGCTCGATGCCGGCCTTTCGCTCACCGCCGGCGGGCTTGCGATCCGACTGACCGACCCGAACGATGTGCGTACCCCGCCGAAGCAGACCGTCGCATGAGCAAATCTGCGCGCCTGCATCCCGACGGCAAGATGCGATGCCCGTGGCCGGGCGAAGACCCGTTCTACATGGCCTATCACGATACCGAATGGGGCGTACCCGAATATGACGACCGTGCGCTCTATGAAAAACTGATCCTCGACGGCTTCCAGGCCGGGCTGTCCTGGATCACGATCCTGCGCAAGCGCGACAATTTTCGCAAAGCCTTCGACGACTTCCAGCCGGAGAAGATCGCACGCTACAGCGAGAAGAAGGTCCATACGCTGATGAACGATGCCGGCATCGTTCGCAATCGCGCCAAGATCGAAGGCACCATTAATAGCGCCAAGGCTTACCTGAAGATTATGGAGGAAGGCCCGGGCTTTTCGAAGTTCCTGTGGGACTTCGTCGACGGCAAGCCCATCGTCAACCAGTTCAAGACCACGGCGAGCGTGCCGGCCTCGACGCCGGTGTCGGTGAAGATTTCGAAGGAACTCGGCAGTCGCGGCTTCAAATTCGTCGGCCCGACCATCGTCTACGCCTTCATGCAGGCGACCGGCATGGTCAATGACCACCTGGTCACCTGCTTCTGCCACGAAAGCTGCAGCGGCAAACTTCGCAAGCCCCGCCTCAAGGCCAAATGACGCCGCGAAAATCGTCAACCGTCGCGAACCGCGCCTGGCAGCGGATGCTGTCGGGGCGGCGGCTCGATCTGCTCGACCCTTCCCCGCTCGATATCGAGATCGTCGACATCGCCCACGGCCTGGCGCGTGTGGCGCGCTGGAACGGTCAGACCAGCGGCGCGCATATTTTCTCGGTGGCGCAGCACACGCTGCTGGTGGAGACCGTGCTGCGCGAGCAGATGCCGCGCGTCGACGCCCGTTTCCGCCTCGCGGCGCTGCTGCACGACGCGCCGGAATATGTCATCGGCGACATGATCTCGCCGTTCAAGGCGGTGCTCGGCGGCGACTACAAGGTGGTGGAGAAGCGTCTGCTTTCGGCAATCCATATCCGCTTCGGCCTGCCGGCGGTTCTGGCCGACGAGATCACCAAGGCCATCAAGGCCGCCGACCGCGGCGCGGCCTATCTCGAAGCCACCCATCTGGCCGGATTTTCGGAAAGCGAGGCCAAGCGCCTGTTCGGCAGGGACCCCGGCCTGCCTGCGTCCACGGTACGCGATTATCTGACACCCTGGACCGCAGCCCGGGCCGAGAAGCAGTTTTTGGCCCGATTTAGCCTCCTGCTTGGTTGATCGGCTATCCCAAACCTGCTTTCACCGCCCGGTCACCGGGCCTATAATCCCGGCAAAAGCCTGCTCAGGGAACGTCTTTAGGGATCATCATGCTTCACGTCTGCTCGCTTGCCGCACTTCCCGAGACCGTGCGGGCCACCGGCGCCAGCCATATTCTCACCGTGATGGCCAATGTCGACCAGGTGCAGCGTCCGGCTTCGGTGCTCGAGGCCAACCACCTCAAGGTGTCGATGGACGACATTATCGAGCAGATGGACGGCTTCGTTGCGCCGTCGGTCGAGCACATCGAGCGGGTGCTCAATTTTGTCCGCGGCTGGGACCGCAGCGCGCCGATGGTCGTGCATTGCTATGCCGGCATCAGCCGCTCGACGGCGAGCGCCTTCGCCGCGGCCTGCGCGCTCAATCCGAACCGCGACGAGATCGAGATTGCTCGGCAAATCCGGGCACGCTCGCCCATCGCCTCGCCCAACCGGCTGATCGTCAGCCTCGCCGACAAGGCGCTGGGACGCGAGGGGCGGATGCTGCGCGCGCTCGATGAAATGGGCCCTGGCAGCATGACCGTCGAAGGCCGGCCCTTCCAGCTCGATCTGGAATAGAACCTGTGCACTCCCCACGGCTGTGGCACGAAAAAGCCATATCCGTTGCTGCGAAGCGTGCGACATTGCCCGGGCTTGATTTGAACTTTTAGCGGGCAAAGCCCCACAGAGGATTGCAGCCGGGCCGCCGACATGGCCGGTTAGCGCCCTGACGCGCCCGCCGGGAGGCCTGATGTTCGAAGACCCCTTCGTTTTCTTCGCGCTCGTAATAGCAATTGTCGCGCTGATTTTCGCGCGGAAGGCCATGAATCAGGTGGCGGAGCTGCGCCAACGCCTGGAGGCGATCCAGGCCGCGCCGGCCACCGTCGCGCCACCCGTGCCTCCGCCGCTCACGCCGTTTGAACAATTCGAGCAGAGCCTGCCGCCGGCTTCGACCGCGGCCGCCGCGCCGACACCGCCGCCTGTTCTTCCCGAGATCGAATCTGCTGCGCCCGTTTTGCCCTCCGAAGCCCCGGAGCAAGCTGCAGGCGGCGCGACACCGCCACCGCCGCCTCCCCCGCTCCCGCAGCCGGGCCGCGGCTTCGAGGAAACCATCGGCACCCAATGGGTAGTGTGGGTCGGCGGCCTGACGCTTGCCCTGGGCGGCTTCTTCATGGTGCGCTATTCGATCGAGGCCGGCCTGCTCGGCCCCGGCGTGCGCACCATTCTGGGCGGACTGTTCGCGCTGGCCCTGCTGTTGGCCGGCGAATGGACGCGCCGCAAGGAGAGCGTGTCTTCCATTGCCGCGCTGCCAATCGCCAATATCCCGGCGATCCTGACCGCTGCCGGAACGGCGGTGGCGTTCGCGACGGTGTACGCCGCCTACGCGCTATATGACTTCCTGGTGCCTGCCACCGCGTTCGTCCTGCTAGGTCTGGTGGCGATGGGCACGCTGGCCGCAGCACTGCTGCATGGCCCGGCGCTCGCCGGCCTCGGCATCGTCGGCGCGTTCGCGACGCCAGTTCTGGTGTCCTCAGGCAAGCCCGACTTCTGGGCGCTCTACATCTATCTCGCGATCGTCACCGCCGCAGCCTTTGGCTTGGCGCGCGTCCGGCTGTGGCGCTGGCTCGCGGTCACCACGATTGCCTTCGCGCTGTTGTGGACATTCCCCTGCTTGCAATGCGGCCCGTCGATGGTCGGCCCGCATGCGTTCCACGTGCTCGTCGGCTTCATTCTCGCTGCATTACTCGTGGTGTGCGGCTTCATGTTCGGCCCGCCGGCCGACGCCGGCGAAGTCGAGCCGATTTCGTCCGGTTCGCTGGCGGCCTATCTGCTTGGCGCCACCTTGATTGTGCTGAACAGTTTTCATGCCGATATGGCGATGGTCGTGTTCGGCGTGCTGGTGGCCGGCAGTCTCCTGGTCGCCTGGCGCAGCGATGCCGCCACCGGCGCCGTCGGCGCCGCTGCAGCGCTGGTCTTCGTCGTGTTCGCCGAATGGGCGGTTCGCGCCAACTCCGACATGCTGGTGCTGCCCGGCGGGCCGCTGCAGGGCATCGGACCGAGCGCCACGGACGGATCGGTGTCGGTGCATTTGATATCGGCCGCGATCTTCGCCGCGGGCTTTGGGATCGCTGGCTTCCTGGCGCAAGGCCGCTCCACCGGGCCGATCATACCGGTGATCTGGTCGGCAGCGGCCGTGTTCACGCCGCTGGCGCTGCTGGTCGCTCTCTATGCCCGCATCGCGCTTCTCGACCGCTCGATCCCGTTTGCGATTCTCGCGGTGCTGCTGGCCGCGGCCAATGCCGCGGCGACCGAGATCCTCAGTAAGCGCGAGGACCGTCCAGGCTTGCAGGCCGCGATCGCGCTGTTTGCGACCGGCACCCTCGCGGCGCTGGCACTGGCGCTGACCTTTGCGCTCGAAAAAGGCTGGCTGACGATCGCGCTCGCGCTGATGTCGGCAGGCACGGCCTGGATCTCGACCCAGCGGCCGATTCCATTCCTGCGCACGCTCGCCGCCGTCCTCGCCGGCATCGTCGTGCTGCGCATCGGCTATGAACCGCGCATCGTCGGCCATGCCGTCGGCACCACGCCGATCTTCAATTGGCTGTTGTGGGGCTATGGCATCCCTGCCGCCTCATTCTGGGCGGGCAGCATCCTGTTGCGTCGCGGCGGCGATGATGCGCCGCTGCGGACGGTGGAATCTGCAGCGATCCTGTTCACGGTGCTGCTGGCGTTCATGGAAATCCGCCACGCGGTGAATCATGGCGACGTCTATTACGCGAGCGCAGGTCTCACTGAGATCGCGCTGCAGGTCTGCGTGGCGCTCGCCATGGCGATCGGGCTGGAGCGGCTGTGCCTCCGTACCGGCAGCGTCATTCACAACGCCGGCGCGATCCTGCTGACGGCCTTCGCCGGCCTCGCAACATTGTTCGGGTTGCTGCTATTGGAGAACCCGATGCTCGGGTGGATCGATGTCGGCGGCGTCGTGATCAACCTGCTGCTGCTCGGCTACGCCTTGCCCGCGGTGCTCGCGCTGCTGTTGTCCTACGCCGTGGCCGGCCAGCGTCCGGTCGTCTACGCCAACACGATCGCAGCCGCCGCACTTGTTCTCGCGCTGGCCTATGTGACGTTTGAGATCAGGCGAATCTATCACGGCGCGGTCATCTCGGATGGCCCGACCAGCGGCGCGGAACAATACACCTATTCGATCGCCTATCTCGCGTTCGGCGTAGCGCTGCTCGGCATCGGCATCGTCGTTAACTCGCAGCGCGCGCGGCTGGCGTCCGCCGTGGTTATCGGGCTGACGATCCTGAAAGCGTTCCTGATCGACATGTCGACGCTCACCGGTGTCTACCGGGCGCTGTCCTTCATGTGCCTCGGCCTGGTGCTGGTGGCGATCGGCTGGCTGTATCAGCGAATCCTGTTTCGCAGGCAGGCGCCGGTGCCGGCTGCTCCGGCCGCACCGGCAGGAGAATGATCGCTAGGCGGCGCGGACCGATTCGAGGAATTTGGCGACCTCGACCTTGAGTCGGTTGCTGTCGCCGGACAGCAGCTGCGCCGCGGACAGGACGTGCGAAGAGGCCGTCTCCGTCTCGGTCGCGCCGCGTTGCACGTCGGTGATGTTGGCGGAGACCATCTGCGTTCCCGCCGCGGCCTGCTGCACGTTGCGCGAGATTTCCTGCGTTGCCGCGCCCTGCTCTTCCACCGCGGCTGCAATGGCCGAGGAAATTTCGGAGAGCTTGCCGATCGTGCCGGAGATTTCCTGGATCGCAGAAACCGAGTCCTCGGTCGCGGCCTGGATGCCGGTGATCTGCTGACCGATCTCGCCGGTCGCCTTCGCGGTCTGTTCGGCCAGCGCCTTCACTTCCGACGCAACGACCGCAAAGCCGCGGCCGGCCTCGCCGGCGCGTGCCGCCTCGATGGTTGCATTGAGCGCGAGCAGATTGGTCTGGCCGGCGATGTTGTTAATCAGCTCGATCACGTCGCCGATGCGCGCGGCCGCCTTCGACAGTTCGCTGACGCGGTCATTGGTTCGTGCGGCCTGATCCACGGCATCTCCGGCCATTCGCGCGGATTCCTGCACCTGCCGGCTGATCTCGGTGACCGAGGATGCCATTTCCTCGGTGGCCGAGGCGACCGACTGCACGTTGGTGGAGGCCTCTTCCGAAGCCGAGGCGACGGTGGTGGCGAGCTCCTGCGCGCGCTCGGCGGTCGAAGTCAGCGTGCCTGCCGACGCCTCGAGCTCGGTCGATGCCGAGGAAACAGTTTCGACGATCTGGCCGATCATCGCTTCGAAGTCGCGCGTGATGGTGTCGACGCGGCGGCCGCGCTCGATTTTGGCTTCGGCATCGCGGGCTGCGGCTTCGTCGGCCGCCTTCTTGGCAATCAACGCATCCTTGAAAACCTGCAGGGCATCGGCCATCGCGCCGATCTCCGTCTTCTCGCCGCGGCGCGCCACTTCGGCGGACAGATCGCCGTTTCCGAGCGCCTGCATCGGTTTTACGATGGAAGCAATGCCGCGCGACAGATCGCGGACGAGATAGACCCCGACGCCGATGCCGCAGATGACAACCGCGGCGACAATGCACAAAACCAGCCAGAAGGCGAAGTTGTAACCTTCGGCGGCCTGCCTGGTCGCGGTGTCCGCGCCCTTGTTGTTCAGGTCGATGGATTTTTCCAGGAACGCATCGGATTCCGCGGCGATGACGGCGACCTTCTTGGAGATGGCCTCGCTCGCCTCATGCGGGATGCGGCCGATGCTCGCGCGCGACAGCTCAATGACTTCCTGCACGCCCGTGATGTATCTGTCCCAGGCGCGCACCCAGTTCTCGTGCAACGAACGCTCTTCCGCCGTGGCAATCGAGCGCTCGTAAGCCTTGCGGTCCTTTGCAATCCTCTCGAGGATGCCGGCCAGCCGCTTGTCGTTAGCGGCCTTCGCCTCCAGCGTTTCCGCCATGACATGGGCGCGGAGCGCAATACGGAACAGGTTGATGTCGGCGCGCAGCTCACCGAGCACGCGGACGCTCGGCAGCCAGTTACCGGCGATTTCCACCGTGTGGGCGTTGATCGTCTGCATGCTGCGGATTGTCAGAAAGCCCATGCCGGACATCGCGATCAGCATGAATGCGATCACGGCAATGACTTTGGCGCGAATGGAAAGGGCGGACATCAGCGGCTGCTCTCGAAGTTGGAGACTGGCGCCACTGAATTATGAGGGAACGACCGTCAATCTTCGATGCGCCGGGAATATTCGGCAGTGGTAAGCCGCAGATTCCAAACGAGAGTTAATTGCCGCTCCGTAGAATTACTCGGGTCGCGCACCTCGCCCGGGCTGGAGCATCAACCAATGGATTCGGCGACCAGGCGAATCCTGAACACCGGCCGCTTGGCCTCGTCCAGCAGCTCCATCTGCCACTCGGCGTTCTGCTTCAGGCTGCGCGAAAGACTTCCCAGCAGGTTACCGCAGACCTTGGTCATCTCGGCCCAGGCGGCCTCGCGGGTTTCGAATTCGGCCCCCTGATCGGACGCACCGGCGTAGCTGCCATGGCTGATCCGAAAAAAATACAGCGGCATAGGTAATCTCTGTGTTTGGGCCGCCTCCCGGCCTTCTATGCCGGTCATTTCGAGCCAGATTCGCTACCATGGCGTGAATGCGCGCGCCCGTATGACTACGGGCTCCCGCAACTGCGACAGCGATGGAATGGCAGAAAATCCGGCGGCCGGACGCCGCCGTCAGCGATCAATCGGTCGACCGGCGCAGCTCCGGCGCGCCCTCGGTCCTGGCCGGTTCGGACTTCACCGGCTCGGGCTTCACCGGCTCAAGCTTGGCGCTCTCGACCGCGGGAGTCTCGACCCGCGCCGTCACCTCGGCACGCGCATCGGCCGCCGCGCGCGACGATTCATCCCGGCGATGCAATGAGCGCGGCCGCGAAACGGAGCGCGCCATCAGCATCTGCGAGGCGCCCTGGTGGCGGAAATCGCAATAGGCAAAGCCCATGCCCGAAACGGAGCCGCGGAACGAGCGGTCGTCACGCTTGTCGAGGTTGAAGCACGGCTCGAACGGCAGGCCCTTGATGGAGGCGCAGACGGACTGGCCGCGAATCTGCAGCGTATTCCCCGGCAGGCGCACATGGCGGATCGGGCCCGAGCCGCTGAACTGGATCGAACCGGCAGCGCCGAGATCGTCGAGAATGCGCCCCGCGCCACGGGTGCCGTCGAAACAGGTGAAGGCGAAAACCTTGCCGCTGACAAACCTGCGTGCCTCGTCAGCGTTCATCATCCCGGCCACCGCAGGAACGATCGTCGCGACTGCCGTGACGGCCCCCAGAACCAAACGCGCAAGCATGCAGCTACTCCAACTTTACAAGAGCGCGGGCGCCCGCCTCGGCGTGAGCGTGAAACCGGGACCCCAACGTACCGGACTCATGCTGCCTTTACCCGCTGCTTACCATACCAACCGTGGCGACATTGAAGCACGTTGGTTGGTAAAGTCTGAACGGCGTTAGACAATTTTTACCACGATTCGACCGCGGACTTGGCCCGCCAGGATTTGTGCTCCGGTTCCAATGACTTGGTCAAGGTTAATTTCCTGAGTGATATCAGCCAGTTTGGTCTTGTCCAAGTCACTGGCGAGACGGTTCCAGGCAAGCTTTCGCTGGGGTAGCGGACACATCACGGAATCGATGCCCAGAAGGCACACCCCGCGCAAAATGAACGGTGCAACGGACGACGGCAGATCCATACCGGCGGCGAGGCCGCAAGCGGCGATGGCGCCGCCATATTTCGTCATCGACAGCAGGTTGGCGAGCGTGGTCGAGCCGACGCTGTCGACGCCGCCCGCCCAGCGCTCCTTGGCCAGCGGCTTGGCTGCCCC